>NZ_JBXAHN010000001.1:1389160-1565052 GCF_058795135.1 Lysinibacillus sp. GW823-FHT06C08
ACCTACAGGTAAACCAACGAACGCTAATGAAATCTCAAAAGAAAAGATGCAAGCCATTTTTGACCAAGTAGAAGCGGGTACACTAACGAAAGAAGAAGCGATGAAGCAACTTGATGAAGTGCTAGGGTTGAACGGAGATAAAAAACCTACAAGTAAACCATCGAATGCTAATGAAATTTCAAAAGAAAAGGTGCAAACCATTTTTGACCAAGTAGAAGCGGGTACACTAACGAAAGAAGAAGCGATGAAGCAACTTGATGAAGCGCTAGGGTTGAAGGATGATAAAAATAAAGTGAGTGGGCCAGCAAGTAAACCTGTAAAGTAACTTTCAAGAAACCTCAAAAGTAGAGAAACTCTCCATTATAAACCAAGTAACAGGCAACCTAATATATAAGAAATAAAAGTAAAAGTGACAATATAGTAATAAGAATACAGAAGCACCGATACATTCGTAGTTTTTTTACATGTATTGGTGCTTTTTAATGTGTAGGATATTTAATTTCGCATAATAAGACAATCATGCAACTAGTTCATTGCATCAGTGAACGTTATAAGAAAATCTACTGTTTGCAGCGTTCCGACAAATATGAATTGCTGTTTCCCCTATAATCATACTCATTCCCTAAAACCCTTTTGTGATAGTCACGTAAAAAAAGCTTCAACCCAAATCTAATAGATGATGGATTGGAGCTTTCGGTTTTTTTCAGCTGTCCTAACTAAGAAACAAACTTTTAACAGCTATCTGTTAGAAATACCCGTTCCTTACAAAAAATAATTGACTATAGAAATGCCATTCATTTACGCCCATTATGGTCTTTATTTTATGGTGAAGCCTAATGATTCAATTATGATGGGCGTTCCTCTAAATAATGTGCCATCGTAAGGAGTAATGGTTAAGGCCGTGTTTGATAGTGTATAAATACCGCCCTCTTGCATAACAGCATTAATATACAAATTGACATAGCCATTTGGTGAAAAAATCACGAATTCAGTAATGGGATCTGTCTGATCATTCCAAAAGAGAGTAGCGGGTAGGATTGCTCCGTTTGTTAAATCAAGATCGCTTGTTAAAATGTAAAAATATCTGTTAATCGTTGGAATGACTACTCCTTCTGGGACAACTTCGGTGGGAGGGACGATTGGACCATAAGAGGCTTTTATACGGGGCCAAATAAATCGATCCTCATTGCTACAATCACAGCTTTTATTACTTATTTGACCATGCTTAGGGTTGACCATGTGTTATCACACTCCATTCTTATAAATTTAACCTTTGCCTCGAATTCAGTTACTATAAAATATGAAGAAAATAAAATTCAATCTAGTTGAGCATCTATCATTCGATAAAGATTATTTCAGACAACCATGCTTTTTTCATAAATACTAGTTGGATAGAAGCGTTGGCATACATGCTTTTTACCGTAAATTAGTGTTATACTTTGCTAGTTGAATAAGGTAGAATACTAATTATGAATAATTAACGAAAAAGGGGTTACTGGTTTCATGAAAGATTTTGATCAACAATTGGAGGGGCTACTAAAGCAAGCCGCTTTGCAATACATAATATATCAGCATAATGGTGATACGGAGCGCATGGATAAAACATCACTTTTTGCTCGTAAAATTCAGCAAAAAGAGTATGTGATTGGGTTTGCAGGCCATTTCTCAGCCGGGAAGTCGAGTATGATTAATGCGCTGTCTGGCGAGAATTTATTAGCATCAAGTCCGATTCCAACAAGTGCAAATATTGTTAAAGTGCATAAATCAGAGGAAGACTTTGCGATTGTTTATATGCACAATGAAAAGCCTGTTAAATTTGAGGCAGGCTATGATTTTAAAACGGTCAAAGAGCTTAGTAAAAATGGGGATTTGGTATCTCAAATTGAAATTGGTCATAGTGCGTCAACACTACCGTTTGGCGTTACCGTGATGGATACACCTGGAGTAGACTCCACAGATGATGCACACCGTATGTCGACGGAATCTGCACTCCATATTGCCGATATCGTATTCTATACAATGGACTACAACCATGTGCAATCGGAGTTGAATTTTCAATTCACGAAGCAATTAATGAAATATAATCCAAATGTTTATTTGATTGTTAATATGATTGATAAGCATAAAGAAAATGAGTTGAGCTTTGAAGAGTTTAAAGCAACTGTTCATAATTCCTTTGCGGCGTGGGGCGTTGTGCCGAAAGGTGTATTTTTCACATCATTGAGAGAGCCTGACCACCCACATAACGATTTTGAAGCCGTCAAGAAAATTGTGATGGATAGTATGAACGATTGGCAGGATCAGCTTGTCCAAACAGCAACAAATACATTGCGTTTATTACAAAGCGAGCATGACAATTATTTAATAGAAGAAAAAGAGGATCGTCTAGCGTTAGATGAAGAGATTTTAAGTGCAGATGACTGGGCAAACCACCAAGATATTTTAGAGCAATACAACAAGTTAAATCGTCAGGTAGAGCTGTTCTCTGTCGAGGCGTGGAACGAAACATTTGAGGAGCAGCGAAAAGAATTGCTTGCCAATGCTGCCATTATGCCAGCTGACTTACGTGATCGCTTACGTCTTTATTTAGAAAGTATGCAGGAGGGCTTTAAGGTAGGAGGGCTCTTTACTGCGAAGAAAAAAACAGAGGAAGAGCGTAACCGTCGTAAAGAAGATGCTTATAGTGCCTATCAAAATGTTGTCCATGCGCAAATTACAGGGCATTTAAAGGGTCTTATGAAAAATGCATTGAAGGACGTCGGTGCCTTAAATGAAGAACGTGCGTCAGCTATTGATGCTTATCCATTTGATTTGCCTTTTGCATTAATTGAACAGCAAGTTCAAACAGGAGCATTGTTAACAGGTGACGCAGTATTAAACTTTGCCAACCGTGTGGCAGAGGCAACAAAGCGCTATTTTATTCAGGAAACAGATAGCTGGAAAAAAGCACAGGCGACAACATTAGAAGCGGTGGCAACTGAAACAGCGGCTCCTTCGAAGTTAAAGATGGCAGGCATGCAGGATAAAGTGGATGCTATTAAGGCTGTACTTGAAATCGAAGGCTACCAACAATATAGTGCGACCATTATGCATCAAGCGAGCAATGAAATCCGCAAGGTTGCGAATGAGCAGCTAACAAATTGGGAAAATTCCTTTAAACAGGATTTAGCAGAGATTCGTTTGTTTGATGAGTCCATGCTACAACCAAAAGAACAAGTCATTCAGCAGGAAGAAGCGCAGCAAACTGTTAGTGCGACGAGTCTGCCAATCGATGGTGTGATTAATCGTGCTCTGCATACCGCCAATGCTGTAAAAGAAGTACAAGGTTTTGCTGAAGTTGCTCAATATCTAGAAAATAAAGTAGAACGCCTACAGAAAAAAGACTTTACGATTGCTTTGTTTGGGGCTTTTAGTGCTGGAAAATCATCCTTCTCGAATGCATTGATGGGAGCGAAGGTATTACCTGTATCGCCAAACCCAACAACCGCAGCTATCAATAAAATTCGTCCAGTTACACCAGAGCATCCTCATGAAACGGCCGATGTCCAGCTTAAAACAGCTGAACAAATGTTAGAGGATATTCAAGGGTCGTATGCAGCGATTGGCTTATCTGTCCACTCATTGGAGGAAGCGTATAATCGTGCTGACGAAGGGCTTGCTGTCCAGTTGACAGATGAGCGTTTAAATGTGCACAAATCATTTATTCGTGCCTATAAAGAGGGGTATCCATCATTCAAGTCTGAGCTTGGAACTATTATTCGAGTGGATCGCGTTGAATTTGAAAAATTTGTTGCACAAGAAAATAAATCATGCTTTGTAGACAATATCGACTTCTATTATGATAGTCCATTAACACGCATGGGCGTTACATTGGTGGATACGCCAGGAGCAGACTCCATTAATGCTCGACATACAGGTGTAGCTTTTGAATATATTCGGAATGCGGATGCCATTCTATTTATTACGTATTATAATCATGCATTTGCCAAAGCTGACCGTGAGTTTTTAATTCAGCTTGGTCGTGTAAAAGATGCATTTGAACTGGATAAAATGTTCTTTATTGTAAATGCAATTGATTTAGCGACAACAGATGAGGAGCAGGAAGATGTAAAAGGCTATGTTCGTCAAGAATTACAGCGTTTTGGAATTCGATTCCCACGACTGTACGGTGTATCAAGTCTTCTAGCGTTAAATGAAAAGGTAGAAGGTTCAGACTTAGTATCTGGTATGCCACCGTTTGAAAATGACTTCCATACATTCTTAAATGATGAATTGAGTGCATTAGCAGTGCAGGCTCTTGCGGAGGAAGTTGATAAAACAGAGCAACGTTTAGCGGACTTAATTGCGCAAACAGAGGAAAACCTAAAACGTAAGGATGAGCGTTTAGAGGAATTAACAGTACTTGAAAAGCATGTTCAATCGAAGTTTAGTGTGCTGAATACAAGTATGCTGGAAAGTGAGACAAAGCAAGAGCTTGATGAGCTTCTCTATTATGTTCTACAGCGTGTCTACTATCGTTACCCTGAATTCTTTAAGGAAGGGTATAATCCTTCAACATTTGCGGCAATGCCAGCACAGCAGGCATTGGAGCATGCATTGAAGGAAGTAATGCAAAGCTTACGTTTCGACTTTACACAGGAAATGCGTGTTACAAACTTCCGTTTATCACAGTTTATTAGCAAGAAAATGCAGCATCGCTTTAAAGATGAAGTACGTGAGCTAAAAGAGCTTAACCGTAGCTTCTCGTTCTTAGCATTTGAATCTTCTGAGCCAAATTTACTTGATTTTGAAGGTCCATTTGGTGAGATTTCGAAATATGCGAGCGTAAAATCTCACTTCCGCAATCAAAAAGCTTTCTTTGAGAAGAATGAAAAAGTGAAGCTGAGCGAGGCATTAGAAACATTGACAAAACCAGATGCACAGGATTATTTAGATGCACAGAAAGTTTCTCTCATGACATGGGCGATTACATTTATTGCAGAGGAAGCAGAAAAATTACGTTTATATATTTATCATCAAGCGCTTGAGCAAATAGAAACAGAAAGATTGGCGCTTCAAGAAGAAAGCCGTTTAGCTTCTTGGAAAGCGATTTACGCACAATTACAATACGCATGAGGTGATTCCTATGGGAAAAGTGTTCAAATCAGTGGATGAAATTCAGTTTGATGGTGTCCGTTTTATCGATGCTCGTTTTGATTTACAAGACAAAGAAGCTGGAAAAAAAGCATTTGAAGAAGGTCATGCAATAGGAGCAATCTATATTGATTTAGAGCAGCAGCTATCTGATATGGACAGTAAAGACGGTCGTCACCCAATGCCGAACAAAGAAAAACTGACGTCGATATTTCAAGAATTAGGCTTACGTTATGAAGATCAAATCGTTATCTATGATCAAGGAGCAGCACCATTCGCTCCACGTGCTTGGTGGATGCTGACGTATGCTGGTTTCCCAAATGTGGTCATTGTTAATGGGGGCGCATCTGCATTGGAAATGAAAATACCATTTACAAAAGATGTTGTTAAATACCCACCAACCTTTATTGATTTTGTCTGGAAGGATGAGCTTTATGCTCCACGCCAAGCGGTAAAGGCAATTGTGGACGGTGAAGTCAAAGCGACTTTACTAGATGCTCGTGCGGCTGAGCGTTACCGTGGGGAAGTTGAGCCATTAGATAAAGTAGCGGGCCACATACCAACCGCGAAAAACTTTGACTGGGAGCAATTAAAGAAGGACGGTCAGTTGCAGGCCAATGATGCATTGCGTCAAAAAGTGGCTCCAGATGAACATGTAGTTGTCTACTGTGGCAGTGGTGTAACCGCATCCCCACTCTATGCCGTATTAGCGGATGAAGGCTATGAAAACATCCAATTATATGTAGGTAGCTTTAGTGATTGGATTACACAATACGATGTTGAAAAAGGTACAAATGAATAAGGATCACAGCAAAAACGCTCACTTAGGTGAGCGTTTTTTTTGGAGAGGTGGATCGGGTGCGGGGGAAAGTGATGGATAGAAGTGGGGAAGTGATGGATAGAAAGAAGAAAGTGACGGATAGGATGCCAAAAGTGGCGGATAGAAAGCTGAAACTAGCGGATAGAAAGCTGAAACTAGCGGATAGAAAGCTGAAACTAGCGGATAGAAAGCTGAAACTGGCGGATAGAAAGCCAAAACCGACGGATAGAGCCAAAAAAGTCAAAATGACTCACCATTCATTTTATGCTACACTCTTTTAAAAGGGGGAAAGTGGATGTTTAAACGTGAGACGAGCATAGTTGTTCAACACCACGGTGATGTACAATGTGCACTTGGAAAGGTAGCAATTCAGGGCTTTGGTATGAGTGTGTATAGTTTTTTTGTAGATGGTTTATTAATTGATACAGGCTCTAATTCGCTGGCACAGGAGTTTCAATCTTTCTTTAAAGACTTGCCAATGGAGCAAATTGCCTTAACTCATGCGCATGAGGATCATGCGGGTAATGCCGCGTGGCTTCAGCAACAATGGGATGTACCTATTTATCTTCATGGTAAGTCTCTTCAGACTTGTACGCAGGATGGGGATTATCCTTTGTATCGTCAAGCATTATGGGGGGAGCGGCCGGCTTTTCTAGCGCAGCCGATAGGGACTACATTGCAGACGAAAACAGCTATCTGGGATGTTATTGAAACACCTGGACATACGACAGATCACCTAGCTTTCTATAATCGCCAAACAGGTGCTATGTTCACGGGAGATTTATACATTCAAACGAAAACCAAGGTAGTACTCGATGAAGAAAATATTGTACATACCTTAGCTTCCTTAAAGAAATTATTAAACTATGACTTTAAAGAAATTTATTGTTGTCATGCAGGCTATTTAGCCAATGGACGAAATAGAATACTAGAAAAAATAGCGTATATTGAAGAAATGGAAGAGAAGGTTCGTCACTTGTTTCAACAAGGTTATTCAGTAGAGGAGATGACGTCCAGTATTTTCCCTCGAGAATATCCCATTGTTAAAGTGTCTGGCGATCAATGGTCCTCTAAACATATAATCAATGCTTTTATCCGTCACTTTACACAGGAGTCCTTGCAATAGGGCTCTTTTTTGTTGGGCTTAAAAGCTGTAACACCAATAATAAAAAACTTTGTGAAAAAATGTGGATAAATTGTGACAAACTCAATTGGCTCAATGGATACGCTTACATAAGTTTGTGAAAAAATTCTCATTTACACAAGAAAAATACTATGTGAAATATTGAACAGCTTGAAAGGCGATAGTTGTACATTTTCCACTACTCATTATAGGATGTTAATTATTTCGAAATAATTGATTGTGAAAAGCTTAATTTGACAGAAAAATGTATAAGAAGTCTTGTAACAATGCATTTTCGAAAGAAGAAATAAATTGACAGAAAATTCATTGACTATATTTTCACAAAGTAATATGATTCTAAAATATAATGAAAAACAAAGGGAAAAGGATGGGATGGAATGGATGTCATGAAGAAAGCATTAGAAATGCATGCACACTATAGTGGTAAATTAGAGGTGATTTCAAAAGTACCGGTACAGGATTCTTATGATCTAAGTCTTGCTTATTCACCTGGAGTGGCCGCACCGTGTGTGGAAATTGAAAGAAATCCATCGTTGGTTTATGACTATACAATGAAGGGGAATATGGTGGCAGTTGTATCAGATGGTACAGCAGTTTTAGGATTGGGCGATATAGGGCCTAAAGCTGCATTACCAGTTATGGAAGGGAAAGCGATTTTGTTAAAGCGTTTTGCCAATGTTGATGCTTTTCCAATATGTTTAGATACAAAAAGTACGGATGAAATCGTCAGCATTGTGAAGGCGCTTGCCCCTACGTTTGGGGCGGTAAATTTAGAGGATATTTCAGCACCTAGATGTTTTGAAATTGAGGATCGGCTACGTCAGGAATGTGATATCCCGGTATTCCATGATGATCAGCATGGGACAGCAATTGTAGTAGGTGCCGCTATGATTAATGCCAATCGTATTGTGCAAAAGGATATTGCCACAATGAAGGTTGTCATCAATGGCGCGGGTGCAGCAGGGATCGCTATTTTGCGAATTCTTGTGCAAATGGGCTATAAAAATATTTTTATGTGTGATACAAAAGGTATTATTTATGAGGGACGTAAAGAAGGGATGAATCCGATTAAAGAGGCGGTTGCTCATTTAACAAATCCAGAGAAAATACATGGTACGTTGAGTGACGCGCTCGTTGGGGCAGATGTCTTTATCGGTGTTTCGGTAGCTAATCTATTATCAGAGGCGCATATTGCATCTATGAATGAAAACCCGGTGGTCTTTGCATTAGCTAACCCAAATCCAGAAATTACGTATGAAAATGCTAAGGCGTGGGGAGTGCGAGTTATGGGTACAGGTCGTTCGGATTATCCAAATCAAATTAACAATGTCCTTGCCTTTCCTGGCATTTTCCGTGGTGCATTAGATGTACGTGCGACGGATATCAATGAAACTATGAAGCTTGCTGCAGTGGAAGCAATTGCTTCTCTTGTGAGTGACGAGGAGCTCGCGGAGGAATATATTGTTCCGAAATCTTTGGATGAGCGTGTCGTTGCAATTGTCTCTCGTGCAGTTAGCGGAGCAGCGGTCGAATCTGGCGTGTCGGAACTATTCCAACAAACTACTGCGCTATCAGTTTAACAAATAAAAGATATTGAAATACAGCAGATGTAGAAAAGCAAAGATATGCTTTTCTACATTTTTTATCGAATTTGCTCGAAAAATGTTGTTGTTTAGTTTTTTATGTAATAAAATTGGTGAGTACAAGGTAATAAATCGTGCAATTGATTGTAAAGTATAAATACATAATGTTGTAATATTTTTAAAGAAAAATGGGTCTTTAGTCTATAAAAGAGGAGATAAAATACATGAAAACATTCGTTCAATTCCGGTCCATTAAAGCCAAGCTGATTGCTTTCTCTTTATTGCTTTTAATGATTCCCCTTATTACCTTAGGCTATCTAAGCTATCAACAAAGTAAATCAAATTTAGAGTCGGTGGGAAAAGAAAATTTAAGAAACAGTGTGGAAATGACCATTGCCATGATTGAACAATTTAATCAAGAGGTAGAGGCAGGCAATTTATCTTTAGATGAAGCGCAAGAGAAAGTGAAGGTCGCTATTTTAGGTGAAATGGATAGTGATGGAAAGCGACCTATTAATAAAAATATTAAACTAGGTGAGAGTGGTTATATTTTTGTTGTGGACCAAAAGGGGAACTCTATTGCGCATCCAAATATCGAGGGAAATAATGTCTGGGATGAGCAAGATGACAATGGGGTTAAGTATATGCAGGAAATCATTGCGAAGGGGAATGAAGGTGGTGGATTTGCCTCGTATTCGTGGCCATTACCAAATTCTGATCAACTAGAAGAAAAAGGGGTCTATGCAGAAACGGATCCGTATTGGGGATGGGTCATTGGTGCCAGTACGTATTTAGCAGACTTTAATAAGCCCGCGGAGAGTATTTTGAAATTAACGCTTGTTGTGATTGGCGTGGCTATTATGATCGGGCTATTTGTAATTTGGCAATACGCGAGTAGTATGGCTAAGCCAATAAACCGAGTGGTCCAAGCGATGGAGCGATTTGCGGAGGGTGATTTGACGCAAGAAAATATGTCGATTCGCTCAAAAGATGAAATTGGCAAACTGGCAAACGCTATGAATCAAATGCAAGCTAAATTGAAGGACATGATACACAATATTGCTCAAGCGTCTGATTTAATTAATACATCCAGTAAGGAGCTATCACAATCAGCTAATGAAGTGAATATGGGTGCTGAGCAAGTAGCAATTACGATGAATGAATTAGCATCTGGTGCAGAGGGACAAGCGCATCATTCTAACGAATTAACGTCCTTGATGGAACGTTTTACTGCTGATTTACGTGAAACAAATCAGCATGGGGAGCATATTCATCAATCTTCTGTTGAAGTATTAGGCTTAACCAATGAAGGAAGTCAGCTCATGACATCTTCGAATTCTCAAATGAGTAAGATTGATGGCATAGTACAAAATGCCGTAGAGAAAGTAAAAAATTTAGATGCCCAAGCACAGGAAATTTCAAAATTGGTGGTGGTCATTAAAGATATTGCCGATCAAACGAATTTATTAGCTTTAAATGCCGCGATTGAAGCTGCTAGAGCTGGGGAACATGGCAAAGGATTTGCGGTAGTTGCGGATGAAGTACGTAAGCTTGCAGAACAAGTAGCCTTTTCTGTCAATGATATTACATCGATTGTCACAAATATTCAGCAAGATTTTGATGTCGTTACGAGCTCATTAGAGGATGGCTATCAGGAAGTAAAAGAGGGTACCAATCAAATTAAAGCTACGAGTGAAACGTTTTCGACGATTAGTAATTCTATTAATGATGTAGTGGAAAGTGTTCAATTGATTTCCAGTAATTTATCAAAAGTAACTGAAGATGGTCAAAAAATGAATAGCGCTATTCAAGAAATCGCTGCGGTCGCAGAAGAATCTGCGGCAGGTGTGGAGCAAACGACGGCGACAACAGAACAGACAAGTAGCTCAATGGAGGTTATGGCGGGGAAATCAGCCCAATTATCAACATTAGCTTTAGAATTAAAGACATTGATTGCCCAATTTAAACTATAAAAAAATCTCCCCCTCTCTTAAATGAGAGGGGAGATTTTTTTACATCATGCCAACACCAATAATCCCAACGAGAATAATGAAGAAAAGAACGAAGAACAAGATGAATAAAATAATTCCAGGAATAAAGATAGTGAAAAAGGCCATCCAATTAGAGATTTGGTGTGCTTCTGCTACCACACCGACTGAAATGACGAAAGACCAAATAGTTACAACAATAGAAGCTAAAATAGCTGGCCAAAAAATCCATGGAAGTGAGCCCATAAAGTTTGGATCTAGTAAAGATTCTGGTGAAGTGAATAACCATATTAAATAAAATGGAATAAGCACTATAAATGGTACAGCTGTAAGGCTCAGCCCTTTAAATAAGTCTGAATACGTGCCAGTACCCTTAAATAGTTTACCAAATAGCCATGTGATTAGAGCAGATATAGCTGTCCCGATAATACCAGCGATTGGAGCAAAGATTACACACAGTAAAGCCAATAACCAAGGGGAAAGGTCAGTGAAAAACTCCGAATCCGTCAGCCCTGACATGATAGAACCGATATAACCGATGGACATAATCAAAATAGCAAAGCCGATTGATTTTTCGTTAATCATATAGCGAGCGGTTTGCTTTGGATGTAACCAAACGGATATAAACGGATTCACCTTTGGCCTTTCTTCTTTCTGTGTGTCATTAAAGTTTTCCATCAAACTACCTCCAAAATAATAGAATAATTGCATGTTACGCATAGTTAGTATACGAGTGATACAGTGAAAAGTTTCGTAGAAAGTAAAAATAAGTTATTTTCATAACAAAAGAGCCGCACAAAGGCGGCTCTTATTAGTGACTTAACATCATTTTTTCAAGCTCTAATGGTTCAATGTATTGCTCACCTTTGTAAGCACGCATATTACCACCAGAAATTTCATCGATTAATAAAATTTCGTTAGTTTGGGCATCACGGCCAAACTCCAATTTAATATCATAAAGCGTTAAGCCCTTTTTAGCAAGCTCAGTTCCAACAAATTTAGAAATTTCAATTGTACGTTGTTTTAAAATGGCATATTCTTCGTGTGTTAACAGGTTTAACATAGCTAATGCATCTTCAGAGATCGGAGGATCTTGGCGATCATCATCTTTAATGGTAACTTCCACAAAGGCATCAAGATCTTGGCCTTCCTTCACATAGGCACCGTAGCGTCGCAAGAAGGAACCAACAGCCTTAAAGCGGCATATTACTTCCAAACCGTTTCCGAAAACTGTTGCAGGCTTTACAGTCATTGTTGCATCATCAAAGTTGGCATCTACATAGTGAGTAGGAACACCTTGTTCATTTAATTTAGAATAGAAATAAGAAGTTAAGCGTAAACCCGCTAAGCCAGCACCATCAATTGTTAAGCCAACCGTATTAGCGCCTGGGTCGAACACGCCGTTTTCACCTGTTACATCGTCTTTAAATTTTAATAAATAATGACCATCTTCTAATTTGAACACATTCTTCGTTTTCCCTGTATACATTAATTCCACAAATAGACCTCCAATATTCATAGTACTCTAAAATTATAACACGAATATTTTAAATGTTTAATATTAAAAATGTTCGTTTTGTGTGTTTGTTTCTATCGTTTATTGCTAATTTACAATAAAAACACAAGGTGATAACGAATAATCGTCATCACCTTGTGTTTTGAAATGCTTCGTAAGTTCGCTGGAGGATTTATGCTAGATAGCTAGGACAGTTATTAATAATTAATAAATGCCTTCAGCCAGCATTCCATCTGCCACTTTAATAAAGCCAGCGATGTTTGCTCCCATAACTAAGTTGCCAGGGAAGCCGTATTTTTCAGCAGCAGCTTTACTATCTGAATAAATATCTTTCATAATTTGATGAAGTTTCGCATCTACTTCTTCAAATGACCAAAATACGCGACTTGAATCTTGTGCCATTTCAAGAGCAGATACAGCAACTCCTCCAGCATTCGCTGCTTTTGCTGGTCCGAACAATACACCAGCATTTAAGAATTCATTAATTGCTTCAAGATCAGAAGGCATGTTGGCACCTTCGCCAATTGCTTTGACCCCATTTGAAATTAATGTACGAGCTGACTCACCATTAATTTCGTTTTGAGTAGCACATGGTAGAGCGATGTCACAAGGAATCGTCCAAATGCCAGTGCAGCCATTTGTAAAAGTAGCATTTGGTCGGTAACTTACGTAAGTTGAAATACGATCACCTTTAACTTCTTTAATTTCTTTAATGACATCTAAATCTAAGCCTTCTGGGTCATAAATATAGCCTGCGGAATCAGAGCAAGCAACTACTTTTGCGCCATATTGTTGTGCTTTCTCAATCGCATACGTTGAAACATTTCCAGAACCAGAAACAACCACTGTTTTTCCTTCAAATGAATCGTTCGCATCTTTTAACATCTCATTGACGAAATAAACTGTACCATAACCCGTTGCCTCTTTACGTGCTAAGGACCCACCATAGCCAGGGATTTTCCCAGTTAATACACCTGATTCACTAGCTTTAGTTAGACGTTTATATTGTCCCCATAAATAACCTACTTCACGAGCACCTACACCAATATCACCAGCAGGAACATCGACATCTGGACCAATATGACGGTATAATTCAGTCATGAAGGCTTGGCAGAAACGCATGATTTCTGAATCTGACTTACCTTTCGGATCAAAGTTAGACCCACCTTTACCACCACCGATTGGTTGCCCTGTTAAAGCATTTTTAAAGATTTGTTCAAAGCCTAGGAATTTAATGATGGATTCATTTACCGAAGGGTGGAAGCGTAGGCCGCCTTTATAAGGCCCCATGACATTGCTATATTGTACACGATACCCGCGATTTACTTGCACTTGGTTCGTATCGTCTTGCCAAGCGACACGGAAAGAAATGATGCGATCAGGCTCAACAATACGAGATAAAATATTGGCCTTAATATATTCAGGATGTTGGACGAATACAGGTACTAATGAAATGAAAATTTCTTCAGCTGCTTGTAGAAACTCCGCTTGATGACAGTTCTGTTGTTTAAGTTGCTCGAATACGCCATCTACGTATTCTTTAGCTAATTGTTCATTGCTAACAGTTGTGATTGTCATAGTAAAAACCCCCATTTAGTTGATAGGTGTATCGTATATTTATTTTTCAAACTATTCAATAAAATACTTTTTTAGTTTGTGAAAAATTGAGCAAGAGGGGTCGGGAAAATGATATTTTAAAATAATGTTAGGTGATAGTATTCATCTAATTATGAGAAAGGAATGATGCCTTATTGTGAAGGTTCTTATAGACGCTGATGCCTGTCCAGTAGTGGATTTGGCGCTATCTGTATCATCTGAGTTTGAGATTGAAACTATCTTATTTTGCGATACATCCCATCGTGTAGAACGTGATAATGTAATAACAATTATGGTGCCGAAAGGTCCTGATTCGGTTGATTTTACGCTAGTGAACGCGCTTTCAAAACACGATATTGTCATAACACAGGATTATGGGCTAGCGGCAATGGTTTTAGCAAGAGGAGGGTATCCAATTGATCAAAATGGACGAGAAATGTCTAATGAAAATATCGAACGCCTGCTCGATATGCGCCATGTCGGTCAAAAAATTCGTCGAGCAGGTGGACGCACCAAGGGCCCTAAAAAAAGGACACAAGAAAACAATATTTCGTTTGAAATGAAATTTCGACAAATTTGTGAACGAGCGATTTTTGCACAAAAAATGGAGGACTCTACAGGTGAAAAATGAACGTAAGCATGATCTTTTAGAGCAATTTCCACTGTTAAAATCGATGGCTGCTAAAAATACTGTACTTTGGGAAAATACAAATTGGGTGAAACAGCCGGAAACATCGCTTTTTACTATGCAAGAAGTAAAGGAGGCAGAGGAAACGTTACAACGCTTTTCTTCATATTTAAAAGTGGCATTCCCTGAGCTTGAGGAAAGTAATGGATTAATTGAATCAGACATTCTAGAAATTCCTGCTATGAAAAGTGCGCTTGAAAATAAATATGGCGTGTTGATAGAAGGTCAGTTGCTTTTAAAATCGGATCATGCTTTACCTATCTCAGGCTCCATCAAAGCACGGGGAGGCATTTATGAGGTCTTAAAGCATGCTGAAAGGCTGGCATTAGCAAGTGGGAAGCTTCAAGTAACAGATGATTATGAACGACTAGCATCAGCGGAGTTTCAGTCCTTCTTTCAGCAATATACCATTGCGGTTGGCTCTACTGGAAATTTAGGTTTAAGTATCGGCATTATAGGCAAGAAGCTCGGCTTTAATGTCGTTGTACATATGTCGAGTGATGCCAAGGAGTGGAAAAAAGCTTTACTTAGGGAGAAAGGTGCCACGGTAGTTGAATATGAGGCTGATTACAGTGTTGCCGTTGAACAGGGGCGTCAAGAAGCAGAATTAGATCCTATGTGTCATTTCATTGATGATGAAAATTCAAAGGATCTATTTGCAGGCTATGCAGTCGCAGCATTGCGTTTAAAAGGGCAATTAGAAAACATGAACATACCAGTCAGTGTCACACATCCATTGTTTGTGTATTTACCGTGTGGGGTAGGGGGAGGACCAGGCGGTGTTGCCTACGGATTACGAGAAATATTTGGCGAACATGTGCATATTTTCTTCGCAGAACCTGTTGCCTCACCTTGTATGACGCTAGGCTTAATGACTGGACTTCATGATGCTATCAGTGTAGAGGATATAGAATTAGATAATAAAACCGAAGCAGATGGTCTTGCAGTGGGTCGCGCCTCCAAGTTTGTAGGAAAAGTAATGGAGACGTATATAAGTGGCTGCTATACAGTGACAGATGAAGAGTTGTTTACCTCTTTAGGTTTAGCTATCGATAGCGAAAAACTATTTTTAGAGCCATCTGCACATGCAGGAATGTTTGGCGCTATTCGCTTGTCCCAAAAAGGTCAACACTATTTAGCTCAGCGCGGACTAACAAAGCATATGGCGCAGGCAACCCATCTTGTGTGGGCAACAGGTGGCAGTATGGTCCCAGACAGCATGCGTGCTACGTATTTGGCTAAGAGCAGAGATTTAGTTTGAAAATGATGATACTTTTTGTTCGAACAGGGAAAGTCTTGCCCCAATCAAGTTATTCGAAAGCGCAAAAACAGGTGAAGAAAAATTCTTCACCTGTTTTCTTATTATTAACGTTGCAATGCTTTACGTTGAGCTGCTAAATATACTTCTTGAGCTGCAAGGACGCCTGCGCCTGGCTGGAAGTCATAAGCGAAGTCTTGGAGCCCCGCCTCCAATAAGGATACGGCTTGTAGTATATCACTTGGGAAGCAATAGCCCATATGGCCGAATCTGAAAATTTTACCTTGTAGATGACCAAGACCACCTGCAAAATCTAAGTGATATTGCTGCTTAAGGTGCGATAAAAATTCACCAAGCTCAATCCCCTTTGGTGCCTTAATAGCCGTAATGGTAGGGGAGGCGTATTGATTTTCAGTTAAGAGCTCGAGGTGTAAAGCTTTCATAGCACTACGTACCATGTTTTTCATCAGCTCGTGACGGGCAATGGTCTGTGAGAAGCCGCCTTCCTGTTCAATTAGCTGACAAACCTCATGCAGGCCATCAATAAGCGTGATAGCAGGAGTATTTGGCGTCATCCCCTTTTCTGCCCAACTACGATAACTTAATAGATTTAAATAATATGCTGGCGTTTGATTGTCTTCAATGACTTGCCAAGCTTTTTCGCTCACACTAACAAGAGAGAGTCCAGGCGGAAGCATCATCGCTTTTTGCGAGCCTGTCACGAGAATATCAATACCCCAAGCATCCATTTCAGCAGGCGCGCCACCGATGCAGCTTACGCCATCCACGATAACGAGAGCATCAGTTTCGTCATGAATCACTTGTGCTAATTCAGCGACTGGATTTAAAATGCCTGTAGATGTTTCATTATATGTGACGAAAACCGCTTTAATATTTTGTAATGGCTGTAAAAATGCTCGTAGCTCCTCAGGAGTGCAAGCTTGTCCCCATTCTTTTTCGAGCTTATGTACATGGAAGCCATATTGCTCACAAATGGAAACGAAATAGTCACCGAATGCCCCAACAGTAATGACCACAACTTCTTCACCGGCCGCAACCGTATTGACTGCCGCAGCTTCAAGTGCAGCTGTCCCGCCTGATGGCAAGAGTAAAATGTCCTGTGTCGTGCCAAAGACAGGCTTTACGGCTTCAATCGTCTCCCGGTATAATTCCACAAATTCTTGACTCCGATGACTAAAAATATCTCGATTCATTGCCAATTGAACTCTCTTTGGAATCGGTGTTGGTCCCGGATGTCTTAAAATATTTTCATACATATTATCAATCCCCTTTACTTGACAGAAATTCAAAATTTTCTAACTATAATAATAACATACTTCTTGTATAGGCTAGCTGCTTTTTTAATAAATAATGGAAGAGATTGTCATGATTCTATAAATTGAAAAGGAGACCAAGAATATGGAAACAATGAAGCACTATCCATTTATCTATTTTTTGTACGAACGCAATCAGGTGCTTGTATATAAAATTCAAACACTCGATTACATCACATTAGCAAATGTCGTGGAAAAGGGAGAATGGGAGGGGTATGAGCTTCTGCCATCAGAGCCATTTACAACATTTCGGCATGAACAAAGTGATCCTAAAGAGGGATGGTCTTTTTGGGTTGCGGCGGAACACCTTAGTCATTTGGTAGACACCATTAATGATTATATTCAGCTTCAAAGAAAGAGTATGATGACAACAACTGCCCAAGTTGTACATATTGTTTGCTCAGAATTGCAGCAGGCTCCTTACGAGTGGCACTTGCTCCGCCTAAATATGTCATTGGCTTTCCAGAGGATTTGTCTATCGGACCGCTGTGGAAGCTTGATGAAGAAAGAGGACAAGCATGCCGCCAAAAGTGGTTAATGGAAAATAGTAATGATGAGGTGGATAACTTTGTTGGTCATAATAAATTAAAAGAGGCAATTCGAGAGATACGGGATATTCCGAGTCACCTACCTATCTATATTTGGTGTGGGGACAATATAGAAGAACAATGTGGGCTTCGGTTTTTCCTCTATTTATTGCGTGATCAACACAATGAAATATTTCTTATACATACAAATGGACAGCAAGTGATCGAACGTCAGTGGAATCCAAATCTGTATGAAAAAAAGAGATTATCAGTAAAAGAACGTCTAAAATTTCTACAGCAATGGGAAGGTCTGGCAGAATCAACGGCAGTGCTTCGTCAATGGGAGCAACAGCATATTCAAGAGGTGTCTGAAAATTTTTATGACTCTCTCATCGTGAAGAGGCTAAAAGAAATACATCAGGAACAGGGACATGTGGATTTTATTCAAACTGGAACATTTCTTTTAGAGCTACTTGCTAGAATGGATGAATCGCCAAACATCTTTTATTTAGAATATAGAATTCGATATTTAATCTATAATGGCACCCTAGCATTAAAAGGTATTCCTAAATCTATGTGGGATTATTATGTGAAAATATGCCAAAAAACCTCTTTAGTCTGAAGACTTAAAGAGGTTTTAGGATAGTGAACTAGACAGCGAATGGTCTGTTCATTCGCATTAAACCGTAAATAGCAAAGAACAACCCGCCTGTAATAACCATTAGAATCGTGTAAAGTACAGCCTTACCAGTTTCACCACACCAGCGATAGAATAGGCGATATGTGAAATACAATGTAAAGCCCACCATACCTATAGATGCGAGTAAACCGATAACTGGTATAAACGAAACGATAAACAAGCCTGCATAAATAAGGGTATTTTTTAGAGCTGTTGCACGAATCGATTCTCGATTATCTCCACCGGCAGTCAGTAGGAAAAGGCTGTATACATTAATGATAGGAATCCAAGCAATATAGGCTACATCTCCAAAACCATTTGTTTTAGATGTCATAAAATAAATGAGTGCACTAATAATGTAGGCGATTAGCCCAAGAACTAGAGATGCTAAAATTACGATAATAAATAAGCCTCCCATGGCTGCATCCAAATCAGAGTTATAATAATTATAGTCCATCAGAAAAACCTCCCTTCTTAAGAAAATACCTCCTAATGATACCAATCCTATTATGTTTAATCTACAACCATTTATATGTAATTTTTAGTAGAAACGGCACAAATGTACTAGAAAGAAAATTTTTATTCATTCTTTTATGATGATTTTTTGAGTAATGAATGAAAGAAATGCAAAAAATATCCTTGGGAAAATGAATATGCTAGTTTAGGAGAATCATTTTTAAAGTTTTTCACCTTGTACTGCTCACAA
Organism: Lysinibacillus sp. GW823-FHT06C08; assembly: GCF_058795135.1. Taxonomy (NCBI): domain Bacteria; kingdom Bacillati; phylum Bacillota; class Bacilli; order Caryophanales; family Bacillaceae; genus Lysinibacillus; species Lysinibacillus sp. GW823-FHT06C08. The sequence goes on from NZ_JBXAHN010000001.1 coordinate 1,408,133, forward strand.
ACATTACTATCCTATGTTTGTAGTGGTATCTGACATGCCATTTTATTCAGAAAAAAGTCACCTTCCCATATAGAAAGGTGACAATTTTACATGTATTACATGAATTTGGCGATATGCTCTAGCTCAATACGTGAAGAATTATAGGCAGGGGCTGCTGCTTTACCAATCGCAATTAAAATAACGGGTACGATATGATCCGCTAATTCAAAATGTTTGGTGAAGGCTTCTTTATTGAAGCCGCCCATTGGTACTGTATCATAGCCCATGTCTTTTGCTAAAAGCATGATCTGCATGGAAATGAGTCCAGCATCAAATGTAACGATATTCTTTAAAACCTCCTGAGGAAGCTGAGAATATAAGTTCATTGAATTATTAATCATTAAATCCTTTGTTGCTTCATTAATATAACCAAGATCGAAATTTTTTGTAAAGATCGATTCAGCATTTTCGTACATTTTTGTATCGCCTAGGACAGCAATAACAGCTGAGGAAGTTTCCACTTGCTCTTGATTGTTAGCAATGGCACGTAACTCTTTTTTCATTGCCTCATCTTGAATGACTATAAAGCGCCATGGCTGTAAGTTACTTGAAGATGGTGCAGAAGTGGCTTCTACTAGTAGTTCCTCTAGTTGTTCTTGAGGAATTTTATAATTTTCGTCGTATTTACGAACAGATTTACGGTCATGCATAACTTTATATAAATTGCTTTTTGTCACTGTCATTTATTTTGACTCCTTCATTATAAGATGCGTTTTTACTATACGATAAATGATTTCAAATTCCAAGTAAATTGCTCGAATTAAAGAGTCTTGAATATAGGATTTTTGATGAGGTGGTGATCGCCTAAATGTCATGACGCATCAAGCTCAAAATTTGCAAGAAGCAACAACTGCATTTTTCATGCTTTTGATAGAATAAAATATGTATTGGAACGAAGGATGGGGAATCCTGTGGGAAAAGTGGTAGTTGAGGTCGTGGATAGATGGGATATTTTCTGATGGGAGGGATGTAGCTCGAAACTGTCCAGCCGTAGTGATAATCGCTAAAAAAGACTATAGATCCACTCAACTTTTTTGAGCTTGTCTACAGTCTGAAGGGCAACCCTCACTATCTTAATTTAAATGCCTCCCATTCTATATGGCTAGTAGGAGCGGACGATTTGAAGTGCTTCATCATTTTTTCGGGTCCACATAGATAAATACTTGTATGAGCTGGTATGGTCAGCTGGACAAAAGAAAGTCTGTCCACCTGAGATGTATCTATAAAAGTGACCGTAAATTGCTCATTGGATTGCGCATAGTCCAGTAAAAAATCTTTATAAACAATATTATCTACACCATGAAAGGAATAATATAAATCGATTTTCTTAGTTGGCTTTGTTTGCAAATAGGCGATAAATGGCGTAATGCCAATGCCCCCAGCAATCCAAAGTTGTTGATTGGCTCCTTTGGCAAAGTCAAAATGACCAAAAGGACCATCAATGGCAACAGGGGTATCCACTTGTATTTCATTGTAGACCTGCTTTGTAAAATCGCCGACAGCTTTGATTGTCACCCTAATTGTTACTCCATCCCCACCAGAAATAGAGAAGGGGTGTGGTGCTTTTTCAATGCCTTCCTGAAAGATTTTTAGAAAGAGAAATTGTCCAGGGCGGTAATGAAGTTTTTTCGTGAGGGTTAGCTCTAATTCGATAACATGGGCATTCAATTTTTGAATGTTGGAAATAGTTCCGTTATACGGGAAGAACATATCTTGATACATAGTCATCATATACAGGGCAGACATAAATCCAATGGTTGTCGTAAGAGCTGTGAAAATACCTAATGCTGAAGGCTGTAATAAATCATATTCGCTCGAAAAATAAGTATGGTAAATGCCCAATGTATAAGGAAGCAGCAATAAGCGGTGTAGCCAACGCCAATGCTCATATTTTAAAAATTTTGCTAGGAATGCGAGGGCGATCAGAATAATAAAGCCATATTGTGCGAACTCACCAAGCTCTTTCGCCCATTCACGAAAAGATGTTTGTGGCAGATCTTCATCGGGAACCATTTTTTGCAATTGTCCATGGATAATGATGAACGCAAGTGAAAACATGGCCAAAACTTTATGATAAAAATTTAGGCGCTCTAGCCCATGGAACCAGCGCTCTAATATTTTCATTCTTGTAGAGAAAAGAAACACAAGGAAGAGTCCTGTAATCGCTAAGCCTCCAATAATATGGGCAAGCTTGTTCAGTGGATGAATGGGTGTCAGCGGTGTAGCAAAATACCAAAGGCATGCGCTACTTCCCATCGCCAATATAATAAGTAGTTGTCCTCTATACGCTTTCATAAATAACCTCCATTCTTATTTTTAACCATATATTTTATGGCTATACAATTATTGGATGAAAATATTTTAGATCGTACGTTCGGAATGTATGTTCCCTTTTGGGCATATGTATGTTACATTAAGAAGGTTCGCAAAATGCGTAAGAAGGGTGGAAGTAATTTATGCAAGGGAATACCCATATTGTTGGGGGCATTACAGCAAGTTTAGCCTTTGCACAAATTTCTAATGATAATCCGCTTGTTTTGGTAGGGGCAGGCGTTATCGGTGCATTACTTCCAGATATTTGCCATGGTGGTAGCAAAATCGGAAGGAAGCTTCCCATCATTTCAAAAATGGTTAATTCGTTGTTTGGACATCGTTCCTTTACACATAGTTTACTGTTTTTATTTTTGATGGGGATGCTACTACATACATTTATACCGTATAAATCCATTACAATAGGTATTTTATTAGGGATGGCAAGTCATGTTTTACTGGATATGGGGACCAAAAAGGGTGTTAAACTATTTTTCCCAGTATCCATTTCGGTGCGTCTACCACTTACTACAAAAACAGGTAGTAAAGTTGAAAAAGTAGTGTTTACATTGTTAACAATGCTCTCAGTCTTTTTTAGCTATGAAATTATTGTGCAACTTCTTGCTACTATTTAAGCAAAGAAACCCCTAAGAGTGTAAGATGCTCCCCATTAGGTAGGCAGACAAAAACATCTGTTTATCTATGGGGAGTATTTTTTTGTAAGCTGCTTTGTTTTTTTTTGTGAGTTGAAGCTTTGAAAGTATGCTAAAACAATGGGGGATTGTCCATAATTTTTATGGAGGTTTTTCATTAAAAAATACCTGAAACTAGCGATTGACCTTTGCGTAACGCAAACCTTTATAATAAGTGCTGCTCAAAAAGGAACCCCTGTACGAGAAAATTCTCATGCAGGGGTTTTATAGGTTGTGCATCTTATTGGGTTATGCTAGAAATGCAGGCCACTCATCAGTCAGCCTGTACCTCTTCGACCGTTTGTTCAACCTCTGTTCGTGTAATTTTTTCACGACCATCTTGCATGGCTTTCAATGTTTTATGCGCTAATGCAAGTGGTAATCGACAAAATAATAATACGGTGCGTTTATTAATATCTTTCATATAAAGATCAGCTTTTGCGAGATTTTCCTCTGCATAAGCAAATAAGTCCTCGCGTGTCCAGCCGTCAGGAACGAAACTTACGCCACGCTCATCCATATCCTCATGCTGATTGCGTAAAATATTGACAGCCTGGAGACCTCGACCATAGCCAATTGCTAAATCTCGATCTGTTTGAATGTCTGCACCCCACGCCCAAAGCTCAGACAGCATTGTCCCAACAAGCCCTGCTACGTAGTATGTATAATCATCTAAATCCTCGCGTGTATGCACCTGCCAATTAGCTTTAGACCACTTCGCCATACCAAAGGCCATTTCACTTGTAGAGGCTTGGACAATTTTTCGTGATTCCTCAGGGCAGAATGTTAGCCAATCTGCTAAGCGGAGGGTTACCTCAGGTAACTGTGCCGCATAAGGCGCTAACAATTCTTGATATGCCTCATCATTAAATGTGTCCTTTAAAAGGTCACTAGTTACTGATAATAAATCAAACTTTACATCATTGGAAAGCTGTTCATGATCTTCTATTTCATCAATGGCGCGCATTGCTAAATAGGCAGCTGCTACCGATACCTTTAAATCATTTTTTAAGAAAGTGATAGGTATATAAAAAGTGCGACTTGTGTCTTTTAAAACTTGCATCGCCTCTTTATAAAGTCTTTTTTGATCTTTCACTTGTATTCCTCCGTTCAAATGGTTCCACATCTATAGTATATCGTATCGTAAAAATGGGGAAAGATAAAACAGATTGTTCATGATTATGGAGATATTCTTTGAAAACGGTTACTAAAAATGATATAGTTTAATAGTAAACTATTTAGACATATACTTTTATTGTGGTCTAAAAGTGTCGGTTTATACTAGTACGACAGACAAATTTCAAGTGAGAGGAAGTATAAAGTAATGGGACGTTTAAATAATAAAATCGCAATGATTACAGGTGGAGCATCTGGAATGGGGGCAGCGATGGCAAAATTGTTTGCACAAGAAGGGGCTACAGTCATTGCAGCGGATATTAACGAGGAGAACCTAGCGAAAATTTCAGAGCTAGAAAATGTAGAGGGTATGAAATTAGATGTTTCTTCTGACGAAAACTGGGCAGAAGTGACAAAAGCGATTGTCGAAAAATATGGCCGTATTGATATTTTAATTAACAATGCTGGTATTTCTTCCGAAAAAGGTCCAGATGAAATTACACAAGCGGACTGGACAATCATGCATAATATCAATGCTTTTGGTCCATTCCTTGGCATAAAACATGCAGCTAAATATATGAAGGAAGCAGGAAAGGGCTCAATCGTTAATACATCATCTTACACGGCGATTATTGGTGCAGGCTTCAATGCATATACGGCATCTAAAGGTTCTTTACGTGCGATCGCTCGTGCAGCAGCTTCCGAGCTTGGTGCTTTCAATGTCCGTGTCAATACGGTATTCCCAGGTGTTATTGAAACACCGATGACAGCAAAATTATCGGAAGCAAAAGAAGCTATGGATATGTTAGTAAAAACTACGCCAATGGGACGTCTTGGTCAACCAGAAGAAGTAGCAAATGCAATCTTATTTTTAGCATCCGATGAAGCCTCTTATATTACAGGTGCTGAGTTAGTTATTGATGGTGGTTATTCAGCTCGTTAATTAATAGTAAAGAATAAGAAAGTGGAAATGCCTGTGTTCAAGCAGTGCATTTTCACTTTTTTTGTTTTTTTAGTAGAATGATGTTAAAGTATTATAATTCGTCAAGATCCCGCTGTTGATTAGAAAAATTTTGATAATTTTCGTGTTTTTTTCATGATTGTTTATGAAGTTATTGCACAATCATTTCAACAGCGTTAAAGTTTAGAAAGGGCGAAAATGTCATTACAAGATTTGGGGGACTGTACGAAGCATTATGGTTTCGTATAATAACTAGTTAGTCAGGATTTTGGCACACAAAAAACTCCTTGCAAAATCCTTGACACCAATGAAGGCATGAAACTTAAATAGTTGCCTGACTACTAGCGTAATGGTCATTAGGTAGATGAGATTACGTAATAAACACAAAGGAGAATAGTATGCCAAAGGCTATAGGTATTGATGCAGGTGGCACATTGACAAAGGTTGCTTATTTAGATGAAGACAATGAACTTATTCTAACAACCTTCCCGTCAAATGATTTGCTGTCTGTGAAAAATTGGATTATTGATCATCCAGATATTGAGGATATTGGTGTTACGGGGGGACGTACAGAACAATTACTTGATGTCATTAAAACGATGAAATCGATTCATTATATAGTAGAATTTGAAGCTACATTAAAAGGTGTTCGTTTTTTATTAAATAAAGAAGGCTACTTGTTTGAACGTAGTATGATTACTAATATCGGAACAGGAACTTCTATACATTATATGGAAGATAATACACATATACGCGTTGGTGGGACAGGCGTTGGTGGCGGTACATTAATAGGATTGTCAGCGCTTACAACAGGCATTACAGACTATAATGAAATTCGTGAAATGGCTGCTAACGGTAATCGAGAAAGTATCGATTTATTGGTCAAGGACATTTACCAAGGAATGGACACACCGATTGATGGTCATTTAACTGCTAGTAATTTTGGTAAAGTGGGCATTACACAATCATTGAAGCATCCTGCTGAGGATATTATTGCCACTGTACAGGGACTCGTTGGCGAAGTGATTACAACATTAAGTATTCAATATGCCGAGGAAAAAAATACACAGCATATCGTCTATATTGGATCGACTCTCAGCAATAATGAGCATCTTACCCGCGTAATTGCCAATTATACACGCACGAAAAAGCATACACCTGTCTTTATTAATGATCATGGCTTTTCTGGAGCTGTGGGAGCATTATTGAATATAACGGAATATACAATTGTTTAAAGACAGATAAGAATGAACATGACTAACGGGAGTTAGTGGTGTTCATTTTTTTTTTACAAAAATGCCCGAAAAAAAGACCTCATATAAACGGTAGTACATGAGCAAATTATAGGTAGGAGGTGATATCTGTGGGCAACCGAAATAATAAAAACAGCAAAAAAACAATGAATGCCAGAACGCATAATCCTTTTGGCACCTACAAAAGCAAAGACCTCGATAGAAGTAATAGTAATAATAACAACCCGAATGACAACTTGAATGAGGAGTTCGCGGCAGAATTTGATGCGAAGGCCAAAAATAAAAACAATAAAACGAATCATGATAAAAATCAACAATCCAATAAAAAAAGCTAATTATTATTTGGAGGTGTAAGCAATGGCGAAGAAAAGAAAAACAAGCTTTAAAAAGAAAAAGAAAGAGGATACACATAAAAAGAATGATCGGGAAGAATACTCAGCAGAGTTCAACCAAGTCATTCATAATAATCCTCAACAGCCAAAACAATAAACACTTCAGCTCCATAAGTAAAAGCTTTTGGAGCTCTTATTTTTTACTTGGTTCATCATTCTATACCGTCTAATGAGGAGGGTTTTCTGTGAAAAAAGTGTATGTAATGCTTGGACTTCTGTTTGCCGTGCCATTACATATCCCTGAGATGGTTTTGGCACAGCAAGAAACACCTGCCTATGCGAAGTGGGGAAAGATGGCGGTAGAAGAAGTGAAGGGGAAGTATCCTCATGCCAAGATTGTGGATTATTTACATGAGGGCAAGGAAGTACATGGGGCGTCAACCATTGAAAAATTTAAGCTTTGGCTGAAGCAACCTGACAAAGAATTTGGAGTTCATGTAAGAATTAGCTATCTTACCTCAACGCAAGAAGTAGAAAAAATTGAATTACAGGAAAGCCAGTCATAAAAAAGGGGATGCCTATGTTTAGGCATCCTCAATGCTTATCCCTCTAATTTTTGAATAAATTCACGCATAAGCCCTGGTAAATCTGGCCACGCATGTCCGCTTATTAAGTTTCCATCTGTGTGAAGATTGGCATCAATGTAAGTGGCTCCTGCTATTTGGACTTCAGGCTTGCAGGCAATATAGGCTGTTAGTTCGCGCCCTTTTAGTATATCGGGGATGGTTGCAAAAATTTGTGCTGCGTGACAAACAGCGGCAATCGGTTTATTGGTTTCAAAGAAATGGCTAACAAGTGTTGGTACATGCTCATTTAAACGAATATATTCTGGCGCCCTACCACCTGGAATTATTAATCCATCAAATTGTGATGGATCAACATCTGCAAAAGAAGCATGTGCCTCTAAGCCATAGGCAGGACGTTCAATATACGTATCGACGCCCTCTACAAAGTCATGTAAGACAGTTTGTAATTTCTTTGCGGATGGTGCAGCAATTGTGACATCAAAACCTGCCTCAAGACAACGATAATAAGGATAAAAAATCTCTAAAGCTTCTACTGCATCTCCTGCTAGTATTAAAACCTTTTTCCCCATGATTCCATCTCCTTTTCATTGTGAATCTCCTTGCTTAATTCGACATATGCAAAAAATTTCCTGCAAACATAGAACGACCTTTGCCAAATTAGTTACTTTACAAAGAAAAAAATGAAGCGTATAGTTTATTTAGCTAGGTAAATAATTTTAGGAGGTAGACCAGATGAATCCAATATTCCATGCTTTATTCCAAAAAAGCCGGTATTTAACGAACTGCTTAAATGAAGTTTTGAAGCAGCATCATTTATATAGCTCACAGTGGACCATTTTATATTGTTTACATAAAAACGGGCCTATGACCTTAACGCAAATATGGAAATATTTAAATGTAGAGGCACCAAGCATTACAAGAGCTATCACACGATTAGAAACTTTAGGCTGGGTGGAACGATTAGACGGGGAGGATAAGCGTGAAAAAATTGTAACCTTAACTGCACAGGCCAATGAGCGCTTACCAGCCATTACAGAAACGATTTTAGCGTTTGAGGAAGAAATGGTAGGATCACTGACGGCTGAGGAACAGCAGCAGTTTATGATATTACTGGAAAAAATGAAAGGTTGATTGACATGCAGCAAGAGGAAAATACACAAATATGGACAAAGCGGTTCATTAGTCTCTTTTTAACAAATATCTCAGTCTTTTTTGTTTTCTATGGGCTAGTTACGACTTTGCCGCTTTATGCCATCGGTGAACTACACCAAACGGATAAGGAAGCTGGCTTATTATTGTCAGGTTTTTTACTTTCAGCGATTATTGTGCGTCCATTTTCAGGTAAATTATTAGATGTGTTTGGAAAAAAAAAATTGCTAGTGCTATCCATAGCCGGCTATTTTATTTGTACTGTTTTATATTTATTCATACATCCATTTGGACTTTTACTTGGTCTTCGTTTTATTCAGGGGATTTTCTTTAGTATTATTACAACAGCCGCAGGATCATTAGCTGCAGATATTGTACCAGCTAAGCGAAAAGGGGCAGGCTTAGGGTATTTCACGATGTCTACCAATCTAGCTGTTGTCATTGGGCCATTTATCGGCCTCTTATTAATTCAATATAGCACTTTTAACGTGTTATTTATTATCATGAGTATTTGTATATTAGCTGGGGGCATTTTAGCATTAACGGTTAATACCGACGATTTACCGCAGCCAACACATAAAGGGAAATTAACGTTCACCTTCCACGATTTATTTGAGCGTAAGGCTTTGCCCGTTGCAGCCATCGCTAGTTTAGTAGCTTTTTCCTATGCAAGTGTTTTATCATTTTTATCGGTTTATGCACAGCAGAAAGATTTAATGGCAGTTGCCAGTCTTTTTTATGCCATGTTTGCAGCAGCTATGTTAATTACACGTCCATATACAGGTAAAATTTATGATACAAAGGGGCCTCAATTTGTCATACTTCCTGGTATTATCTCTTTTGCTATCGGACTTATCATGTTAGCCTTCGTTGAAGGACCTATCTTATTTTTGAGTGCAGCTATTTTTGTAGGCTTTGGCTACGGAGCAGTAACAACTAGCTTACAAGCTTTAGCCGTTCAATCAACAGCCATCCAACGAAGCGGTTACGCAACAGCAACCTATTTCACGATGTTTGATCTTGGAATTGCCCTAGGTTCTTATATATTAGGAATGGTAGCCGTACAGGCAGGGTATGCTTCTGTTTACTTATCAGGAGCCGGATTATTAGGAGTGGTCTTTATCATTTATCTCCTACGTCTTGCAAAGATAAAGCCGAAAAAAGTAGTGAATATATAGTAAAACAGTTGGGACACACCCAACTGTTTTTTGCTTTTATTATAAACGACCATAGCCAACGAAATGTTTTTTCCAATAGGCGTTATTTATATTAGCAATAGTAACGCCTCCATTACTAGCATTGATCATTTGATTATTGCCAATATAGATGCCGGCATGAGAAATTCCTGCTTTATATGTATTAGCAAAAAACACGATATCTCCGACTTGAGGTGAACTTACTTTTTTAGCGGACTGATAAAATCCAGCTGCCGTTTTACGTGGTGTTGACTTACCAGCTTGATTAAAGACATAGGTGATATAGCCTGAGCAGTCAAAGCCTGTGCTCGGTTTTACCCCACCAAATGTATATTTGACACCTAATTGTTGCTTGGCGACCTGAAGTAATTTGGACGACGCGTTCGGTGTGGTAGACAGTTGTTGATGGATCGTTAATTTTTGTCCAACATAAATATTGGAAGACGATAAATGATTTAAGTTCATCAATGTTTGATAGGATACACCGTGATGATTGGCAATCTTCCATAAGGAATCACCAGATTGAACGGTATAGGTCGCAGCTGATGCTGATTCTACTGTTGAAAAAAGTACGGATGCGCTTAATGCCAATGCCGCTAATTTCATGCCCCATCTATACTTTTTACTGCTCTTCATGCTTTCTTTCCTCCTATAATGTTAAAATTTAATACGAAATTGATTTTAACATCATATTATTACAGTTAGATGTCAATAAAATAACAATACAAAGACTTTTTACAATGGGATGAACATGGTTTTTTTCTGATGATTTAGGGCTAGATGGGGGGAGACAATGACCTGCTGAAGTTTGATCTAATCGGAGAACAAATGGTTTAAATAAGAAGGGAGAAAACCAAATAACCAGATACTCAAATGAGTACCTGGTTTGATTTTATTCTAATCCTAATTGAGTTTTGTTCATTAATTTACCACCTTGAAACATTAACGAGGCATTGGCACCTAAGGATTTACCATTATAAGTATACATAACGATATCCCCTGATTCAGAAAGAACCGCACCTTCGCCACCAAGGATATCGAATACTTGTTCTTTTGTCATTCCATTTTCTAGCTTGTTAAATTGGTCAAGAGTAATTTGGATATCAGACGTTTCAACACCGAATTGTGCTTTATTGATTAACTTACCACCTTGGAACATCATTGTAGAAGATGACATGACGCCATCTGTTTCAAATTCGTACATAACAGTGTGGTGAGGTTCACCAGCTGAGCCTGTTTCAGACATAATATTGCCCTCGGCACCAACAATTTTTACAACTTCTTCGTATGTCATGCCATCTTTAATTTGTTTGAATTTTTCTTCTGTCAATTTACCTTCTTCTTTTGCAGCTGGTGCGGATGCTTCTTGTTTAGAATCATTTGTTGATTCATCCTTTGTAGCGGTCTCTCCACATCCAGCTAAGCCAAGACTTAATAATAGTGCCGTGCTAAAAATGAGTTTTTTCTTCATAATGAATTCCCCTTTAATTAAAAGTATTATTAAATTGTATCAATAATGGAAGGTATTGTCATTATGTAAAAAACAACCTATTTTTATCTAGCATATCAGGGTTAATTAATATTTTTCTTTAGGCACAATGGAGGTTTCAATTCCATTATTCCATGTTCTGAATAGCATGATGGCAAGACATAAAGCAATGATTACTGCACCCAATCCTACCCAATTCAAATTTAGGACGGAGGTATGGCTGATGACAAGCCCGCCTAATCCAGAGCCTAGCGCAAAACCAAATTGAATAAAGGACGTATTGATGCTTAGGGCAATATCTGGATTTCGAGGTACCAAGGTGACCAAAAATAACTGCTGAGCAGGGGAAATACTCCATGTTGCTAGCATGAATATCATGAGAACTAAGATCAACACAAAGAGATGGAAGCCCGCTAGCGTGAATAAAAGTAAGGTTACTCCCTGTAAGAACAGTCCGAAATAAATGGTGAATTTCGAACCTTTTGTATCTGCTAATTGTCCGCCCATTCTTGATCCCATGAAGCTACAAATTCCTGCTAGAAATAGAATGCCACTAATTTCAGTTATGGAAAGGGTGGATGTGGCTTGCAAGAAGGGCGTAATATACGTGAATAGAGTAGCGTATCCACCGATATAAAATATAGTAATAGCCAGGGCAGTGAGAATTTTTGGGTCTTTTAAAATAGAGAGCTGCATTCTAAGGGTAACAGTTTCTTCTTCTTTGATTGCTGGAACCCTTTTATAAACAGTTAGCAATGGGAGAATCGTTAATAAACCGATCAAAATAAACAAAACTCTCCATCCAAACATTTCACTAAAAAAGGTACCGATCGGAACACCAAGCACGAGTGAGCTACTTAGACCCATCAAAATAATCCCGATTGCACGGCCTCTTTTTTCTTTTTCAACTAGTCGTGTAGCTACTGCCATGGCTACCACTGTAGCAATTCCTCCGCTAACCCCTTGCATAATTCGTATCCACAGTGCTGCTTCATAAGCAGGACTTATAAACATTAGTACGTTGCTGACAATAAACACACCTATAGTTATAATGAGTAACTTTTTACGGTCCATATTGATTGTGAGGGCGATTAGAATCGGAGCGATAATGGCCGCAGCGAGGGCAAATACAGTCACCAATAACCCAGCTTCAGAAACGGTTACTCCAAAGTCCACGGCAATCATTTCAATTACTCCTGTAATAATGTACTCAACAGTTCCGATTAGAAAAACAACAAATGCTAAAATATAGATAATCATATTATTTTTCAACTCAATTCCCTCCGCCTTTTTAATTTCTCTCTATAATGGGAATTTGTATTTCCATTAATTGTGCATTCTGTGACGTAGATAACGGTAAATATATTTCCCTACCAGGTTCGTTTTCTTTAATCTGATAGTTGTTTTTTTCAATCCATTTAGCTAAATCTACACAGGCTGTACTAGCAAAATGAGAATCCGAGCGAAAGGTCATGGTTGCCATCATCGGCTCAGAGGGAAGTGTTCGTAATTGAAATGTATCTGGATACGATGGAAGCTCCCGGCTTAAAAAATAACCGACTTCAAATTCGAACTCATCTTCTGGGTCCTCTATTTCTTTCCATAAAACGACCTGAGGACTTTGAGTCAATTGGCGAGTTTCCTTTAGTAATATGTGATTAAATGTCCGAAATAGATCCGGAATGTCTTCTTCTCTTCCGTGCGCCTTCAAAGAAAGGAACTGCTGGGTATCTTCAGCCTTGATCCTGATTTCTTGTACGGTTTCTACTTGCCCCTCACTTTCTAAAAGCTGCATACGTTCCTCAATCCGAGCAAGCTTGGCTTGTTCCATATCAATAATGCGTTGGATTTCACTTTTTTTTAGCTTAAACATCCCTTGAATATCCTTGAATGTAATATCCTCATGGAGCAAATGAATGATTTGTGGCAAAGTGAATCCTAATTCCTTATAAATAAAAATACGATTGATTTCAAGTAGCTGGTCTGCCGAATAGTAACGATAGCCGGTTTCATGATCCACCTTTCTTGGCTTTAATAGACCAATCTGATCATAGTAGCGCAATGTTTTTAAGGATACTTTGCTTAGCCTAGAAAACACACTAATTTTAAACAAAATATCACCTCCAATCTCTATCATAATGGAAGTATATAGTTTCCCGTGCAGGGGAAAGTCAAGAGCAAAATAATTTTTATTCAAGCAGGAACATTTTTAGGTTTTGATCTATAAATTCAGAATCTGGCTCATGCTGTCCAATCCCTGCACAATGTCCCCATTTCGATTCGATAGGGAGGAAGCGGGCATTTGGCATATGTAGTGCATCATAGTTATTATTCTCTGGAGGAAAGAAAAGATCTGTACTTCCTGGCATGACCAATGCACGAGCTGTAATCTTGCTTAATGCAAGCTCGAAATCGCCATCATACGTCGCATTGGCACTGATATTCCCAGTAATGCCAGTACGTAGCATGGAGATTAGATCATTGGCGTCAAAGCTTAAAAACACTTGATCCCAGTAATCTACGAGATATTCCTCCAGCGTTTCATAGCCTTCTTGCTGATAGAGCTGTTCTAAATAATAAGCCTGTGAGAAGCCCCAAGCTGCATAGACGCGTCCCATGGCAGCTAATCCCACTTTAGGTTGCTCGGTGTAAAAACCATTTTTCCAGCTAGAATCAGCTTGAAGGGCAGCAATCATACCTTCAAATACAATCCTGGCATGGGGTCTGGTCATGGCAGTCCCTCCGAATGGAGCGATTCGTTCGACCATATCAGGGTAGCTTGCTCCCCACTGAAAGGTTTGTACAGCCCCTAGCGACCAGCCGACTACGAGTGCTATTTTGGTAATACCAAACTTTTGAGTAACCAATTGGTGCTGTAGTCGCACATTATCATAAATCGAAATGAGAGGGAAATTTGCTTGATGATAGGGTGCTGGTGTATTACTTGGAGAAGAGGATAATCCATTGCCAAGCATATTCGGTATGATGATAAAATACTTCTCTGGGTCCAGTGCCTTACCAGTTCCGATTAACCATTCATTATCGGTATGCAAACCTGCAAACCATGTGGGATAAACAATAACATTATTCTTTTCTGCATTGAGTGTCCCATATGTTTTATAGGCGAGAACTGCATTTGGCAGTATGTCACCTGATTGTAGCTGAATGTCTCCCAGTTCATAAAGTTCATAATCTCTCATGTGAAAAACTCCCTTTCGTAATTAAAGATGGATTAAATGGCCTTTCTTGTCATTACTCTACGAGAATGCTATTGTTAAGTCAAAGAAACGTTTTTGAATAAAATGTTCATTTTTTTTGAATTACGGGGTGAAATTTACTATGGAATTGCGTCAATTAAAGACCTTTTATACACTTGCTTCGACCCTCAGTTTTAGCCGTACTGCCGAAGTGCAAAACTATGTTCCATCAACGGTTACGATGCAAATGAAGGCATTAGAAGAAGAACTCGGTGTTAAGCTGGTGGATAGATTAGGGAAAAAAGTAATTCTGACCGATGCCGGTAGACGTTTTCTAGATTATGTAGTCCGTATATTGGATGAAATTGAAGAAGCAGAGCATGCCGTTAAGCAATCGGGCGAAATGACGGGGACGTTGGTCATTAGCGCAGATGAAACGTTGTGCACGTACCGTCTGCCTGCTGTTTTGCGTCTGTTTCGCTTACGTTATCCAGGAATTCGGCTCATATTTCGGCCGTTGTCTCATTCGAATTTAAAACAGAGTTTGCGAGAAGGGGACGCGGACATTATTTTTATGCTCGATGAGGACAAAAAAGAGATGGGCTTTTGCGGAGAAAAAATGCAGGATGAGCCCTTTTATATTTTGGTAGCTCCCGATCATCCTTTAGCTTCACGTACTGAATTGGACATTGAAGATTTTAATGGGGAGACCTTTTTGCTGACGGAAAAGGGGTGTTCCTATCGCACATTTTTTGAACGGAGTCTTTCACAAAAGGGTATGGGCGGAATTACCGAATTGGAATTTAACAGTGCGGAGGCCATTAAACAATGTGCGAAAATCGGAATGGGCATCGCGATCTTACCTGAAATGGCTGTGACAGCAGAATTGAGTAGGGGGGAGCTGGTCTCGTTGCCATGGGATATGACAGCCACATCGTTTGCCACCCAAATGTTTTGGCATGAAGAAAAGTGGATTTCGCCTGCCATCCATGCTTTTTTAAATTTGGCACGAGACAGCTTTGTGAATAATAAATAAAAAGGGAGAGCAGTTACGTCTGCTCGCCTTTTAGTTTAGGTTCTTTTGTAAAAATGCCTTTGTCCGTTCATTTTGTGGGTTCGTAAAGAAGTTTTCTGGGTGGTCGGATTCGATAATTTGTCCATCATCCATAAAGACAACCTTATTGGCTACTTCTCGCGCAAAGCCCATTTCATGTGTAACGACAATCATCGTCATATGGTCTTCAGCTAAGCTTTTCATGACCTTTAATACTTCTCCTGTCAGCTCTGGATCTAAGGCAGACGTTGGCTCATCAAATAATAAAATTTGAGGGTTCATCATTAAAGCACGGGCAATTGCAACTCGTTGCTTTTGACCACCGGATAGATTAGCTGGATAGGCGTTTGCCTTCTCGGAAAGTCCAATTTTTTTCAATAAATCTAGACAACGGCTCGAAATGGCTTCAGCTGATTCTTGTTTTAATAAGAGAGGGGCCATTTCAAGGTTTTGCTGGACTGTTAAGTGGGGGAATAGGTTAAAATGTTGAAAGACCATCCCCATTTTAGCTGTCAGGTTTTTGATTTCCTGAGGCTTGGCATAAACGCCGTCCTGCACAAGATAATCACCATCTACTAAAATGCTACCACCATCAATTTCTTCTAAATGAATTAAGCTTCGAAGCATTGTACTTTTACCAGATCCAGAGGGACCAATCACCGCAATGACATCGTTCTTCTCCACTGAAAATGAAATTTGTTTAAGAACCTCCACTTGATTGAAAGATTTCTTTAAGTTTGTTACTGCCATCAATGCCATATAGATCACCTCTATTCAAATATAAAACGTTTTTCTAGCCATTTAAAGAATACGGTCAAGATCAGCGTCATGATTAAATAAATAGCACCAGCAATAAAGAAAGGTACAATCGTAAAGTCACGATTGACGGCTGTTTGTGCAAAATGTAGCAATTCTGGAACAGCTACAGCATAGAGCAGGGCTGTGTCCTTAATTAGCGTAACCGATTCATTCGATAAAGCTGGTAATGCTACGCGAAACATTTGTGGCAAAATGACACGTGTTGTTGTTTGCCATTTTGATAAACCGAGTACTTGTGCTGCCTCATATTGTCCTTTATCGATGGCGAGTAAACCACCACGAAAAATTTCAGCAAAGTAGGCAGCGTAATTTAAAATAAAGCCAAGACATGCGGCTACAAAACGATCCAATACTAAATATTCACCGATTACTGGCAGCATAGGTAGACCAAAGCAAATTAATAATAATTGTAGTAATAGTGGCGTACCACGCATGATATAAATATACGTATGTGCAAGCCAAGAAAGTGGTTTAATACGACTTTTCACTGCGAGTGTTAGTAAAAAGCCAAATGGAATCGATATAAGAATGGCGATGAAAAACAGTATAACTGTCATTTTCGCGCCTTCTAGCATCGGCCATATCATAGTTTGCCAGTAATCTGCCATAGTGATGTCCCTCCAAAAAGAGTAAGAGTTTCGCAGAGGAAACTCTTACAATAAATATCCTGTCCTTATTTTAAAACTTTATCCTCACCGAACCATTTTGTTGAAATGTCAGCTGCTGTACCATCTTCATTCATTTTGTCAAATGCAGCTTGCAGTTTTTCCAATAATGCTTCGTTCCCTGGTTTTACACCAATACCGTATTGTTCGGGAGCAAGTGATTCCTCTAATAATTTAAATGTATCAGGCTCTTGTGTCATGTAATATTCTGCTACAACAGCATCAATTACGACGGCATCAACACGACCTGTTTTTAAGTCTGATAAAGCTAAAACGTTATCCGAGAATTCTGTAATGGTTTTCACTTCTTTATGGATAGGGTTACCATTTAATGCATCTGCAGCAGAAGAAAGAGATTGAATGCCTACTTCTTTGCCTGCTAAATCATTTAATTTAATAATCTTAGAATCTGCTTTTGTCATAACCACTTGAGAGTTTTCAAGATAAGGCTTTGTAAATAATACTTTTTCTTTGCGCTCATCTGTAATGGTATAACCGTTCCAAATTAAATCAATACGTCCACTGAGTAATTCAGCCTCTTTCGTTTTCCAGTCGATTGGTTGGAATTCAGCTTCTACGCCCATATGCTCAGCTGCCGCACGTGCTAAATCTATATCGAATCCCACGATTTCATTTTTATCATCACGGAAGCCCATTGGTGCAAATTTATCGTCAATACCAATAATGATGGTTTCTTGATCAGCTGAAGATTGGTCTTTCTCTGCTGATTTTTCTTTTGATGTGCCACATGCTGCTAAAACAATTACAGTTGTTAGCATCATAACTAAAGTGATTATACGTTTCATCCTTTATTTCCCCCTATATAAATCTATCGCTTTCGTTTGCTAAACTACTAATGTGTTAAAGGATATCACCGAGGCTAATGGATGTCAATATCGTTTTGGATTAATCAGAAAATTTTATGCATTTTATAGCTAATTTAGTATGATCTTTGTAAGAAAATTGATTTCATAAAAATAATGGAACAGGAGATAGTAAGTATCTGAATAGAAGGGGAAAGAAAAGGGACTGTTATAGTAAACAGTCCTGTGGCATGCATTGGTTAATGATTATTGTTTTGTATAGCTTTTCGTGCCAAGGCATCAGCAGCTTTGTTTTGAGAATCAGGCACCCATTTAATAAAAAATAAATCGAAGGTGTTGGCGAGCCATAATGCTTTTTCCAGAAAAGGTTTAAATTCCTCGTTTTTCACATATTCTTTTTCCATAGAAGCGACAACGATTTTAGAATCAGAGCGAACGGAAACAAGTGTAGAATTAAGCTTTTGTGCTTCCTCGAGTCCCCGGACTAAAGCAGTAAATTCAGCAATATGATTATTTGTTAGCCCGATATACTCACTAATTTGTATATGTTGACCCTCTCCTTTAATAAATATACCAATGCCACTTGGACCAGGGTTACCTGCACTAGCAGCATCTATATAAACCTCTAACATATCATCCCTACTTTACTATTTGACTTCCATATAATTGTACAACATGGATACGCTGTAAAACACCTATGTGCTAGTCGTGATGTGCTTGAAAAAAATTGCTGAAGTGGATAAACAAAATAGTTGCTTGTTCAAAATGAACGCTTCATAATAGTAGGAAGTGAATTTTGGACGTGAAAGGAGCGAGAGTTCACATGGATAAAGTGACGGTTATGAAGGATATAGACGAACTGCATGATACGTATTGCGCAGATTGCTTAGTCATTCAGCAATTACGTAAAGAACGTGGTAAACCAGGAGCTCATCGCTTCTGTATTGAAGCTTGTTCAATTGGAGAAAAGCTACAGTTTTTAGGTGAAGAGCTTTTGAAAGTTTACAGTAAATAAATAGGCACCGTTTAGAAAAAGCTACACTTATCAGCAAATGCTAATAAATGTAGCTTCTTTTTTAGGTTTTATTTTGTTTCGACATAGCTAGTTAAATCTTGGTAATACTTTGTAAGTGAAGAAGCGGAAATATCAAAAGTTGCGGCAATTTCTTTTACCGTCATAGAAAGAGATTCAAAGAGCTCTTTTTCCTGGCCATAACGAATTGCACCAGCAGCAATAGCCGCCTCTTTGCGCGCAGTAGGTTGTCCTTCTATTAAATAGTCCTCTAATAGCTCAAGTATTGGAGCTGTTTCACGATCATTTTGCTCTAAGAATTCTTTTACTTGTGTAAGGACTGTGCTTTCAAAATTAGTGAATTCTTCCCCTTTATAGCCGTTGGAGACAAGTAATTCCCAGAATGCAAGATGTTCTTCTTTTAAGAAAGCTCCAACCTTTTTCTCGGATGCTTCAAAGTTTTTCTTGAATTCTTCAAATACTTTTAAATGGTCCTCAGGGAAGAAAATCAATGTAGACACAGCTAAATAATGTGTCAATTTCTTCGTTCCATCCGGTAAAATAAAGGCAAAGACATGCATGCCTTCCGGAATTGGTTTATTATTTTCACGACGAATATAAAGCTCTTCATTTGTAAGTAAATGGCTAGCTTTAAAATATTTTTCCTCAACAACAGTTACCGTACCGATAAATAATGTAGGGTGAGACCAGTCTTCCAGTACTTTTACTGTAGAAGGTCTAACTGCTTTTTTCTTCGTTTTCTTTAAATAACTTTTCCAAATAGATGGCTCTTGATGGAAGAAAAAGTCGTCTAAAGCGATGGCTTCAATCAGCTCACGCTGTAGCACGCTCTCTAATTTAGGTTGCCATGTGCCTACATGCTCGATATAAGCACGAACATCTTTACGCTCAGGATACTCTAAGTAAAATGTTTGTAGCACACGCTCTAATTCTTCGATTTGTACTGTTTCCACTGTTACTTGTTGTTTACCTTCACAACATTTTTTATATTTTTTGCCGCTACCGCATGGGCATGGATCATTACGTTTTACCATAATTAGAACACTTCCTTTGACAATTGTTAATCGTATATTGCTAAATAATTTGTGTACTATTAATAATAACGGTACTTTTGTATGAAGAAAAATGATTGTCTATTTTGAAATATCTAAAAAGTGTGGAGGGACGCCCTAATTCAAGTATATGTATGCACGTTTTCACTTAGAACTAAAAAAAGAAAACGATCTGTACGTTGCAAGCACAGAACCGTTTTCTAGAAATTTTATGATTGTTGCACAGCCTCAATTTCCAGTGTGAGGCGCTCAAGCTCGTCTACCAAATGACCAATATAGGCAATCGTATCTCGAAGTGGTTGATCCGTTGTAATATCAACGCCTGCCATTTGTGCTAATTCCACAGGGGATTTTGTTCCACCAGCCTGCAGGACAGCTAACCATTCTTCAACAGCTGCATCACCTTCTTTTAAAATGCGCTGAGATACTTGTGTTGAAATAGTTAAGCCCGCACTATAAGTGTATGGGTAAAGGCCCATATAATAATGAGGCTGACGCATCCACGTCAGTTCAGCACCTTCCGTAATATCCACTGCATCACCCCAGAATTCTTCTAGCACCGAACGTTTTAACTGGTTTAAAATATTCGCATTGACAGACTCACCAGCGTCCACCAATTCATATACTTTTCGTTGGTACGCGGCTTCAAGTAAGTGTGTGACAAAGTTATGATAATACGTTTTAGAAACAATATTTGAAATCACCCAACGCTTAAAGCGCACATCTTCATTATGCGTTAATAAATAATTCGCTAGCAGCATTTCATTCATAGTAGATGGTGCTTCAATAAAGTATAGGGAAGGGCGACTGTTAAAATAGGATTGATGCGCATACGTATTCGCAAAATGTCCTGCATGACCAAGCTCATGAACGAGGGTAAAGACTTCATTCATACGTTCATTCCATGACATTAAAATATATGGGTGACTACCATAAGGACTTGAACAGAATGCCCCTGTAGATTTCCCTTTATTTGGTGCAAAGTCGATCCAACGTTCCTTGAAGGCTCTGTCCATTAGGTGATTGTAGTCTTCACCCATAACCGCTAATGATTTATCAACATATTCCTTCGCTTCGTCCATCGATAATTTTGGATCATAGGCAGAATCTAAAGCGATTTTCAAATCTGCAAATGTCATGTGCTCAATGCCATTCGCTTTTTGAATTAATTTTGCATATCGACGCATATGTGGGGCAAGCTCTTTTGAAATCAAATCGATTTGGCGATTATAAAGGGAGCGATCGACATCTTGATCGAATAGTAAATAATCAAAAATGGAATCAAAGCCTCGTAGATCCGCCATTGTTTTTTCTTGTTGAATATGTGTGTTATAAACTTGTGCTGTTGTATGTTGATAATCACTCAACTTGCTTGAAAAAGCTTTAAAGGCAGCACGGCGCACTTCTGTATTGGCCTCAAACTCCCAATTATTTTCATAAAGGACAAAGCTTAACGGATGCCTTTCACCATCTGCTTCAAATTCACCAAAATTCATATCTACTAATTTCGTCGTATTATATGTTTCGTATGGCGCATCAAAAGTAGAACTAAAGGCAGCAAGCGTTTTTTCAACTTCTGGATGTAGCTGATGAGGTTTCCGTTTTAATAATTCCTCTAAATAATGTTTGTAAAGAGGGCTTAATGTTGCTGCTTCTTGTAGTACCCCTTCATCCAAAGTAAGTAATTCACTCCGTACGAATGATAAGGCACTGCTTATTTTACCGATAGCTGTACCAAATTTTGCAGCACGCATTTGGGCTACATCATCCGTTCGATCTACCTGTAGGTTTAAGCTCGCATACGTACCAATTGGAACGATACTTTTTTGCAAATTTTCGAAAGCCGTTAATACATCAATAACTTTTTGCGCATCTGTAATGGAGCCTTGATACGTTTGTTCAAAGCTAAGAGCCTCCTCTACAAGCTGCGCTAAAATAGGTTCAAAATCTGCATCATTTTTCAGTAAATCAGTTAAATCCCACGTTTCTTCTACTGCAACATCTTTTCGTAATGGTAAAACTTCCATTTATAAACACCCCTTTACATATAAGTGATTTCATTATAACGAAACTATTTCGGAAAGTGAAATAATTTAATAGAATAGTTGAAATATTCTTAAAGAAAAGAGTCCTGTTTTTTAATCCAGTAAGTAGGAGTATGTTTGAAATATTGCTAGACGGGAACAATATGTGTATAGCCAACATCATTTGTAACGCATACTAAAGGCTAGAACAATTGACACATTGGAGGAGAAGTAATTATGACACAAAACTTAAACAAACAATTAAATAAGCTAGTATCAACATGGTCAGTACTTTATACAAAGCTGCACAATTATCATTGGTATGTCACAGGGCCTGCATTCTTTACACTGCATGCAAAATTTGAAGAATTGTATAATGAAACAACGTTGAATTTAGATGAAATTGCAGAACGCATTCTTTCGAAGGATGGCAAGCCTGTTGCGACTTTAAAAGAACATCTAGAGCTATCCTATGTAGAGGAAGCAACAGGAAATGAGTCGACGGAGGAAATGGTAGCAACGACGATTTCGGATTTCCAAAAGCTTATGAAAGCGTTGAATTCCACAATGGAGCTAGCAGCAGAGGAAGGGGATGACCGTACAGAGGATTTACTGAATGCGATGTACCAATCCCTTGAAAAGCATACTTGGATGTTAAAAGCCTTCCTCGACAAATAAACGGTTTACAAGCATTCCCAGACAATTTGGGGATGCTTTTTTTTTAGGTTTTTTATCTCTTTATGACAAAAAGAGGACTTGTATAAAAGCATAGTAACATTTATTACAGTTTGGTAACGAAGCGGCAAAAAGAGTTTGTTTCCCCATAGTCAGGGTAATTATTTAGTAAGCCATACAAATTAGGAGGAATTGAACATGAACATGAACATGATGAATGAACAAAATCCAAAAATTGAGGTGGCCCATACAAGGGACGAAATGCTTCATATTCTAGAAAATATGCGAACAGAAGGTTTCCATAAAGAGGATATCCATATTATTGCGAAAGACTCCCAGCAGTTGGAGGATGTGAAATGGGATGATGATGTCCACACACATGAGGCTGGTAACTGGGTGGACCAATTTAAATCTTGGTTTACAGGTGATTCTGCTGTAACAGAAGGATTAAAACGCTTTAATCTTTCCGAGGGGCAAATCGCTTACTATGCTCATCTTGTAGAGCAGGGGAGTATCGTATTATTTGCAGAACGGGATGATGATTATGATACGCTACAATCACAACACCCGGAAACAGCTGCTGAGCAGGAAGAGCGTTTAAGACAAGAACGCCTGAATGAGGCTGAGCAACTTAGAAGATTTTTATAAAAGGAAAACAGTTTGATCATTGTGAATCACTCTGTTCAGACTGTAGACAAACTCTCAATGAATTTTGAGTTTGTCTACAGTCTTTTTTCTTTGACAATTTGACAATAAAATAAAGTAAAGCTCGACCCCGCCCGCAGAAAGCGTACACCCTAGTAGCTAGTGTATTACTAAAAATGGCTGTTGCCCATAGTTTGAACAGAGTGATCATTGTGGATCACTCTGTTTTTTAATGAATTACTTTTTCTGGTGCATCTTTTTTAATAAAGCGCAATACATGGAAATGCTCTAATTGAGCAAATAAATTACCAATCAAAATAAAGCTACCACCAATAACGAGTTTCACTGTCAATCCTTCACCGATGAACATCATCGCAAACATTGCTGCAAATATAGGTTCTAGGGAAAAAATTAGACCTGTATGTGTAGCAGAAGTATACTGTTGTGCAACAGTTTGACCAACGAAGCAAAACGCACTACAAATGATTCCAAGACCTAAAATAGCAATCCAGGATGTCGTATTATTTGGTAACGTCGGTGTTTCCAATAATAATGTTAGGATTAGCGCATAAATGCCAGCGAAGCCTAATTGGTAAATGCCGTATGAAATAGATTCCACATTCCGTGTAAATGAACTGTTTAAAAGTAAATAAATAGAATAGCATAGAGCAGCGATTGCTACTAACAAATCTCCTTTATGGAAGGAGAATGAACCTTGCGCCGTTAATACTGTTATACCAATCATCGTACAAATAATTGCAAAGCTGACGGCTCTGGAAGGTAATTTTTTATCAATAAAGCTACTGAAAATCGGCACTAATACAACCGTTAGACTTAAAATAAAGCCTGCATTTGAAACTGACGTGGACTGTAAGCCAAATAAGCTTAATGCGAACACAATGAATAATAAAAATCCTTGGATAGCTGCATATTTTAAAGTCTTACCATTTACCTTAATCATCCGTTTATAAAAAATAAGCCCTGCTACTAAAAATGCGATGATACAACGCAATGCCACCACATTATAAACAGCCAATGTTTCAAGCCCCATGACCATAAAGGTATAAGATAGTCCCCAAAACATTGTGACAATAACCATCAATACATTTGCTTTTCCTTGGATACTCATTATGTTCACCTACCATCTGTGTACTAAAACAGTTTTTATACTAAAAATTACTATATATCTTGTGTTGAGATTAGTAAAACGAATGTTTATAATGATTAGGATTAAAAAAATTCATGTATGTAGAGGTATTGCTGATGAGCTTAGTGAAATATGAGATTTTAACAAAGGTAGCAGAGGTAGCAAGCTTTACAAAAGCAGCAGATGCACTCGGACTAACTCAGTCTGCTGTCAGTCACGCCGTGTCAAGTTTAGAAAAAGATTTTGGATTTGCGCTCATACATCGAAGTAGAGTGGGTGTCACACTGACAAGTGAGGGGCAAACCATGCTAAGGGCGATGCGTCAGGTTTTAGACGCACAGGAATTATTGCAACAAGAGGCAGCACATATTCATGGAGTAACAAGAGGAAACGTGCGTATTGGCGTTATTTCAAGTATATCTTCCAATTGGATGCCAGAAATTATTAGGATTATGGATAATCAGTTTCCTGGAATACAGGTGGAATTACGCGAGGGTGATTATTATGAAATTGAACAATGGCTACTCAGTGGGGAAATAGAGGCTGGTTTTTTAAATGGTCAAAAATCTGAGCAATATCAGTATACGGAATTACAGCAGGACCCTTTATTATGTATCGTTTCAGATCAAAGTCCACTATTTAATAAGTCTGAGATCGATATTGTTGATTTGGAAGATATGCCTTTTATTATGACTTCCTATAAAGGGACCAATGATGTCAAAGTTTTGTTGGAACAATATCATGTGAAGCCCAATATTCGCTTTGAGCTTTCAGAGGAGGTCGGCATTGTTTCCATGATTTCTCATCAACTTGGGATTAGTATTTTACCCCAATTGGTCATTCAGACTTTGCCGCCTACCTTAAGAGCGATTCCTCTGAAGCAAGGTGCCTACCGTACGATTGGGATTGCGATGAAGCATAATGCATCACCTGTAACGAAGAAATTTGCGGAAATTTTAAGTGCATGGTTAATGGAACAAAAAAATGCACTATGATGGAATCTATTGAAGCCTATCCTTGCATTACGGTAAAATAGTAGGTGTATATATTTTAGAAAATAGGTGAGTGGATGGGGACATTACAAGGTAAAACCGTACTCATTACAAGTGGGGGAACACTTGAAAAATGGGATCGTGTACGAGGGCATACGAATTTATCAAAAGGGACAATGGGCTGTTATTTAGCGGAGGCGGCACTCGCTGCTGGTGCTAATGTAGTATATATGCATGGTTATTTTGCACAGCTTCCAGTGAATCACGATCAAATGAAATTGATTAGATTTGAAGGTATTGAGGATTTAGGAGAAAAGGTTCGTCATGCTGTCCAACAAGAACATGTAGATATCGTTATTATGGCTGCGGCTGGCTCCGATTGGGTCATCGATAAAGTATATGATCAATCAGGCAATTTGATGGAGGAAGCGGGGAAAATGCCTTCCGATGAGCCACCTATTATTCATTTTAAAAAGGCGCCAAAAGTCTTAGGGCAAATTAAAGGCTGGCAACCGAATGTGACGCTAGTAGGGTTTAAGCTAGAAGCGACCGATGACGAGGAGTTTTTATTAGCACGTGCACGACTGCGAATGGAAACAGCTCATGCTCAATTGATGGTAGCCAATAGCTCTCAATCTTTATATGGCGGGGACGAGCCCCATTGGATTGTACCTGCTGATGGACTGCCTATGAAAGTAATGGGCAAGCAAAAAACAGCCGAAGCTTTAATGATATATTTACAACATCAATAAATATGAACTGTGTAGAGAAATATTTCTACACAGTTTTTTCTTGTCTAAAAGAGGAGTATCATTTAATATTTACTTAACGGTCGGTAAAAAAGGAGAATGATGATGGGGAATAAGGAACAAACTTTTCAAAAGATTATAGAAGTTGCTTATGTGATGTTTGCAGAAAAAGGGTTTGAAAAAACAAGCTTAGCCATGATTGCTGCAGAGGTCGGTATATCAAAACCAGCCATTTATTATTATTTTCAATCAAAGGATCAATTAATCACTTACTTATTTGATGAACTGTATAAAGTAATTCAACAAGATGTCGCTGTGGATTATAAAGAGCTTTCTCGCGTTAATTTCAAGGAGGAAGTACTCGAGCTGGGCTATAAGTCTATTGAGGCGCAGGGCAAGGATCCTTATTTTAATAAAATATTTAACCAATATGTACTATTAGCAGCTCGCGATGAAAGCTATAAGAAACAATTAGTAGAGCTAGAAACCAGCTTTTTAACAAGCTTTGTGGAAGTCCTACAATATGGCGTGGAGCTAGGGGTTCTAGAGGATACTCCCACTATAGAAGCAAAGGCACAGATGCTAGCCTTGGTCTATGATAATATCGGTAATTTCATGTTAACAGGTAACCAATTGGACTACAGAGCTATTTGGAAGGAGGCTGTGCATAGTGTTATCCAAGGAGGCGAAGATGGCAATAAGAGATGATAATCGGCGCATTGAAGGTCTTGATTTTGCAAGAGCTCTCGCCATGTTTGGTATGTTCATTGTCAATTTTGGAGTCATAACGGGTTCTACAACGAATGGTTCAACATGGTTGATGGCCTTACAAAATCTATTTGAGGGGCGTGCCTCGGCCGTATTTGTCATGCTAGCAGGAATAGGAACAGCTTTAATGACTCGTCAGGCTAGAGAGACTAAGGACCCAATACTTCTTCGTAAGAATCGACTTACTTTGTGGAAGAGGTCGTTTTTGTTATTCGTGATAGGAATAGTCCTATATGCAGTAGGCTGGACAGGAGATATCTTACATTATTATGGCGTGTATATGTTTGTTGCCGCATGTTTGATTGCCCAATCCAAGAAAATGATGATGTTCATAATCGGTGTCATCCTCATCCTTTCACAATGGCTCCAAATTCAATTTAATTACTTCGCTGGGTGGCATCCAACATATGTATTACTAGAGTATCTTGATTTTTGGACACCGGCAGGATTTATAAGAAATTTGATGTTTAATGGCTATCATCCACTATTTCCCTGGATTTGTTTCTTTCTAATTGGCATGGTAATCGGCACATTAGATTTAACTAATCGTTCATTACGAAAAATCTTATTGGTGATGGGCTTATTGCTAGTCATAATGACGGAGACTTTTTCAACGATATTTATTAAGATGACAACGATCCATTTATTAGATGTAGAGAGTGCATTGTATTTATTTGATACGGGACCGATTCCACCGAATATGATGTATGTTCTATCTAACTCAGCGTCGGCAATTGTCCTTATCGTGGGCTCCATCTATCTTGTTGAGACATGTAAAAATAAAGTAATTGAAGCTTTGATCTTTACGGGACAATTGTCTTTAACGCATTATGTCGGCCATGTTTTTATTGGGATTGGAATATTAATTGTTTGCCAAAAGTTGGAGAATCAGACGCTTACCTTTTCCATGCTATATGCCTGCTGTTACTTTGTAGGATGTGTGCTTGTTTCTGTCTGGTGGAGAGCTAAACATCGTCGAGGTCCCCTTGAATTCTTGATGAGGAAATGGAGTTCGTAATAAATTAATGGATTGCCATCTATTTCTCGTTGATTAGGCATAAAATACTTTAGATATAGATAGTTTTCTAATCTAAAATAATCATTACAAAGTATTCAGCTAGGTTTTCTAATATTTTATATTGACAATCTTATTACAGAATTATAGAATTATTTTCAAGAAACGCAGTACTCTTATCAAGATAGGTGGAGGGACTTGGCCCAATGAAGCCTCGGCAACCGAAACATAGGTGCCACTTCCAACCGATGTATCTGAGAGATAGGAGGGGCTATCAATCAGTTTGATGCATTGGCCTCTTTTGTACAACAAGGATGAAAAAGAAGGGGTGTATCGTATGGCTCAGTCGGCAAAGGTAGAAGATAAGAAATTAGAGGCTATTGCAAAGGCCATTCAAAATCTTGAATTTGGTGAAGTGCATATTACGATTCAGGATGGTGTAATTGTTCAAATTAATAGGCTTGAAAAGCAGAGATTTCCTCAGAAGAAATAAAGGATCATTTCAGTTGAACGATGTGAAAAGGCCACCAATAAGCATGGTTTCCGTTGCTTACAAGTGGCCCTTTTTTTATGGCAATTAGCTATAGAAGCTTTTTGGAATCTGACCGATATGACGGCGATGATAGAGAAGGGGCTCCTTTTGAGAGTTTGTAATATCTAGCACCTGGCCAATAAAAATAGTATGATCACCTGCATCTATTTGCTGAAAGGATTTACATTGTAAAATAGCTGCTGTATCATGTAAAATCGGTAGTCCTAAAGAAGAAGTAGACCATTTTGCTTGAGCAAAGCGATCTGGGACTTTACTTGCAAATAATGTACATAATTGCTCTTGATCACTTGCTAAAATATTGACAGCGAATTTTTCCGCACTCATAAAGTAAGGATGGAGCTGAGATTTTTTATCAAGTGACCATAAAATAAGTAGTGGATCAATAGAAACAGATGCAAAAGAATTGACGGTTAAGCCAATTGGATTCGTTTCATGACAAGCTGTAACAACTGTTACACCTGTAGGATAGTTACCTAATGCCAATTTAAAAGCAGCAACATGATCTGTCATTCAAATCACCTCTTTATAGTTAGTAATAAATTAGTTAACGGAGTTAGTAGGTAAATTGCACTTTTTTCATACCATATAGTAACTCCTTTTCTTAAGTAAATATTAAATCAATTACACATCCAGGTAAAGCTAATGGGGGAAAGAAAGGGGAATTGCCATGACTTTATATTTTGATCATCTGGTACATCAAGTAGAATCACCGGAAAATATAAAGGTTTTCTTCAATAAACGAAATGTCCATACAGTGAACGGTGGTCAACACACGATGTGGGGGACTTACAATACGCTAAGTTATTTTGGCTTAAGCTATATTGAACAAATCGCTATTTATGATCGTGATTTATTTGAGCAAGCGGCCCTGTACCCATATTCCCTACATTATACGTTTAAACGTGATCGTGAGCGCCAAGGATTTTCACGAATTGCCTTGCGCACCAAAAATATTGAAGACGATGGTCAACGATTGCGTGCATTGGGCTATGAAGTATATGGTCCCGATGCTTGTAGCCGCACAAGACCAGACGGCACGATAATCGAATGGAAGCTATTGCATTTTGGCAGACCTGGCCTTTCAGTGGATTTTCCTTTCTTAATTGAATGGGCAGATGGAGATGAGGAGCGTTTGGCTCAATTAAAGGCTAGTGGCGCGATTGATGAAAAACAAGCCATTACAATGGAATCCATTCAGTTTTTTGTCAAGGATGTGGAGGAGACGGTGCAGCTTTGGCAGAAAGTATTACAACTACCCGAGTTTGAGCAGCATGAGCAGTTTATGTCTCTACAGCTAGCGAATATGCGCTTGGATTTTTATGAGGAAGCCTCAGCATCTAGCATGACGCTCGGTCATTTAAAAGAAGGGCCAATCGGTGTAACATTAAAGGATCCACACCGAACAAAGGAAACATTAGTGTGTCCAGGTGCTTTTTATTGGATTAATAAATAAATTAAAAATCCACTTCAATCGTTGAAGTGGATTTTTATGTGCAAACATGCAAAAAGTGGATTGAGCCATTTTCAAATACTTCATCCACTTACTATATTCTAGCTTATAATTTTACAACATTTGATGCTTGCGGGCCGCGATTGCCTTCCACAACATCAAATGAAACCTTTTGACCTTCTTCAAGTGTACGGAAGCCTTCCTCCTGGATGCCCGTAAAATGTACAAATACATCTTCTCCATCATCACATTCAATAAAGCCATAACCCTTTTCATTATTGAACCACTTTACGATCCCATGTTGCATAAGCATTCGCCTCCAATGCGCTTGAAAGTAAGATAAAGTTAAAGAAGTCGTGCTATCAATGAGAAAATGTGAAAAAAATGCATTTTCTCTTAGAACATACATGAATTGAACAAAAATGTCAATTGATTGTCGGAATGCTAGCATATCTGACTTTCTTTTTTTTCACAATTAAGACTATAATGGAAATGAACAACATAGAAAGTAGGATGCCAAATGACAACGAAAAATCAACCATTAACAGATTTAGAAATCGCGAGTCAAGCAGTGATCAAACCTATTACGGAAATTGCCAATGCTGCAGGTATTCCAGAGGATGCACTTGAGCAGTATGGCCGCTACAAAGCGAAGATAGACCCATTAAAAATTACAGCTCAAGGTGAGGACGCAAAGGTTGTATTAGTGTCAGCTATTAGTCCAACCCCAGCAGGTGAAGGGAAGTCGACTGTGACTGTAGGACTAGCTGATGCCCTTCATCAATTAAATAAGAAAGTGATGGTAGCTTTACGTGAACCATCTCTTGGTCCAGTAATGGGCGTAAAAGGTGGCGCAACAGGCGGAGGCTATGCACAGGTAGTACCAATGGAGGATATTAACTTACACTTCACTGGTGACCTTCACGCGATAACAACAGCCAATAATGCTTTATCCGCATTTATTGATAATCATATCCACCAAGGGAATGTCTTAAACATTGATCCACGACGTATTATTTGGAAACGTGTGATGGACTTGAATGATCGTTCATTACGGAAAGTGATTGTCGGATTAGGAGGGCCTGTTCAAGGCATGCCACGTGAAGACGGCTTTGATATTACGGTTGCCTCCGAAATTATGGCAGTGTTCTGTTTAGCAACAAGCATTGAGGATTTACGGGAGCGCATCGCTAGCATTGTAATTGGCTACACATTTGAGCGCGAGCCTGTTTTTGTGCGTGATTTACAGGTAGAGGGTGCCTTAACATTATTATTGAAGGATGCCTTTAAGCCAAACTTAGTACAAACATTAGAAGGGACACCAGCTATTATACATGGTGGTCCATTTGCTAATATTGCCCATGGCTGTAATTCCATTATGGCGACACAAACTGCTCGTAAGCTAGCTGATATTGTGGTGACAGAAGCAGGCTTCGGCTCTGATTTAGGTGCTGAAAAGTTCATGAACATTAAAGCTCGTAAAGCAGGCTTTAAGCCAAGTGCCGTTGTGATCGTAGCAACGATTCGTGCACTAAAAATGCATGGTGGTGTTCCAAAAACATCACTTGTCGGTGAAAATGTGGAAGCCCTGCTCCAAGGGATTGAAAATTTAGCTAAACACGTCGACACGGTACGTACATTTGATGTTGAACCGATTATTGCATTAAATCGTTTCATTACAGACACAGAGGCAGAGCTAGAGGCCGTTCTAAACTGGTGCCAAGAAAATCATGTACGTATTGCCCGAACAAATGTCTGGGAAGAGGGCGGTAAAGGTGGAGTAGCCTTAGCTGAACAAGTACTAGCTGTGTTGGAAGAAGAAAACAACTTCTCACCATTATACGATGTAACAGAGTCCATTGAAGAAAAAGTGCGTACCATTGTACAAAAGGTATATGGTGGAAAAGATGTTCAATTCACAGACCAAGCTAAAAAACAAATGGCTCAAATTGAAAAATTTGGCTGGGATTCTCTACCAATTTGTATGGCGAAAACGCAATACTCTTTATCCGATCAGCCTAGCTTACTTGGACGTCCAGAAGGCTTCACGGTCACAATTCGTGAGGTGATTCCAAAGCTTGGTGCTGGTTTCTTAGTTTGTCTGACAGGCGATATTATGACAATGCCAGGACTACCAAAAGCTCCTGCAGCTTTACGCATGAATGTCGATAATGACGGACATGCGGTAGGATTGTTCTAAATAAATGTTGAAAAGCTGCCCTTTAACAGAGGTGCAGCTTTTTTTATTTTTTAGCTGATTTAAAAGCCTAGTCATTTTAACATCTCCTTCCTCAAATGCCACTAAAAAGGATTCTGATATCTTCCTTCTATACTTGATAACCTGTCGAAACATTCATCATCGCCATTTTTTTTTAGAAAATTTACGATTCTAGTTGAAAACTAGGATTTTTTTTCATGCGATTAAAAACTCGAGAAGCTTCCTTATATAAATGTGTTTGGTATTTTTTATCAATAGTTCTCTGTTATTGGAAGGAAAAAGCGGATTTTTACAAAGAGAAGCAATTGTCAAATGAATTTTTATTTAAAAAATACATTGAATTTTCTTTTTATTTTAAATATAATTTACTTAATTCTAATTCGGAACACTGTTCCGATTATAGGGACACGGAGGGATGGAGTCTTGAAAATCGCAACAGATATTGGCGGTACTTTTACCGACCTAGTTTATACAGATGAGAAAGGAAATCTTCATTTTGACAAGGGGCATACGACGCCAGGGCATTTTGAGGATGGGATATTAAACGTATTAGGACGACATGTAACAGAGGATTCTCTCATGGAATCGTTTATTCATGGTTCTACGGTAATTATTAATACATTAACAGAGAGAAAAGGTGGCAAAGTCGGATTAATTACAACAAAAGGCTTCCGTGATATTTTAGAAATTGCACGTGGTAACCGACCAGACTTATATAATTTTAAATATAAAAAGCCAGAGCCATTTGTAGAGCGTTATTTACGACAAGAAATCGATGAACGCATTGATTTTAAAGGAAATATTATGAAAGCGCTTAATAGGAACGAAGTTGGAGAGATTGTCCGTCAATTTAAGGAATCAGGTGTAGAGGCAATTGCCATTTCGCTTATTCATGGCTATAAAAATCCCATTCATGAGCAGCAATTAAAAGAAGAAATAGTAAAAATTTGGCCCGAGGTGTATATTACACTTTCAAGCGAAACGATTAAGGAATATCGTGAATATGAAAGAACAAATACAACGGTTTTAAATTCATATGTGAAGCCCATTGCTCACGCTTATTTAAAAAGCTTAAAAGAAAAATTGAGCACAGTTGGTATTACGGATCATTTAAAAATTATGCAATCAAATGGTGGGACAACAAGCTTTGATAAAGCTATGGAGTTACCAATCAATCTAGTCGAGTCTGGCCCTGTAGCAGGAATGTTTGGGGCAGCAAAATTAGGTGAGCTTCTAAATGAGTCCAATATTATTGCCTTTGATGTGGGTGGTACGACAGCGAAATGCTCACTTATTACAGATGGCAAAGTAAACGTTACGACAGATTACTATATTGAAAGAAATGAAAAATTTGCTGGCTATCCAATTAAAACTCCAGTTGTAGATATTGTTGAAATCGGCAATGGTGGGGGCTCTATCGCTCGTGTGGATCAGTTCGGTTCCTTAAAGGTTGGTCCGGATTCTGCTGGGGCAAACCCAGGTCCAGTAGCCTATGGGCTAGGCAATACACAGCCAACGATTACGGATGCTAATGTTTATTTAGGAAGATTATCATTAGCAAACTTCGATAATCCAATTTCTATCGACAAAGTAGAGGAAGCACTTGTTGAAGCGATTGCGAAACCATTTAATGTTTCAGCGGAAGAAGCAGCGCAAGGTATATTAGATATTGCGAATTCCAATATGTTAAATGCGTTGAAGCTCATTTCCATTCGTAAAGGCTATGATCCAGAAGACTTTACAATGGTTGCCTTTGGCGGTGGTGGTCCACTACACGCTATTAATTTAGCAGAGGAATTAGGCATGAAAAAGGTCATTATACCTTATGGCTCTTCTGTCTTTTCAGCATTAGGAATGATGATGACAGAATATCGACAAGACTATATCCAAACAAGTTTAATGGGCTTTGATCACGCGCATCTTGCGGAAATTCAAGCGAATATTGATCAAGCTATTGAAAGTGCCTATGCTGACGCACCTTTATCGAAAGAGCATTATTATTTCGAAATTAATTATGATTTACGTTATAAAGGCCAAGAGCATGCAGTCAAATTGAACGCATCGAATATCACGATTGATGATGAAGGGCTTCTTCAATTGGCTGAAGCGTTCCATGTAAAACATAAACAAGAATTTTCATTCGATTTGCCAACTACTCCAATTGAATTAGTAAATCTACACATTACCATCTATGGAAAAGATGAGGCTGTTCAATTTAAAGAATTAGATTTCTCTCATATTGATGTGTCAACATGTATCAAAACAAAGCGCAACTTATATGTGAAAGAAAAGGGTTGGGTTGAAGTCAATGTTTATGACCAGCAAAAGCTTGCTCCTGGGTATGTCATTGCAGGTCCTGCTATCGTTGAAAACCCAACATCTACAGTCGTAATCAATGAGAAGCAATCCATAGAAATTGATAAATATGGCAATTTGATTGTAGAGATGGAGGGGAAATAAATCATGAAAAAAGACGTTTTTGCTGTAGAGATTATTCAGGATTCATTGCTAGCCATAGGGGATGAAATGTTTGTCGCTCTAGCACGCTCTTCTATGAGTCCCGTCATCTATGAAGTATTAGACTATGCCTGCGGTTTAACAGATGCACAGGGTAACTTAATTAGCCAAGGAAATGGTGTTACAAGCTTTATTGGTATGCTAAGTCCAATGGTGCAGCGAGTAATTGAAAAATTCGATCATGGACAAAAGTTACATGAGGGCGATGTCATTATTATTAATGACCCGTATGTAGGGGGAGGCTCGCATTTATCCGATGTTGGCTTAGTGCTTCCGATTTTTTATAATGGTGAAATCATTGCTTACTCTGCCAATAAAGCACACTGGACAGAAGTTGGGGGCATGGATCCTGGTTCATTTACAAGTAATTCTAATGAAATCTATCAGGAAGGTCTACAACTGCCAGGTGTTAAACTTTATCATAAAGGTGAATTGAACGAAGCCATTTATGAGATTATCTCGATGAATGTTCGTTTGCCAGAGCTATCTATCGGCGATATGTTTGCACAAGTAGCGGCCTTAAAAACAGGCGAAAGGCGAATTACAGAGCTTTGTCAGAAGTTTGGTGCTGAATCGGTGAGCTTGTCCATTCAAAAACTATTGGACAAGGGTGAAAAAATTGTAGAGCTAGAGCTTCAGCATTTGCCAAAAGGTGAGTTTTACGCGGAGGACTTTATTGAGGGAGATCCATTAAAGGGCGGACCATACCCGATTAAAGTGAAAGTAACGATTAGTAATGAAGAATTTATTTGTGATTTTAGAGGCTCCCACCCAGCGGTGAATGTGCCAGTAAACTGTTCCAAATTTGGTTTAATGGCAAGTGTGCGTGTCATGTTCCTAGCATTACTAGGTGATATTGATGTCATTAATGAGGGAGTCTTTAAACGCTTAACTATTTTAACGGATGAAAATTCCATTGTCTCTGCTAAGCGCCCACATCCAGTATCCATGAACTTTGAGGCACGTATTGGGGCAGCAGATTTAATTTGGAAAGCACTTGCGCCACATTTACCAGAAAGATTATCAGCAGGACACTTACAATCCGTTTGTACATTTATTCTGACAGGTAAAAATCCTGAAAATGATGAGTCATTCCTTATCGTTGAACCATCTGTTGGTGGTTGGGGAGCATCGAATGATGAAGATGGTCAAAGCGGGCAATATTGTATGGGAGATGGTGAAACTTATAATCTACCTGTGGAAATTGCCGAAACGAAATATGGCATTCAAATTGATGAATATAGCTTAAACTGTGACGGTGCAGGTACAGGCCAGTTTAGAGGTGGCTTAGGTGTACGTCGTGTATATACCATCAATAATGATGGTCAAAAGGTTTCAGTCAACTTAGGGAGACACCAATTCGCTCCATTCGGTTTAAGTGGAGGAGGCGAAGGGTCTCATAACTATTTAATCGTTCATAAAAAGGATGGTTCCACAATTGGACCAGTTGGCGTACTAGCCAATTATGAATTGCAAAAAGGCGATCGTATTGAGCTAGTTACAGCAACAGGTGGTGGCTATGGTAATCCACTTGAAAGAAGTAAAGAGGCTATAGAGCGTGATGTGTTAAATGAATATATTTCTGTAGAAGTAGCAAAAAAGCACTACGGTTATCAAAACGCTTAAAGGGAGAAATGAATGACTGTCAAGACATTAAAAAACTCATTAGATATACTAGAGTGTTTTGCGACGACAGAAAATGCATTAGGTGTTCGTGAAATTTCGCGCATGATGAAAATGCCGACAAGTGTCGTACAAAGAGCCATTCATACATTTACAGAAACGGGTTATTTAATTCAGGATGAAGGCACGAAAAAGTATAAATTAGGCTACAAAATGTTCCTTTTTTATGATGTGCTCTCACATACAATGGACCCACACTCGACTATTTATGAATTAATGCAAAATCTTGCAAGTGAAATAAACGAATCGGTGTTTCTCACTTATATGGACAATGAATATGGTGTCACAACAAAAATTGCCGAAAGTAATAAAAATGTAAAGTATGCGGTGTCTTTAGGAACAAAGACACCCCTTTACATCGGTGCTTCCTGTAAAGTCATGTTCGCCTTTTTAGAAGAGGATAGACAGCTTGAATTAATAGCATTTTTTCAAAGCAAGCAATCGAAAGAGGAGCATAATGAATTTCTTGAGACATTAAGGGAAGAGCTACAAAGTATACGCCAAAATAAATGGTGTGTAACCGTTGGTGAATACAATGAACACGCTTTTGGCATCAGTGTACCGTTATTCAACTATAAAAAAGAAATCATCGCATCTCTTACAATTTCTGGGTTAGTATACGATATAGATGATCAAAGGGAGAAATATATGCTTGACCAGTTAGTGAAAGTAGTTCATCAGATACAATCGCATATTTCAAAACTATAACAGCAATAGGGGAGCTGACAGTATGAATAATAAAGTATTACACCCACGGGCTTTGGAGCCTGTAACGCTACTAATGATTATTTTAACATCAGTCATTGGGGCCATTATCGGGATACAGCTGATTACGACTTTAGGAATTTCTGCCAATACATCTATCGTAGGGGCAATATTTGCGATGATTCTAGGAAGAATTCCAATTGGCAAGCTCATTGCATTTAAATCGGTGCATAGACAAAATATAATCCAAACGGCCATTTCAGCCGCAACATTTAGTGCAGCGAGTAGCTTAATGTTGCCAATTGGTATTCCATACGTTTTGGGCTATGAAAATTTAGTATTACCGTTGTTTATCGGTGTTATTTTAGCGATGTTTGTGGATGCTTTATTATTATATAAATTTTTCGATACAAAAATTTTCCCAGCAGCAGG
Source organism: Lysinibacillus sp. GW823-FHT06C08 (assembly GCF_058795135.1). Lineage (NCBI taxonomy): Bacteria > Bacillati > Bacillota > Bacilli > Caryophanales > Bacillaceae > Lysinibacillus > Lysinibacillus sp. GW823-FHT06C08. The sequence continues at coordinate 1,445,474 of NZ_JBXAHN010000001.1, forward strand.
TACTTGGCCACCAGGGATTGCGACAGCTGAAGCAATTAAGGCTGGCGATAAAGGCGGTAAAAATGCCAAAGTATTAGTTGGTGGTGTATTAATCGGTATCGTGGGATCAGTTCTAAAAATTCCAATGTCAGCTTTTGGGGTAGCGTTTATCGGTAATATTTGGGCGCTTACGATGTTTGGGATTGGGCTTTTACTAAGAGGCTATTCGGTTCAATTATTTAATGTTGACTTAAATGCTTATTATATCCCGCATGGGGTTATGATTGGTGCTGGGATTGTGGCACTTTTCCAAGTAGCCTTTGCTTTACTAAATAAAAAATCGATTAAAAAGTCAGAAGAGTTAATCTATTCGAAAGATGCAAAAGAAATTCGCCAAGCCTTTGGTGTTGGGTTTATTGCTTATTTAGCCATTGCCTTATTAATAGCTGTTTTAGGCGGCATTATCACACATATGTCATTTGGGATGTTAATAGGATTTATTCTCTTTGCCACAATCGCAGCATTTGTCCATGAGTTGATCGTTGGTATTGCGGCCATGCATGCGGGTTGGTTCCCAGCGTTTGCAGTGGCATTTATTACATTGATTGTTGGTATTTTAATAGGCTTCCCTGCACCAGCTCTTGCTTTGTTAGCAGGTTATAGTGCAGCTACAGGGGTTGCATTTGCGGATATGGGCTATGATTTAAAAACTGGTTTTATTCTGCGTGGAAATGGTAGTGATCCGGCACTAGAAAAAGAAGGGCGTAAACAGCAAATGATCGCTGGTATGTTGGCGTTCTCGATTTCTGCTATTGTTGTTTTACTATCCTACAAATCCTATTTTGCACAAGATTTAGTAGCGCCTGTTAACCATGTTTATGCGGCAACTATTCAATCTGGTGTTACAGGGGATGTAGCGAAACAACTAATGATTTGGGCAATTCCAGGGGCATTGATCCAATTGATTGGTGGCTCGAAACGACAAATGGGTATTCTTTTTGCTACAGGTTTATTACTGATCAATCCGATTGCTGGATGGGCGGTATTAGCAGGTATCTTACTTCGTGTTATTTTCACATACGTGACGAAAGGTAAGAGAGAATCTGAAATGACTGTCTTTGCAGCAGGTGTTATTGCTGGGGATGCTTTATACAGCTTCTTCTCTTCTATTCTAAAAATAGGGAAATAGAAAGGAGTAATGCTCGATGGCAAAAGTATTAACGTATGAGGATGGAATTGCTGCTGTGTATGGAGGTGCAATCCTTGGCGGAGGCGGAGGTGGCCTCCTAGAGGAAGGACTCAAACTGTTGGAGGAAATTTTTGCAGCCGGGGATCCTCAATTAGTCGATCTGACAGAATTAGATGGCCAAGATTTAGTGGCGTGCGTCGCAATGGTAGGCGCACCTTCAGCAGCCGATCAATATATTTCGAACGAGCAGCTTTGCTGGAGCTATCGCAATATGAACACACATACCAATCACCGTTTAAAAGGCATCATTACCAATGAAAATGGTGCCATCACAACGATTAATGGCTGGTTGCAGTCAGTTTTATTAAAAGTGCCTGTCGTGGATGCTCCTTGTAATGGGCGGGCACATCCAACGGGTATTATGGGTTCCTTAAATCTTCATGAACAGGAAGACTATCAATCAGTACAATTTTACGCAGGTGGCAAAGATGACTTTGCGGTCCAAGGATTTGTGGAAGGCCCACTACAAAACACGGCTAAAACGGCACGACAAGCGTCTATTTTAGCAGGAGGGTTAGTAGGTGTGACGAGGAATCCTGTGACGATAGATTATTTACAGAAACATGGGGCACCGAATGCCATTACAATGGCTATTGAGCTTGGCTATCGTTTCCTCAATGGACAAACCTTTGACGATAAATTGACCCATATTTTGCAGCAATTGAATGGGGTGCATATCGTAACCGGTAAGGTCCAACATTATTCATTAACGAAGGAAAATGGCTTTGACGTAGGGAAATTATCCGTTGGCGATTACGATTTGACGTTCTGGAATGAATATATGACGTTATCGAAAGAAGGACAGCTACAATCGAAATTTCCAGATCTTATCATGACATTTGATACGGAAAAGATGCTGCCAGTTCCAAGTGCGAGCATAAAAGAAGGAATGCATGTGGCGGTCATCCATGTTGATCAATCTCATTTAAAATTAAGTTCAACGATGCAAAATCAAGAGCTATTAAAAGAAATTGATGAGGTCATCAAGGGCGTGTTGTAGGATCTACTGTTAACTAGCAAATAAACTAATAAAAGCTGCCATCATCTACATGACTGTAAGATGGGCAGCTTTTATTCGTCCTTCAGCGGGAAGGTATTACATTTTATCACGATCGTTCCTACTTCCTTTATAACTTCTAACAATTTTGGCTTACATGAATCTTCATTGTGTTTGTACGACTCATTCACGTGGTTTCATAAACTGGCAGTCATCATCGTGTACGATTTTCATTAAAGGGAGGAGCTACGTTCATACAACTTGAAGAAGGTAACAACCAATAACGAAAAACAATTACACATGGCTTCCATTTAATAATAACCTTTTGGTCGTAAAAACAACTAACTTGTTGTTCACAATTTTCGGCTGTACATCATGCTATGCGGGTTAAACAAAGAATTTCTAAGGGAAAGTGTTCACTTTTATTTGTTTGATGATTGGTTTTCTTTACTTATGTCATCTTGCAAACATACTATTCAATTGTAAGCCCGCTGAAGTTGATATTCATTCTGTCAAACACATAGCTGTTTGTACATAGCTGAAAAATATGAGGTACAGAACAAATTGTTTGTTCTGCAAGTTTATCTTATAATATTCTGAAAAATTAGTCAATTGAAAAGGTATTGATTTTTTATTTTTCGTGAGGGCTATAAATACAGTATAATCGTGTAGGAAGGGAATGAGTTTGAACTATGGATTATTTAATGAGTAAAGTACGAGAAATTTATGAACAGTTTGACGCTAGCCATGATTTCCAACATATTGAGCGTGTCTATCAAAATGCACTAGCGATCTTACATACAGAGCCAGCAGCAGATGCAGAAGTTGTTAAAATTGCAGTGCTGCTGCATGATGTAAGCGACAAAAAGTATACCGATAGTAAGGAACAGGAGGAACAGCTTATTGCAGAGCTCCCTGTTAGCGAGGAAAAAAAGCAACATATTCGAGATTGTATTGCACAAGTATCGTTTAATGGTGGAAATGAGCTAGAGGCTACATCCATGGAAGCGAAAATCGTTCGCGATGCAGACCGTTTAGATGCAATTGGAGCCATTGGCATCGCTCGAACATTTGCATATGGTGGTGCGAAAGACCGCAAGCTTTATGATAAGGATGAAGAAGCACGCACAAATATGTCGGAATCAGAATATCGTCAAAAAAATACGTCATCTGTCACTCACTTTTACGAAAAGCTATTGCTCCTAAAGGATTTAATGGTAACGGAAAAGGGCAAGCAAATGGCACTTGAACGTCATCAATTTATGGAAAGCTTTTTACAGCAATTACAACATGAAATAGGTCAATAAAACAACACGAACCGCCTTTCAATTGAAGGCGGTTTGTGTTGTTTTATTTGCATATTTGTTTGACATAATCATTTTATTGTAATTTGAAGTTTTTTAAAATGAAATATGCAGTACTCCCATATTGTGCGATTTCATAGCTGGTAAATCGTAATAAATTTTTACAAATATATTTGTGCATTCGCCCTTGTTATTCATTTGGATATCATCGATTAGAGGGACTCGCGGAAAAAGGATTGTATGGCTGTCGTTAGTGCTTCCCAAATAATAGTTAGATCTTCTGTGGTTGTACGCCAATTGCTGAAAGCCGCACGTATAGCTGGCACACCTTGGTAAACAGTTGGTGTCATGAACACTTTGCCTTGTTGATTTAATGTCGTCAAAAATTGTTTGCTCATTTCGGCTGTTAATGCCTCATGATTTATGGCAAAGCACACAACATTTAAACGAACAGGGGCTAGCAAAGTAAATTGGTCACTTTGCTCTATTTTTTGACCAAGCTGCTGAGCTAGCAGTATATTTTGTTCGATTAACTGTTGATAGCCTTTTTTACCATAAGCTTGTAGGGAGAACCAAGCAGGCAACGCCCGGAATCGTCGTGAATTTTCAGGGGTAAGATCACTAAAATTCGGATTCTCAAGCGAGCTACCAAGGTAGGCAGCATTATTTTGAAATACAGCTACTTGTAACGATTGATGTCGGGTGAATTGCATAGCCGCATCATAAGGGACATTCAGCCATTTATGTGCGTCAATCGTAATAGAATCAGCATGGTTAATGCCCTCGACTAAGTGATGATACTTTTGTGAACAAGCAGCAAAGCCTCCAAAAGCCGCATCTACATGAAGCCAGAAATTATAGCGCTTTTTGAGCTTGCCAATTGCTAGTAAATCGTCAAAATCAACCGTATTGACGGTTCCCGCATTTGCTACGACAACACAGGGTTCTTGTTGATTGTCCTCAAGGAATTGTTGTAATTTTGTGATATCGATCGCTTCACGCTGTTCCTGACATGGAATAAGATGAATAGACTTTCTCCCAATGCCAAGCATAGAAGTTGCTTTGACAATACTTGAATGTGGCGTACCACTGACAATCTTTATAGGTGGGATATCATATAACCCATCCATCGCAGTGCTTTTCCCATAGTATTGCGCCACCCACTCTCTTGCTTGTGCAAGTCCTACGAAATTAGCCATCGTAGCCCCGCTGACAAATGTTCCCTGAAAATCCTCACTCACTAGCAATAAATCCTTTAACATATCAATCGTCGCTAATTCCATTGAGCCTGCTACAGAATCTTGGGTATTGGATAGATTTTGATCGTAAATACTGACTAACCAATCTCCAACAATCGAAGCAGGCGTAGCCCCACCTGTAACAAACCCTAAATATCTTGAACCTGCACTGGCGCTTAAGCCTTCAGCATAATGCTGTGAAAAGTATTGAAGTATCGACTGAGCGCCATGTCCTACTTCAGGAAGTGTTGAAGCTGGTACGTTATAAGCTTGACTTGTTACGGCTCTTTCTTCAAGACTGGTAAAAAACTTGGCAGCATGGTGCACAACATCCGTTAAAATCGTTTCAATATTTTCCTGATCTTGCTTCATGTTCGTCATGGATCATCATTTCCCTTCATTTTAAATTTAGCTATTTCTGCCTCTACACTATATAGTGATATATATAACAGTCAAATTATGACTATAACAGTTGGAGGGTCAATGAAAATAAAGCTAAACCGTCAATCAGATCAAACCTTAATCCATCAGATTTCAAATATTATGACAGAAAAAATACGATCAGGTTTTCTACAGGAGGGGAGTCAATTACCTTCTATTCGGAGCTTTTCTAAAGAAAATCAAGTGAGCCCTGTAACGATTAGCAAGGCTTATGCATTGTTAGAAAGAAATGGGTATATTCAAGTGGTACATGGCAAGGGGGCATTCGTGCGTAAAAATGAACTGGGGAGCATCCATGTGAGCCAACGTAATTACAATTGGCAATTAGCGATCCCCGACTACATTCAACGTTCACAATCCATGTTAAATAAAGGAACAGAGTATGCGCTGAAATTTTCAAGTGCAACCATCCATCCGGGGTTATTACCCTCAGTTTATTTGACGAATGAAATCGTGGCAATTTTACTCGCGGATCCTCAGATTGTTACGCGCTATGGGGCTGTACAAGGTGATGAAGATGTACGAAAGGCAATTCGGGACTATGTCCAAAAGTATGGTGACATTGAAACAACACCTCAAGAAATTATTGTGACAAATGGTGTTCAACAAGGAATTGATGTAGTGGCTAGAACATTTATTGGACCAGGAGACATTGTCATTACCGAAGCTCCTACCTATACAGCAGCAATCGATGTCTTTAGAAATCGTGGAGCCCATATTATTCCGATTCCAGTAGATGCAGAAGGTATGCAGACAACTATTCTAGCGACATTATGTTTAAGCAAACAACCAAAACTGATCTATACAAACCCAACATTTCAGAATCCTACAGGAACTGTTTTAAGCGAAACTAGACGAAGAGAGTTACTAGACCTTGCCCAACAATACGGCTTTCTTATTGTAGAGGATGATTCATGGAATGAAATTTATTTTGACGATAATCCACCGCCACCTACTCTTAAAGCGTTAGATGAAAGTGGTCATGTTATTTATTTAAAAGGATTTAGCAAATCGTTAGCACCTAGTTGTAGAATTGGAGCCATCATCTCGAATGGCACTGTCCATCAAAGGCTCCTATCAGCCAAATCCTTTGCCGATTCGGGCAATCCACTATTAACACAAAAGGCATTGATTCCTTTTTTACGATCAGAACGCATGCATGTCCATTTAGAAAAATTACGCATTGCGCTTGAAGTAAGAAGAGATCAGACGATTGCAATATTGAACAAATATGCACCACAAGGCGTTACGTGGATGGAACCAAAAGGAGGGTTAAATATTTGGGTGTCTCTGCCTAGTAATGGCAATACAGATGAACTGTTGTTTAAAGCGCAGCAAGCCCATATTACTTTTTTACCCAGCTCTGCTTGTTATCCGGGAGAGCCTCAATATCACCATATGAGAATTAGTTATTCCTATCCAGAACCACATGAACTAGAGCAAGGAGTCATGAAACTTTGTCAGATAATGCACACGTATTTACAGGAGAATAGGAACATTGATAGGACAAACCATTGATAGTTTGTTGTTCTTTGTTTACATGTCAATTGATGTTATGATGAATATTGGATATCAATAATCGTCTACATAAAAGTAGTGAGGGCATGAACAATACCTAACATGAAAGAGATGGAATAGTGGAATGAGTCATTTAATTGTACAAAATTTAACAAAAACTGTTGGCGATAAAACGCTTTTTGAAAATATTGAATTTACCATTTATGAGGGTGAGCGAGCAGGCCTAATCGGTATTAATGGTACGGGGAAATCAACCCTGTTATCGATCTTAGCAGAGGATATCGAAGCGGATACCCTCACAATGGATCGCCCCAATAAATACCGTGTCGCATATTTACCACAGGAACCGACATTCCAATCAGGAGAAACGGTTTTACAAGCAGTCTTTGCTGGTGACTCACCGGTTTTACAACTGAATCGTCAATATGAGGAAACAGTGGCTGAACTAGCAGTAAATCCTACATCTGAAAGTTTGCAAAAGACTTTATTTGGCTTGCAGCAGCGTATGGATGAAGAGCAGGCATGGGATGTCAACGCGCTTGCAAAAACAGCCTTAACAAAGCTTGGCATTGAAACATTTGATAAAGAAGTGCTAACGCTCTCAGGCGGTCAGCAAAAACGAGTAGCATTGGCTAAAGTATTAATTGAACCAGCAGACCTCTACCTATTAGATGAGCCGACCAACCATTTGGATGTGCAAGCAACAGAGTGGCTTCAAGAGATGGTGCTACGACTAAAGGGCGCAGTTATTTTTATTACCCATGATCGTTATTTCTTGGATGAATTATCGACACATATTTACGAACTAGCCGATCAAACCCTGTATCGTCATACAGGAAATTATGGTGATTTTTTAGAGGCCCGAGCCATCCGTGAGGAAATGAAGGCGGCTTCTGCTCAGAAGGATCGCAACCGTTATCGTTCAGAGTTGAAATGGATTCGTCGCGGTGCGAAGGCACGCTCCACTAAACAAAAAGCGCGTATCCAACGCTTTGAAAAGTTGGAGGATAATTTAGAGCGTAGATCTGAGGACGTTTCATTGGAAATAGGACTTGCTACAACACGTTTAGGGCGTAAAGTGCTAGAGGCTGAAAGTATTTCGAAAGCATTTGGCCAGCAAAAGATTTTAGATAACTTTTCATTTTTACTCCAGCAAGGGGACCGTATTGGCATAATCGGCGCGAATGGTGTAGGAAAATCTACTTTATTGAACATGCTAGCAGGAGAGCTTTCACCAGACCAAGGTGAAATTCTTGTTGGATCAACAGTAAAGCTAGCTCATTTCAAGCAAACTTTACCGAAAATGAATGAAAATGAGCGTATGATTGAATATATACGTGAGGCTTCGAATGACATTACAGATGCAGAGGGTGTCCGCTATTCAGCGGCTCAGATGCTAGAGCGCTTTTTATTCCCATTACATGCTCACGGTACACCGATTGGTAAATTATCAGGCGGTGAGCGCAAGCGCCTTCATTTATTACGTTTATTAATGGAGCAGCCTAATGTTTTATTATTAGACGAGCCAACCAATGATTTAGATATTGAAACTTTGGGCGTGCTAGAGGATTTCATTGAGCATTTCCCAGGCGTAGTCATCACGATTTCCCATGACCGTTTTTTCCTAGATCGTATTGCGAAAAAGCTATGGATCTTGGATGGAAAAGGGCAGGTAGAGGAAACGCTGGATCTGTATAGTGAGTATTTGGAGAAGCGTGAGCATACGGCTACTGCGAAAGTTGAGGCACCGAAGGCTGAAAAGCCGAAGTCCGAAAAACCAAAATCTGATAAGAAAAAGCTATCGTTTAAAGAGCAAAAAGAATGGGAAACGATTGCAGATGATATTGAAAAAACAGAAACAGCTATTATGGAGACTGAAGAGGGAATCGCTAATACTGGTTCAGATTTTACAAAACTACAGGAATTAACAGCTCAGCTTGATGAGCTCAATGCACAGTATGAACATCTGATTGAAAGATGGTCTTATTTAGATGAAATTGTTAATGGATAAGGAGCGATAGACATGAAGATTATTACAATTGAACCGACACCAAGTCCCAATTCTATGAAGATTGTTGTTGATACAGAGCTACCGTTCGGGAAAAGCTATAATTTTACAAAGGATAATAAAGATGAAGCAACTGGCGAAGCAGCAGCTATTTTAGCCATTGAGGGGATAAAGGGCGTTTATCATGTAGCTGATTTCTTTGCGGTGGAGCGTAATGCCAAATATGCATGGGAAGGTATTTTAGCAAGTATCCGTCAAGTATTAGGTGAAGACGTTGAAACGCAAGATGAAACAATAGTAGCTAATGAGTTTTACGGGGAAGTTTATGTCCATGTTCAGTTCTATAAGCAAGTACCACTACAAGTAAAAGTGTTTGATAACCAACGTGAACATCGTGTGAGCTGTGGTGATCGTTTTGTCGATGCTTTTAATCAAATTATTGAATCAGCAGTAGATGAAAACTATATTTTCCAGCGTAAATGGATTGATTATGGTGTGCGCTATGGCGAATTAGAAGAAATCGCAGAAGCGGTCAAACAGGAAATTGATGTCACATATTCTGTAGAACGATTAGCAGAAATTGTTGCTGCGCTTAATAATGACGATGAAAAAGCTATCGTTCAATCAAATAAGCTGAAAATAACGGTGGAGCAGTTCCAACAACCGGAATGGGAGAAACGCTTCCAGTTATTAGACCAAATGGCTGATCCGGAGCTGGATGATTTACCACTTTTAGATGTAGCTTTACAGGATGAGCAAATGTCGATTCGTCGTCTAGCAACTGTATATTTAGGGATGGTTGAAGATGTTACGGTAGTTCCGTATTTAGAAAGAGCCCTTCAGGATAAAAGTGCTGCCGTGCGACGTACAGCAGGCGACTGCATGAGTGACCTTGGCTTTGTAGAATTTGAAAGCGCCATGCAGCAAGCCCTACAAGATAAGAACAAATTGGTACGCTGGCGTGCAGCGATGTATTTATATGAGGCTGGTACAGAACAATCATTACCAGTATTAAAAGCGGCCGCAGATGATAAAGAATTCGAAGTGAAGCTACAAGTGAAAATGGCGATTGCCCGTATCGAGCAAGGTGAAGAGGCAAAAGGCTCCGTTTGGAAGCAAATGACCGAATCTCGCCAACAATAGTTATGTAAGAAATAAACCAGCAGCCGCTGGTTTTTTTATTTTGTGGGGAGAGTTTTATTCCAAGGAAATGAAGATACTCAATATCCTGATTATCATAGATGCATCTTCTTTGGATTATCAAAAATAGGTGTAAAGTAGAAAAAAAAGTTGTTTTTTAGCGATTTATTGCTAAACAAAAAGTTAAGGTCATTCTATGAATCATTAACATATTGTCTAGTTTCATAGAGAAGGGTCAATGTTAAAATAACATAAATTCAGAATATTCCCTAAAATAGGAGGTCCTTTGCATGACAATAACTAGTTTAAAAACAACCAAATCGTACGTGCGAGATCGGGAGGCGGTCATCGCGTTAACACAAAAGCTAGTACGAATTGAAAGCGTTTACCGTGAGAATGATCCAAAGGGTAATGAAGAAGAGGTGGCACACGTTGTTGCGGCGTATTTACGGGATATTGGCATAGAGACACATGTTGAGGAGGTTGTGCCAGGACGACCGAATGTTATTGGTATTATTGATTCGGGCAAGCCTGGGAAAACATTACTTTTTGAGGGTCATACAGATGTTGTGACGGAGGGTAATCGTGATGCATGGGCATACGATCCATTTGGAGCAGAGATTGTTGAAGGACGTATGTATGGTAGGGGAACAAATGATACGAAGGGCAATCTCGCTTGTATGATTACTGCCTGTCAATCATTATTACTAGATCAGGAAGAATTTACAGGCAAGATTATTTTATGTATCCCTTGTGATGAAGAGGGGCTCATGCTAGGCATTAAGCATTTTATTAAAAACGGCTGGGCAGACGGAGTAGATGGGGCTATTATTTGCGAGCCACAGGAAAACAATGTATGTATTGCACAGCGTGGGGCCATTCGTTTACAGGTTGATATTTTCGGTAAGATGGCACATGGCGCGATCTCGTGGAGTGGCATTAATCCAAACTGGCGAATGGCACGATTGATTGTAGAGCTGGAGAAACTAGAAAAAGAGGAGCAGGCTCGGTTAGGCCGTGACCCGATGCTGAATTGGCCATCTATTACGCCAACGATATTACGTGCGCCTGTTAAAGGAGATGCACAAATCAATGTCATTCCTGATCACTGTATGACGACGCTTGATATTCGTACAGTTCCTGCCCAAGATCATGATGAATTACTAGGAAAAATCGACGCAATTATTAAACGCTTACAGGCAGATGATCCAGATTTTAATGTGGAACTAACGATCCTTGATAATCGACCTGCTACAGCAACGGCTAAGGAGGAAGCTGTTGTACAGGCCATATACGAGGCAGTGGCAGAGGTGACAGAAAAGGAACCTAAGTATAACGGTGTTCCTGGTGCAACAGATGGTACGTTTCTTCACGTCCATGGTATTCCAATAGTGACGGTTGGTGCAGGAGATCGTGAAATTCCTCATCAAATCAATGAATATGTAGATATTGAAGAATTGGCGGAAACAACAGCTATTTATCGTTTAGCGGCATTAAAATTTTTGGCTGGTGATGCACAATGACAACAATAAAAATGGCGGTCATACCAGGGGATGGCATTGGAAAAGAAGTGATGCAGGAAGCATTAAAGGTTGTAAAATGTGTGCAAGAACGGGATTCATCCTTACAAATTACAACGATGGTTTTTCCGTGGAGCTCTGATTATTATTTAGCACACGGTCGCATGATGCCAGAGGATGCACTGGAGACACTACAAAAATATGATGCGATATTATTTGGAGCTATTGGTGATGCTCGCGTACCAGATGATGTCACGGTATGGGAACTCATTATGCCGATTCGGAAAAATTTCCAGCAGTATGTGAATTTCCGTCCTATTAAGTCATTGCCAGGGATTTCCTCACCTCTGGTTGGCGGGAACGATATTGATTTTGTCATTTTCCGTGAAAATGCTGAGGGGGAATATTCGGATAGTGGGGGTCGACTATATCAACAGCAGCCACAAGAAATGACGATTCAAAATACGATTATGACGCGTATTGGGATTGAAAAAATTGTTCGAGCAGCCTGTGAATATGCTCAGCAGCATGGGAAAACCAAGCTGACAAGTGCGACAAAATCTAATGCGATTATTCATTCCATGAAATTTTGGGATGAGCATACAAGAAAAACAGTGACACAAATTGCACCAGAACTACAGCTTGAAGCCATTTATATCGATGCATTAGTTGCTTATTTTGTCGAACGACCACAGGAATTTGAAGTCGTTGTGGCTTCCAATTTATTTGGCGATATTTTATCTGATTTAGGCTCTGCCATTGTTGGGGGGCTGGGCTTATCTCCTTCAGCCAACTTAAATCCAGAGAAGACATTTCCATCAATGTTTGAGCCTGTGCATGGTTCAGCGCCAGATATAGCAGGCAAGGGAATTGCCAATCCAATCGCTCAAATATGGTCGCTCGCCTTACTGCTAGGACATCAAGGCAGAAAGGATTTAGAACATTTGATTGTCCAAGCTATTAGTAAAGTGCTAGAAGAAGGCGTCGTGAAAACAGCTGATATTGGTGGACAAGCAACAACAGCACAAATGGGCGATGCGATTTGTCAGGAAATCATTCATATGACTTTAACAGCAGGGGGTGTATAGTATGACAACTGAGCCTAAGGTGATTGTTGTGACAGGTGCAGGTGGCGGAATGGGAAAAGCCATTATGGAAGAACAGCTTAAGCAAGGTAATCTGGTTATAGGGCTTGATGTATCTGTAAAGGCGCTGTCCAATTTAACACATGATTCCCTGCAATGCTTTGAAGTCAATGTATTGCAGGAGGAGCGAGTGAATGACATCTTCCAGCAAATTGTTGATAAGTACGGGAGAATTGATGGGCTTGTCAATGCACTTGGGATTGCACAGGCAGCAACGCCAATTGAACAAGTAACGATGGACGAGTGGAATCGCTTAATGGATGTCAATGTAAAAAGTTTATTTATTACAGCAAAAGCTGTTGTCCCCTTTATGAAAAAACAGCAAAAGGGGTCTATTGTTACGATTGCTTCCATATCAGCAGTTCGCCCTAGACCTGGCTTACAAGCCTATATTGCATCGAAGGGTGCAGCGGAAAGCTTTACGAGAGGGCTAGCGATTGAGCTGGCACCAAACCAAATTCGAGTTAATACGATTCATCCTGGGCCTGCCGATACACAAATGCTTGGGCAATTTGCCGCACAGGGCGCCGATGTTGAGCAAACAAAGCAAAGTGTGTTTGTGCAATCTGTCCCATTAGGACGATTGGTGAAGCCTTCTGATATAGCAGGAGCCGTTAGTTATTTATTGTCTGATGCAGCTAGCATGGTCACGGGGACGACCTTACATGTAGATGGTGGTCGTGGATTATAGGAGGGATACGATGAGAATTATTCCTATGTTAATTAATGGGGAATGGATTTATGGTGATGCAGAAGCATTGCTAGATGTGGGCAATCCATCAACGGGAGAAATCATTGCGCAAATTAGTAATGCGAGTCAAGCGCATGTAGAAGAAGCGGTGCGATCAGCAAGGAGAGCCTTTGAAAGTGATGAATGGCGTCAATGGAAGGCTTTTGAACGAGGCCAGTTATTAATCGACTTCGCTCATTATATTCGTCAGCATGCCGAGGAATGGAGTCTACTAGAATGCCGGGACGTAGGTAAACCTTTAACGCAAGCAAGGGCAGATATTGAAGCGGCGGCTCGGTATTTTGAATTTTACGGTGGAGCGGCTGATAAGGTGATGGGGGATACGATTCCAATTGAGGATGGCCTATTGAATGCAGTAGTGCTCGAACCCGTTGGTATTACTGTACATATCGTGCCATGGAACTATCCGATTCAAATAACAGCACGAAGTGTCGCTGCGGCCATTGCTACAGGCAATGCAGTTATTGTGAAAAGTGCGGAAGATACGCCACTAACAACACATGCCATCACGGAGTGGCTTGCAGAAAAACTGCCAAAAGGGATCTTTCAACATATTACTGGCTTAGGAAGAGATGTGGGTCCGTATTTAACATCACATCCTGATATTAATCATATTACCTTTACGGGGTCGGTCCCTACTGGGGTTGCAGTGATGAAGGCAGCAGCGGAAAATGTTGTCCCTGTAACATTAGAGCTTGGTGGAAAATCACCCAATATTGTTTTTGCAGATGCCAATATAGAGCAAGCATTGGATGGGGTAGTGCGGGCTATTATTCAAAATTCAGGGCAAACATGTTCTGCTGGGGCTCGACTACTCATTGAAGAAAGTATAAAAGATACATTTCTCCCACAATTAGTACAAAAATTTCAAGCGATACAGGTGGGGCCAGGTGAGGCGGACATGGATATGGGGCCGTTACTCAATGAACGTCAGTATACAAAAATTACTACATTATTACAGCAAGCAAAGAAAGATGGCTATGTCATCACTGGTGGAGAGCCGTTGATGATGGAAGGGTATGAAAATGGCTTCTATGTGCAGCCAACTATACTAGATGGTGTACAGCCGAATGATCCTTTAGCGCAGGAGGAAATTTTTGGACCCGTGCTGACGGTTTTAACATTTACGAGCGTGGAGGAAGCCATTACTCTTGCCAATAGCACAGATTATGGCTTAGTAGCGGGTGTTTGGTCACAGAATATCGATACAGCTCATTATGTGGCGAGTCGTGTACAAGCAGGACAAGTATTTATTAATAATTATGGGGCAGCCGGTGGTATTCAAATGCCGTTCGGAGGCTATAAAAAAAGTGGGATTGGTCGAGAGAAGGGCTTTGTTGCTCTGCGGAACTATACGCAAATGAAAAATATTGCCATACGCTATGCACCACCTATTCAACGCTGACAGGGAGGGACGCCTATGGAACATGCAAAAGATAAACAAGTGCTCTTAGAGGTCAATCAATTATCGATTCGATTCCATTTGAAGAATGGCAAAGAGGCAAAAGTGGTAGACGATGTGAGCTTTACCATTCATAAGGGAGAAACGGTTGCATTAGTGGGAGAATCGGGCAGTGGCAAAAGTATTACCTCCTTAGCAATTATGCGTTTACTGCCAATCCCTCCTGGGGAAATTACAGCAGGAACTATCAACTTTAACGGCAAAAATCTATTAGCCTATAAAAATAAAGAGATGAGCCATATTCGTGGCAATGAAATTAGTATGATTTTTCAAGAGCCTATGACTTCATTAGACCCGGTATTTACGATCGGCAATCAAATGATCGAAGGCATTCGTAGACATCAAAAGGTTTCAAAAAAAGATGCTTGGCAAAAAGCATTACAATTATTAAAGGAGGTGGGGATTGCCAACGCGGAGAAGGTAATCGCCGAATATCCTCACCAATTATCAGGGGGAATGAGGCAACGTGTCATGATTGCCATTGCGATGTCAAATAATCCCCAGCTATTAATTGCGGATGAGCCGACTACAGCATTAGATGTAACCGTACAGGCGCAAATTTTAAAGCTGATGATGAAAATGAAGGAAGAACATCAATCAGCGATTTTATTCATTACCCATGATATGAGTGTTGTCGCAGAAACAGCGGACCGTGTCATGGTTATGTATGCCGGGCAAATAGTGGAGGAGGCCCCTGTAAGAGAGCTTTTTTTAAATCCTCAGCACCCTTATACAGCAGCGCTGCTAAAAACAATGCCGAGTCTTGAAACAGAGGTGAAAAGACTGCCATCTATTCCTGGTACTGTGCCACCCGCATATGCATTACCAAAGGGTTGTCGCTTTGCACCCCGATGCCCGCATGCTATGGCGCAATGCCATCAGGATAGTCCGACCATACACTATATTCAAGAGACACATAAAGTGCGCTGTCATTTATTCACAGAGAAGGGGGAGCTGGCACATGACGAAGAAAGAAGTTTTGCTGGAAATTAATCATTTAAAAGCTTACTTTCCTGTGAAGCGCAAGTCTATGAAAGAAGAGAAAAAGATGGTCAAAGCGGTTGATGATATTTCCATTGAAATTTATCGGGGAGAGACGCTAGGCATTGTAGGCGAATCTGGCTCAGGAAAATCTACATTTGGACGAACGATTTTGAAGCTCGTTGAACCAACAGCCGGAGAAGTATTATATAAAGGACAACCGATCCAGCATTTAAAAGGCAATAAGCTTCAATCGTATCGCAATCAAATGCAAATGATTTTTCAAGACCCCTTTGCCTCACTAAATCCTAGAATGCGCATTGGAGCGATTATTGAGGAACCGATGAAATTACAATTAACATTGACGAAGGAACAGCGAAAAGAACGCGTGAAGGAATTGCTACAAAAGGTTGGACTTCCTGAGGATGCCATGCAAAAATTTCCTCATGAATTTTCAGGAGGTCAGCGACAAAGGATTGGGATTGCAAGAGCTCTTGCCATTCATCCAGAATTCATTATTGCGGATGAGCCAGTATCGGCATTGGATGTGTCTGTGCAATCACAAGTCCTTAACTTAATGATGGATTTACAGGATGAATTTCAGTTAACTTATTTATTCATTTCCCACGATTTAAGCGTTGTGAAGCATATAAGTGACCGTGTGGCGGTGTTGTACTTAGGACGGGTTGTGGAAATAGGAACGAAAAAGGAGCTATACGCTCATCCATTGCATCCTTATACACAAGCATTGCTATCTGCTATTCCAGTCGTCAATTTTGATGAGTCAAAGCAAGAAGTACTTTTACAAGGTGAACTACCTAGCCCGATCAATCCACCTGTTGGCTGTGTTTTTCATACGCGTTGTTCACATGTCATGGAAAGATGTCGGCAGGAGAGGCCTAAGCTTCAAGAGGAAAATGCAAATCAGCGAGTCGCTTGCTTTTTATATGATAAATAATCTGAATATTTAATTTATTGGGGAGTGGAGGGGTTGATATGTTTGGCAATATTACCGATGTTCCTGGTATCAAGGTGGGGCATCGTGAAAATGAAGAGGGGATTACAGGCTGTACGGCTCTATTAATGGAAGGCGGGGCAGTGTGTGGGGTAGATGTTCGAGGGTCTGCACCAGGTACTCGTGAAACGGATGCATTAGATCCCATCAATGAAATTGATCGTGTGCATGGTATTTGTCTGTCAGGGGGCAGTGCCTTTGGATTAGATGCTGCCACAGGAGTCATGCAATTTTTAGAGGAGCAAGGGATTGGGGTTGATGCAGGTGTTGCCAGAATTCCGATTGTGCCAAGTGCCGTCCTCTTTGACTTATTTATTGGCGATCCTCAAGCTCGACCTACAGCACAAATGGGCTATGAAGCGGCCCAAGCGGCCCAAGTAGGTTCATTTCAAAATGGCAATATTGGCGCGGGCTATGGGGCAACGGTAGGTAAACTGGCAGGACCAGACTTTGCCATGAAGGGTGGACTTGGTAGTGCATCAATTGCGGGCAAGGATGGGCTCATTGCTGGGGCTATTGTGGCTGTTAACGCAGTAGGTGATGTCAAGAATCCTAATACACGGCAAATTTTAGCGGGAGCGAGAAATCCTCAAACAGGACAGTGGTTGGATTGCTGTGCCTATCTCGAACAGCATGCACAATCAGAGGCACTTGCTGGCACGAATACAACCATTGGCGTAGTAGCGTTGAATGCAAAATTAACGAAGGCAGAAGCAAAAAAGATTGCCCAGCTTACGCAAAACGCTCTTGCCCGAACGATTTATCCTGTCCATACGATGCTTGATGGCGATACTATTTTTGTGCTAGGTACTGGAGAGCGGACATTTGCGCTAGATTACTTGGGACATTTAGCGACTAAGGTGATGGAGGAAGCTATTCTTGCTGGTATTCAAGCGGCAGATAAATTGGCAGGGGTGGAAAGCTATACAAGCATTCAAAAGATAAGCACTTAGGAGAAGGGGGAACGACAATGAATTTGAAAAACAGTGGGGTAATACTCTTAATGTTCATGATGGTTTTCATCATAAGTGCATGTTCTAGTGATGGAGAGAAAGTTTCAACGAGCTCTAATAGTCCTAATGGACAAACTACAGCAGATGTGCCGCAGGAAATTGTTGTGCGTGTAAATGATGATCCCGATTTTTTAGATCCACATAAGGCAACGGCATCCATTTCGTATCAAATGATTATGAATTTATTTGAAGGGCTAATGGCGCCAGAAACAAATGGTTCTTTAAAAGAAGGACTTGCAGAGAGCTATGAAGTTTCAGAGGATGGTTTAACGTATACTTTCAAAATTCGCCAAGGAGTGAAATTCCATAATGGTGATGACTTAACGATGGACGATATTCAATATTCCTTTGACCGTTTAATGGGGAAAAACGGTGGGGAAAAAATGTCCAATAACTTCGATAACGTGGCATCAACTGAGGCACCAGATGCCAGCACATTTGTGATTAAATTAAAGGAGCCTAATTCTAACTTCCTGTATTCATTAACGGCAAGACAATCAGCTATTATTCCTAAAAGTAATGATGGGAAGCATAATGAGAATCCAATCGGAACAGGTCCTTTTGCCTTTGTGAAATACGCGCCAGGGACAAATTTAGAACTTAAGAAAAATGATAACTACTGGCAGGAAGGCTTACCTTATTTGAATAAAGTTACGTTTACCTTCCAATCAGATGATCAAGCAGCGATTATGAGCTTGATGGCAAATGAGGTTGATCTAACAAGTGTACCATGGCATCGTGTGAGTGAGGTTGAAGGGGGCTACAATTTAACGCATCAAAATAATAACTCTTCTTTAATCATCACATTTAATGAAACAAAGGCTCCATTCGATAACGTAAAAGTTAGACAAGCTATTAACTACGCGATTAGTAAATCCGATATTATTGATTCGGTATTTGCGGGCTATGCTGTCCCACTTGGTTCTAATATGAGTCCAGCGATGGGCGATTTCCAAAAGAAGGGCTTAGAAAGTATGTATAAACGCGATATAGAAAAAGCGAAGGCATTATTGGCAGAGGCCGGTTATCCGGATGGGTTCAAAACAAAAATTACGGTATCTTCCCACAATGATATGTATTCGAATATTGCGCAAATTGCAGTTGCTAATTTGCAAGAGATTGGCATTGATGTAGAGATTGAGGTTGTGGAGTGGGGGATTTGGCTAGACCGTGTTTATTTTGGCCGTGACTATGAAATGACAACGATTGATTTAACAGGTCGTGCATCAGCCTACGAGGTGTTAAATGATTATATTTCTACAAATGATAGTGAAAACTTCTTCCTATTTAAAAATGACGAGTATGACAAAATTATGACGGATGTGCTAAAGGAAACAGACCAAGCCAAACAAATTGAGTACTATCATCGAGCACAGGAAATTTTAGCTGAGCAGGCTACTGCGGTTTATATTGCTGATTACCAAATTGTTTGGGGTGCTGACAAACAAGTGACGGGGCTTAAGAGCTATCCATTCTGGTTCCATGATATGTCAGAGGTTCAATTTTCAAACTAGGAAGGGATGAGTGCTCATGATGTATATTTTACGTCGAATCATCCTGTTAATAACAACCATCCTGCTAGTATCCATCATCACATTTGGTGTTTTTCAAATATTACCTGGAGATCCGGTGCGAACGATGTTAGGGACAGAAGCGGATCCCACACAAATTGAAAATTTACGATCTGAACTCGGCTTAGATCGTCCTCTTTATGAACAATATGTGGATTGGATGAAGGGCTTATTGACAGGTCAGCTAGGCGATTCCATTCGTTTTTCAATGCCTGTAAAAGATTTATTATTTGATCGACTTCCTGTCACTATGTCGTTGGCGGGGATAACCTTGCTCATTGTTTTATTCATTTCCTTACCTTTAGGGATGTTTGCGGCAAGAAGACAAAATAAAATAAGTGATGTGTCATTATCGACTGTGACACAAATTGGGATGGCTGTACCATCCTTTTGGCTAGGGATGATGCTTATTCTTTACGTTGGCTTACAGTTTAGCTTCTTTAAAATTAGTGGTTATATTCCATGGACACAAAGTGTTGCAGGGGCGCTCAGTACGCTCCTTCTCCCAGCCCTAACCATTGCGATACCACAAATTGCTGTGAACTTCCGATATGTGCGTACAGCTATTTTAGAGCAGGTTCAGCTCGACTATGTACGCACAATTCGCAGTAAAGGAATGTCTGAACACAATGTCATGTATAAGCATGTATTGAAAAATTCCATGATTCCGATTTTAACCGTATTTGGCCTAATTATGGCGGAAGTTGTAGCGGGGACAATTATTGTGGAGCAAGTATTTTCTTTGCCGGGTATTGGACAGCTTCTCATAACGGCTATTAGTAACCGTGATTTTCCACTTGTACAGGGGATTGTCATGTATATTACGGTTGCTGTAGTTATGATAAATTTTATTGTCGATATTTTATATTCTGTATTAGATCCTAGAATCCGATTACGTTAAGAGGTGGATACAATGAAACAGCTACAACGTTATACTAAAAAACTGAATTTATCCATTGGTCTCCTCGTCATTGTCGGCTTTTTGCTCGTCATGTTGGTCAGCTTTTTTTATACACCTCATGATGTCAACGCCATGAACATACCTGAGAAATTGCGTGGGCCAGGTGGTGCTTATCTTTTTGGGACAGATGAATTCGGGCGTGATATTTTTAGCCGAATTATGAAGGGGACACAAACTGCTTTCGCTGTTGGATTATTAACTGTAGGAATTGGGACGTTTTTTGGGATTACCATAGGTGGAATTGCAGGCTATGTTGGTGGCTGGATTGATGAAATATTTATGCGAACAATGGACGCTTTAATGGCATTTCCGGGCATTATTTTAGCGTTAATGCTAGTAGCTGTATTTGGCCCAGGGATTGTCAATACGGCCGTAGCATTGGGCATTATCGCCATTCCTGCTATTGCCCGAATTGCGCGAAGCGGCTTTGTCCAACAACGTGACTCGGAGTATGTATTGGCAGCGAAATTAATTGGCGTCAAGCCTCATAGCATCATGTTTCGTCATATTTTACCTAATATATCATCGCAAATTATTGTCGCGGCGACGGTCACATTCGCAACTGCCATGCTAGCAGAGGCAGCACTAAGCTATTTAGGGCTTGGTGTTCAGCCACCAAACCCTAGCTGGGGCAGAATGTTAAAAGATTCACAGGCTTATTTAATCGGTGCCCCTTGGTATACGTATGCGCCTGGAGGAGCCATTACGATTCTTGTTCTTGGTTTATATATGCTTAGTAATGCCTTACGTGATTTTATGGACCCGCGTTCAAAATCGTAATAAATCAGGTGCTGTTTTTTGCAAAAGCTCATAGGCCTTGACTGCGATTTCAATGTTTAGTCGATGTGGCGCTTGTAAAAAATCAGCACCGAATATACTTTCTAGTCGTTCAATTCGTTTATAGAGCGTTTGACGGACGATAAACAATTGCTCAGCCGTATCATTTTTAGCTCCATTGCAAGCTAAGTAAACAGCTAATGTTTGGAATAAATCATGACCATTTTTTTGATCCAGCAATAATAGTTCTTGTAAATAATCTTTCACAAATTGTAAGAGGGCGGTCTGCTCCTGCTGTAGTAATAACCGGAAGACACCTAAATCCTTATAATAAATGGAGCTAGTCAATTGATGATGCTGCATTTGGATAACCGATTTAGCCTCCTTATAGCCAAGATGGACACTTTCTATCGTTTGATAAACATTGCTAATCCCGCAAGTAAGGGTGAGCTGTTCAAAAAATTGCGATGCTTTTCTAGCAACAATTTGTGCTATCGCTTGATCGAAGGAATCTCGATTATCCTTCATATAATCTGCAGCAATATAGAAAGCTAAAATAATAATTTCATGCTGTCGTACTGAAACGGTAGGGAAGAATCCTAGCTTCTTTAAGATGGAGCGGACATACATGGCATTTTGTAATTGAATTTCCTGCCACTCTTCCTCTGGTACCACTTTGGCTTCGTCATGTAGATTGAACACGACGACACGGTAAAATAAATTACGACTTTCAATCGGTAAATAGCTTTGATAGTATTGGATATCGACAGGCTGGCCTTGAATTAACGCAAGAATAAATTCATCCTCACGGCTTTGCTGACGTTCCTGTAGCATGCGATTTCGCATTAAAATATGGGCAATCGACATCGTAGCACGTTCCAAGTTTAATAAGGTATAATCACTCGGTTTTGGCAGTCCAGAATGCATACATAAATAGCCCCAAACTTGCCCAAGGCCATTTACGGGGATAATGACAAAATGATCCTTGTCAATTGATAAAAGATGCAAGGGCTCCTGTAGTTCTAACTGCTGACAATGTTCTTCCATCATACGTAAGTACTTTTTGGCTTCGACTGGATAATAAAAGCTTTTGGTATCTTCAGAGACAAATAAAAATGGTGCCTCGGTATCTTGATGAAGGACTTGTAAAATTTTTAAAATACCATTTGGCATTAACGATAATTCCATAAATGTTTTGGAAAGGGTATCGAGCTGTGTAAGTGCCTGTTGATGTTGGTTAATTATGTACGTATGTAAATCTTGTGTAATATCGATAAAGCGTACTATTTCTTCAAAGACAATGATTGGGAAATGATGCGCATTCGCCATGGCAATCAGCTCGACGGGTACATGATCAAAATAGTCTCCAATTTCAATACAAAGCCCTGCTGCTTCATTCCGAATAAGGTTTTGTAAGTAGGCAATTTGTGTTTCGCGCTCTAACTGTAATCCGACACCGGTAGTTAAAATGAGCTCACCACCATTAATTAATGTATCAAAATCTTTAATTTCTAAAATATGTGTCCACTGAACTTGGCGTTCAAGGCCATGGTGTCCTGCTATAAGCTTCGCCGATTCAAAATATTTGCGCTTCAGGACATCACGTACGAGTAGAGGATGTTTCGACATAAATTAGCACCTGCCCTTCGAATGTACAATGTCTATTTTTTATTATGTTTGAGAAGTCAGAAAATTTCAACACGAATGAGCGTA
The DNA here is from genome assembly GCF_058795135.1 of Lysinibacillus sp. GW823-FHT06C08. Classification (NCBI taxonomy): domain Bacteria; kingdom Bacillati; phylum Bacillota; class Bacilli; order Caryophanales; family Bacillaceae; genus Lysinibacillus; species Lysinibacillus sp. GW823-FHT06C08. The sequence goes on from NZ_JBXAHN010000001.1 coordinate 1,468,257, forward strand.
ATAGTAGAAATTGACGAAAGACAAAAAAGACATCTAGGATACACGATTGGAGGTCATGATATGGAACGAAGTGATCTGTTCACCCATACCTTACAGCAAAAAGATCGTGAAAACGTTTGGCACCATATGTCCATTTATAACGACCATACACCCGTCATTATTGAACAGGGAGAAGGTGCCTGGATAACAGACAGTTTAGGCAACCGATTTTTAGATGGCATGTCGGGCTTATGGGCGGTCAATGTAGGCTATGGACGTGAGCGACTTGCTAAGGTCGCTTATGAGCAATTAAAAAAACTATGCTATGCTCCTTTAACACAAAGTCATGAACCTGCTATTAGATTAGCTGAAAAAATCAACAGCTTATTAGAGGATGACTATATGATGTTTTATTCGAATAGTGGTTCTGATGCAAATGAAGTAGCGTTCAAGGTTATACGACAATACCATCAACAAAACGGGGAAGGGACCCGCTATAAAATGATTGCTCGTTATCGTGCCTACCATGGTAGCTCGCTTGGAGCTTTAGCTGCTACAGGCCAGGCATTACGTAAATATAAATATGAACCCTTAACACCAGGCTTCCTGCATGTTGCCCCACCCGATCCATATCGCCGTCCAAAAGGACAATCTATTGAAGCATATAATTTAGCAAGAGCACGTGACATCGAGGAAAAAATTATTTGGGAGCAAAAAGAAACAATTGCGGCAGTTATTATGGAGCCATTCATAACAGGTGGTGGTGTTTTAATTCCACAACCAACATATGTTCAAGAAGTAGAGCGCATTTGTAGAAAATATGGGGTATTACTCATTATCGATGAAGTTATTTGTGGTTTTGGGCGAACAGGCAAGCTATTTGGCCATCAGCATTTTGGTATTCGCCCAGATGTTATTACGATGGCAAAGGGACTCACTAGCGCCTATTTACCATTATCAATTACAGCAGTAAGAAAAGATATTTATGAAAAATTTAAAGCATCAGATGGCTATAGTCATTTTCGACATATTAATACGTTTGGTGGTAACCCAGCAGCCTGTGCAGTAGCATTAGAAAATATTAAGATCATTGAGGAAGAGGGACTTGTACAACGAGCAAAAGATTTGGGAATTCAACTACTCCATGACTTACAAGACTTATTAGAACTGCCCTATGTTGGTGATATTCGGGGACTTGGGTTGCTCGTTGGTATCGAGCTTGTTGAAGATAAAGTCTCACAAAAACCTGCTAAAGAAGAACGTGTGGCAAGCATCATAGCTGCTTGTAAAGCGAATGGCTTAATTATTGGGAAAAATGGCGATACAGTGGAGGGCTATAATAATATCATTACGTTAAGTCCACCACTTTGCTGTACCGATGAAGATCTTGATTTTATGGTAGCTGTTTTAAAAAGAGTATTTGCGACCCATGTCTAGTACAAGGCGATTCCAGATCAGGATAAATCAGGAATCGCCTTTAATAGTGTCGCTTCTGTCCTTTTTTTACAGCTTCCCAATCAATTTCAATATTTTGTAGGACGCGCGTGAGTAAATGGTGAATGCTAACGACTTCTTCGCTAGAAAAACCATCAAGTGCTCGTTCGTTGGAGTACTCGCCCTCCCGTTTTAAATATGGATAGATGTCTAAGCTCTTATTAGTTGGGAAAAGTAATTTATTTTTCTTATTTCCTTGATCACTTCTTTTTTCAATAAAGCCTTTTGTTTCTAATTTTTGAATGGCCCGAGAAGCGGTTGTGCGATCCACCTTCAATAGCTCTGCGACTTTTTCTTGAATGATCCCAGGATTTTCGCAAATTCGGATTACATATAAATATTGACCCTTCGTTAAATCCAATTCCTTAAATTCTATATTACTAATCGAGTCTAATGCCCGTGCGATCGCACCAATTTCACGTAAGATTTCTTTCATTTTCTATCCTCCTGAGATTTTTATTGTATTTGCAATAAAAATAGTTCTATACTAATAGTATCATCTTCAGGCGAAAAATGCATCTGGAGAAGAGGATGATTGAAGTGAAACTAGGAGGAGTATTCATGAGCATAAAAAAAGTAACAACTGAAGCAGACTTACAATTAGCATTTGATTTTAGACGAAAAGTTTTTATTGAAGAGCAACAAGTACCTGAGGTAGAAGAGTATGATGAATTTGATTCACTGCAAGCACCATGTGATCATATTCTTGTGTACTATAAGGAGCAGCCAGTAGGAACGGGTAGACTCCGTGTAGTCGAGGGCTATGGTAAATTGGAGCGTATTTGTATAGTAGAAGAGTTCCGTAAATTTGGTCTTGGCAAAGAAATCATTATTGGGTTAGAGCAAATTGCCCGCGATAATGGTCTGACAAAAGCTAAATTAAATGCTCAATCGTATGCAGAAGGTTTTTATGAAAAATTAGGCTATAAGCGTGAAGGGGAAGAGTTTATGGATTGCGGCATTCCCCATATTTTAATGAAGAAATATTGGTAAATGTGCTAGGGATTGAAAAGTTGGTAAAATGTCCACGTACTCTTTATTGAAGAAAGCATGAAGTTAATTGTCATTAAATAATACCTCCTCCTCTTGACCTTGGGAGGAGGTATTTTATTGTTAACCTATGAAAGTTGGATATGTGTTCGATGATCCATCATGCTCCATACGTCATTGTGTTGCTTATCTACCACTAATTTCAGCTATTCGTTTATTTTTCTTTCACAACCGTACCCGCAAAGCTGTCATGGGGAAGGCATTGACCTTGCTGTTGCTCGAAAGCTTGGCGATTTTTTAAATAGTGAAATGAACTGATTGTGTCACGATAAGCCATGCGTTTAATAATTTGACGGTCTGATAATGTATGACCCTCTTCATGTTCGAGTACTAGTCCCATAGCCTTGTAGCCAATGGTTTGTCCATTTTTACGAAGCTGTGCATACTCTAATGCCCATAACATGGCGGTCGGTGTAACGAGTGCATGAACCACCTCACTTTTCACTTTCTTTCGTAGAAAATACTCTACGCCTAATGTGACAGCTGTTGAAATAGCAGTATCCATTAAAAAAGCAAGGGCTCGTTTTTTTGTTATTGATTCCATGCAGGTCCTCCTTCCATTGATTTCTCACCAGTACATACGGAAAATAAGGATAAAAAGTTTCGAATGATGCTAGATTCATTCCAATAATTGTTCAGGATAAGAGGGGATTGCCCCGTGCTTCATTGTTGTGATTCCTGCATAGCGGTTTGCAAACGAAAGCAGGGATATCGCATGCTGTTCACAATAGGCCACCAAATGATCCACAGATAGTTGATGTTGCAGGAATTGACTTAATATCGCCCCAATAAAAGCGTCCCCAGCACCAGTCGTATCAACTGCTTGTACGTTCTCAGCATTGACCTTACTATGATATTTCTTTGTATATAATGTTGCGCCTTCTGCTCCATGTGTAATGATAATCGTCTCTAGATGTCCCTGAAATAATGTGTGCACAGCCGACATTTCATCTTCAACGGCTGTGAGAAATAACAGTTCTTCATTGGAGAGCTTTACAATATGGGCTTTTGGTAGAAAAGCTAGAATCGTTTCTCGACATACCGTCTCATCCTGCCATAAAGGCAAGCGGACATTCGGATCAAAGGAAACGATGCTGCCTGCTTGATGTGCCTGCTCAATAAAAGCTAAATGGGCAGACTTCATCGGACTTTCCACAAGATTAACAGAACAAAAATGAATGATATCTTTGTCTGTTAATAGTTGTGAGGGGAGATACTCTTGTTTATACAATAGATCTGCAGCATGACGTCGGTAAAATTGAAAATCACGCTCCCCAGTTTCAGAGAGTGCTACAAAAGCAAGGCTTGTTTCTCCCTCAGTCGTTTGACGAATATATTGTGTATCCACACCTGCTAGCTGCAAGGTCTTCTTCAGAAAATCACCAAACGCATCCTGCCCTACTTGTGTTAGGAGGGCAGCCTGTTGACCAAGCTTGGCACACACTGCTGCTACATTTGCAGGGGCTCCACCAGCATGCTTCGTAAAATGCTCAATAAGGGCTAGGTCACCATGCTGCTGGGTTGGCGTAAAATCTATTAATAATTCGCCAATTGTAAAGAGTTTGCCCATTAGGATACCTCCTGTGGTAGCCGTTTTTTCTTCGGTGTATAGATCGTATAGAAAATCCCGCCGAAGATGAATAGAATGCCCAAAGTTTGCATAAAGTTCGGCATAAAATCAAGCAGCAGCATATCGAGTAAAATCGCGACAACTGGGTCGACGAATACTAGTACGGAAACTAGAATGGTAGAAAGACTGCGGATACTATCAAAAAATAAATAATAAACAAATCCAGTATGAATAAATCCTGTGCCTAAAATATAGAACCAATTGGTTGTGGTTAAACCTTCAAAGAGTGAGAAATCGATGAAAGGCAGTAGCATCACAATGCCAACCGTTGTTTGTATATATGTTAAGGCGTAGGAGCTAAGGTTTGTAATGGTCTTGCTTGTTAGCATAGTAAGGGCATAAAACACCGCTGACAGTAAGGCCCAAACAAATCCTGATTGCATAAATTCAGAGAAAGATACAAAATTTTGAAGACCCATAATAAAAATACTACCGATAAAGCAAGTAATGGTTGCTACGAGTGCTCGAATGGTCATTTTTTCTTTTAAAAAGATAGCGCCTAAAATTAAAACAAAGATAGGGGCTAAATTATAGATAGAAATCGCAATTGAAATGGACATTTCCTCAAAGGCTTTAAATAAAAATACCCAATTTAGCACTAGGAAAACGCCACAAATAATCGTTTGAATAATTTCTTTCTTTTCCCATTTCTCCGTTTTATGTCCACCTGTGATGAGCCACAATACTCCTAGAAAGAGGGTTGCGCAAATACATCTAACAAAGACAAGCTCTGTTGCAGGAACTCCCGTATGAACGGTGAAAAAACCGATGGAGCCAAAAAGTGCCATCGATACGGTTAGTTTAATAATGGCTGAGATGTTCATACAAAACCTTCTTTCTATTTTTTATTTGTAAATGTGAAAATGAAAGCTAGTAGGGTAAATCCCTACCAGCATTTATCTTGCTATAGCATTATTCACGAATTTGCCCACTACCATATATAAAATATTTTGTAGAGGTGAGGGCAGGTAATCCCATTGGGCCACGCGCGTGTAGCTTTTGCGTACTAATACCAATTTCTGCTCCATAGCCAAATTCAAAACCATCCGTGAAGCGGGTAGAAGCGTTATGATAAACTGCCGCTGCATCAACGCTGTTTAAAAACGTTTCCGCCACTAATGGATCTTCCGTAATAATCGCTTCAGAATGATTGGTCCCAAAATGATGAATATGCTCAATGGCCTCGTAAACATTTTCAACTAATTTAACACTTATTTTTAAATCAAGGAACTCAGTCGCATAGTCATCCTCAGTCGCTAGAAGGGCTCCTGAAAATGCCTCGCATACTCGCTCGTCACCAATAATAGTAACACCTGCTTTATGGAGCGATGATAGAAGCTGCGTGCCATATGTTTTAAGCCATACTGGGTGAATTAATAAGCTTTCTGCAGCATTACAAACAGAGGGACGCTGTGTTTTTGCATTCAAACAAATTTTTTCTGCCTTTATGTAATCCGCCATTTCGTCCACATAAATATGACAGTTTCCTGCACCTGTTTCTAATACAGGGACAGAAGCTTCTCGGACGACTAAGTCTATAAGAGCCTTGCCGCCTCGAGGTATTAATACATCCAAGAACTCGTTTAAATGAAATAATTCTTTAGCTGTTTCTCGGCTCGTATCCTCGATTAGTTGGACAGCATCTGTCGGTAGAGACGTTTTTGCCAATGCACAACGAATACTTGCTACAAGGGCACTATTTGAAAACGTAGCAGATGAGCTCCCTCGTAAAATCACGGCATTGCCTGTTTTTAGGGACAGTGTCGCGGCATCCACCGTAACATTCGGTCTTGCTTCATAGATCATTCCTATGACCCCAAGTGGTACCATGCGCTTTTCGATGTGGAGACCATTATCTTTATCTATACGTTCGATGACTGTGCCAACTGGGTCTTTGAGAGAGACAAGTAAATGAATGGCATCGACCATCGCCATAATGCGTTCCTCATTGAGCATGATACGGTCCAATGTAGAAGCAGACATCCCTTGTTGTTCTCCATTGACAAGGTCTTTTGCATTTTCTGCAATGATGTCATGTTGGTCCATCAATAGCTGTTCGGCAATTTTAGTTAGAGCTTCATTTTTCTCACAAGTCGTTTTAATATTTAATATATAGCTAGCGGCTTTGGCACGTTGGCCTTTTTTTTGAATTTCACTTATCATGTTTAGACCTCCTTATTTAGTTTGAATTTTCAGCCATTTATCTCTATGAATAACCTCGATCGGGCATTTCGAAAATGCATTTGACCGTTTGCCCATAGCGGACATCAATTCTTGTGAGGAATACAGCACTTCACCACGTCCAAGTAGACCTTGTTCACTATACACTTCAACTACATCCCCATTGTTAAAATCACCTTCAACCTGATAAACACCAGCAGGTAACAAGCTTTTACCATTGACCATAAGTGCTTGTTCAGCACCACTATCTATAAAAATTTTACCAGAAACTTCCGTAAGTGCAATCCACTGTTTATGATTCTTTAACACGGCTAGGTCATCATGTCCAACATACGTGCCATCACCACGCCCTGCTAAAATATCAACAAGCTTTTGAGCGCCACTTCCTGTTCCAATAAAAACTTTAACTCCTGCCTGTAAAGCTGTGCGGGCAGCCAATAGCTTAGATGCCATGCCACCTGTACCCACCTTGGAACCTGTACCGTCTGCAAAGTTTAACAGGTCATCTGTAATGGATGTTAAGTAATCGATGCGTTCCGCCTGAGGGTTTTTGCTAGGGTTGGCGTTATATAAGCCATTAACATCTGTTAAAATGATGAGTTGATCTGCATGTACAAGTCCACTAACAAGCGCAGACAGCATATCATTGTCGCCAAAGGTTAACTCACTTATAGAAACGGTATCATTTTCATTAATAATAGGTAGCATCGAGCGTTCAAGCAATTCCTCGAAAGTAGCATAGGCATTTTTATAGCATTCCTTTTTAGAAAAATCGGTACGCGTCAGTAAAATTTGAGCAGGCATTATATCATAAATACTAAATAAGGCACTGTACGTTTGAATAAGCAAGCTTTGCCCAACTGCCGCCGCCGCCTGTTTGCCCTTTACCGTAACAGGACGAGCTGGGTAGCCAAGCTGTTTAAAGCCTGCTGCTACTGCACCTGATGATACAAGTAATACGTCATGTCCCTGGTTCTTCAACTCCGCGATTGCCTGAACATGATCCATTAAGCGAACTTTATCGATTTCGCCTTTTGCATTTGTTAAGGAGCTACTCCCAATCTTGATGACAATTCTCTTTTTTTCCACCAAACCACCTCCAATTGTCAAAATAAAAACCCTTTCATCCTAAAAAAATTAGGACGAAAAGGGTTGCTTTCCGTGGTACCACCTACATTGAATATCGTGCGACATTCCACTTTCCTCATAACGCTAGAGACTGCGCCTAGTTTAGCTAGGACGATAGACAAAGTAGGTTCATTAGTCTTACTTGCACAATGTCTTGCAGCCGATGGACATCGCTCTCTGCTCAAGCAGTTACTAATTACTGGTCTTTGTTCGTTTTTTCATCATAAATTTTTTCAACTATTGAGTAAAGGATGCACTACTTCCAAATGCCTGTCAAGATGATTGGGAAAATTACTTGAAAGTTTTGATAAATTAAGAAAAAAAGATAGAAAGGGCATGATATTTTTATTTAAACCACCAAATGGCGATGAAAAGGGGGAGCATTGCTAGCATAATCACAAAGAAGCTCCATAGTACTTGTTTTCCTGAGGACATGTTTTTTGGCTTTATGCTCATTTGTTCATAAAGCATGTTAATGGCACGCTGCTCTTTCGAATAAAGCATTGCTTGAAATTCTTCATAATCCTGAATATAGCTTGATGGGGGACGCGGACTAAAACGTAAATTTCTAATAGAGTCGGTAATATCTTTGTCATTCATCCAGTAGGTGATAACAGGAGCTAAGCCTGTATTTTGTGTAGCTTTTACTTGAATGTCATGGGACTTCATTTTATAGTAAACCTGACCGTGCTCATCTTCGTACTGTGAAACAATATCACTAACTGCCATCTAATAATCACCTCTTATTGAAGTTGTCTATTTTATGATGAGTTTCTTCTATTATAATGTAATAAAGGAGAAAAGTATTGCTTAAACGAGCATTAATTGTGAAACGGACATTCACGAAAAAATTTTAATAAAGTCATAAACTTACATCTAAAGTAAAGTAAGGCATGTAGTATAATGAAAATAGTTTGTTAAAAGTAGTGAAGGAAGGGCATTATTGGAGGTTCCAAGATGCATAGAGTCATTTACCTCCCAATCTTATTTTTTTATAATATAGAAAAGGGATAGTATTGAACAATCTTTAATCCCTTGTGTAGTGATCACAGTTGTCAATTCATCACTTGAACATATGGCGTTTCAAATGCTTATTTTGGGTATAGTATTTTTAGTACAAGCATGAATAATATTTTTTTGTTTAGTATTGTTGCAGGGAAAGATAGATTCGTCATTATTGGAAAGCCTGTTCTTGCTAAGCGATTAAATATGGTTCAAGGTATCCTCTTTACATTGATCGGGATACAGATTGCCATTAGCAAACATTAGGAGGAATTCACATGGCTATTTTACATATAACCTTTAGCTTAGCAACCCAGGGTTCCATGAAGCTTGCTATACGCCAACATCTTTTGCAACGTAATGAATCCGTTTTAAGTGTCCATGATGATTTCTCTATTGGACCTCTTCACAGCTTAGAAGAGCGCATAGTATGGTTAAACACTCATATTATAAAAGATAATGAAGATCAGCAATTATACGTAGATATGTATGAAAGCTGGAAGAAAAAAATTGCCGAGCTGCCATGTGATGTGGATGTTTGGGTTTGGTATAGTCAAAATACACATGAACAGATTGGTTTGCGCTATGTCATGAGTGAGTTTATTCATAAATGTAGTATGGTTTATGGGATTGACGCCACAGATGGCCTGAAGCAAATTCAACCACATCTCGATATTCGCCATACAGGAGAGCTTTCCTCAGACATGCTCATGAAGCTTCGTCCCTATGCTAAACGATTTTCAGTTCAGGAATGTCAACAGCTTGCTAAGGAATGGGAAAACCTTAAAGAACATTCAAGTCCCCTCAGATTGTGGAAAGAGGGCATTGTACATGTTGAGGAAGATGCTATGGATGCGCACATTATTGCCGCTGTGAAGAATATGCATGCACAACAGAAAGAAGAATGGCTTTTACTTATGCCTATGATCAGTACTATTCACATTGCCTTGGATGATTATATGAGTGATGAATTCATTATGAAACGCATAATGATTATGATTGAGCAAGGCTTGTTTCAGATAGAAGGAGATTTATCAGATTTTCATTCCAGTAGAGTAAAGTATATAGACGTATAATAAAAAGCGGTAGGCTGCATGGGGCAACCTACCGCTTTAGTTTTCCTGAGCGGGAGGAGATATTTTTTTATCATAAAAATCAAAGACAAATTGTTGAAATTGGCGAGCAGATGGTGACAAATAACGATTGTCTATCCAGGCCATGCCAATAATACGTTCACAAACCATATCCTCCACATGGATTTTGACGATTTTTTTCGGATTCAAATCCTCATCATCAGGTAGCAATGAAACACCGAGACCTGCACCAACAAAACCTGCAATGGTAGAAACCTCATCACCTTCATAAGAAATTTTAGGCTTAATGCCCGCAGCATGTAACAAGCGATCAGCTGAGCGGCGGAGGGCGTACCCTTTTTTCATCAGCACGAAGTTCTCATGCTCCAATTCTTTCATTTTTATGCTTTTGCGATGAGCAAGAGGATGATCAATTGGAACCATAATAAATAACTCATCTCGCCATAGTTCCTTCCAGCTAACGGGAGGCTCTGTATCAATCGCAGCTAGTAAGCAGAGGTCTAACTCTCCAGCAAGCAATTGTTTTAATTGAGAATGTGAGTAATTTTGGGTGAAATGAAAACGGATATGGGGGTGCTTCTGACGAAAAGCACGAATTAAGTCCGGCACAATACTAGTCCCAAGAGTGTGTAAAAAACCGAGTGACACATCCCCAAGCTCCGGATTATTAAGCTCTTGTAATTCTAAGACAGCTTTCTCATATTCTTTCCGCATTCGTTGCACACGATATAAAAAAAGTTCACCATAGCGATTGAGCATAATGGAACGTCCCTGCCTATCAAAAAGCGGTACACCTAGTTCTTCTTCCAGCTTTGATATTGATCGACTTAGAGCTGGCTGTGAGATTGCCAATGCTTCTGAAGCACGTGTCATATGTTCTAACTTTGCAACGGTTACAAAATATTCTAATTGTTGCCACTCCATTTTTTCACCTCTATTCTCGTAATTTTTAAGTTAACTGCATTATAACGGGAAACAGAGAGGAAGTATAGGTGGCAAAAACTTTTTAAAAAGACGTTGCCTTTAATTAGAAGAATGGAAAAGTTAAGTAGCAGAAAGTGTGATTGTACAGGTGTTAAGTTGACATCATTCATGCATGAGACACATTGATTTGATAAAAACTATAAATTGTACATTATGAATAAAGGGTGTTAAGATAGACACATAAAATACACAATTAATAATTTCCGTGAAGGGGATATCCTAAAATGAAGTTAACAAAGCCGCAACCTCTAACAATTGAGGGAGGCAAAAAAGCCGTACTATTATTGCATGGATTCACAGGTAGCACAAAAGATGTGAAAAAGCTAGGAGAATTTTTATCTCAACGAGGTTATACCGTTCATGCACCGATTTATAGTGGTCACGGAGTAGAACCAGAAGCATTATTAGAAACAAAACCAGAAGACTGGTGGAACGATGTTGTTGAAGGCTATAACTTCCTTCAAAGTAAAGGCTATGAAGAAATTGCAGTTGTTGGCATTTCACTAGGTGGTGTTTTCTCATTGAAAGTAGCAGAGACATTTCCAGTAAAAGCATGTGTAGCGATGTGTGCACCAATTACACGTGATAATTCAAAAGGCTTATTTACACGTTTGTACCACTATGCTCGTTTATATAAACATTTTGAAAATAAATCAAAAGATCAAATTATTTCAGAATTACATGAATTACGTATTTCACCAAAAGATTCATTAGATGGTGTAACACGTTTAACGACTGAAACACGTGATGATTTATCAACAATTAAAGCTCCGACATTAGTTCTACAAGGGTCATTAGACGATGAGCTTTATCAGGAAAGTGCACCGTTTATATTAAATACTGTAGAAACAGATGACAAAGAAATCATTTGGTATGAAAATTCAGGTCATATTATTACGTTAGATAAAGAACGTGACAAAGTATATGAAGATGTTTATAAATTTTTAGATCATATTGAATGGTCAGTTGCAAATTAAGGAAGGGCTGTCAGAGGACAGCTCTTTTTTTATGCAATAACATTCTATATTCATAATGTTATTCGAAAAAACTATTGTAATTATAATAAATGCTTGATAACATAATTGAATTGTAATGAAAAATCATTCGATTAAAATAATTTGCTATAGTTAAAAACTTCTAAGGAGCACATCAATTATGCAACAAAAAATACCTTTCTCAACCTATGCAGTCATCGGTACTATGTTATTTGGGCTGTATTTTGGAGCAGGGAATCTTATCTTTCCAATCCAATTAGGTCAATTAGCAGGGACCCATTTTTGGCTTGGATTAATCGGATTTTTAGTCACAGCTATCGGTCTACCATTCCTCGGAATTTTAGCGATTGGTTTATCAGGTAGTAATGGCTTACGCGATCTAGCGAGCCGTGTTCATCCCGTCTTCGGTATTGTCTTTTCATTGGCCCTTTACTTAACAATTGGCCCGTTTTTTGCCATTCCACGTACAGCGACCGTACCTTTTGTAGTGGGCTTTGAGCCATATATTCAAGCACAGCATGTTACATTATTGCTTGCCGTGTTTAGCTTCATTTTTTTCGCCATCGTTTTTTACTTCTCGTTAAATCCAGCAAAAATTATGGATTACATTGGTAAATATTTAACACCAGCCTTTTTAATTGTGTTATTCATTTTAATTATTACGAGTATCGTCAAGCCGATGGGGGATTTTCAACAACCGATGGGCGATTATATAGATGCTGCCTTTATGACAGGCTTTAAAGAGGGCTATAATACGATGGATGCTTTAGCTTCCCTTGCCTTCGGGATTGTGGTCATTAATGCAATTAAAAGTGCAGGTATTTCAGATCGGAAGGAAATAGCGAAGGCGACATGGACGTCAGGTATATTTGCAATGGCCCTTATGATGCTTATTTATGGCCTGATTACGTATATGGGTGCTTCTAGTATTTCAGCTGTAGGTACATTTGATAATGGGGGTTTAATTTTTGCCTCAGTGGCAGACCATTATTTCGGTTCATTCGGTGCTATTTTATTAGCCGTTATCATTGTGCTCGCTTGTTTAAAGACAAGTATCGGCTTAATCACTTCATGTAGTGAATTTTTCCACGAAGTGTTTCCGAAGATTAGCTATAAATGGTTTGTATTTTTATTGTGTGTTGTATCCTTCATCATTGCCAACTTCGGATTAAACAATATTATACAGTTCGCCATCCCAGTTCTTATGTTCCTATATCCACTTGCGATTGTTTTAATATTACTGGCTCTTAGCTCATCGTTCTTTCACAATAAGCAAACGGTGTATGCCATCGCGATGATTTTCACATTTTTCATTAGCGTAATAGACGGCTATAAAGCCTTAGTAGTAAGTGTGCCTGAAGCGCAATTACATGTATTTGATGTTGTAGAGAAGGCTTATTCTTCCATCTTACCGTTTTATGATATAGGGTTAGGGTGGATATTGCCTGCGGTTATTGGAGCAATACTTGGAGCTCTAATTCCATCTAAAAAGTACTATAATTAAAAGTAAGCACGCACAGAAAATGAAATCTGTGCGTGCTGTTTTTTTACGATATTAGTAAGCTGTCCATCCACCATCGACAGCAATGACTTGTCCGTTCACAAAGCTCGCTTCATCTGAGCCAAGGAAAATAGCTAACTGAGCAATTTCCTCAGGTTGACCAGCACGAGGATTAATCGATAAACCAAGTGATTGGCGTGCTGCACCTGTTTGACTCATATTTGTCATGGAAGAGGCGATATTCGTCATAACTGCCCCTGGCGCAATACCATTACAGCGAATATTTTTATCAGCATACATAAAGGCTGTATTTTTAGTTAATCCAACAACGGCATGTTTAGACGCAGTGTATGCAGCTCCTGCACGTGCACCGTATAAGCCACCAGCAGAAATATTATTGACAAAGACACCATGTCCTTGAGCAAGGAAAATGTCTGTGGCCATACGCATTGAGCGCATCACAGCTGTTGTATTCACCGCGAATACTTTATCCCAACGATCATCAGAGATTTCTCCAACTGGCTCCATACCATCCATGATACCTGCATTATTGACTAAAATATCTAATTGTCCATAGTTACTTTTTGTTTCATCAAATAAACGTTGTAAGTCTTCTGTTGATGCGACATTTGTTTGAATGGCAAACGCTGTACCCCCAGCCGCTTGAATGCCTTCCACAACCGCTTGGGCACCATCTAAATTTAAATCTGAAACGACAACCTTAGCACCTTCTTTTGCATAACCTTCTGCTATAGCTTTCCCCATCCCTGAAGCTGCACCTGTCACAATTGCTACTTTACCTTCTAATCTCATCTCAAAGACCTCCTCATACTATTTTTCGATAGATATTGAACATCTGTTCATTAAAATCATATAATAAATATGAAAGCGATTTCAATATGCAAAATATCCGGATGTGTTGAGTAATCAACACTTTTGGAAAAACTGTTTACTAAGGAGCTGAAAAAATTGTCTACAACAGATTTACGTATTATTAAAACAAAGCAAGCTTTACACGCCGCTTTATTGACACTGCTTAGTCAAAAGCCTTTGGAGCAAATATCCATTGCAGAAATATGTAGAGAGGCCAAGGTGAATAGAGGAACCTTCTATTTGCATTACGAGCAAAAGGAAGGACTCTTTGAAGAATACTTTCAAGAGATTATGGAGGATTTATACCAATCCTACGAAGAACCTTATCGTGCCGTGACAACATTGGATACACATCAACTAGATCCGAACACGATTCGTATTTTTCATCATATTGAACGCTTTAAAATGTTTTATCGGATTGTGTTTTCCAAAAATGTCCCATTGACATATTATTACATGCTGTTTGACGGAATTTACTCATTGCTAAAGAGAGACATTACCTTACATCACGAGCATCAAATGACAGAATCAATTTCGATTGATTATTATAGCGCCTACCAAGCAAACGCGATTATCGGACTCATTATCCAATGGTACCGTGGGGACTTTAGCGACAGCGTAAGCGTCTTAAATCAGCAACTCGCCACTATTTTGAAAAATGTCCGTAGTGGAGGATAGAGCGTAAAAAGAGGAGATGGGACGCTTGAAATGAAGCGAAATGAAGAAATCGGTGGATAGAACGGCCGAAGTGACGGATAGAACATTGAAAGTGACGGATAGAGCGGAGAAAGTGGCGGATAGAACGCTCAAAGTGACGGATAGACCGGAGAAAGTGGCGGATAGAACGCTCAAAGGGATGGAAAAAACGCTCAAAGTAGTGGATAGCTCACTCAAACTAACGGATAGCCCCACCCCGTCCATCCAGAAATGAACAGAGCAAGGGGCTATAGCATACAACTAACTAGAGGTAAGAGCAGGAGCGGGCTTGATTGCTACGGTTACTGTAGCGATTGCCAGAGTGACTAGGATGATGATGGCTAAGGAGCTACTGTTTTGTAGTAAATTAGCGGCACTTCCTCCGAAAATAATAGTGTAATAGCCATCGGCACCGTAAGTAGCGGGGAGCATGGCAGCTAATTGCTGGTAGCCTTCAGAAAGCATGGTTTTCGGAACGAGTACTCCAGAGGTTAC
Source organism: Lysinibacillus sp. GW823-FHT06C08 (assembly GCF_058795135.1). Lineage (NCBI taxonomy): Bacteria > Bacillati > Bacillota > Bacilli > Caryophanales > Bacillaceae > Lysinibacillus > Lysinibacillus sp. GW823-FHT06C08. The sequence continues at coordinate 1,483,359 of NZ_JBXAHN010000001.1, forward strand.
TAATTGGAGAGATAGAGCACAAATATTGAAGACCATGCCGATATTTCCAAAGAGAATGACGAAAACTTGTGCTAGGCAAAGGAAAGCTAGAAACAGCACAGATTGGAAGAAATAGATGGATAGAAAGCTTTCATTACTGGAAATAGTAAATAGATGCATTAAGCCGATTGTAAGGAATGGTAAAGTGAGAGCGACTCCAACATTGAGCAGCTGGCGTGCAAGGAATAATTGCCATTTTGAAACACTACTTTGTACCATTTGTGCGGCTTGCTGATGTTGCATAATCATCACCATAGCCCCTACAAAGGAGGAGATGATGACCATTAGTGGGACAAAGTTTGCTGCAAATCCCTCTACATCATTCGTTTTAACGATGGTCGCATTGACGGCATGATCTTTAACTGTCATCACGGTTGTTTGGACAGATGCGTTTATTTGCTGTGAGGTATTTTGCTCAAATGGAAGCTGGGCAAATTGTTGGGAAAAAACCTCGATCGCCTGATTTTGTTGTAATGGGTAGAGCATTTGGTTCATTTCTTCTGTTAATTGCTTAGCTACACCATCCATCATGTTTTTCGCAACACTAGCATTGGCCTGATTAATCGAATAAATGATTTCAGCTTTTTCTCCTGTCCGAAGCTGCTTCGTAAAATTAGCTGGAATTTGCATAATCATATTAATCTGGCGTTCATTGAGTGCTTGCTCGGCATCCTTCCTAGAGGAATACTCTTTTAGCGTAAATGGAATGTTGTCCTTCATGTCCTTTACTATTTGCGACCCCATTTCTGTATCTTCCGTCAACAAGCCTATCGATAATTGATCAGCTCGCTCATTGACGCCGTCATAGGCTGTCATCCAAATTGTAAAGAAAATTAATTGAAAGGCAATTGCAGCAACAATGCCAATATATGTTTCTCGAATTCTCAATAAAGTTTGTAAACCTCTCATTTTTAATCCCCCTTAATAAAGTAAGTACTTACTTGCATTGAAAGGAAAAATTTTTTCTAGGAAACGAGTCCCCTAGAAAAAATAGCAACACTTGTCTGTAATAGTTCTTCGGTTGGTATGTCAGACACCATAGTACCAAGACGTGCACGTGACATAAAATGACCAAAGTTAAGAGCAATTAGTGATAACGCTGCAGCTTCAAAATCAACCTCTCTTATCTTCCCTCGTTGTTTCATTTCTTGGAAGTATTGGCATAATTCCTTTTTGATTAGAAGAGGAATATTTGCAATTTCCTCACTAATTTCAGGAAACTGAATGGACTCCTTAAAGCCAATCATCACCAAATCTTTAATCGACATTAAAAAATCAAAATGCTTTAATGAGAAGTTTAATAAATCTTTTTCTAAATCCCACGTAACGTTTTGATGGATCTCCTGTTGTAAAAGGGGATAATACGAAAATTGTTCGACTATGGCTTTCAAGAGGCCACGCTTATTGCCAAAATGGCGGAAAAGTGTAACTTCATTGACGCCGGCTAATTCAGCAATCGTTTTCGTTGTGGCGGCAGTATAGCCCTTTTCACTAATCAATTGTAGAGCAGCTTCGATGATTCGTTCCGCGGTTCCCTTTGTTGTCAATCATAAACTTCCTTTCATGCAAGTAATCACTTACATGCTAGCATAGTGCATAATTCTCTGCAACAAAATTATTTGTTTCAAGGAAATAATTAGCAATAAGAACATTGACAACTATATCGACGGCTGATATAGTTTAGATGTATCGGCTGACGATATATTGGTGGACGATATAAAGGGGGATTGTATGACACAGGAGCATCCGCCGTTAACTGAAGGCGTATATTATATTTTATTAGCATTGTATGAGCCTAGACATGGTTATGGCATCATGCAATTAGTAGAGGAAATGAGTAGTGGGCGAGTACGCTTAGGCGCAGGTACCATTTATGGGGCCATTAAAACTTTACTTGAACGAGGCTGGATTGAGGCGCTCGATGAGGATGGTCGCAAGAAAGAATATGTAATTACAGAAACTGGGGATAAGATAGTTGAATATGAAATTTTGAGATTAAGGGAACTTTTTGACAATGGTATCCGTATAACGAGAGGAGTTGAATAATATGCATAAATATCGTTTGATGATTAATCCATATGCAATTGAAAAGTGGGTCAATAACATGGCTTGCCAGGGCTGGCATCTGAAAAAGTTTACATGGATTCGTTTTACGTTTGAGCGTGGAGAAGCAGGCAGCTATATTTATCGCCATGATGAATTAGAGCGATTTGGCACTCACTACGAAGAGGACTATCTAGCATTTTTAAAAAGTTCAGGCATTGAACAAGTTGATCGCTCTGGTAATTTTGTGTTTTTTAGAAAGGCTTCCCAGGGAGGTCCGTTTGAGCTTTATACGGATAAAAAAACTAAAATAGGAAGTCTGTCAAAAAAGATGGCACTCTTTTTCCCTCTTATTCTACTTAATTTATATTTTGGTATTTCAGGCTTGATCGGCGATTTTTCTCACGAAATGACGAATTGGATAGGGTTTATTTTACATAGCTTAAATCTAATTATAGTCATCTTATTCTCTTTCCCATTATATAGGCTTAGACGAGTCCGCAATCGATTGAAAAAGGAGTTAAATATATTTTCAGATTAGTGGACGTCTATTATTTTCTGGGAAATCAGAAAATAACAATAAATCTAGTAGGGGTGAAAGGATGGAAAAAAGAATATACCGTTTTTTTATAGATTATGAAAAGGAAGAACGGTGGGTCAATGAAATGGCAGACCGGGGGTGGAATTTAAAAAAAGCAGTTGTAGGTTATTTTATTTTTGAAAAAGGAACACCACAACAATATATTTATCGGAATGAATTAGTGAATAGCAAATCGAAGGACTATTTTGAGTTTCTAGAGAGATGAATATAGAATGTGTGCACAAATTCGGTGTTTGGGCGTATTATCGAAAACCAAAGGCAGAAGGGCCATTTGAATTATTCTCAGATACTACCTCTAAAATTAGCTATATAAAGTCGATGAATCGTATTTTTATAGTACTGTTGCTATTCAATATAGTGGCTGGGCTTTATAATTTTTCGATGGGAGCTTGGGGACCTTCTGTAACAATCGTCAACACTAGTGTAGGATGTTTAAATTTTATCGTATCCATAATGGTGTGTATCTCTATATTTAAAAATGAAAACCGTAAAAAAAGATTGAAAGAAAATTTACATATATTCGAAGGATAAGGAGGGTGACAACATGACTTTACAGTTACAGCATGTCACGAAGAAGTACAAGGATTTTACGGCTGTAGATGGATTGAATTTTACAATTGAAAAAGGTGAAATCTTTGGTTTGATTGGCCAAAATGGTGCGGGGAAAACAACTACATTCCGTATGATTTTAGATTTACAGGAGACAACGGCAGGTACAATTACATGGAATGGTCAGCCAGTTAATGCGATTAACAGAGACGTCCTAGGATATTTACCTGAGGAACGTGGTATTTTCCCGACGATGAAAGTAGAGGAGCAGTTGTACTTTTTTGGTGAGCTACGTGGGATGAAAAAAGCCGAGCTGAAAAAGGAAATTGATTTTTGGATTCAACGTTTTGAGCTGGAAGAAAAACGAAAAGATAAGGCTGAAACACTATCAAAGGGGAACCAGCAAAAAGTACAGCTTATCGCCAGCTTTATCCATAAACCTGAATTTTTAATTTTGGATGAACCGTTTAGTGGATTGGATCCGGTTAATAAGGACTTACTGAAGGATGCCATTCTACTTTTAAAGGAACAGGGTACAACAATTTTGTTCTCTAGTCACCAAATGGATAATGTGGAGGAACTTTGTGATCACTTATGCCTATTAAAAAGAGGTGTTTCATTATTTTCTGGTAGTCTACTAGATTTAAAGAAACAATATGGCAAAACAAAACTGGCAGTACGGACAGATTGGTCAACAACACAGCTATTGGCGTTAGAAGGCGTCAAGGATGTACGTGTTGAGAAGGAACAAACAGTTTTAACATTAGTGGATGAAAGCTTTGCCCAAAGTATTTTTGAGCAGCTTTCCAATGGGAAGTATATTGAAAAATTCAGCCTGGATTATTTATCATTAGATGAAATCTTTAAAGATAAGGTAGGTGGCAATGTTGTCGAAGTTTAATTTATTGATGAAACAATTATATAAATCAAAAATAAAATCAAAATCCTTTATTTTAATGACATGTTTATATGTACTTGTAATGTCTGTAGCTGTTTTCTGGTCCGAAATTAAAGAGCTATTTACAGGTGATGATGAAGCACAGCAAATTGCCATTATTAATGAGACATCTGCTGATTTAAGTGGTATCTTTGTTTCCAATGGGGATATGGCTTTTATCCAAGATGAAAAGGATAGACCGACACTTGAAAAAAAAGTGAAGGACGGCAAACTAGATGCCATTGTGACGATTAACGATCAAGGTGGTCAGCTACAAGCAGAAATTGCTACGTTTACACCCCTGAAATTAAACGATCAATCGTCATTGTCATCCTTATTACAATATGCTGGTCAGCACTATGCCGTACAGCAATTATCGCTTTCACCTGAACAGGCAGCACAAATTATGGCCGCTCAAACTACGATTTCCACTAAAAACTTAAATGAGGAATCAACGGGTGGAAAAAGTGAAGAAGAAAAGCAATCAGGTTTAGTTGTTTCCTATGCAGTTGGAATTTTAATTTATTTCTTTATTTCTACATTCCTATCTATGATTACGACTGAAATTGCCTCTGAAAAGGGCTCAAGAGCAATGGAAATGCTTTTAGTAAGTGTCAAACCAACTACTCATTTTAAAGCAAAAATTGCAGGTGTATTACTGCTTGCTTTAACGCAGATGGGCATTCTTGCAGCAGTATTCCTGATTTATGCTAAGCTCGTAAAAGGCGGTATCGTTTGGGATGCGGCTGCTAGCATTGTCAAAGAATTGTCTGTTGGCTATGTTATCTATGCCATTGTATTCCTATTGCTAACGGTTGTCCTGTATCTTATCATTGGCGCATTATTTGGCTCATTAGTATCGAAAGTAGAAGAAGCAGGTCAGGTATTAATGCCTGCCATGATTATTACGATTATCGGCTTCTATGTGATGCTAACAGGGATGGGTAATCCAGATACAATCATCATTAAAATATTCTCGTATATTCCATTAACATCAGGAATGATCATGCCTATGAGGATAGGTGCTACAGATATCGGAGGGTTAGTTCCATTACTATCTTTAGGTATTTTAATCGCAACGATTATAGTCGTGTACCTATTTAGCTTATCGTTCTATAAACGTAGTGTACTGACATATAGCTCAGGCGGGGTCATTCAAAAAATTAAAACAGTTTTAAAGGTTACCACTTAAATGATAAGCAGCTACACGATGATGTAGCTGCTTTTTGGTTGTTTCATGCCAACGTTAGAAAACAATGTAAAGGAATTTGCGTAATCAGTCGAATTTTGTTTAGAAAGAAGCTATAATTTAATAAAGAGCTTGAAATTGGTTTTGTCTTTCTATCGGAAATGAAACCTTTTTCCAAAGTAATCGTAAGTAAATTGTAGAGATAAATTGCAGGGGGTAAAACGTATGTCTGAATTCAACAATGATCTTTTAAAATCCAAGGACCCATTCGCTACTGAAAATCCTTTATTACAACCTAATCCGCTTATGCAACAAGAGCCTGAACAAAAGCCAGTACTTGTATCTGAGCAAGAGCTTTCACAAATTGCGCAAAACCAGCTTATGTTAAAGAAAGATCCAGAGGTTCATGCACTTGCTAAACGAATTGATGTTAAAGATCAAATTGCCATGCTAGAGCTTGGGAAAGAAACAGCAAGTGGCATTTCTACTTTTTCTGATAAAATGCTGGCTACTATGAAGTCCAGCAAACTAGAAGAATCGAGTGTCCTTTTAAATAATCTCAATAAAATTATGGATAAATTTGATCCTCAAGATTTCTCGGAGGAGAAAAAAGGTGGCTTTATTTCCAAGCTCTTTAATAAAGGAAAAGAGCAATTGGAAAAGTTTCTATCTAAATATGACAGCATGAATAAGGAAGTAGATGTCATTTACCGCGAAATTCAAAAATATGAAGGTGAAATGAAGCGAAATACAATTGACCTTGAAAATCTATACGATCAAAATTTAAATTACTTCCAATCTTTAAGTAAGTTTGTCGCTGCGATTGAAGTAAAGATAGAAGATGTTCGTTCAACATTACCGGCCCTTGAACAAAAGGCTCAGACGGGCGATCAATTAGCGGCAATGGAATATGAAACAATGCTACGTGCAGTGGAATTATTAGAGCAACGTCGCTATGATTTAGAAATGGCGCAGCAAGTATCATTCCAATCTGCACCTCAAATACGTTTAATGCAGCAAGGTAATAACCATTTAATTGCGAAGATTAACTCAGCCTTTGTGACGACAATCCCTATTTTCAAACAAGGTTTAATTCATGCCGTTACTTTAAAGCGCCAAAAGCTGATTTCCGATTCTATGATTGAGCTAGATCGCCGTACGAATGAAATGCTTGTGCGCAATGCTGAAAACATTAGTAAAAACAGCGTTAATATAGCACGAGCAGCAGGTAGCCCGAGCATAAAAATTGAAACAATTGAAACAACATGGCAAACGATTATGTCTGGTATTCAAGAAACGAAGCAAATTCAAGCTGAAACAGCGAGAAGTCGTGAAGAAGGTCGAAAACGTATTGAACGTTTGCAATTAGAATATGAAAAATTGAAAAAAATGTAATAATCGAAGCTTCTTGTAGAAATTTCTGCAAGAAGCTTTATTTATTTTGTTTGCGTTAAATGTTCTTTGACAAAAAGGAAAATACTGATTATGATAAAATTAAATGAGAATGATTATCAAATGAAAAAGGAAGCGAACAGATGTTATACAAAGCAATACGATTACATGAAATCATTCGTGGAGGAGTGAAATGATGACCAATAAAATAAAATCCTCTACATTGTCGTATGAGCCTTTTGAAGATGGAACGCTTGCTCTTAACGCAGCTGAAACTTTAATGCTTATTCCACAAAGCCGTTATTTAGAGTTATTGCATAAGGAAAAAGTGTACAGTGCGAGGCATACAGATTTAGATCATAAGCAAAATGGTATAGAACAAGAACGAAAGACATTAAAAAAACAAAATGCAGCACTTACAGAGGACTTGCAAAAATCTAAGCAGCAAAACATAGTCCTGCAAAAAAAAGTAACGGAATATAATTGCGTGGTAGAGGAAATGCAGGTGCTCCGACAACAAAATACGGAGCTATTAATTGAACTGAGTAAATATACGTCCTTGTCGAGAGAGTCATTAACGGGACCTCTTAAGTCGATGATTCGAAATATGCGAGAGCAAGGGGTTGGTATAAAGGAAATCCATATACGCATCAAACGCCAAATCAATCCAGATATTAGCTATAGTACAGTGCGTAAATATATCTCCGAGCTAGAATCAGAGCAGAAGGATGGACGGTGATCTAAGGAGTCTAGAAATTTGGCATTTACAGCTGCCACACAAAGCTCTATAATGAGTCTATTCTTTAACTAGTTTAATATTATGTGAGGTCGCAATTGATTTCACTATGAGTAGGGAGCGTTAGTGGCAATGTCAAATGAGAAAAAAGGGGTTTTGGCGGCATTTTTTGCCTATGCCTTTTGGGGTGCCTTTCCTCTCTATTGGAAACTGCTTGAACATGTACCAAGCATGGAGATTTTATTATCCCGAGTGATTTGGTCGTTTGTCTTTACTGTACTGGCTGTCATCGTATTTCGAATGCGTAAAGACCTTATCGCGGACTTAAAATATTTATGGTCACATCAAAAGCATTTCTGGCAGCTTGCGGGTGCCTCCTTCGTCATTTCAATGAACTGGTACTTGTATATTTGGGCAGTAACCCATAACCATTTAATTGAGACAAGCTTAGGCTATTATATTAATCCGCTCATATCTGTTATTTTTGGAGTAATTTTCTTTAAAGAATCGTTGAGTCGCGCACAATGGGTAGCGACAGGAATTGCCTTTATGGCTGTTATTATTTTAACGATCAATTATGGCTCTGTACCATGGGTAGCACTATTGATTGCGCTATCTTTTGCGATATACGGCGTATTGAAAAAGAAAATTACACTGGATGCGACGAGAGGATTAGCTATTGAAACATTATTAATCCTACCATTTGCTTTAGGCTATTATGTGTATCTATTTACAACCCATCAAGCTTCGTTTTTACATGTTGATGTAAAAACAGATATTTTGATGATTTTCAGTGGTTTAGTAACAGCTGTACCACTCATCCTATTTGCAAAAGGTGCACAAAATATTCCATTGTATTTATTGGGCTTTATTCAATATGTTTCACCAACTATTGTATTGATTTTAGGTATCGTACTGTATAAAGAGCCATTTAGTCAGATAGAGCTTTTAGCATTTAGCATCATTTGGGGAGCATTATTACTATTCTCAGGTTCCAAGATTATAGAAACAAGAAAAGCTCATCATAAATCAGTAGACTTGTAGAATATTCTACAAGTCTTTTTTTATTCAATGGACTACATGGAGAGCGTACCTTTACAATTTAGTCAACATATAGTAAGATGATGTCAATAATTAGATAACAATGATAAAAATTGAGAGGTGCTTTTTGTGAGTGCGGTAGGTTCTAACTAGGTAAAAATTAAATGAAATAAATGATATGGCGACAGGGGGATATATGTCATGAACAGACCCCTTATTTGCTCATGGATTTATTTCAAAACCTATGTAGATGCCTACAATACTTTATCAAGCGGTGCATATATGGATGAAACTTCTGAAAATGAGGTTTTATTTGTAGTGCTATGAACACTCGCCTTTTGAAGATAGAGCTGTGGGGATTCCTCACAGCTTTTTTTAGTTTATTTAACACTTCATTGCTATCTAATATTGGGTAGGTATCTTCATGAATGATAAATATCAGAATGAGGAGCATATACAAATGAATTTTACTACGCTAGAGAAGTTACAATACCAAGAATTAAAAGATATCGTTAAATCCTATTGTGTAAGTGGATTGGGCAAACAGTTATTAGATAAATTAATGCCAAGCTCAAACTTAGCAGTTGTAAAAACTCGCTTGAATGAAACAACTGAGGCACGGGTAATCGTAGATGCGGAGGGTCATGTCCCATTTCTAGGCGTATCCAATATTGAGCATATCATGACCAAACTGGCAAAAGGGATGATCTTGGACCCCAGTGAGCTCATCAGCATGTCAGACTTTTTACGAGGCTGTCGTAACATTAAAAAATTCATGTTGGATAAGGAATTTTTTGCGCCAGTTCTTTCATCTTACGCGAATTCGATGGCTGAATTTAAAAGTGTGGAAGAAGAAATTAATTTTGCTATAAAAGCTAATCGCGTTGATTCAGCTGCTAGTCGAGAATTGAAGCGGATTCGTCATCATATCGAAACGACAGAGGAAAAAATAAAAGACCGCTTAACAAAATTCTTGAACAACAGTGCCAATAAAACGTATATACAAGAGTTCTTTATTAGTCAAAAGGATGAACGCTATACGATTCCAATTAAGGCTTCCTATAAAAACCATGTACAAGGTACGATAGTGGAAATCTCCTCAAAGGGTGCAACTGTTTTTATGGAGCCAAGTGTGGTCGCTAAATTAAATGGAGAATTAGCTACTTTAAAGGCTGAAGAGGCGGTGGAGGAGTATCAGATTTTAGCATCTTTATCGGGGCTTTTAATGGATCATCTTCACGCCCTCCATATTAATATGGAGTTGATTAGCCAATATGATATGGTTTTTGCTAAAGCAAAATTTAGTAAACAAATTGGCGGTATGGAGCCACGCCTCAATGATTATGGCTTCATCCAAGTAATCAATGGTAGACATCCTTTATTATCAGGGAATGCTGTGCCACTTCAATTTACGATTGGAAAAGATTATAGGAGTCTAATTATTACTGGACCAAACGCAGGCGGGAAAACGGTCGTGTTGAAAACAATTGGCTTATTAACATTGGCGACAATGTCCGGCTTTCATATCGTGGCAGATGAGGGCACTGAATTGGCTATATTCGATCATATCTTTGTCGATATAGGTGACAATCAAAGTATGGAAAATGCGCTAAGTACGTTTTCATCACATATGAAAAATCTCTCCGACATTATGAGAGCATCCAATAACCATACACTATTATTATTTGATGAGATCGGCAGTGGTACTGAGCCGAATGAAGGTGCGGCACTGGCTATTGCGATTTTGGAAGAGTTCTATCAAATGGGCTGTATGACAGTAGCGACAACACATTACGGAGAAATTAAACGATTTTCAGAGATGCATCCAGACTTTATGAATGCGGCTATGCGATTTAATAGTGAAACATTAGAGCCTTTGTATCAGTTGATGATTGGCACGTCTGGAGAGAGTAATGCTCTTTGGATTTCTAAAAAAATGAATGTCCGTGCAGAGGTTTTGCAACGAGCACAGGATTATATGAATAATAAGGATTATCAGCTGACTCGGGTGCAGGATAGTAAAATTCGTAAGCCGAAAGTAGAGAAAGCTGGCAGGGCAGCAATCGTTAAATTTGCCAAAGGGGACCGTGTGAAATTATTGGATCATGATGATGTCGGGCTTGTTTATCAAGAGATGAATCAGTTCTATAATGTCACTGTGTACTATAAGGGTCAAATGCTAGAGGTTCATGTGAAACGACTTGCATTAGAGCTACCGGCAACCGAATTATACCCTGAAGGCTATGATCTTGAGACCTTATTTGTCGACTATCAAGAACGTAAGCTTCAGCATGATATGGAGCGGGGGTCCAAAAAAGCATTACGCAAAATTCATAAGCAAATAAAAGAAGATCAGCAAAAGTAAAAACAAGGGATTGCACGAAGCGGTGCAATCCCTTTCATATTAAGAAGTAGAATCAATTTGTGCCTTAATCGTCATATAGACTTCTTCGATTTTGCGTTTATAAGGTAAATCAACTAAATCTAGTGAATCGTTGTATGCCATTTTTGCGATGTCATAGGCGGTTGTCAGTTCCCCAAAATGTGCATAGCAAAGGGCCTTATAGGAAAAGCATTCATTTAAACCTAAAATATCATATGGATGGCTGATAAAATTAGGTGCTTTTTGAAAATGCTCAAACGCAGTCCTTGCCTCCTCATAACGACCGAGTAAATATAAGGACTTTCCTTTTTCCGCATAATAATAGTTTGAATCCAAAATTTCTAAATCCTCATGCTTGAGCTCATTAAAGCTCTCAATTTCTATTAACGCCTGCTCATAATTAAACATGTAATTATTATAATAATGTGCCCGTAAAATATAGATGAAAGCATCTACTAGTGCACGTTCGGCAAATGCCCGATATTGCTCCAGCTTCATAAACATATGCTCAGCTTGTTCAAAGTCATGGTCAATCATCGCGCAATAAGCACCGATACGATACATATCATCGATTTGATAAAACAGTTGGTTTTTATGAGCATTCGTAATGGTTTCGTTTATTAATTTTTTCCCTTCTTCATGTTCTCCGATGGCAAGCTGTAAAATGCTTGTATAATAAGCCATTAATAAAGCATCACGAGAATCAAACTGATAATCCTCTTGTTCAATCATTTCTTGCGCCTGTAAAATACAGGCATAGGCCAAGTCATATTGACGTTTTTCCGCCAATACGTTCATTTGCAGGATGAAAGTTTTGAACCAATGGCTAAGTAAATTAATTTCCTTAAAGATAGTGCGGGCTTGCAGGAGGGATGTTTCCCATGAAGCTAATCCTACTTCATACTGCGTGACAGCATATATATACAATAAACGGCCTGCTTCGTAGCTGTCAGGAAGGCCCTCTACTGATGGTTTTATCAAATCAACAATTTCTTGATGACGAACTATATCTCCCCATTTTACCTCTGCAAATAAAATTTCGACCTGCTCTAAAAGTGAACGAATGGATGAAGGTGTTACTTCTTCGAGTAATTCACTAGCCTTGACACCTAACCGTTCAGCAATATAGTCAAGGCTTTCCATAGAGGGCTTGGCCTTTTCATTTTCTATTTGACTCAGCATTCCTTTTGTTAGACGATCACCGGCAAGCGCCTCTAATGTTAATTTTTTTTCTTTCCTTAATTTACGAATTCGTGCACCTAGAGAGTTCACTGCCTCGCCTCCTTTTGTTTAATTATATTAAACTTTTTCTTGCATGAAAAGGGGGAGCTGTGGTATATTTTGTTTAATAAAATTAAACTTTTTAATTTAGTTAAAAAATGGAGGGGTTTTAAGATGAATGAAGCGGAAAAATTAAAAAAAGCGACCTATCATTTATGGACATTTACAGCGAGTAAAATGATTGCCATGCTAGGGGCAAATGTCATGGCGTTTGGTTTTAGCTTGTATATATTAGCCATGACAGGGTCTGCCATGAGCTTTGCGACCAATATGATTTGTTCTGTGTTACCTCGTGCTCTCGTAGCACCATTGGCTGGTTATGTAGCGGATAATTTTTCAAAAAAACGAACAATTTTATTAGCGCAGGCAGGGACCATTTTGACCGTAGGGGGATTACTGATTTATACAGAAACGGTAGGGATGTCTGTTTATGCTATTTACATAGCTACTGTTTTTAATACGATATGTTCCGCATTTTCAGGGGTTACGTTTTCATCTGCAATTGCTACACTTGTTAATCCAGAACGTTTACAGCGCGCGATGTCATTTAATCAATTATCGATGTCCGTGGCTGCCATTGGGGGACCCGTCATTGGTGGTATGATGTATGGATTTTTCAATATTGACGTATTTTTAATGGTAAATATCGGAGCGTATATCATAGCGTTTTGCTTAGAGGCAACAATGGATTTTAAACTCTATAGTACAAGAGGAGAAGATGTAAAGAAGGAAAAAGTATGGGAAGGGCTTAAAGGCGGCTTCTATTATATAAAACAGCGTAAGGTCATAAAAACAATCATGTGGGTGGCATTATGGATTAATCTATTCTTTTCCGCTATCGCTGTTGGCGGAACATTTATTATCATTGAATTGCTAAAAGTAGAATCAACGCATTTTGGTTTTATTCAGGCATCAGGTGCAGCGGGTATGCTTATCGCTTCCCTTTATTTTGCGACAAGACCAGAAGTCAAAGCGCCATTACGTTTCTCAAAAATAAGCTTATTGCTGTTGGCAGGTAGTCTTGCCTTAGCCGTCATTCCATTAGTCACGAATTTTTCCTATATCGCAATTGTTAGTTTTTATCTAATCATTTACTTTATTTTCGCCATTTTCGAAATGGGTATTAATATGCCAATAGGGGTCTATATGCAAAAAAACATCTCGGAAGAATTCCGTGGCCGCGTTTTCGGACTGATGGAAACAATGGCAATGTCCATGATGCCTATTGGTATGGTTGTGTATGGAGTATTATACGATGCTATACCAGCCATGATCATATTGCCTGTTACAAGCGTCATTATCATTATCATTTCACTTGTGATGCTACGTACTTCTATCTTAAAAGAAGCACATCCGGAGTATTATGAAAAAGAAGTCATCACAAAAAGTGTGCCTCATTCAACAACATAATTGCATGCTTATGACTGTAGACAAAAGCTATCGTGACGTCACGATAGCTTTTGCTGTTTTCTTTTTATAAGAGTACTGCAACCGCCAGAAGTAGCAGATCTCAACAGCTTTCCTGTTTTTATGAGCTTAGCGATCCTCGATGACGATATAGGTGGCTTGAACGGGGCCATGTACACCAACAATTAGGATCATTTCGATATCTGCCGAGTTACTAGGACCTGTAATAAAGTTAATACAAGAAGGAATTTTTTCTCCATTTTTGATTTTTTCACGAATCCACTGTGCTGCTTGTGTCATACGTGGAACCATTGTACTTTTCGGGATCAAAATAATTGATTGTTTAGGTAAGAAGCTAATACTTCTTCCTTGATCTTTACTGCTAAAAAGGATAGCCGTCCCTGACTCAGCTAGCGTCATTTCGCTAATGGTCAAACCGATATTTGCTTTTTCAGCCTGTTGAATATTTTCCTCTGGTTGCTGTGAATTCCATTCATAATATTGAATATTAGACTGTGGCCATTTTTCTGTCATTAATTTAGATAGTCCGTAATCTTGAAATCGTTCATCCTTAGAAGTAATGACGGATTGTCCGCCATAATGGTCCACCACAGATTGTAGATCTTGAGAAAGCTTCGCACAATTAGAAATCACGATATTCGTATGAATATTGGCGCATTGTTTCGTGAAAATCTCTAGTAATTCGTCTCTTGTGGCATCTTTTAATGTACGGTTTTGAGGTTGATGCTGCCAAGTGGGGCGGGGGAGCGTTGTAATAGGTGAACGCCCTAACTGCTGTGCAATGTTTGCTAAAAAATTCTCTCGATGCTGAATGGTACCAGTCATGATTCCTCATCTCCTTTTGTTCGGTGCTTCATCCAATCTCGGAAACTGTTTTTATTCGGTGCAGGGAAATCCCGTGCTTCAGTCCATGCTTTTAAAGGACCTGGCCCTTTAGTAATCGTATGGTCTTTCGTAAATGGAGACATTGCAGGAGCGGCCATTTTTGTAGCCATTTTATACAAAGTAGGGGAAGAAGCCCCTAAGCCAAATGCCTTCATTAATAGCTTTTCGGAAACGGGTGCTTTGCCTTCATTTTCAACAATGACCTGACGATGTCTATGAATAAGCTGATGTAAAGGAATTTTTACAGGGCAAGCATCCGTACAGGCACCACATAGCGTTGAAGCATAGGGGAGCTCTTTAAAATCATCATAGCCTCCTAATAACGGAGAGAGCACCACACCAACAGGGCCCGAATAGATAGAGCCATACGTATGCCCACCGACATGACGATAAACAGGGCAAGCGTTGACACAGGCGGCACAGCGAATGCATTGTAAGATAGGCTGAAATTCGCCACCAAGTATGGCAGAGCGACCATTATCCACTATGACTAAATGGAATTCCTCAGGTCCATCTGAATCACCCTCTTCTTTAATTCCTGTAAGCGTAGTAATATAGCTTGTTAGCTTTTGACCTACAGCACTACGTGTTAATAAGCTAACAAGAACTTCCATTTCTTCAAAGGTAGGAACAATTCTTTCCATTCCCATAACAGTGACTTGAGTTTTTGGTAGAGCCGTAACTAAATCAGCATTACCTTCATTGGTGACTAGAGTAATCGATCCACTTTCAGCAATGGCAAAATTACAGCCTGTTATACCGATATCAGCAGTTAAATATTCATCGCGTAGTTTATCACGCACATAAAGAGCAAGCTCCTCCGGCTTTTCCGATTGAGCGTAACCTTGTTTTTCTTTAAACACATCTCGAATTTGCTCTTTGTTTTTATGCAGAGCAGGAGCCACAATATGGGATGGAGGCTCGTGATCTGCAACCTGCAAAATGTATTCACCTAAGTCCGTTTCTATCACTTCACAGCCTAGTTCCTCTAAAGCAGCATTAAGGTTAATTTCCTCGGTTACCATCGATTTTGACTTAACAATTTTAGCGGCATTTTTCTTTTTCGCAATACCTTGAATATAGGCTGTCGCTTCTTGAGCAGTTTGAGCAAAGAAAACATGGCCACCTCTTTTGGCAATATTTTCACTTAATTGGTATAGATAATAATCTAGGTTTTCTAAAACATGTTTACGTATTTCCTCTCCATGTGAACGCCATTCTTCCCAATCTCCAAGTTCTAGCGTTTGCTGTAGACGACGAGTTTGAAAGCGGTCCTGAGCATTAGAAACAGCACTACGCATAAATGGATTGTCAAGCTCTTTTGTGACACGGTCCGAAAAGCGATCATTACTAGTTTTCATGGCCATTAATGTTTCCTCCTCTTATCGACAATTTAAAACCTCTGCAATATGCATCACTTTAATCGGTTTACCTTGGCGATGAATACGACCACCAATATTGATTAAACAGCCAGCATCTGCTCCAATTAAATAGTCCGCCCCTGTCTCCTCTACATGGTGGACCTTTTCATGAACCATTTCGCTAGAAATATTGCCCATTTTGACAGAGAATGTGCCACCAAACCCGCAGCAGCTATCTTTTCCGTGAAGCTCCACATACTGTAAACCATCGACGTTTTGTAATAACTTCAATGGAGCCTCAGTCACACCGAGGAGGCGAGTCATATGGCAGGAAGTATGGTAAGTAGCTTTGCCCTCTAAATGTGCTCCAACATCCTCTATCTTTAATACGTTGACAATAAATTCAGTAAACTCATATGTTTTGGCTGCCAATGCCTTTGCTTTTGATTCCCATAGAGGATCCCCCTTAAAAACCTCTGGATATTCCTTAAACATATAAGCACAAGAACCAGAGGGGGAGACGACGTATTCGGCATGCTCGAAGGCACCGATCATTCTTTTCATCGCATTTTTTGATTCTTTCACATAGCCACTGTTATAAGCGGGCTGTCCACAGCATATTTGTTCCTCAGGAAAATCAATTTCACAGCCAAGTCTTTCTAATACTTCCACTACGGCTTTCCCTACATCTCCCTGAAACAAATCCACTAGGCAAGTAGCAAAGAGAGTTACTTTCATATGCATCGCTCCTTTTTATAAACAACAGGTCATCAGATGACTTATAGCTATATGTATCATACTACAAATTTTTCTAAGAAAGAAGATATTTTGATAGAATTTTCAGAAAAAATAAAACGACCTAGTCGAGAGCTAGGCTGTTTTAAAGTGGATGAGAGTCGGTTGTTTCAAAATACTGCAATAGAACCTTTTCAACATTGCTTAAATGAAAGGTCATCGCCTGCTTAGCCGATTCTTCATTTTGCTGCTGAATAGCAAGGAAGATATTCATATGTTCCTCATATAGTTGCTCGCTTGTTGTTTTTTTAGAGTACAACCAAATGCGGCGTGTTTCTTTCATCGTATCAATCATCAGGCCAGAAATTTGATCTAGAATGGTAGCAAGTAGGGGATTTTGGGAGGCAGTCGCAATCGCCACATGAAATTGATAATCCACCTTTTCACCAAGTTCACCATCTCCATGGGCTTGCTCCATGTCCTCTAAAATTTGAACCATTGCTTGAATATCCTGTTCCGTACGGTTGATGGCTGCACTTGCGGCTGCTCCTACTTCAATGATCTTGCGGACCTCTAATAAACGGGCAATATCAAGTTTATTCGATAACATGGCTGTAGATAATGGAAAATCCAGTCTATTTGGAGGCACACTTTTGACAAAAGTCCCAGAGCCTTGTTTGATTTCAATCAATCCCATTGCCTTTAAAGCAGACAGCGCCTCTCGCACAGCAGATCGGCTAACTTGTAATTGTTCAGCAAGCTGTTCCACCGAGTCTAGTCGATCACCAGGCTTTAAAACACCCGCTCTTATTTTCTCATGCAAAATTTCGGACACTTCTTCATAGATTTTTTTAGGTTTAATTTTTCTTAATTCCAAGGAGCTACACCTCTTTTTTCAATCAAATGCACGTTTGTTATGAATAGTATACATGAAGATTAGTGAATCACTCACTAATTAACCATATATGGTCTATAAAAAATGGGTGTAGAGCTGATTTAAATGAGATTTGCCAACCTATTTGATGTTGTAGAATAATGGCGAATTTTGTTGACAGAAAATCAACAGGGGCGCATAATGCAGAAGTAGCTTATTAGGTGTTCTACATGTATGGGAAGGACTTTTCAGAAATCTCATCATTTTGCCATGAAACGTTCACAATCAGGAAGGGCGCAATTTATCATGTTTTTTGGTACGATGGATGCAGTAACTGTAAGGAGCGATCGAAAATATGGGATCAGATATTAACGTATTTTTAGCTTTTGGTGCAGGGTTTTTAAGTTTTATTTCACCATGTACCCTCCCATTGTATCCAGCATTTTTATCGTACATAACTGGTATGACATTAGATGAGCTAAAATCAGAAAAAGGGATGCTACAAAAGCGTGCCATTTTCCACACACTATTCTTTTTACTAGGATTTTCAATTATTTTTATCATAATTGGACTAAGTGCCTCATATGCGGCAGAGTTTTTCCTGAACTATCAAACTTTACTACGTCAGGTTGGTGCCATTTTAATCGTAGTATTTGGTTTAATGATTGTAGGATTACTACAAATTGATTTCCTCATGAAGGATCGAAAGTTTCAATTTAAAAATCGACCATCTGGCTATTTGGGATCCGTTTTAATTGGTATTGCCTTTGCGGCAGGATGGACACCATGTACAGGACCAATTTTAGCTTCTATTATAATGTTGGCTAGTACAAACCCAGGAGCGGGCTTTAGCTATATGTTCGCCTATTATTTAGGGTTCGCGATTCCGTTCTTTGTGTTATCATTCTTTATTTCACGTATGACATGGATTCGCACACACAGCCAAAAAATCGTGAAAATCGGTGGTTATATAATGATTGCCGTGGGTATTTTGTTATTCTTTGATGGATTAACGTATATTACTCGTATATTACAGCCAATTTTCGGTGGATTTACAGGCTTTTAATTTGATACACTAAAGAGGCATACCGTACTTTAACGTGGAGGGAGATGAACATGTGCCTACAGTTTTAGTAGTGGATGATACGCTATTTATGCGTGTTGCAATCAGTAATATGTTTTCAGAATGGGGTTACGAGGTAGTAGGTAAGGCAGCAAATGGTAAAGAAGCTGTGGCTATGTATCGAGAGTTACAACCAGATTTAGTAACAATGGATGTAACGATGCCCGTTATGACTGGTATTGCGGCAGTAAAAAAAATTATCCCAGAGTTTCCAAATGCAAAAATAATTATGGTAACAGCATTAGGCCAACAAAAGTTAATTGTAGAAGCGATTGAAAGTGGGGCAAAAGATTTTATTACCAAGCCCTTTGAGCCAGAAAGATTAAGAGCCGTCGCTGACCAATTACTTGGACAAAATTGCTAATTTGACATTAGAGGAGGATCTTTTATGTTAAGCAATATCCCTTCTCACTATTATGTTATTGGGTCAACCATTATGGCCATTCTTATGGGTAGCTTTGTCATGGTCATACGTATGAGAGCTTCCAAAATGCCAACAAATGAGAAGAAAATTATTATTCCGCCAATCGCGATGTCTTCTGGTGCACTCATGTTTTTATTTGAACAATTCCGAGTGCCACCCATGCAAATATTAGAAGCAGCCGCTGTAGGAATGGTGTTCTCGACCATTTTAATTGCCACTTCCAAATTCGAAGTGAAGGGTCGAGATATTTATTTAAAACGTTCAAAAGCATTCGTTTTTATATTATTTGGTTTATTAATATTCCGAGTAGTGGCCAAAATGATTTTAAGCAACTCCATCGATGTCGGCGAATTAGCTGGCATGTTCTGGATCCTAGCCTTCGCCATGTTAGTACCTTGGCGAATCGCCATGCTAATCCAGTTTAAAAAAATCAAAAAAACGATTCCCCAACTACACTAGTACTCAAACTAGTGTAGTTTTTTTATGCTCTAGAGTTGGGAGGTGGGGTGGATTTGTGGTTGGTGCACGAGAAAGGAGGCTGTTTCGGCAGAAGTGGTGGATAAAACGAAGAAAAGTGATGGATAGAGCTCCAAAGGTGGCTGCATAGGCAAAAGTGGCGGATAAAACAAGAGAAGTGCCGGATAGAACCGCGAAAGTGACGGATAGAACCAGCGAAGTGACGGACAAAACCGCGAAAGTGACGGATAGAATCGCAAAAGTGACGGATAGAATCGCAAAAGTGACGGATAGAGCGCCGAAAGTGACGGATACAATCGTAAAAATACCGAATAAAACCGCAAATAAGGATGCCCCGCTAAAAAAGTAACATAGAAAACGAAGTAAACAACCCCGTTAAACCCCAAAAAAAACGCTGCACAAGCGTATGTGCAGCGTAGCTTTCTTTATTCAAATAAATGTTCGTAGGGGGCGATGTCAATTTGCATTTGCTCTAATTTTTTGCGTAAAAATTTGTGATCGCGTTTCGGTGTTGCTTGGATGTAGCCGCGAATTATGAGGTCATTATTAATAGCAGGTGCTTTTTCCTCTAAAGCGAGCTCGCCAATTTTCCCTGCAATTTTCTCCTTTGCTACTTGTCTAAAGAGCTCTGGGACAGGGCTTACAAGCTCATAGAGTAACTCTTTTTCAGCTTGTCCCCATAAATGGATTGTTTTATCTAAATAAAATTCCTGCCAATCTAAATCAGACTTTCCATCCTGCTTTGGGAGTGCTTTTAAAAACTTGCGGAACATGAAAAAGCCGCCAATCGCCATCAATGAAATGAGGACAACTACCCAAAATAAAATAAACCATAAAAACCAACCTTGTAACAAATCGTTCACCTCTTTGCCTTCTCTGATTCTATTATAAAAGCTTCCGAAAGAAAATTCATCCTATAATGTCCCTTTTTTAGCAATTCGTCTTTATATAGTGTTTGAAGGGAGGTGAGGATGGATGGCGAATGTGAATTTTTTACATGCTACCCTAAGACTTAAATATGTGGAAGGCTACAATGATCAAAACGAGCCAACATACATTACTAAATCGTATCGAAATCTCGCTAAGACACATAATGAGGACGATTTAGTAGCTGTCGCGCATGCGATGGCCAGTCTTTCATCACTAGCCGTGGTTAGTATTGAAAAGCAAGAAACCAGCGAATTATCTTAAGGGGGGATCAGAGGATGGCACAAGTTTTAGAGTTACAATTTGTGACAGCGGATGGTAAAACATCTACGCTGACGATTGATGCACCGAAGCCTGCTATTACCGCAACAGACATTCAAAAGGTCATGCAAACTATAGTGACTAAAAATGTATTTTCAGGACAAGCTGGCGCCTTAGCAGCTATTAAAGGCGCTCGTATTGTAGAACGAAAAGTAATAGAATTTGATGTAGCAACAGAATAATGCAAAAATGGTCTTTGCTAAGAAAAATGCAAAGGCCATTTTTACCTAAGTGAAAGGGGGCATAACGATGGAACAGTGGTTAAGCATGATTTCAGATATCGGTTTCCCGATAATAGTGTCCTTTTATTTATTACACCGTGTCGAGGTAAAGCTAGATGCGATACATGAGGCACTTGTTTCCTTAAAATGAAATTAATTTCACAAATATGTACGAAAGCTGTCACCTAGAAGTTCTTGTCAACGCTTACAGCCTAAGTTAGGATGAGGGTAGTGTAGGTTAGGGAGAGTGTTAACATGAAACATAAACTAATTGGGCTAGTATTGCTTTTAGCCTGTGCGACTGTTCTAGGTGCCTGTGGGAATTCCAAATTTAAAGCAGATTATAGTTTGGAAATACCTGATTTTGAACATGTCAATCAACGTGGAGAGGCGGTTTCACTTGAAAGTTTAAAAGGCAAGCCATGGATTGGTATGTATATTTTCACGAATTGTGTATCGATTTGCCCACCAATGTCCTTGAATATGGCACAAGTCCAAGAAAAGCTACAGAAAAAAGGAGTAGAGGATTATAATATCGTCGCCTTTTCCGTAGATCCAGATGTTGATACGCCAGAAGTATTAGCCAACTATATTAGTAAATATAATGTGCCAGATGATTCTAAATGGAATCTTCTTACAGGTTATTCACAAAAATATATTGAACAGTTTGCGGTTAAAAATACGAAAATTTTAGTGAAAAACGATCCTAATAGTGATCAAGTTATCCATGGTAATCAATTTTTCCTAGTCGATAAAGATGGAACAATCGTTAAAATGTATAATGGCTTCGCTGAAAATATTGAAGATGTACCAATTGATACAATAGCTTCTGATATTGAAACATATGTTGATGAAAATTTATAATTAGCAACCGTCTCGAATTTTTGAGACGGTTTTAATTATATGACGACTATTAGCTGGTAAACAGTAAGATTTTCCATTTATAATAATAAAAAAGAGGGGATGGGGATTCGCTTATGACGATTGCACAAACATATTTACAGGTCATCCAAAAAAGGTTTAACAATGTGAAAGAGCTAGGGGATGGGGCACTGGCCCAACTAGAAGGGGCTGAGTTGCACTGGGCATATAATGAAGAATCCAATAGTGTCGCGGTCATTGTTAAACATGTTAGTGGTAATATGCTTTCGCGCTGGACTGATTTTTTAACGACAGATGGTGAGAAAACTACACGAAATCGGGATGATGAGTTTATTAATAGTCTGTCTACAAAAGAAGCCATTCTCGCAGTTTGGGAAGAGGGCTGGCAAGTATTTTTAGATGCTTTGGCGAGTATTAAAGAATCCGATTTGCAGGGGCATGTTACAATCAGAGGGGAAAAGCTAGCGGTAATTGATGCGATAGAAAGGCAAATGGCTCATTATTCACAGCATATTGGTCAAATGATTTATATCGCGAAGCAAGTAAAGGGAGCTGAGTGGCAAACGTTAAGTATAGCGAGAGGACAGTCGCAAGCGTTTAACAAGGCCATGCTTGAAAATAGCCATGAAAAATAAGAGAAATCGTAGCAATTAGTAGTTGCTACGATCTTTTTTATGACAAATAAAGCTTGTACATCGCAGTCTCCGAATCAATGGCTTGAGCTAGTTCAAATGCTTCCTGCTGATTTTTATGATGAGAGATGATCTCATAGAAAAAGCGAATTAGAAACATAAGATTGGCGTTACCATCGATATAGTCATCTGGTGCTAAATAGGAGTGGCAGCCATTTTGCAAAAATGCTGTTGCGAGCTGTTCGCACCCTAATGTACAGCCTGCTGCAATAACCTTTACACCTTGGAGGCGGCTATAAGTTTGTACATCCAATGGACCAAAGTATATACTCTTTGGTTCATTAACTTCATAAACATCCTCCCCTAGCTCAGGCAGACAAAACCGTCCTTCATCTCCGTGAAAGTTCAAAATTAGATAATCCATCTTGCCATGTAGATCAACGCCTGATAAAACATCAATCAAATCATTGGGTCTACCAATTAAATGAAGGGTTACCCTTGCACCAAAGGATTCAAGTGCAGCACGGATGGCCATTGATTCGAAATCACAATTAGGTCCTACTACTACATTAACGTATAATTCTGGCTTGCTCATTTGCCGTTCCACCTCCTTCCTTTAGTATAGATGAAACCTATTGGATGGGTAAACTGTATATTACAATAATTACTATATATGTAAAGGTTAAAGGAGTTTTAGCTATGAAACGGATTGGACATTTACTTACATTACTACTTGGCATGACGCTTAGCCTTATCACCCTCTTACTGTTTTTGGACAATGAGAGGCAAAGAGACGAACTAGTATCTCTTTCTTATAGTCAATTTCAAACTATCCAACAGGCATGGTATATGTCTGGAAGTGATGGCAAGGAGCAATATTTATATCCATTAAAGCATGTGTTCTACCTTAACCGTTATGAGGTACAAGATACAGAACACCTTCTACAAGCTTTACGAACTAAAAAAGTCCCTATCAGTCGACCCGCCCAACCTACCCCAACAAGTGATTTATATATACGTTTTGATAATGGAAAGGAAATGGCCGTCAAGGTAATGGTGGAGGATGAAGAATTATTTCTCATGGACCAAAAAACGATGCAGTATTATCAACTGCCAACAGCAGAAGTGGTAGATTATTTTCGTTGGTTGAATGAAGAAAGCCGAATGCCGTTGTTTTTATTTATTATTTATACCGTTTTATTTTTTAGTTTAGCTTATCTGCTTGCAAAGAAATTAATAGGAGGTACATCGAAAACAACTTCGACAAAATTAATTAAACAGAAAGGGAAGCGACTTTCAGCTGATTTTCTTTTTCCTATCATCCTGCCATTAATCATCACCATTTCGATGCAAATATATGGGGCTCAGCATAGCTTATTATTATTAAGTGTCATGATGCTTACTTCAGGTATTCGAGAATATGTTGAAAAAAGAGAGCTTTTCATGAAAATGGTCCTGCTTGTCCCGATCTTTTCGTTTTATCTCCATGGCTTTCAATGGATTATTTCCTATTTTAACTAGCAAAATAGTGGATATTATTGTCAATAGTTTTCAGGTGGAGTTTGCATTATTGTTAAATTTTAGCTATGTTTTGTGAGGAAAGGTACATATTCTATAGGATAATAGATTTAGATAGGATATACTCTATGGTGATTACAGTAGAATTGAGGGAATCATATGAGATTAACTGTGGAACGTAAACTACAAATGGCTTTTGGTATAGTGCTAGCCTTCTTATTAATGATTACAGCCATTGCGATGTATTTCTTAACAAATAATAATAAGACACTAGCTGAAATCGAAGACAATACGGAATTAATCCATCTATATCAAGATATCTCGTTCCAAACAGTGCGTGCAAATGCAGCTATTCGAGGATTTATATTATATGGTAAGGAAGAAATGTTGAACAATCATCATGAAATTCGCAATACCTTACATACATCCATTAATCGCCTCCAAGAAATAGGCGCTCGCAATCAAGAT
This sequence comes from Lysinibacillus sp. GW823-FHT06C08, assembly GCF_058795135.1. Lineage (NCBI taxonomy): Bacteria > Bacillati > Bacillota > Bacilli > Caryophanales > Bacillaceae > Lysinibacillus > Lysinibacillus sp. GW823-FHT06C08. Next base: position 1,507,826 of record NZ_JBXAHN010000001.1, read on the forward strand.
TTTGAGCAATTTTTACAACAGCTTGATGATTGGGAAAAGGCGATAGATGGACAGATTATTCCGCTTTATAAACGTGGCGAAATAGAACAGGCTCAGCAAGTAGCCTTGCCGATTTTAGGGGATGGCTCTTTGAAGCTTGTAGTCTTTGGTAAGACAATGGCTACTGCACAACAGGAAGACATGCTAGCACATATTGAGGCGACAAAGGAAAAAGGGGAAAGAAGTGGTATTGAAATAATGATATTGGCGGCAATTTCTCTCCTCATTAGCATCATTATTGCTACTGTATTTGGTAGAAGAGTTGCTAAAAACATTCAGCTAACAGTCAGAGAAATGGATACATTCTCAGAGGGGAATTTACATGCTCATCTACAATTCAAAACAAAGGACGAATTTGCACATCTAGCCGAGTCATTCAATAGCATGTCAGAAAAACTTCGTCAAATGATGAAGCAAGTAGGAGATTCCTCTGAGCAAGTAGCCGCTACCTCTGAGCAGCTAACGGCTAGTAGCTTGGAGGTTACACAGGCAACGGAAGTCGTCACTGAATCAATTCAAGACATTGCACAAGGAATTGATGAGCAGGATACGTTAACAGGCGATGTACGAAATTTATCGGCCCATATTTTGAAGAAAATGAATGATATTTCCACTAGCATTCAAAACGTTAATGATGCAACCGTCGAAACGAAAAATATGGCGAGTTTAGGTCGTTCTTCTGTCCATGTTGCCACGGTACAGATGGATGAAATTTCAGCCAACACGAGTGAATTAAATACGCGCGTCCAAGATTTAGATGATAATTCAGCAGCCATTGTAGCCGCTGTGAACGTCATTAAAAGTATTGCGACACAGACCAATTTGCTTGCTATCAATGCCTCCATCGAAGCAGCCCGGAGCGGTGAGCATGGGAAAGGGTTTGCCGTTGTCGCTGAGGAAGTACGCAAACTAGCAGATGAGTCGAATCTTGCAGCAGTGGAAATTGAAAAAGTAGTAGCACAGATTACTGACAGTACAAGAATAATTGAAGAAGATATGGTCAATAGCAATGATTCGGTGCATGTAGGTCGTGATAAGGTCAATGTGGCAAGAGATAATTTTATACAAATTGATGATGCCATTACGGATGTACAAGCACAAACGGAATTAGTTACCGCAGCCATTCGTACTATCCATCAAGATATTGAAAAGCTGGTCCAAGAGATCAATTACATAGGTGAAGTATCTATGAAATCAAGCCGTCATGTGCAAAGCGTTGCCGCTTCTTCGGAAGAGCAAAATGCGGCGATGGAGGAAGTAGCGGCAGCTTCCACCCATTTAGCGAAAATGGCGATAGATCTACAGGAATCCATACAAACATTTAAATATTAAGGTCATGATAAAGGAGGTGTCTAATGGTCAAATAGATCATTGGACAACCTCTTTATTTTTACTTTCCAATCATTCCAGCAAGTTCAAATTCCTTTAGAATCGGGATCAATAGTTGCCATTTTTCATATAGTCATGATTAGGAAGTGATGGGCTAATAGTTTGTTCTTCCTGACAATTACAGGGATTTATAGTTATCTGTAAAGACTGAATAATAGAAAAATCATAAATATGTTTGAAAAATAATATTTCATCCGATAAAAGCTATGGGAGAGATGTAAAACAGATACAGAGTGGGAATGGTTGTAGCAAATATCAGGCTGACAAGTGATATTTTTCACTTCAAGAAACAAAAGGAGAATAATATATGAAGAAAATATTTAGCAGTTTTAAGGGCAAGCTTTATACGCTATTTGCACTAGTATTACTAATCCCTGTTATATCTGTAGGTAGTTTATCTTATTTATCAGCTAAAGATTCGATAGAAGAAGAAATCTTATTTAGTGCCAATGAAAGTGTGGGCATTTTAAATAAGCTTATCGATCAAACTATTACTGATAAGATGAATGACATTCAAGTGTTTAGTAGTGAAATAGATGCACAACAAGTTAAGCAATCACAAGCTTCTATCGAATCGAAGTTTAAGCAATATGGACAGCTTAATCCAGACGTTTTAAGTATTTATGTTGGAACAAATGATGGTTCGTTTTCTCAGGTACCAAAATTGAATGATGCGGACTATAATCCATTAGATCGAGATTGGTATAAACAAGCGACTGCTTTAAAAGGTGAAACGTTAATTACTAACCCTTATAAAGATGCGGGAACTGGTGATATGGTTGTAACGGTTGCTAAACAGATCAAGGACCGGTCAGGGGTTGTTGCTATTGATATTAAGTTAACAAACCTTCAAAAAATTGCAGATTCCATTCGAATTGGGAAAAATGGGTATCCCTCTATTTTTGGGGAAGACAATCTGGTCATTTCACATCCTACATTAGAAGCGGGTGGCAAGCTAAAAGAAAGTTTCCTAGATAAAATGTACGAAAGTCCCTCTGGCACCTATGAATACGTCTTTAACGGCGATGATCGTATTTTGTTCTATACGACGAATGAGGTAACCAATTGGAAAATTACAGGTACGATCTTTTCTAAGGAAATTGATGAATCGGCTTCATCGATTTTAACTCATACCATCATAGTTCTGCTTGCAGCTGTCGTGATTAGTTCTATAATCTTCTACTTCGTGATGAAGGCTGTCATTAAACCAATTAAAGCATTAAAAGATAGTGCCGTTACGATCAGTAAAGGTGATCTGACAGAGACTGTTACAATAACTTCGAAGGATGAAATTGGACAATTAGGACAAGCCTTTAACGATATGCAGGAAAGTTTGCGGACGCTTATTCAAAAAATTGAACAAAATGCAGAGGAAGTGGCATCGTCTGCTGAAGAGCTAACAGCTAATGCGAATCAAACAAGTATAGCAACCGAAAAAGTCGCTATTTCTATTCAAGATGTTGCGTCAAGTGCAGATGGTCAGACTATGAGTGCCAATAAAAATGCAGAATCATTACATGAGCTTTCAACAGCCATTCTTCATATTGCTGAAATTTCTTCCGCTGTGACGGACCTTTCACAGCATGCGACATTACAAGCAGATGAGGGCGGACAAGCTGTCCAAAATACAAAGGATCAAATGCAGTCTATTCATTTATCTGTTGCTGATTCCAATGCTAAAATTCAAACCTTACATGAGCGTTCACAGCAAATTACATCCATTTTAGATGTTATTACAAGCATTGCGGATCAAACTAATTTACTGGCTTTAAATGCCGCTATTGAAGCAGCAAGAGCAGGGGAGCATGGAAAAGGCTTTGCGGTTGTCGCAGACGAAGTCCGTAAGCTAGCCGAGCAATCACAGGAATCGGCTAAACAAATATTTGATCTAATACGTGGGATTCAACAAGAAACAGAGCAATCTGTAAGTATTATGGCTAAGGTAACGGAGGATGTTCAAAGTGGTTTACATATTTCTGATGAAGCCATTACGAAATTCCAAGTAATTAGGACAAGTATGAATGAAATTACGCCAAAAATGGAAGAGGTTTCTTCTGCCTCCGAGCAAATGTCTGCTGGTGTGCAAGAGGTAGCAGCGGTGACGGAGGATTTAGCCTTCTCAGCCAAAGGCAATGCTGCCGCTTCTGAAGATGTTGCAGCCTCAACAGAGGAACAGTTAGCATCAATGGAAGAAATCAATGCCTCGGCACAAGCACTTGCACATATGGCAGATGAATTAAAACAACTAATTAGTCAGTTCAAATATTAAAAAAAACGCCCCTCCATTCATTACAATGGAGGGGCGTTCCTATTTTATCGATCTTCTTCCCAACAATCAGTATTTTTTAATGTCGGAATTGATTTGGCATAAAAGACAGGATTTTTACCTGCTTTGCGTTGGCCTGTAAAATCATCTAATACAAGGAAGGCAATTTTACCAAGAATCATGATGATAGCAATATTGATGAAAGCCATAAGCCCCATAAATAAATCTGCTAAATTCCATACAAGTTGAACTTGTGCTACAGAGCCGAACATAACCATGACTAGTACTAGTATGCGATACATAATCATCCAACCCTTATGGGCATTTATAAATTCGATATTAGATTCACCGTAGTAATAGTTACCGATAATCGAACTGAAAGCAAAGAAGATAATGGAAATGGCAATAAAATAAGGAGCCCAATCCCCAACATGTACAGCTAGGGAATTTTGCGTCAAAATAATACCATTACTTTCACCTTTATCATATAAACCAGCTAAAATAATGATAAAGGCTGTTGCTGTACAAATCATAATCGTATCGAAAAAGACACCTAAGCTTTGTACAAGCCCTTGCTTAGCAGGATGTGAGGTATTAGCAGTCGCCGCAGCATTTGGCACACTACCCATCCCAGCTTCATTTGAAAATAAACCACGACGTACCCCTTGCATAATAGCGACTCCAATTGCTCCACCAGCAGCTTCTTGTAGACCAAATGCATGTGTGAAAATTAATTTAAAAACATTTGGTATTTCTGATAAATTTGTCACCACAACAAAAAGGGCTACAAGTAAATAGAAGATGGCCATAACCGGTACAAGGACTTGCGTTACCTTGACAATTCTTTGTACACCACCAAAAATAATTAATGCTGTTAGTGCTACAAGTAAGCCTCCAATGAGCTTTGGACTTATATCAAATGCTTCCCCAACCGAAGTAGCAATTGTGTTAGACTGCACTGCATTAAATATAAATCCAAAACTTAGTGTTAATAGAATACTAAAAATGATACCTAGTTTTCTTTGACCTAACGCTTTTTCCATGTAATAGGCAGGTCCACCTCGGAACGTATCGCCATCCTTTACTTTATAGACCTGTGCTAAAGTACTTTCAATGAAGGCTGTTGCCATTCCTAATATAGCAATAATCCACATCCAAAATACTGCACCTGGTCCACCGACACCAATGGCTAAGGCAACACCTGTAATGTTCCCAGTGCCTACACGTGAAGCGGCACTAATCGTAAAGGCTTGGAATGGCGAAACCCCTGAGTCTCCCTCCCTTTTTTCGACAATCAGACGAAACATTTCAGGAAAAAGACGAATTTGTACAAATTTTGTACCAAATGAAAAATATAGTCCAGCAGCTAATAATAAGATAATCAGGATATATGTCCATAAAATATTATTTCCACTATCAACAATATTTGAAATCCATTCCATAAGTTATTCCTCCTTTCACAGTACGCTTTAGTCTACACTGTTTTTTTATGAAAAATCAACCTTTCTAATATAATAAATTATAATAAAGTTTTGAGTTTTCCTATAAGAGTGGTAAATTCCGAAAATTCTCTTATTTTTATTTTGCAAACGCGTATAATAATAGAATAAAGGAGGGAGATTGGAAGATGAAAACAATCGGATTGATTGGTGGGATGAGCTGGGAATCCTCAGCCGAATATTATAAGCTTCTAAATGAACAGATCAAACAAAAGCTTGGGGGCCTTCATTCTGCAACATGTATTTTGTATAGTGTTGATTTCCAGCAAATTGAGCATTTTCAAGCGAGGGGACAATGGGACAAAGCTGGCTTCGTGCTAGCTCAAGCCGCACAGTCACTTGAACAGGCAGGTGCAGATTTTATCGTTATTTGTACAAATACGATGCATAAGGTCGTAGCGGTTATTGAGGAGGCCATCACCATCCCTATTTTACATATTGCAGATGCCACAGCTAACCAAATAAAAGAGGCTGGACTACAAAAAATAGCGCTCCTTGGAACTATGTACACAATGGAACAGGAATTTTATAAGTCGAGGGTAGAGGGGTATGGAATAGAGGTTATTGTGCCAGATTACCACTCACGTATGGAAGTAAACCGGATCATTTATGAGGAATTATGTTTGGGGAGCATTGTACCAAATTCAAAGTCCTATTATATCCAAGTGATTAATGACCTTGTGCAGGCAGGAGCGCAAGGAGTAATTCTTGGCTGTACCGAAATTGGCTTACTTATACAACAGCAGGATATCGATGTTCCAGTATTTGATACAACGGCAATTCATGCACAGGCAGCTGTGTCAATGGCGATTCAGGAGGAAACGTAATATGCAGGGAAAGGTAAGACAATTCGGCATTGAAGTGGGTACATTACCGGTTGGGCAGAAAAATTGTATTACCGATGTTGCAGGGGTACGAGTAGGCCATGTCACATTGGATGAGTCATTAGATCATGAAGGTGGTTACGCCTGTACAGGAGTCACAGCTATTTTACCGCATGGGGAGAATTTATTTCAGCATAAAGTTACAGCGGCTAGCTATGTGTTAAATGGCTTCGGCAAAACAACTGGACTCGTACAGGTGAATGAGCTAGGTGTGATCGAATCACCGATAATGCTCACGAATACATTTGGGGTACCAGCAGTTACGCAGGGAACATTGCGATATATGCTCGACATGAATCAGGACATTGGGCATACGACTGGCACCATCAATCTAGTTGTGGGCGAATGCAATGATAGTTATTTAAATTCCATCCGAGCATGTTCAGTAACAGCTGAGCATGCGGTAGAAGCCATTCAAAATGCCTCTCCGAATACAGCACAGGAAGGAGCCATTGGTGCTGGAAAAGGGATGATGTGCTTTGGCTATAAAGGGGGAATTGGTTCCTCTTCTCGTATTGTCAAAGTCGATAAAAATGAAATTAGCTATACGGTGGGCTGCATGGTACTTAGTAATTTTGGTCATAGTTCGGAATTTTTAGCGGAACGTTATGTTGCTCCTGCAAACCAATGTGTCTCGACTCTAGCTCCTACAGATGGGTCGATTATGATAGTCCTTGCTACAGATGCTCCACTTAGCAGTCGTCAATTGAAGAGAGTCATTAAACGCTGTGGGATAGGTTTAGGTCGGACAGGTAGTCATTACTCACATGGCAGTGGAGACATTGTGATAGGCTTTACAACTGCACATAACATCCCGCATATGTCTGAACAGCTTGTAGAAACAAGAATACAGCTCCGTGAGGATCATCCCGTTATGAATCAGTTATTTGTAGCTGCGGCAGAGGCAACTGAGGAAGCCATTCTCAATTCACTAGCTCAGGCACAAACAACAATTGGTCGCAACGGACATCAAGTAGAAGCCTACTCATTTCAAAAGGCATAGCGAAAAGGTTATTGAGACATAGATAATGTTTCGATAACCTTTTTTTGCGTAAGTACATAAGATTCCACATTTTTTTAGCATGTGTGGGTCATGAGATGAATAAATTCTTAACTAGAGGATAAAGGAGATTTTTCGACGATTTTTTGCTGGATTATGAATCATTATAAGAAAATAGCCATTAATTTGTAATAATTGTATTTTTATCTAGTCAATAATAGAGAGATATGATACTATTCATTTTAAAAAACTGAATTATCTAATAATTAAACGGGGGTGTTCTAGTATTGTAAACCTCTTTCAACCGATTGGAACGGCTTCGAATGGAAACTCTCCTGAGAGCCCATCTGTTAGCGAAAGCCAAGAGCCTCTAATACAGATTACTGCTGCATATAAAAGAATTTTTATAGAACCTATCTACGATCAGCAAAAGATTCCTAATAGTTTACGAGCCATTTATGTACGTGCTGGTGTAGTTGAACGCTTGCAGCATGCTTTGACACTATTACCGAAGGAGTATAGCCTGCTCCTCTATGACGGCTATCGCCCATTCCAAGTTCAACAGTATTTATTTAACTATTTTTCACTGCAATTGGCGCGCATTATGCCTCACGCCACAGAACTAGAATTACGGCAGGCGACCAAAAAGTATGTCGCAATGCCAAGGGCAGATGCTGCTCATTTGGCACCCCATTTAACAGGTGGAGCTATTGATCTAACACTTGCTGATAGACAAGGGAAAGCTTTGGATCTCGGTTCAGCCTTTGATGAAATGAATGAAAAATCAGCTACACGCTATTTTGAACATAACCTAAACGAGAATCCAGAGGCTTGTCAACATCGACGTTTATTATACAACTGTATGACACAAGTAGGCTTTAGTAATTATGGAGAGGAATGGTGGCATTACGATTTCCATAATATGGCGTGGGCGAGACGAGTGCAAGCTAAAATAGCCTGTTATGGAGCCATTCAGGTAACGATACATGATCATGAAATAAAGGAGATTCGATATCAATGAAAGTTTATATTAGCGCCGATATAGAAGGCATTACGGGTACCACTACGTGGAGTGAGACAGAGTTAAATGCACCTGACTATCAATTTTTTCAAAAACAAATGACTCGAGAAGTAGAAGCGGCCATTGAAGGAGCTATAGCGGGTGGCGCAACAGAAATACTATTGAAGGATGCGCACGATTCAGCACGCAATCTCGATATTTCGAATTTACCTATCAACTGTAAGGTAATCCGTGGCTGGACCTACGATCCGATGTGTATGGTAGCAGGTCTCGATCAAAGCTTTGATCGTGCGATTTTTATTGGCTATCACAGTAAAGGGGGAAGCGAGCGTAATCCGCTATCCCATACGCTTTGCACGTATGCGGATGTCAAAATAAATGGTGAGTATGCGAGTGAATTTTTAATTAATACGTATGCAGCAGCATTACATGGTGTTCCTGTTTCATTTGTCAGTGGTGATGTTGGCTTGACCGAAGAAATTCATGCCGTTAATGAAAACATTGTGACCTTTGCGACCAAAGAAGGAATAGGGAATGCAACTATTAGTGTCAGCCCGAAGCTAACGATTATGGAAACCAAGCGACTGGTAGCTTCCTCGATGAAGGTGCCACGTCAACATATTCAGGTACCATTACCAAAACGCTTTATGGTAGAAATCATCTATCGAGATCATACACGTGCCTATCGTAATTCCTTTTATCCAAATGCCACATTTAAACCACATAATACAGTAGAATTCGTCACAGACGATTTTTATGAAGTATTACGTATTTTACAATTTTTAACTTGACTGTGTGGATGAGCTTTTGCTTAGAGTGTGTGTGCCAATAGGACACGCTGTTGTCATGTGGAATAAGTAATTTTGGATTCGTATATAGAGAGAGGGTCCATATAGAGGGACCTAGCTTATGTTTGAAAAATCCTATTGAAGGTCATGACATCGGTCCTTCCAATAGGATTTTCATTATAAAAAGATGACTAGGGGGATGCATGTGAGAAAATATTGGTGGCTTTTCGTATGTTTGGTCGTATTATTTTGTGTAGCCTGCAATGATGAAAAATCGGGTGAAAAAGGATCAGAATATCGTGTGGTATATTCAGGGGAAATTAAAACATTAAATTACTTAAAAACGTCTGAAACGAATGAGTTTGCGGTGGCGGCGAATATGGTAGATGGTCTTATTGAGTATGATAAATACGGGGTAGTCCAGCCGGGATTAGCGAAAGAATGGTCGGCAAATGAAGATGCAACCGTATGGACCTTCAAGTTACGTGATGATGCCAAATGGGTGACACATGAAGGGAAGGAATATGCGGATGTAGTTGCACAGGATTTTGTGGACGGCTTGCAGTATGTCCTTGATGCCAAAAATGAATCCTCGACAGCCTGGATTGCGACAGTTGTCAAAAATGGAGAGGCATTCTATAACGGTGAAATGACAGATTTCAAGCAGGTAGGCATAAAGGCGTTGGATGAACATACAGTAGAATATACTTTAGAAGCTTCGACACCTTATTTTCTTTCTATGTTAAACTACGTTTGTTTCTTCCCAGTGAATGGTAAGTTCATTGCAGAAAAAGGGGCTGACTTTGGAACAACACGTGAAAATTTCCTTTATAATGGCGCTTATATTTTAGATAAATTTGAGCCGCAAAATGAGCGTGTTCTTGTAAAAAACAATACGTATTGGGATCAAGACAAAGTACTGATTGATCGTATCCGCTATAAATATAATAAAGAAGCTGCAACGGTAGCACCCGAACTGTTTTTACGTGGAGAAATTGATTCCGCTAGTATTCCTACTTCCATTATTGATGAATGGTTTAAGGATGATAAGAAAAAATCTCAAGTTCGTCAAACACAAAATAACTTCTATACCTACTTCTACGCTCTCAACTTTAACCCACAATTTGACGCAGAATATGAACCAGATAACTGGAAGATCGCCGTCAACAACAAAGATTTCCGAAAATCAATATTCCATGCACTGGACCGTGTTTCCGCCATGTTAACGGTGGAGCCTTATAATCCAGCCGATTTGCTGAGCAACACGATTACCCCCAAAAACTTTGTAGATGTTGCAGGGGTAGATTACACACAATTAACGCCATTTGCAACTATTTCCAATGAGGATTCCTTTAATAAAGAACTAGCACTTGAATTCAAAGAAAAAGCAAAAGTGGCATTAGCGGGTAAAGCTACATTCCCTGTAAAAGTGTTATTGCCATATAATGCGGGTAGTCCAGACTGGGCAAATCGTTCCCAAGTAGTGGAGCAGCAAATTGAAAAATTACTGGGGACAGATTATGTCGACATTATTGTAGAGGCAGGTCCAGCGACAGGCTTTTTATCTGAGGTGCGTCGTCCTGGGAAATTTGCACTTTTAGAAGCTAACTGGGGGCCAGATTATGCAGATCCATCCACGTATACAGATCCATTTACAGTGGACGGTACTTATAATAAACCTGAATTAGCTGAGGGTTACACAGAAGCCAATGGAAAAACGACGTATCAAAACCTTGTGGATGAAGCAAAGGTAACGATTGATGTGGCAAAACGGTATGAGCTGTTTGCGAAGGCAGAGGCCTTTTTAATTGAAGAAGCCTTAGTGATTCCATATTCCGTTGGAGGTAGTGGCTATGTTGCATCCAAATTAAATCCTTTCGAGGCACAGTATTCACCATTTGGTGTAACTGCCGAGAAATTTAAAGGTCAGCAAGTATTGGAAAAGCCAATGAGTAATGATGAATTTAAGAAAGCGCTTGCTCAGTGGGAACAAGAGCGTGCTGACGCTTTAGCGAATGCTAAAAAGTAGTAGGGGATCGTAGATAAAAAAGGAGATACCGAAAGGAACAGTCGGCATCTCCTTTAGTCTTTTTGACATGGGAGGATGGCGCGATGTTGCAATATATAGGAAAACGACTCTTACAATCTGTGTTAACCCTTTTTATTATTATAACAATTGTTTTTTCATTATTACGATTAATGCCGGAGGAAGGATATTTAGGTGCGGCAGCCGATAAAATGTCACCTGCTCAGCAAGAAATTTATTTAACGAATTTAGGATTACGTGATCCATTGCTTATTCAGCTAGGAAACTTTTACACGAAATTATTACAAGGGGATCTCGGGAAATCGGTGACCTATCGTACAGATGTACCTGTTACAACGATTATTGCGGACAAAATTATGTATTCACTACTCTTTGGGTTAGGGGCCGTTGTCCTGTCACTCCTAATTGGTGTGCCGCTAGGTATTATGATGGCCTATCGTAAGGGGCGTTGGCTCGATCGACTTGGGACAGGCTATATAGTTTTTGTCGTTGCTGTACCTGCAGCCGTTTATTATTTAGTGATACAAATGTATATTACTGATCTCTTTCAATTACCGATGCTCTTTGATGAGTATAGACCGATTACATGGATTCTCCCACTAACTTCTATGGCGTTGGCTCCTACAGCCTCCTACGCGATGTGGATGAGGCGTTATATGGTGGACGAATTGAACAAGGACTATATTAAACTAGCGAGGGCTAAAGGAGTAAAGGAACGAACATTAATGTTCAAGCACGTTTTGCGAAATGCCTTTATCCCAATGGCGCAATATTTACCTGCAACCATTTTGTTCACCATTACAGGCTCCATTTATATCGAATCTTTGTATTCCATTCCAGGGATGGGGGGCTTACTCGTTGATGCGATTCAACGACAGGATAATACGATTGTTCAAGGCTTAGTGCTGGTGTTCTCCTCCCTTGGTATTATCGGACTTATTTTAGGGGATATTGCCATGGCACTTGTTGATCCTCGGATTAAACTCGGCAAAGGAGGGGGAGTACGTTAATGGGCATGTATTCGAATGAAATTCATAATATTTCTAATAAATCACGGGAAACATTGTTTGAATTTGCGGAAGTCGATGCGCGACAAGCAGAAGAAACAGGCCATTCTAATTACTCATATTGGCGTTCCACATGGCAATCCTTTTTGAAAAATAGACTAGCTGTTTTTTTATTAGTAGGCGTGCTTATTATTGTTGGCTTTACGATCCTTCAGCCGTATTTACCAGCACAAAAATCACCAACGGAAATTTACCTAGATGAGCAAACAGGGATGCAGGCACGTAATATTACCCCCAATGCTGAATTTTGGTTTGGTACAAACTCAATTGGGCAGGATTTATGGTCACGAATTTGGGCGGGGACAAGGACATCCTTATTTATTGGCTGTGTAGTCGCCTTAGTAGAAGCTGTGGTTGGGATTACAGTTGGTACACTATGGGGCTTTTCGCGAAAGCTAGAGGTACCTATTACACAGCTGTATAACGTTGTTGATAATATTCCAACAACCATTGTACTCATTTTAATGTCTTATATTTTGCGACCAAGTATATCAACGATTATTATCGCCATGTGTATAACGGGGTGGGTGGAAATGGCTAGGTTTATTCGCAATCAAATTGTTATTTTGCGGGACCGTGAATACAACCTAGCCTCTAAATGTTTAGGGACACCTGATTACCGTATTATTGTAAAAAATCTATTACCCTATTTAATTTCTGTCATTATGTTACGTATGAGTCTAGCTATTCCCTTTGCTATAGGGGCAGAAGTATTTTTAACGTATATTGGCTTAGGGCTACCAATTAGTGAACCGTCCTTAGGTAATTTAATCAATGAAGGGCGTGTGCTCATGATGTCGCCAGACTTACGATATCAGCTGATTTTCCCGAGTATTGTGTTAAGTGTCATTACTATTGCATTTTATATAATTGGTAATTCCTTTGCAGATGCAGCAGATCCAAAAAACCATGTATAAGGAGATGAAATCAGTGACATCTAAAAAATCACGCCTATTAGTTATCCAAAATCTAATTATTCAATTCACATTACGTGGTCGTGTTTTAACTGCAATTCGAGATATTTCTCTTGATTTATATAAAGGGGAAAGTCTAGCGATTGTTGGAGAATCTGGTTCGGGCAAATCTGTGCTAATGAAGTCTATTATGGGCTTGCTCGACAAAAATGGCAGCATTAAGCAGGGCAGAATCATTTACCAAGCACAGGATCTAGGACAATTTACGACAGAGCAAGAATGGCTCCATATACGAGGGAAGGAAATAGCCATGGTGACGCAGGACCCGATGACATCTTTAAATCCACTTAAAACGATTGGTAAGCAAATTGAGGAATGTGTGGTGTTGCATCAGGACTTAAAGGGGAAGGAGGCTTATGAAGAAACATTAAAACTACTTACAGATGTTGGAATACATGATGTGAAAAAACGCTATAAGCAATATCCTCATGAATTTTCAGGAGGTATGCGCCAACGTATTGTCATTGCGATTGCGATTGCCTGTAAGCCAAATATTTTAATATGTGATGAACCAACAACCGCTCTAGATGTAACGATACAGGCACAAATTTTACAGCTATTAAAAAATCTTCAACTTAAGTATGGCTTAACGATCGTCTATATTACGCATGATTTAGGTGTGGTCGCCAAGGTGGCTGACCGTATTGCGGTCATGTACGCGGGTGATGTAATTGAGGTTGGGAAAACTCATGAAATTTTCTTTAATAGTAAGCATCCATATACATGGGCCCTTATTTCCTCCCTGCCGCAGCTCGGCTCTAAGGGAGAAGCGTTGTATTCGATCAAAGGGTCGCCACCCAATCTTTTTCAGGAAATAAAGGGGGATGCCTTTGCGCCGCGCAATCAATATGCGCTGAAAATCGATTTTATCGAGCGCCCACCTTTTTTTCAGGTTAGTGACACGCATTATGCACGAACATGGTTATTAGATCCGCTTGCTCCAAAGGTAGAACCTCCTGCTGCCTTACAAGCTTTTTTTGCAGAGGGGAGGCAGTATGCTAGTGAGTGAAAAAGAAATAGTACTGGAAGTGAAAAATTTAACCGTTGATTTTGGTAAGGGGAAGCATAAATTTACGGCCATTGATGATGTCAGTTTTCATATTTTTAAAGGCGAAACATTTGGCTTAGTAGGTGAATCAGGATCAGGGAAAACAACGATTGGTCGTTCTATTATGCGCATCAACGAGGTCACCGAAGGACAAATTTTGTATCATGGCAAAACTATTCATGGGAAAATTCCAAAAGATTGGGATAGGGAAATTACACAGAAAATCCAAATGATTTTTCAGGACCCGATGGCGTCGCTCAATGAACGTGCCAAGGTTGATTATATAGTGGCGGAAGGATTATACCCTTCCAAAAAATATAAAGATGAAGCGGAACGGCAAGAAAAGGTACGCAAGGCATTAGTAAATGTTGGTCTACTTCCGGAATTTTCGAATCGATTTCCTCATGAGTTTTCAGGTGGTCAACGCCAGCGTATTGGCATTGCTCGTGCTTTAGTGATGGAGCCAGAATTTATTATTGCTGATGAGCCAATATCCGCCTTAGACGTATCCATTCGGGCACAGGTGTTGAATTTATTAGCTAATCTTCAACGAAAAAATCATTTAACCTTTTTATTTATTGCCCATGATCTATCCGTTGTCCGTTTTATCACGGATCGGACGGCCGTCATTTATCAAGGAAAAATTGTCGAGCTAGCTGAAACAGAACAGCTTTTCACCCGTCCGCTTCATCCGTATACGAGAGCTTTGTTATCAGCTGTACCGGAGCCAAATCCTTATAAGGAGCGAGAGAAAGTTGTTGAGATATATGATCCAGCACAACATCGTTATGCGGACAGTCCTCCGTCATTTGTGGAAATTGAGGATGGCCATTTTATTTTAGCTAATGAAGAAGAGCTAACGGTTTATCGTACTTCATTGAAACGGGAGGTAAATGAATGATTTGTCCAAAGGCATTGAAAAAAGGTGACACAATTGGTCTAATAAGTGCTTCAGGAGCTACTCCACCCGATAGATTACAGCCAGCTATAGCTAGTATTGAAAAGCTTGGGTTGAAGGTGGTTGTAGGAGAGACGTGTCACGCGCGACATGGTTATTTAGCAGGCACTGATGATCAGCGGGCAGCGGATGTTCATCGAATGTTTCAAGATCCAACGATTGACGGTATTTTTTGTGTTCGCGGTGGCTATGGGGCTACAAAAATTTTACCGCTTTTAGATTTTGAGGTAATTAAGGCGAATCCTAAAGTCTTTGTAGGCTATAGTGATGTGACTGCTCTACATATAGCCTTCAACCAGCTTAGTGGCTTTGTTACGTACCATACACCAATGCCATCGACTGAATTTATTAGGCAGGAGATGGACGATTACACATGGCAATCCTTCTGCCAGCAAATAATGGCGGTAGGGGTAGAGGAGTATGACTTAGAAAATCCTGTAGACCAACCAATGTCCAAGCTCGTAGCTGGTAGTGCTACAGGTACACTTATTGGGGGCAATTTAACATTAGTGACTGCATCACTTGGTACACCCTATGAAATTGATACAAAAGGAAAAATCCTATTTTTAGAAGATATTGATGAAAGTGAGCAACGAGTTGACCGGATGTTAACGCAATTAAAACTGGCGGGGAAATTAGATGACGTAGCAGGTATCTTATTGGGAGCATGGACAAATTGTGGACCTGAAAATCCACAAAAGCCCGAGCAAAGTTTATCGCTACAAACGATCTTCGAGGAAATTCTAGTGCCTTTTAACAAACCTATTATTTCAGGGATCACGTGTGGACATTGTTTACCAACGATGTCACTGCCTTTAGGAAGAACCATTACAATGGATGCAGATAATCACCGAATTCGTGTTGTTAGGTAGGTGTCTAATGGAGAATCAAATCCAAGATCTCATCCAAAAAACTCCCTATAAGGTACATCTCTTTGTTAAAGATCCAAAAACCGAGCAATTCCTATTTAGTCATCAACTAGAGGAGTCATTTTCTAGCGCTAGTATTATAAAAGTGCCGATTCTTCTAGCTGTTTTAGCATATACCGGGAAACACAACATATCCCTTCATTCAGCCTTAACAATCACTCCTACTGATTGGGTAGATTTTAGTGTAATAAGTGAGCAATGTCTGACGCAAAGCACAGTTTACGAGCTACTAGTATGGATGATTATAACGAGTGACAATACAGCAACAAACGTCCTAATTGATGTTGTGGGAATGGATTTTTTAAATGATTATTTCCGTCAAATAGGCTTACAGGAAACGTTGCTACAGCGAAAAATGATGGATGTCGAGCGACTTGCAATGGGGAATGACAACTTTACGTCTGCACGGGACATGGCCCATCTTTTTACACGAATATATCAAAAGGATTTACTAGCATCACCTTACAATGAGCTGGTCATCGACATTTTAAGTAGACAGCGCGTATATGAAGGCTTAAAGCGTTACCTCGTTGATGATGTAAAACTGGCCCATAAAACAGGTGGGCTTGACACAGTCGATCATGATGTAGGAATTGTCTACGGTAGCTCGTTTGATTATCTGATTGGTATTTTCATAACAAATGTAACGGATAATGATCTGGCTCGCCAATTGATTGGTCGTCTTTCAAAGGTTGTTTATGACCATATGATGGAGCAGAAGGAGGAACAGCAATGAAGTCTATCGTAACAGCCATGATTGCCAATTTGCATGCCAAGCCTGATGAAACTTCCGAATTAATAGATGAGGTACTTTATGGCATGACAGTAGATATTCTGACAGACTGTCATGAGGATTGGGTATATGTTCAAACTGCTTATCGTTATAAAGGATATTGTCAGAAGGCTGATTTGCTACTGGATGAAGAAACGGCTGCTAAATGGCACAGCGAAGCACAGCCTATCATTATTCAAAGCTTTGCAGATGTTTTACAGCAGCCTCGTATCCAAAGCACAAAGCTGATGACTCTTGTGAAAGGTTCTAGTATAGGCGTTGTTACGCAAGAGGACGTACCGGAAGAGTGGTCTGCTATACAATTAGTGTCGGGAAAAATAGGCTATGTTCGCACAAAATGGCTACAGGAAAAGCCATCTCAAACTCAAATAACCGAGCATTCCTTTCGAGAAAACGTAGTCCAAACAGCGCTAAGCTATTTAGCTACACCTTATCGCTGGGGTGGCAAATCACCATTAGGCATTGATTGCTCCGGTTTATGTTCAATGGCCTATATGTTAAATGGGGTTACTATTTTTCGGGATGCTAAAATGGTAGAGGGCTTTCCTATTGTGAAAATAGAAAAAGAGGATAGGCAAAAAGGTGATTTGCTCTATTTCCCAGGCCATATCGCTTTATATATGGGCGATAATCTATATGTGCATTCTTCACTTGGTGGTAATGAAGTGACCATTAATAGCTTAGATAAACAGCATAAACTCTATCGCCATGATTTAGCCACAACCCTAACAGAAGTAGGTTCTTTATTTCCGGAGAAGCCAAATCGATAGGCTTCTCTTTTTGACTTCAATAAAGCAGCTATACTAAACTCAAAGGACAAATGGGGAGTAGGTGGTGTTGATTTGCTAAAGGAGCATTATTAATAGCATGTATGCTAATCGTGGAGGCACTTTCTATGGTATGAGTGTAAATGGTGTGCTTTCAGGTCTAGAAAATGAAGCGATTGCAAGAGGATATTCAGCTTCATCAAGTAGTTTTAATAATTTTTTCTCATATAAGACTGGAATAGATAATAATAGACCGCTTGCAGTAAAATTTGATAAATACTTTACTCTTTTTGAACCTAATGCAGATTATGCATATGATTATCACTGGACACCTGGACTTGGATATATCTACGCTTCCACAGGTACAATGTTAAGAGTTCAAACGTTAGCTCCTAACAGTACTATACGTGATATAAACTATAACGTTAACTCTGCAATTATATCGATGGTGAGTTTTTCAATTAATAATTAATTGTATTATTATAAATTTTCTTTATTGTTAAATTGGTAGGTAAAGACACTAAAATCGAATTTTTATAGTTTGAAAAATTGTAATTATTAATAAGTATAGTCTTGATACTTGATAGGGCGGAAGGAGAGGGAAATGAAAAAAATAATTATCTTTAATTTATTATTTTGTATAGTAGTTATGTTTGTTAATTACAATTATTTTAATTCTAAATCTCGAAACGCTATCGTATACAACTATGTGGAAAACTATATTGAGACTAACTATGGCATTGCTAGAGAAAATTTAAAATCAGAAGAAATCGATTACTTGAGAGGAATGGGTTTGTTTGAAATAGAAGTTAAAGATATAGAAACTAAAAATTATTACTTTTTCGAAGTGGATATTAACGATGACTATTCATTATATTATATAAAAGATCTTACTGAGCTTCATCGTAAAAATCATCCTAAAAATCAAGCTAGTTAAAGAAAGTTTATTTCAACCGGTATCAGCAATATTTTGAGATAGATATAAAGGCATACCACAATATATTCCGACTTATAAAGCATTCTTGAGAGAGTGCTTTTTTATTATGTTTAAAATTAACTGAATCAATTTCATAAATCATCATTTTCAAAATTTCAAAAGGCTACTAAACCGATACCTGCATTTTAAGAGAGGAAAAGGGATAGGTATTTGTTAAAGATTAGATCACAGAAAATGCTCAAATTTTTTTATAAAAATGAAACAATACTTCACAGAGGAAGAATCCGTTTTGATCAATCTTTTTTCAAAAGGGATTCTTCTTAATTTAACAGAAAATAAGGGTTTTCGAGGTATTTTTGCTCAAACTTTATTTCAAAGCAACAGTTGGGGCAAGATTAACATCAATTATTACGTTTCGTTTTAAGAGAAGAATTAGCACTCGTCAATTACAGGCTTGAAGGATAAACAAGCAGAATTTCAAAAAATATGTCGAGAGGAATTTTGGGTCAATGTACGGAAAAAAACGCGCTTCAAGTAAAGAATCATACAGGGGCGTTAGGATACGCGTGTGTTTGAAATAGAAACCGTCATACACCAGCTAATCAATTCAGTGCATATTTATTGTCTTGCTTTATGAGGTCAAATCCTATAAAGCTTTTTTTTATGGTCATTATTTTGGATGGTTTGCCAAAATAAATAAACGACAAATGTACAGATATTGATGATAAATAATGCGACCAGCTGCCATAACCCGATTAAAAAAGTGACCATGTATAAATCAAAGGCTGCTTCACCGAGAGGCATATGTGGGAAGGGCGTTAATTGACTATAATGCCACACGAAATAACAGGCTAATGCAGTACCCTGTCCTACATAAATAAAGATCCAATGGATATAAAATGATATTTTTAATCGCCAGCAACAAAGGAACAGGTTCAAGACAATAATGAATAGTGGGAACAGGAATATTTGAAACAAACTTTCAGCTATTTGAGTCATAAATAATAAATTATAGCTAAGCTGAATGATTGGCAATAGTACTAGATTGATGATGATCAGGCTGAGCAGTTGTGTACGAGTCACTATATTCCTATCCTTTCCTTGCCTTGCCTCATTTTTACATAAGGACGTTTGAAAAAAAGAATGGTTTCGCACAAAAAATCTCCATGCACAATTTCTGAGCATGGAGATTTTCGACTAATAGTGATAAATATTTAATTGCATACCAGCCTCAAGTCGATCTGAACGCAACTGATTCCACTGTTTAATAGAAGTCACGTTGACATTATAGACCTCGGCGATATCTACTATAGAGTCACCATCCGTGACCGTTATCGTTTTCTTATTCTTTACGGGGCTGTCATATTGTTGTAGGTCGTATTGAGCGATAAGTGAATTTAATTTTTCGTTATATTTTGAATCAGTGGCATAGGAGCCTGTTAAAAACTTTGTCGCATCTGAATAGGATTTGGTGTTACTTTTGAAAACACCTGCATAAAATTCCTTGTTCCACGAAACACCATTGCGCATTAGCTTTACATAGTCCTGCATAGAAGCCTCATAGGAAGGGTATTTGCGGAAATCAGCCATAATGGTCGACAAATTACCTGATCCATCATCCTCTGACGTTTCGAGTTTTACGGAATTATTTTGATAGCTGCCTTTCATGCCAAACAGATTATAGTTGGGGGCAGAGCCAAGACCACTTTGTCCGCTCTCGCTTTCTAGAATAGCTTGTGCAATCATCACGGATGCATATAAGTCATTATTGGCACCAAGATTTCGTGCAGTTTCAGCGATTTCGCCGATAAATTCTTCCGCACTCGGGCGATCATCAATGACGACAGGCTCTTCTTTTTCTGTCGTATTAAACAACTGTGTCACCATAAAAAATGAAATACAAATAACAACGACAGCAATCATAAGTCCTTTTAAAAAATTAACTACGTATTTCATGGTAGGCTTGATGTTGGTAGTGACCACATCTCCCTCCCTTCTATTAAAAGATTAGCTATCTCTTATTATGACAAAGAGTGAAAGAGAAATAAAGAACTGTATATATAAATAGCTTGTATCATTAATAGAACGTTGCGAACGTTAAATAGTTCCATGTCATTCCGCTAAAATGTCTATCTTAAAATTTTGAGACATAAATTGTTTAAATCTCTCAAAATATTGTTCGGAAGCCTCCCAGCGTCTAGTATTTAAAAAAGCTATCTCTTGGCGACCAAAATGGTTAGGTGGTTGGTAGTGTCGAGAAACATAGGATGGATTTTCTAATGAATAAAAATAATACGCTTCATCAGGCGTCCTAATTTCAATACGAGCATGAATAAAATCACCATCTTCATCCGTATAGGCCTGACGGAAACTATAATATTTAGAACCGTCCCAGAAACCATCGTCATCCTCGTCAAGCCCTTGAATTTCTGGATGTTGTAAAATTCGTTCTACATATTGAACCTCGATTTTAGGCACATAAAGGGTAGCGACATTTACACAAGTTAATAACATAATCCAGTGATCCTGAATATCCACTAAATGCTCCTGAGGTAAATCCGTAATGTCCCACCATTCATCTCCTTCATCGAATGATTTTCTCAATAGGGAGACGGTTTGATCTTCATTGAGCCAAATAAAATAATGATACTGGGAGGTTTTCATATAAATGCTATCATTCGTCTTGTCTCCGTCATCATCGATATGCGCTCGCTGAACAGTGAAATGTACACCATGTTCCTCAAGGTCAAAATAAGGCTTGTCTCCAGTCATCAAAATACACTTTGTTAGCTTTAGTATATTTTCCACATCGATGTGATGGTCCGTAAAATATACATGAGTTGCCTTCTTGATGTGGGGGATTTCCTGTAAATTAGTCAGTGCGGAGCGTCCTTCTTTAAGGATACTCACCAATGTGACGAATGAAAATTCAATCTCTTCTTCATCGTCATCCATATCATAAAAAACCTCGTCAATTAACACATCTTGTATACGGATAGGGAGTTCCTGAAAAACGCCATCTCCGTGCCAAATGTTGACGATACATTGCAGTGACTTCTGTCCATGAACGTTAAAGCGATACTCATCGTCTTGAACTAATACGTTTGCCTGAAGATGACCATTGACAATCGTTTCCCCATGATTATAGGAGCCACACAAAATATCCTCTACTGTCAGATGTCCGTGAACATAGATTTCCTGACCACCTACAGCTATATTTTTAGCTGTCAAATTGCCTATTACCATCAGTCCTATTGCACCATCCGTTTCTGCATTGTATAAATGATCTACCGTCAAATGACCATCAATAAAAATAATGATCACATTGTCTTGCTGTGGGAAAGGAATGTCCCAATCCAAATCAAGAAAAGGAAGCTTCAAATCTCCCTCATAGTACGCAACAAGGTCGTTCTCACTAAAATCCGTGTAATGGCTTGCCCACCAAGAGTTTTCGGGAAACTTATCAGCCAGTTTGTTAATAGGTATAAATTGAAAGACATTCTTCATAGTTCACTACCTCCCAATTGCCGTTTTTTTTATCTTCTCATACGGAGGAATTAACAGTCAATTTAGTAGATTGGTAGAGTTATGTGCAATTGGGAATAAAATGCTATGATAAATCTTAAAGAGGTTTTATGACCATTGTTACCAATTGCTGAGAAGTTGGAGGTGAGGGTAACCAACTAGCTTTCGAAAAGATGTTTGGAAGGGCTATTATTTGTGAAATATATAGACGAATATGAATTTACTATGTCATTAGCGAATTATAAGGAGCTGGCAGATGATAACATTTGATAATGTCTC
This sequence comes from Lysinibacillus sp. GW823-FHT06C08, assembly GCF_058795135.1. NCBI lineage: Bacteria > Bacillati > Bacillota > Bacilli > Caryophanales > Bacillaceae > Lysinibacillus > Lysinibacillus sp. GW823-FHT06C08. Next base: position 1,530,036 of record NZ_JBXAHN010000001.1, read on the forward strand.
AAAAATGTATAGTAACGACCATGTGGCTGTCAAAGCCCTCAATGTGGAGATTAAAAAAGGTGAATTCTTCGTTATTATCGGCCCAAGTGGATGTGGCAAAACTACTTTATTGAAGATGATTAACCGATTAATTCCATTGACGGAGGGCACTATTTGGATAAATGGAAAAAGAGTTAGTGATTATAATATTCACGAGTTACGCTGGAGTATTGGCTATGTGTTACAACAAATTGCTCTTTTTCCGCATATGACCATTGAAGAGAATATTGCGATTGTTCCAGAATTAAAAAAATGGAGTAAAACAAAAATTCAAAAGCGAGTAGAAGAGCTTTTGGAATTGGTAGGGCTTGAGCCTGAAAAGTATCGTCAGCGCAAGCCAAAGGAGTTATCTGGAGGGGAGCAGCAAAGAGTGGGCGTTCTTCGGGCATTGGCGGCTGATCCAGAAATTATTTTGATGGATGAACCTTTCAGTGCATTAGATCCCATTAGTCGTACGAAGTTACAGGATGATCTACTGGATATGCAGCGTAAGATTCAAAAAACCATCGTCTTTGTCTCGCATGATATGCAGGAGGCATTGAAGCTAGGTGATCGACTATGTGTCATGAAAGATGGAGAAATTGTTCAAGTTGGATCTCCTCAGGAAATTGTAGAAAATCCAGTGAATGATTTTGTCCAACAATTTATAGGGGTAAATCCAGTTCACAATAGGTTTGATATTCGGACGGTTATGCAACCAATCGTAAGTGTTGGTGAGCTAGGGGATACTATTGCTATCAATGAGCCGATCACAACGATTCTTGAAAAACTGACAGAGCATAGCGTTCTTGGCGTGGAAGAGGATGGAGAGATGATTGGTATGGTGACTCGAACAACTATACTGCAATATGTAGCAAAGGATTTCCAGGAAAGAGGTCGAGGCCATGACTAATTTTGTAGCAATGTTTCAGGAACGAAAGGGACAGCTTCTGTCAGCCTTACTCGAACACATACAAATCTCCTTCATAGCTCTTTTTTTTGCTATCATTATAGCCATTCCTCTAGGTATCTATTTAACCAATAAAAAGAAAATAGCAGAAACGATAATTGGTATGAGTGCCGTGCTACAAACGATTCCATCTTTAGCGTTACTTGGGTTATTAATTCCTTTATTCGGGATTGGGAAAGTTCCTGCCATCATTGCCTTAGTAGTCTATGCACTGTTACCGATTCTCCGAAATACTTATACAGGCATTAAGGAAGTGGACCCTTCATTGAAGGAGGCAGCTTTGGCAATGGGCATGAACACGCCTAAACGTTTATTAAAAGTTGAATTGCCCCTTGCTTTGCCTGTCATCATGGCTGGTATTCGAACAGCTATGGTATTAATTGTTGGAACAGCCACATTAGCTGCTTTAATTGGAGCAGGTGGTTTAGGCGATATTATTTTACTAGGCATTGATCGTAATAATACCGCACTCATTATTTTAGGGGCTGTGCCCGCTGCGATATTAGCATTGATCTTCGATGTTTTACTGAAAAAGCTTGAATCGCTATCATTCAGAAAAACAGTAACAACTGTAAGTATCGTCAGTATTGCGGCTTTGATGATGATCTGCATTCCGCTTCTCAATAACAAAGACCAAGATGAAATTGTTATCGCTGGAAAACTCGGAGCGGAGCCTGAAATTCTCATCAATATGTATAAGTTATTAATTGAGCAGGATACAGACTTAACGGTGCAATTAAAGCCAGGACTTGGAAAAACTTCATTTGTATTTAATGCGTTGAAGTCTGGCAGTATTGATGTATACCCAGAATTTACAGGCACAGCCATCTCGGAGTTTTTAAAGCAGGAAGCCATTAATAACAGTGAGGCAGATGTCTATCAGCAGGCGAAAGATGGGATGCTAAAGCAATTTGATATGGTTATGCTTAGCCCAATGAACTATAACAATACGTATGCGTTAGCAGTATCGGAGGATTTGGCTGAAACGTATCAGCTCCAAACTATTTCGGACCTTAAATCGATAGAACAAGCTGTTAAGGCAGGGTTTACATTAGAATTTAATGATCGTGAAGATGGCTATGTTGGTATTCAAAAGCGCTATGATATTGCGTTTCCCTCTATTGCAACTATGGAGCCTAAGCTACGCTATCAAGCGATTGAATCGGGAGATATCAACCTACTCGATGCTTATTCAACGGATAGTGAAATTCGTCAATATAAGCTCCACGTATTAGAGGATGATCAAGCGCTGTTCCCCCCTTATCAAGGAGCTCCGTTATTACGGCAAGAAACACTGATCAAGTATCCAGAGATTGAAACATCTTTAAATAAACTGGCTGATCAAATTTCAGATGATGAAATGCGAGAAATGAATTATCAAGTGAATGTAGAAGGAAAGCTAGCAGCAGAAGTAGCCAATGAGTATCTAGTAAATGCCGGCTTACTGAAATAAACGATAGGACCCTCGAGCATTAGTATGCAAGAGGGTTTTATTTCTATCATAAATAATTTAATGATAAACGTTAATTTATTATGGATAGAGATAATAGAAACTGTATAATGAAATAGAGGGAAGGGGATGCTGACAATGGAGAAAACGATTCAAAGTAAAGAATTTCAATTGTTGACAAAGGGGCTTCGTATGATTTTTACAATCATCATAGTTCTTATGATTTTGGGCATGGCGTTAATGGCAGTTATTTTGGTTGGCGTAATGATTGTGTCAGAAAATGATGTAAATGGTTGGTTAGCCAAGGCAAGTGTGACAGCTTCCATCCATTTTGAGGGGCTGGAAATGCTGCTGTCCGAGCAGACAGTTCAAGATATGCACTACTCCAAAATAGATGTCGTGAAATTAGTATTAACTGCTACAATATACATAACTATTTTATTTTTGATGGTTGTTCAAGTAAGGAATATTTTAAATAATTTATCAAAAGGGATCATATTTTCACTAGATAATAGTAAAAAAATAGAAAGAATTGCGTATTGTGTGATAGTCTTGAGCTTAACTGTGAGTGCATTCCGTACATATATCGTCTATCTAATGATGCAACCATTTAAGCTTGAATCACTATTGCTAAAGACAGATTTTATTACAGGGGTCAGCTATCATTTCACAGGCATTAATTGGACACTATTACTTTGTGGCTTGGTGATTTGGACCATTGCTCGTATTTTCCGTTACGGTGCTTTTCTCCAAGATGAATATGATGCAACAGCTTAGGAAGTGAAAATATGACTATAATTATTCGCTTAGACCGGATGCTAGCGGATCGTAAAATGCAGCTAAGTGAGCTTGCAGAGAAGGTTGATGTGTCGATCGTCAATCTTTCAAATTTAAAAACAGGCAAGGTAAGAGCCGTGCGTTTCTCTACCTTAAATGCAATCTGTAAGGCTTTGGGCTGCCAGCCAGGAGATATATTAGAGTATGTCGAGGATGAAGATTAATTTTCGTCATCTAAACATAGTAGCAAGAAAGGGTTTTCCTTAAATGAAGGTTTTCAGTTTTTTATTCATCGCCATTGTAGCAGAAGTTTTTGCTAGCTCCATGCTCAAGCGCACCGAAGGCTTCTCCCGTATTTGGCCATCTCTCGGTGTGGTGGTCGGCTATGGAACGGCCTTTTATTGTTTAGCCTTAACCTTAAAAACCATACCCATTGGCACCGCCTATGCAATATGGGCAGGGTTAGGCACAGCACTAACAGCCATTGTAGGGGTTGTGCTGTATAAGGAAATATTCAATCGTAAGAAGGTACTAGGGATTCTTTGTATTATTGTAGGTGTCGTGGTGCTCAATCTTGCGGGTGGTCATTAGGAGGCAAACGCCATGAAAGGCTATTTATTTTTAACACTTTCGATTATTAGTGAGGTTTTTGCGACAACTATGCTGAAGCTATCGGATGGATTTACTGTTCCAGAACCATCTGTAGCGGTGGCACTTGGCTATGGAATATCATTCTACAGCCTATCCCTATGCTTGAAAACCTTGCCATTAAGCCTAGCCTATGCCATCTGGTCAGGTGTCGGTACCGCCTTGACGGTGATTGTAGGCATTGTCATTTGGAACGATTTGTTTAACCTCTACTCTGCACTTGGGATCGCCCTCATAATAGGCGGCGTGATTTTGCTGAATCAAGGAGATCGAAATGGCAGAGAGGCCGATAGCAAAGTGGAAGAGCGTGATAGCCTGCAGGAATAGAGGGAAAGAGCAGGTAAAGTGCCGGATAGAGCAGTCAAAGTGCCGGATAGAGCAGGCACTTTGCCAGAAAGCCTGCGAGAATAGCAGATTACCTGTTTAGGGGAGGAGGATGTTAATGAAGGCTATTATTTTTGATTTTGATGGGACGATTATTGATACAGAAACAGCTTGGTATACGGTTTTTAAGGATGCTTATGCATCATATGGTGTGGAATTATCGTTAGAGACTTATGCAAAATGCCTTGGGACAAATCTTCAAGATTTTAATCCTTATACTTATCTCGTGACACATCATCACATGGGTTTGGATGTGGAGGCATTTCGTACATCTATTCAAGCAAAGCATGCGGAGCTGATGGAATTGGAAGTGATACGACCTGGTATTTTAAATCTTTTGCAGCAAGCAAAGGAAGCGGGTTTAAAAATGGGTATTGCTAGTAGCTCAAGTCGTCAATGGATTGATCGGTTTGTGGAGGCACTAGGGATACGCGAGTTTTTTGATTGTTATTGTACGGCTGATACGGTGACAAATGTTAAGCCTGATCCTGAGCTGTATTTGCAGGCGCTTGAACAGTTAGGAGTAAGTGCTAGTGAAGCGATCGCTATGGAGGATTCGCCGAATGGAGCACGTGCAGCTTTGGCAGCAGGGCTTCATACGGTAGTTGTTCCCAATACCATCACCAAGCAATTACCCTTTGCTACAGGTCATCATACAATAGATGCCTTGGAACAATATGATTTAGAAGGTCTACTGGCATGCTTTGTCAAATAATGAAATGCTTCGAACCTCTAACCATTCATTTCGAATGGTAGAGGTTTTTTTAGTTTCTTTGTGAAAAGGTCGTCATATTATTGATCGCTACATATTATAACGAGAGGGCAACTTACGGGGACCAAGATACTTATTCAGACTAGTAAGGGGGCTACAATTTGAATAGTGAGAAAAAAAGAAATCATTTTTTATGCGAAGCTTTATGCGATTTGAAGGATCTTCAGGATATTATGATGGATTTTCATTCTAAATATTTCGGTCAGCTGCTTGTCAAAATAGTTGGGAGTGATACGATTCCGTTTTTTTTAATTACCAATAGTGGCGCTCATTTAAGGTTAATGGATACGGTAAAGAATTTTGAAACGGAATTTTTCCGTATAGAGGATGTCGATAAGGATCGATATCGTGGCACGGTGTCATTGCTGCGCGCCTTTGACTATGAGGGGAACGATACAAATTTCCTTGCAGATGTTGTGAGGCTAGAAAAAACGAGTACAGAAAAATCCATTGAACTTAGTGGCATTTCAGCGATACAACTATTAAAGCCAGATATGCTAAAAGGGAAATTTATCATAGAGCCTAAATGGTAGCCTCATATTAAACTACTAGAGCTAGAGCATCTGTCTATATGAAAGGGATTAAGTGTGAATGTAATAGAGAGAGAATTTAATGAAAGGAAGTTTAGCTATGACGATTATTGGTATGCTGCATCATCGGCTTGATCCAACGACAGTTCTCAAGTCTTATGCGTATGCAGCAGTTGCAAAGGCAGAAGGGGCACAGTTTTTCTATTTTACACCTAAAAGTGTTGATTTTGCAAAACGTTCCATTCGAGCTAAGGTTTATGAGGATGGGCAGTGGCAGGAGAAAACAATGCCTTTTCCAGATGTTATTTATAATGCGGGGAGTCCCGAAAAGCTATCTGTGTCCAAGGAGATTATTGATCGCTTAAAAGAAGAGATTCCCTTTACGACGTATTCGATAGGGAATAAATGGAATGTAATGAAGCGATTAAAGGAAGCCAAGGAATTCGAACAGTATTTGATTCCTTCTGAAATTGTCAAGGATGCTGATGTATTTCATAAGTTCATTAATTATTATAAAAGGGTTGTCTTTAAGCCGATTGATGGACGTAAAGGAAAAGGAATTTATTTTATTACGAAGGCGGGACCGAAGAATTTTGAGGTTAAAAAGGATAGTACGAACACAATCTATTCAAAGCCTCAATTAGATGCTTTGTTAAAAGAGCAGCTAGCGTCTGGTACTTTTATTATGCAGCCTTATATTCAATCGATTACAAAGGCAGGCCAAGTATATGATTTCCGTCTGCATGTCCAAAAGAATGGGGAAGGTAAATGGGTGGTGACGACTGTTTATCCTCGGATTGCTCCAAATGGCTCTATCATCCCGAATATTAACAATGGCGGATTCACCAATTACTTAGATCCATTTTTAGAGCAAGAGTTCAAGGAAGAAGCCTACAACATTCGGCGAATGCTCGAGCATTTCTCTTTAGCACTGGCTCATCATCTAGATGACATACAAATGGAGAAATTTGGGGAAGTCATTGATGAAATTGGCATTGATGTCGGTTTAGATCAACAACAAAAAATTTGGATGTATGAGGTAAATTGGCGCCCAGGCTGTCCTCCTGCTTTTTATTTAGAATTAGATGTCGTGATTAATTCCATCCGCTATGCGATGTATCTTGCAAAAAATCCAAAACGTGTAAAAAAGAAAATGGTTCAACAGAAAAGCAATCCAGTGGAGGTCAAAAAGGAGATTGTACAACAGAAAAGCAATCCAGTGGAGATCAAAAAGAACCTTCCTATTATTGCGATTACGGGAAGTGCGGGAAAAACAACAACCAAAGCATTTGTCGGTTCGATTTTATCAAAACAATGGAATGTGTTTGAATCAAAGGATTATTGGAATACGACAGAGCATACAAAAAAGCATAAGGAAGAAATTAATGATTCCCATCAGGCTGTCGTATTAGAGTATGGCATGGCCTATCCAGGTATTATTACGAATCACTGTAGCATCATTCAACCGAATATTAGTATTGTGACGAATATTGGTTTAGCCCATGTAGGTAACTTTGATGGGGATGTAAGAGGCGTTGCAAAGGCGAAATCTGAATTGATTCATGGGATGGATCAACAAGGGCTATTAATATTGAATAAAGATGATGATAATTCAAGATTTTTAGAGACACAGCAATTTAAAGGGAAAATGCTAACGGTAGGTATAAAAAGAGATGCTGATTACCGAGCATATGATCTTCAGTATAAGGATATTGGCATGTCCTTTAAAATGAAGCTGCATGGGCAAGAAATAGAATTGTATATTCCTATTCTGGGAGAGCATCATGTTTACAATGCCCTTAATGCTGTAGCAGTAGCAGATTATTTAGGGTTTAGTCCATTGGATATTCAGGCGGGGCTCAACTTTAAAAAGCCACCAAGACGCTTAACGATTTATAACTTGCGCGATGATATTACGGTTATAGATGATACGGTTCACTCCCATCCACAAGGAGTCCGAGCAGCTATTGATGTATTGACGAATATTGCTAAGAAACGTAAAGTGGCGATTATTGGACAAATGCGTGAGCTTGGCGTGTTGAGGGAAGAAGAATATCGGAAGGTTGGCGAGTATATTTACGAGGAAGGCATTGATGAATTCATTACCTATGGATTTAGGACAGATGAAATGAGCAATGCAGCGATTGAAATGGGTATGGACCCAGCTAGGGTACACCATTTTATTAATAAAGATGCCTTGCATGCACTGCTAGATAAACTCATCAAACCTCATGATACGATTCTCGTCAAGGGTGCTAGTAAAACGAATATGTTTGAAACGGTGAAATATTTGGACCAAACATTAAAAGAAGAATAATCAATGACTTCAAGGTAACTGAATGAATATAAAAACCCGAGTAACTGTCCACTGGCAAGCGGCAATTATTCGGGATTTTTTTTCATACTCTTAAAATAAATTTAATTTCTTTGGCGGCAGTTGTTGCATGAGTCCGAGCTTCTGATAGGGTTGAACCTTGTGCAATGACATAGGCATAACGGTGACCCATTGATAAAGGAGGGGTTAATAAAGTACCTTTCCTTGGCTTAACATAAACCTCAACTACTCCAGTTGAATTCGTCGCTCTTGTTCTGCCAATCACTTTTTCTAATATTCCTTTGCTTTCCACAATGACATATTTTGTGTAAACAAACTTTTTATGTCTAGGCTTAAGATTAGGCTCTTCACCAAGAAGGAGCTTTAGTGTTTCTTCCACTAAACTAAATCCGAGAGCCGCTTGAAGCATATTGTTCATAGCACCTCCAGAAATCCTTGGGTTAATCTCAATGAGCTTCCAGCCGTTTTTTGTCAGGCGGAGTTCCAAATGAAGAGCGCCATTTTCAATATCAAAAGCTTTGACGATGGATTGAAGAACTTCCTCAATGCCTGCCTGAATATCCAAAGGAGCTTTCACTAATACTCCATAGCCTGTTATGATAAACCGTTTTCCTTGGGTAATTTCCTGCTCAATAATGCCAATGACATGTGATTGACGTTGATATACGACCGCCTCCACTAAATATTGAGGGCCTTCCAAATATTCTTCAATCATAATCGTTTCATAGGGGTTTTTACTGCGCAATGCTTTGAGGTGGTTATTCAGCTGGTCGGCATCTGTTGCTAATAGTACATCTTTTGAACCTGTTGACTTTGGTGATTTCACGATTAATGGAAATGTTAAATTTTTCGCAATGGGTTCATTAGGCTTCATGAGTGAAAATTTTGGTGAGTATGGTTGGTTTTTTAAATAATTTCTAGTCTTTTCTTTATCCTCCATAATTTCAATGGCGGAGGACGATGTATAGTTATGACAAAATTCATCACATAGCATGGAAGCAACATGGACAAATGGATCAACAAAACTAACGATACTTTTTATCTCTAATCCGGTTTTTCCTAGTTTATCAATTTCCTCTTTCATTCTCTCGATATTCAAAGTATCAATGAGTATCATTCTATGAATATCGGGGTAAGATCGGCGCTGCTGAAGTTGTTTTTCATTATTGGTGAAAAGTATTGTGAAATAGCCTAATCTTTCAGCTGCTCTTGTTGCTTCACGACTAGACCCGGATTTGTTTGTACCGATAAATACAATCGCTTTCAGGTATATCACTCCTTCTATTGGTACTTAGATACTTAATCACCTTTATATATATGCAACGAAATAGTTTTCTTCTAGTTGTGTATCTTGTCTACATCCAAGCAACTTTTAAGAGGTTACATATACTAGAAAAGAAAGGAGGGAGAAAAGATATGAAGCCTCTTTCGGTGAAAAATTTAGCAATGATTACGGCGGGTTATTTAGTGCAAGGGTCTGAGGAAATGCTAATACAGCATGGTGCTTATCGATTAAAACAAGTGAAAAAGCCCAATACAGCCCTTTTTACAAGTAAACGTATTGTTAATTGGAAAAGTCTTGAGCCACTTTCTCCTCTTGTAATAGTGACCGACAGAGCATATCGGCCAAATGACATTCCAACCCAAATCATCATCATACAGGTTGCGAATGTAGATGAGGCATATTGGAGATTTGTTCATTTTTATCGCAATCAGTTTCATATCCCGATTGTTGCGATTACGGGTACTTCAGGCAAAACAACAACGAAAGAGATGATTAAACATATTCTTTCTGCTGATCGACAAGTGACAGCAACGACATTAAGTAGTAACTCAAGAACGGCATCATTGCAATATTTACTGAATATTGAAGATGACACTGAGGCAGCTGTATTTGAAACAGCTGTTGGCTCACCGGGGGATGTCACGAATGCAGGAAAATATTTTAAGCCGACTATTGGGATTATTACTAATATTGGTGCCCATCATTTGAATTATTGTAAGACGCTTGAAGGCTATATTCAGGCGAAGGGAGAAATGCTAGACATCATTCAGCCAAAAGGGACCCTCATCATAAACGGTGAGGATATGAATACTAAAAAACTAGATATCTCTAAGTTTAATGGGCGCGTATTGAAGGTAGGCATCCATGATTCTTGTCATTTTCGTGCAAGCCATATCCAATATTATCAAAAGGGTATGAACTTTAAGCTGCACCATAATAGAAAAATCTATGACATATTTGTACCAGGGTTTGGCCAACATCAAGTGTACAACGCCCTTGCTGCCATTGCAGCGGCTTATGAAATAGGGGTACCCATTCCGGTGGCAGCCAATCAACTCCAATCTTTCCGTCAATTGAAAAAGCAATTACAGCTCTTTGAGGGCATTAATCATTCCATGCTTTTAGATGATACATGGAGTATTACTACAACTTCCTTAGAGGCAGGCTTAAAAGTGTTGAATGATCTCGGAGAAGGCAAGAAAAAAATTGCTGTTATTGGCACGATTACCGATTTGGGTTCATGGGGCTATATTATTCATGAGCAGGCGGGTGAATTAATTCACCGTATTGGTGTGGATGTGCTCATTACTATTGGAGAGCACGCGCGAATCATGGCTGATCATGCTGTGAATTTAGGGTTTAACGCTCCTGTTTATACCTATAAAAATAGCACGCTTGTTTATCCATTGTTGCAGAAGATTGTAGATGAAAATACGATAGTCCTTATAAAGGGTGATATGTATAGTGAACAGGTTTCCAAATTAGCAGCTGAGCTTAAATTTAAACCGCCACCTCCCACAATTTAGCTCACTTCTTCATTTATAGGATATTAACTGTGTCATATAGAATGCCAATCTAATAACGTATAGTAATTGATCAGAAATGTAGCATTCTTGATCAAGAGAATTAATAGGTCTGTACAAGATTGATAAAGAAAGGAGGCGTAGTATACTTGCAATCCATTAGTGTGCAAAAAATTAGAAGCGTCCTACAGGGGAAAATTATCCATGGATCAGATCAATGGTCTGTGAAGCATGCAATCTACTATAATCGACATGATTTAATTCACAATCACACACTTATGTTTGTTAGTCGAAGTGATAAAATCAATTGGCAAGAGATTGATAGAAAGGGGCCCTCCCTTGTCATTTCCGATAAACCGGCTACTGAGTTGAAAAATGCGTTAGATAATACAACGGTTTTACACGTCAAAAGCGTTGCACAGGCATACTGGACATTTATTGAATATTATCGAGGCCTTTTTCAAATTCCGGTAGTGGCATTGACAGGAACCTGTGGTAAAACGACAACGAAAGAGATGCTAAAACATATCGCTAGTAAACATTGGCAAGTGCAAGCATCTGTTAGTAGTAAAAATGAGCCAAGGCAATCATTGCCCTATTTGACGGGTGTTGATGATAAAACACAGGCAGCCATTTTTGAACTAGGCTTAGGGAATACAGGTAATATAAAACATCAATGCATGATCTATCAACCAACTATCGGCATTATTACAAATATTGGTGTTCACCATTTAGATGGCTGTCTCAATCTTGAAGGTTATATTAAAGCAAAAGCAGAGATAGTCGAGGGAATTCGAGCAGATGGTACACTACTAATTAATGCAGATGATACCAATATCGAAAAAATATCATTACAAAAATTTAAAGGGAAAATTATTAAATTTGGCTTACAGGATTCGGCTGATTACAAAGCTTCCGCTATAGAATTTGCTCATACAGGCATGAAATTCGTGCTAGAAGTAGCAGACACTAAGTATAATGTGTTTGTACCTGGTTACGGTGAGCATCAAGTATATAATGCGTTAGCCGCCATTGCTGCCTGTAGCGAAATGGGACTTTCCATACGTCAAGCCATTGCAGGGTTAAGAACCTTTAAACAGATGGCGAGACATTTAGAATTTACGAAAGGGATAGGTGACAGTACGATTATTGATGATACGTGGACCAATAATCCGACTTCTGTCGAAGCAGCCTTGAAAGTGTTAGATACAGTAGGAAAAGAGAAAAAAGTTATTCTTGTGCTAGGGGATATAAAGCGATTAGGAAATTTTGAAGAAAAATATCATCGGGAAATTGGCTCCAAAGTAGCTGAAAGACAGATAGATACATTAATTACGATCGGCAAAAGGGCAGAGGCAATTGCTGACCAAGCAAAAAAAGATGGAACTAAAGCAGAGGTTCATACGTTTAAAGATGTAACAGGTGTATTAGAAATATTGAAACCAAAGCTTGACGCGGACACGATTGTTCTCATAAAAGGACCGATGTCGAGTAGATCCATGATTGAATTTGCCAACAATCTTAAAAATCTATCCTAACTAAAAAGGGTGTCTCCAATATTGAGACACCCTACCATTTAAAGCTTTGTTATTTTATCACACGTCGAGCTGTAACATAATTCTTTTGCGCCCAAGTGGAACTTAAATTTTGTTTGACAACATTGTTTGTAGTCATACTAATATATTGATTATTTCCTAAATAGATACCTGTTTGTGTAATATTTGCTCCTCCATCATTCGTTGAGAAGAACAATAAATCACCTTTTTGAAGCTGAGACTTGAGTACTTTTGTACCAACTAAAGCCTGTTTGCTCGCTAGTTTATCCTTTAAATCAATGCCGTTCTTGTTAAATACATAGTACGTAAATCCCGCACTTGTGAAAGTTAGTGCACTCTCATTATACGTATAGCCAAATTTTGCTTTGCTAGTTAAACCTGAAGCTGTAGCAATAATCTTATCGGCAGACGTATTCGCTGAAGGTGCACTTACCGAGGGGGTGTCAGAGAAAACCCGCTTAGCTGTAATATAGTGTTCTTTATAGTAATCAACTAATAAAACTCTCGTCATTACACCATCGGAATTAGGGATGATAATACGGTGATCACCAGCATAAATCCCAACAATTGAAGGATTTTTTGAGCCTGCCACACTATTAAAGAATACTAAATCACCCTTTTTCAAGTTTGCACGTGCTACTGTTGATCCTTGGTTCATTAAATCAGTTAACGTTTTTGCGCCTAGTGTCACACCGCTTTTACGATAGACGAAATCGACAAATGCTGGAGCTGTAAAGCGTAGGCTCGATTCATTCGTTGAAGAACTAATCGTTGCTTTATTTTTATACGTTATCGCATTCTCTACAATTTTATCGCCTTTTGTTGCTGGGTTGGCAGATAGTAGGGTAGGTAAAACGCGTCGTGCGGATACATAGTTTTCAGTATAATATGGTTTACTATTTAAATCTGAGATTACGATATTTTGCTTGGAATCAGCCATGTGGATCATTTTATTGTTACCAATATACATACCTACATGATCGGGATCCGTGCCTGTTTTTTTACTCTTAAAGAATAGTAAATCACCTTTTTGTAATTGGTTTCGCGCTACATATGTGCCTTGTTGTATCATATAGTTTTCATTATACGTCCCAAGATCTACACCATTTTTCTCGAAGATATACATTAAAAATGAAGCACAAGAAAATTTATAAGGATATGTAGGCTTGTAAACCGTATTGCTATATGTCGATTGACCCATTAAGCTTTTACCAGTTTGAATCAATTGATCGGCTTTAGCGGCAACTGCCTGAGCGTTGTTTTGTGCATTTGTTGTAGCTGCCTCTACTTGAATTGGCTGCATCGCTGTTTGGACTAATCCGAATGAGCTAAATCCAATTGTTAATGCAAGTGTTGTAGATAAAAATCGTTTATTCATGTTGTATATTACCTCCTGAAGCTTCTAGTAGGATTTCTCCTGTATCGTCTTGCCTGGAAATAATCGTAGCATGAAAATATAGGGCTTCTTGACGGTAAATGTTGCCAGGGAGAAGTGGGGAGTGCCTCAACGCCTGCTATAAATGGCTTTATCGAAGGAATTTACAGTTATATTACAAATGTTTCAGTAAACTGTAATATGTGCGGGTTTCATTTAAAAAAACTGCCCTCAAATAGGACAGTTTAGGCAATTGCCTGTATGATTTCTAGTCGATTACCAAATGGATCTCGGAATTCAAAACGCTCATAACTTGGGATAGGTACAGATTCTACTATTTCGATTTGATGTTTGGCTAGTTTCGTCTTCCAATAATCAATATCTTCAACTTGATACGCAATATGAGCCTTTGTCGACAATCGATCAAAGCCATCCTCTGTTCCTACATGTACCTCTTGGTGACCAAGCTGTAACCAAAACCCGCCTCTACCTTTAAGAGAATGGGGTTTTTCTATTTCTTTTAGACCTAAGACACCGCAATAAAAATCTTTCCCTTGCTCCTCTGAACCTTTTGGAATAGTAATTTGCACATGATGTAAAGCAATAATCATAGTTTTACCTCCCATTATATTTATAGCTAATTATAGATTAATCACTAAATATTTACAAATTAGGGTGGTGTGTCAACATCTACGTTTCAGGCTGATTGAGCATAACTGCATGAATACCTTCTATAAAAGTGTTTAGTAAGATGGAAAAGCTTTTATTTCTATCAAGAGGCATCCCGAATCCCCCTAATTGTTCAATAGAGGTGAATCCATGAAGAATACTGCGTAGTCCTCTGACCATATGAATCGCCATTTCATCTTGCAAATGATAGGTTTCTAATACACGAAGTACAAGCTGTACGATAGATTCTTGAGCCTGCTGCAAATCTAGATCATTAGCATCTGGAAAGCGAGTGCTAGCATCATATAAGCCAGGGTGCTCTCGAACAAATTGAATATAAGCTTTACTAATTGCACGGATGGCATCATCGCCTGAGCGTCCCGCTGCTGCTTGAAGCATAGATGCTTGCAGGCTCTTGACGCCTTGAATGGCTAACTTTTGCTTCAATTCAGGTAATCCATCAAGATGGTTATATAGGGAAGGCGGTCGCACTTCCAATTTCTCTGCTAATAGCCCAATTGACAGTTGGTCTAATCCGTGTTCATCAACTAATTCTATTGCCTTTTGTACAATAATAGATAAATCTAATTTCATACGACGAGACATTTCCTCATCTCCTATTGTCTTAGTAAACTTCTTTCTGCTTCTGCAATAGCTATTTCCAAAAGCTTCTGTGGCTGCATTAACATCTTTCCATGTCCGACAGCTAGTAGGCTTGGATTTAATTTACTTAATTTTTTTGCGCTTTCAAGTGCTGTGCTTTTATCCCATGTAGCAAGGGCAGGAAACGGAAATAATGGATTCATCATACCTGATACGACAAGCTTTCCTCTTGTTATAAGGGCGTCTCCAGCAATTAAACTTCTATTGCGTGTGTCGAAAAGAGTAATAGAACCAGGAGTGTGACCTGGGGTTGCAATCACTTCTAATGAACCAACCCGTGCACCTTCTTCCAGTAATAGGTCTGGTTTCGTTTTAATGTTTTTAGGAAGCCCTCCCTTAATCGGTACAGCCTTTTCATTAGGAAGCAAAGTTTTATTCCCCTCCAATAAGAGGGCATCCCTTGAAGAGATGTACACCTGACAATCAGGTATTTCTTCTTTTAATGTATCTAACGCTCCTAGATGATCATTATGTGCATGGGTAATAATGATCTTCGTTATTGGTTTTCCTATAGTTTTAGCTACATCTATAATACTTTTTGCACTATATGGTAATGCGGCATCAATCAGTGTTAGCTCATGTTGCTCTTCTACAAAATAACAATTAACAGGAAATATTCTTGGCATAAATGACAATTGATATACGGTGTTAATAGTCGAAACCTTCATTCTTATAATACCTCCTATAAGCTAATCTTATTTTTATTTTAACTAATGTAATTAGTTTTTGCAATATTCACTTTAAATAGGGTGTGCAATGCTAAAAATATGGTGGAAATAGCTGAATGGGTGAATAAACTATAGTTTTTTTGAATCTATTAAGATCGAACAAACCTTATGGTATAATAATAAAAACGGAATAATAGGATAGAGGTACAAACCGAATTGGGTTTGTTTAAAAGGGAAGATCGGTGAAAATCCGACGCTGTCCCGCAACTGTAAATGGGAGCACATTTCAAGAGACCACTGTTACGCCTTGTAATGGGAAGGTGAAAGGTGTGATGAACATAAGCCAGGAGACCTGCCTTTATCCAGTACAGCCAAAAAACCTACGCGGATAGGGGGTGTTGAGTGTGACTAGAGAAATTCTCCTGCATGCTCATAGTATGATGATTGCTAACAAGGTAGCTTCTATGAATAATAGAAAGCTTTTTTCCATATGGCAAACATCGTATTATGTCGTGTATTTGTCATAAAAGACATCTTTCTAATGAGGGAAAGATGTCTTTTTTATGTAAATTATTAAAGGAGTGGTCCACATGAATCCACAAGTTGTTGAGTACTATGAAAGTTTATTTAAATTTGAAATTATGCAAGAGCCAAAGCCTTTGAAGGAGCTTGTTGAACAATATGTTGGGCATGATACGGCACATGAGCAATCTATTTTAGCAGCGTATGCAAATGTGATGAAGGAATTAATTGGATAGTGAAAGTTTGAAGGGCTACTTCTTTATGGGGTAGCCTTTTTTATTGCGCATTTGTTGACAACATTTTGTAGGAGGCGTAAGATTCTATTGAACAATCGTTTTGAACATTTGTTCAAAAAAGAGGTGAGACCTGTCGATAAAAAAGATTTAATACTAAAAGAAAAAAATAAAGAGGTAAAAGATCAAATTTTACAGGCGGCAAAATTATTGTTTTCTTCAAGAGGATACGATGGAACGACGGTGAGACAAATTTGTGATGAAGCAAATGTATCACTCGCCCTTGTTTCCTATCATTTCGGTGGCAAAGAAAATGTTTTTAATGCACTATTCGAGCCACTCCGCCATACTTTTATGAATGCGCATTATGATGTCAATAATTCACTAGAAGCACTTCGTAGCTTTTGCAGAAACTTTGTCCTTTATCGCATACATGAGCATGAATTAATTGATATTTTACAGCAAGAAATTGTGATGAATAGTCCACGATTAGAGATGCTGAAGGACGTATTTCTACCTTCCTGGGAGCAGCTTCGGACAATTTTACAAGCTTGTTTAGAGCAACGATCAATTCATTTTGATTCCATTGATATTGCTCTTAACTTCATCATGGGGACATTAATGTACTCACTCAATAATCCATTTTTAAATCGATCCGCATTGCCATTAACACCTGAACAAATTGCAGATCTTGCAGTCGATTTCGTGTTAAATGGTCTACAAACAAACTATTAAAAAAGAAGGTAATCGCAATGAAAGCAGCAAAATTTTATGGCATGAAAGATATTCGCGTAGAGGAAGCCGAACTACCTGTACTAAAAAATGGAATGGTGAAAGTAAAAATCGCATTTGCAGGGATATGTGGCAGTGATTTACATGAGTATGTAGGAGGTGCTTATGCCTTCCGTACACAGCCAATATTAGGACATGAATTTTCGGCAGTAGTGGTGGAGGTGGCAGAGGGTGTCACTCACACCAAAGTGGGAGATCGTGTGGCAGTGGAACCACCTATCCCATGTGGAAAATGTGCGAACTGTAAACGTGGCTATTCAAACTTATGTAAAAGCGGCCAGTCATATGGCTATACGATTTCAGGTGGTTTTGCAGAATATGCTGTTGTTCGTGAGGAAAATATTTATCATCTCCCTGAAGGTATGAGCTTAGAGCTAGGCGCACTTGTTGAACCTACAGCCGTAGCTGTTCATGCTGTTCGTCAAAGTCAATTAAAGCTAGGAGATACAGCCGCTATTTTTGGTGCAGGTCCCATTGGCTTATTAATTTTGCAAGCTGTGAAAGCAGCAGGAGCAAGTGAAATCTTTGTAGTAGAGGTTTCTGATGAACGACGCCAAAAAGCATTGGAGCTAGGCGCAACCTATGTCGTTAATCCAATCGACACAGATGCTGTTGCCTTTATTCGTGAAAAAACAAATGGCGGTGTGGATGTTGCATATGACGCAGCAGGTGTACAAGCAACTTTCTCAAGCGGCGTAAGTGCTGTTCATCCGGGTGGTGAATTTAAAATCGTCAGTGTTTGGGAAAAACCAGTTGAATTCAATCCGAATGCGGTAGTTTCACCTGAAGTGAAAATTAGCGGTTCATTCGCTTACGTGAATATTTTCCCAGAGGTCATTCGATTACTAGCACGTGAGGTAATCGATGGGCAGGCAGTGATTACAAGCCAAATTGCTTTAGAGGATATCGTTGAAAAAGGATTTGAAGCACTAATGAAAGATCGTAGCCAATGTAAAATCCTTGTGAATATGAGTTTATAAATTTACCCTAATTCGTAGCCAAATTTGTATCATTACTTGTTTGGCTATGATTTTTTTATTGATAAATAGCATAATACCACTAGGAATACATTTGTTTGTCATAAAACTGCCTTTAGGACTTCATTCATATTTCACTTTTACTTTATATAATAAATTTGATATTTATCTTCATTCAGCAAATGTTTGTAATACAGAAGGTTCCTCCTTCATAGGGGGATGCATGCTAATTGAGTGTTCAAACGCCTACTGAATCAAGATAATGCCTCAAGCGGATATCACAGATTTTGAAGATGAACTTTCCGGCCAAGCTCCTCTTCAAAATCTGGTCGCAGCCTAACAACAGCGGCAATTACGGTGAGGTGTATTTGATCAAATAGATTGGAGATTAAAAATGAAAAATCTGCTTTATTCAAGGTTTTGGCGTTTGCATTTTTTCGCAGCTCTGTGTATTACGCCATTACTGCTATCTCTCACATTAAGTGGGATCGGTTATTTGTTTTTTACAGATGTAGAAAATCGTTTATATGATGATTATTTTTTTGGCGATAGCCATAAAGAAGAGGTCTTAACTATTGATGAAGCAGTGGAAAAAGCAGAGGCAGCATTTGCAGGATACTCCACGACAAAAGTGATTATGTTGGAAGAGCCTTATAATACACGTTTAACTTTATCAAATGGCAATGAACAGAAATATGTATTTTTAGATGATCAAAATCAAATGGTTGGTAGTCAGGATGCCAATTATACATTTTCTAATATTATGAGAAATACCCATAGCTCTCTATTTATTGGTGGTACATTTGTCAATTATTTAGTAGAACTTGCGGCATGCTGGACGATCTTTTTATTGCTATCCGGACTTTATATGACATTTAAAGGCGATTTATTGAAAAAGCGCAAGTCGGAAAATAAACGACAAAAAAGTAAGAGATACCATGCGCTTGTTGGGACCATCATTACTATTCCAATGGTGATGTTTATTTCTACAGGGCTTTTATGGTCGGCTTTTCAAGGTTCAATACTGGCCAATATAGCGTCAGAAAGTCCAACTTTCGGCTACCCATTATTACAGCAAAAGCCACCAACATCAGATGTGTCTGAGATTCCGTGGGCAACTCGTCAATTAGAGGCTCCAACATCTGAGGGAGAACATGCACAGCATCACGGTGGTGGGTCTGTCCGTTATACAAACGACAACCAAATGACGATTGCTAATCTTGAAAAAGAAATCACGGCCATGAATATCGCCAAACCGTATTCGATTATTTATCCGTCAAACGAAGAAGGCGTTTATACAGTGGCAAAGGCTAGTAATTCAGGTGTAACAGGACTTGATGTCAAGCCTACAGACGAAGCAACGATGTATTTTGATCAATATAGCGGCAAGTTTATTGATCAGGTTAACTACAAGGATTATGGTATGCTGGCGAAGTTCTTTACATGGGGCATTCCTTTACATGAAGGACATTTGTTTGGCTGGCCAAATAAGCTGTTAAACTTACTCGTATGTTTAGCCTTTTTAGCAGTAATTGTATGGGGAATTCGCACTTGGATTTTACGTAGGAAAAAAGGTGAGCTGTCTGCTCCACCACAAATTTCACATAAAATCTCACTTCCTTTCGTCATCTTCCTTATTATTTTAGGGATTATCATGCCATTATTCGGTGCCTCATTGATCGCAGTGGTGTTGATTGAATATTTCATTTTAGGATGGCAAACTAAAAAGAAACTAAGAGCAGAAGAAACTAAATAACGATAATGGATACGGCACAACCAAAAGGTGTCGTATCTTTTTTTGTGTTGATTATTTCATATGGTGTAAGCCGAATACTATGTTGATGCTAAAAATTATTTATAGATTTTTCAGCGCGATTTTATAAAGTTTTAAGATTTGTATGGTACATTGCTATTAGTTTCAGCTAATTGGGGGAATTTAGATGTCGATTAAAACGAGGTTTTTGCTATCTTATGTAGGCGTTATTATTATTGCAATCACGCTTTTACTTGCAGCTGTTTTTCTTTTTGCCTTTGCGATCACAGGTGATGTTAAAGCAATTGAGCATTTTTATAAAAAGTCATATGTCCAAAAGCCTTTAACAACAGTAGAGGAAAATGCTTTTTTAGATTTGAAATTATTGGCTAAAAATAATCCCCAGCAGCTTTTAGATATTGAACAGCTACAAACGATCAATGCTCCTTCCATTGAGATTGTAGTGCGGAAAGACCATCAAATTGTTTATGCCACACAGCAAGAGCATCAACAATTATTACTGCAAAGTTTACCAGGTTTTGAGGCGACCAATATTAATTCACGTGACACAATCATGATCAATCAAGCGTTTTATACGTATGTGAAGTTTGATTTTTATTTCCCTGACAAAACGGAGGGGAGTATCTTTGTTTTAAGAGAGGTAAGTTCACATGCGGAAATAACGCGAGAATTATTACCTATTTTATTAGGTATTTTATTTGTATTATTTCTAATGATTATTGGTTTATTAAATTATTTAGTGTCTAGAAGTATCATTAACCCTATCACAGCCTTAAAAGAAGGGGCTCAACGAATTAAATCGGGTGATTTAGATTTTGAAATATCATCTCGTTCTAATGATGAAATAGGTCAGCTCAATCGATCGTTTGAGGAAATGAGAGTCAAGCTCAAGGAGTCTGTACAAATTCAGCTTCAATATGAAGAGAATCGGAAAGAACTTTTATCGAATATCTCCCATGATTTAAAAACACCGATGACCTCTATTATTGGCTATGTAGAAGGTATTAAAGATGGTGTAGCGAATACCGAAGAGAAAATGGATAAATATTTAACGACGATCTATACGAAAGCTAAGGATATGGACGTATTAATTGATGAATTATTCTTATTTTCCAAATTGGATTTGAAAAAGGTTCCGTTCCAAATGGACAGTGTGAATCTTCAACAATATATGCATGATTATGTGGAGGATGCTAGTTTTGACTTTATTGCCAGAGATATTCATTTACAATATATATCAGCAGGCTCACCGCTTTTTGCTATGGCAGACAGGGATAAGTTAAGACGTGTCTTATCTAATTTATTGAGCAATAGTGAAAAATATATGGATAAACCCTATAAGCAAATTATTATTTCCCTGCATGAACGAGTAGATGATGCCATCATTCAAGTTACGGATAATGGTGCGGGTATTGATCCTACAGCATTACCACATATATTTGACCGGTTTTATCGTGCGGAGCCTTCTCGAAATTCGCAAACAGGTGGTAGCGGTCTTGGGTTAGCGATTGCAAAACAAATCGTCCTTGAAATGGGCGGCGATATTTGGGCAAAGAGCGAATTGACAAAGGGAACGAGCATTTTCATTTCATTGAAAAAGGATGAGGAAATGAGGAAAGATCATGAAAAAAATACTATTAATTGAAGATGAAGTGAGCATAGCAGAGCTCCAACGTGATTATTTAGAAATTAATGATTTTATGGTAGATATACAACATAATGGCGATGAGGGGCTGAAGCAGGCACTTCATGGAGATTATGATTTAATTATTTTAGATATTATGCTTCCAGGAATGAATGGCTTTGAAATTTGTAAACAAATTCGAGCAGTGAACAATATTCCCATCTTATTTGTGTCGGCAAAAAAAGAGGATATAGATAAAATCCGAGGGCTTGGTTTAGGAGCAGATGATTATATTACCAAGCCCTTTAGTCCAAGTGAGCTTGTGGCAAGGGTCAAGGCGCATTTATCAAGATATGAGCGTTTAGCGTCTAACCAGCCAACGAATAATATGTTGTCTATCCATGGTATTACGATCGATACATCCGCTCGTAAGGTATTTGTGAATGGTGAAGAAGTGGCCTTTACAACTAAGGAATTCGATTTGCTTGTATTTTTTGTCAAACATCCAAATCAAGTATTAAGTAAAGAACAATTATATGAGCGAAACTGGGGCTATGAATCCGCTGCAGATGTTTCCACCGTTACTGTGCATATACGAAAGCTTCGTGAAAAAATTGAACGTGATCCTGCACAGCCCAAGTTTTTGGAAACCGTATGGGGTGCAGGTTACCGCCTAAATGTATAAGATCAACGCCTCGTCGTCTTGACGAGGTTTTTTTATTGAAATTTTAGACTTTTTTAAGAAATGGTTAATAGGCAATTTAGCAATGACTTGTAAACTAAGAATATAACAACGAAATTACCTAGTGAGGAAGGTGCATGGCAAATGAAAAAAATGCAAGCGGTCACGATCGCTTTATCATTTTTACTGCAGGGATGTGCCCCAAATGATACGGAGGCCATAAAGCTTAATAAAGATGGAAATGAGGAGGTGGCAACAGATTTGGCTAGTCAATTGTTTCAAGCGGTAGAAAATAGAAATATAGAATCGCTTAAAAGGGTTATCAATGAAAAAGTAGATATTAATGCGCAGGACTCAAATAATCGAACAGCATTAATGATTGCTACTTATAATCAGGATGTGGAAGTAGCGAAATTACTAATCGATGCAGGTGCCGATGTAAACATCCAGGATGATATGAAAAACACGCCTTTCTTATATGCTGGTGCGGAAGGCTATTTGGATATATTAAAGCTAACGATTCAAGCAGGTGCCGATCCTACAATTGTAAATCGCTATGGGGGAACGGCATTAATTCCTGCAGCTGAGCACGGCTATATTGATGTCATTGAGGAATTATTAACTACCACTAATATCGATGTGAATCATGTCAATCATTTGGGATGGACGGCATTAATGGAAGCGATTGTATTAAATAACGGCAATCCGACACAGCAAACGGCCATTCAACTGTTGGTTGATTATGGTGCTGACGTCAATATTCCAGATAAAAATAATGTGTCACCCTTACAGCACGCGAAACAGAAAGGGTTTAAGGAGATTGAAGAAATCCTTATTGCCGCAGGAGCCAAATAAAGCCGGTACAGGAGTCGTCGCTCTTCGTTCCAAGCACTTTTCTGCATAAAGCACTATATTTCTCATTTCTCCCTAAAGTCATTCATCTAATAGTCGTCCTGAATAAGAGCCGTCGAGAAGTTCACTCTCGATGGCTCTTTTCTATCGTCAACTCTAATCTTAAATATATTTCTCTATTTTTTAATTCTTTTTTAATATTTTATTTATTGGCAGTTTAGATATGGACTTTATGATAAATATTGTAAACCAAATTAAACCAAAAGGGGAGTTTGTAAGATGAAATTGAGAAAACGTATTGTCCCAGCAGCACTAGCTTTATCGGTATTATCAGCAGGTCTAGTTACATTTAGTGAGCCGTTAAATGCAGATGCAGCAGGTCAGAAAGTAGTAGCAGCTGCGAACAATGAGCAGGTGGCGAGAATTACTAAAGTTAAGCCAATCAACACAATGACATTACAAGTTACATTTACCCAACCTTTAGCAGCAGCCGATATTGATCCAAACAATTTAGAGGCAATTAAAAAAGATTTTAATTTTAATGGAAATTTAGAGATTGTCAATGTTCCACGATTAATGACCGATTCTACGAGTACATATATTGTACCTGTTACGTTCCAGGAAGATGATTTCGTCTACAGATTGAGCTATAAAGAACAACGTAATAGAGTCTTTGAAGGGACAGATGAAAAAGTACTTGTACGAAATGTGACGCAAGTAACTGATGATACTTTTACATTGGAGTCATTCCAAGAGGATGGTGTGGTGGATTATGCCAATATCATTGAGGCTTACCGTGGAGGACGTGGAGATCATGCATTTAGCATAAATCGTCAAAATCGTGATGCAAGTGGGAAGCGATTTGATGTTATTTCTTCTTTACGTGATCGCTATGTGACAGTGAAAACAAGTGAAGGGGAGGAGTTTGTTGCTAATTATGTGCCTTTCACACAAGCAGCTGATGGTAAACAAGCACCTCAATTTAGATTACCAGCAGGTCAAACTTTAAAACAAGGTGTCACATACCGAGTGTATTCTCAATGGGCAGAAATTGATGAAAAGAGCTTTGTTGCCAATAAAAAGGCACCATTTACATTGCAATCAGCTAATGCTATCGATAGTCAATCATTTGAATTACAATTAACAAATGATCCCCAATCGGATTTATTAGCTGGCCGAAGTGTCGAACTTCGTGGTAATGATGGCAGCACATTACAAGCTCAATATCGATATTCATCACGTAAAGGGGCAGTAGGGATCTTTGATATTGCGAATGGTGGCACATTAAAAGCTGGTGTAAGCTATACAGTAATGCCATTAAATAATTGGGCTACTGCGACAAATGTAGTTCTACAAGGTAAATAAACAGTCATATGTTCTCCTATAAAAAAATCTCGTCACAGTGGTGGCGAGATTTTTTGATTTATAGCCAGCCTTTATCACTCGCTATTTGAGCAGCTTGCTGTCTTGATTCTACTTGTAGTTTCTGTATAGTCGTTGATAAATAATTACGAATGGTACCTTTAGTTAAAAATAATTGTTTACTGATTTCGTGAGTGGTTAAGCCTTCCTTCACTAGTTGTAGCACGGCAATTTCTCGCTCATTTAAAGGATTTTGCTCCTTCATAAATAAAGTAGCGGCTAAATCTTTACTGACCACCTTTTCACCCTGCATAATCTTGCGAATCGTAGCGATTAAATAATCAATCGGTTCATCTTTCAGTAAGTAGCCGTGTACTTCACAATCCATTGCTTTTTGTAAATAGCCTGGGCGTGCAAACGTTGTGACAATCATCACTTTGCAGGGCAAATTGGCCACTTTAATTTTTTCTGCAAGTTCTAACCCTGAGAGATGGGGCATTTCAATATCTACAAGGCAAACATCGGGTAATTCCTGCTGAATGTAGTCCCATGCTTTTTGACCATCAGAAACTTCAGCGATTACTTCAATATCGGGTTCGAATGACAAAAGGGATGTTAAGGCACCACGTAACATTTGTTGGTCCTCTGCTAGTAAAACTCGTATCATGACGGGGGCTCCTTTCCATCTTGAATGGGTATGCTCAATATCACCTTTGTGCCTGTCTTTGTATTGTCTTCAAACAGGGCATCCCCTTGCAGAACACGCATTCTTTCTTTCATCGAGTTCATGCCATTGCCCAGTCCCTTTTGTTCCAAACCAATCCCATCATCTTGAATAGCAATGGTATATTGTCTAGTTCGACAGTGGATTTGCATATGGCAGTTCTGAGCATGACTATGCTTTAGCATATTAGTAGTAGCCTCACGTACACATAAAGCTAGCATTGTTTCCTCAACACTTGAAAGAACAATTTTTGGACAGTGATTGTGAATGGTGGTCTTAATATTGGCACTTTGTAATAGCTGCTGGCAGTGGTGCAGCTCCGTTTGTAGAGACACGAAATTCATATCCGAAACAAGCTCACGTACTTGCTTTAGGGCTGTACGCGTTGTAGCTAATATGTCGTTTAATTCTTGTTTGACACTGGAAGGATCCCGGTCGATAAGTTTAGTAGTCAATTCTGTTTTCACTTTAATCATCGTCAGGGTGTGACCAATGGTGTCATGAAGATCTCTAGCAATGCGCTGTCTTTCCTCCTGCTGAACAAGCTGGGTATTAACATCTGTCAATTCGTTTTGTAGATTTTTCGATTTTTCTACAAAATAAATGAGGATAGGGAATACCAATTGAATGATCATCATGGGTACTAGTACCTGTGAATCAACAAGTGCTAGGGAATTTGTGGTCGCCAAGAAAACGATTAAAAACATGACAGCCATCCCTAAAATTCCGCTAGCAATATGCCATTTTGATTTCGCTCTTCCTAATAAATCGGCAAAGGTAAATCCGAAAATAAGCATGAAGATGTCCTCGTAAATAGCAAGGATGGTAATAAGAAGGAAGCCTATAATTGAGGCAAGTAGTAGCTTCCAATCTCGATTCCATAAAGCCATATAGAAGGCACCTAGGTACAAGAATAAAATAGCTAATTTAGCTATGAAAGGGAGAGCGGATTGAGACCATAACACCATGGCTACTAATACAATTATAGATACAACATCGATAATTAAATAATGTTTAACTTGTTCTCTGGGATATATTTTTATGGCTTACACCATCCTCTGTTGCTTATTCTTTGTCAGCGCGTGAATCGTTTTTTTACGTACCCATTCCATCGGGCCAATATGGAACTGCTGCTGCCAAAATGTTGCTAGTACTAGCTGTAGGCAAGAAAGGGCAATCCAAATACTTATGATAAGAATGCTATTTACATGACCACCTATGCCAAGTCCCCAGCCGTAAAAAATAATAGACGCCAGCACATTTTGCAGCACATAACAGCTTAATGACATTTTGCCGACATTGGCAAATCGTTGCCAAAGCCAATCTAGCCTCTTATATTCTACCAGTTTACCTAAAATTCCAATATAGCCAATCGATAGAATCGGAGCACATAAATAACGAACAGGTAAATCAAAAAGCCCCCCTGGAATAAAAATTAGCAAATTTAATGGAATGCCAATGAATACACCGATTGTAAACAGCTTTTGCCGAGCCTGATGACCTTTATTCGTTGGTGAAAAAACCTCATTGCGCATGAACTTGACGCCAAGAATAAATAAAAAAACATTCATAGGGATAATAAAAATAGCTTCTGTCCGATAAAATAAAAAGTTTGTTACGCGATGCTGTACTTGCTCCAGCCATGTACCATTTTCATAGATGGCTGCAACAGTTTCAATACCATTTAGGGAAACGCTACCAGCAAGCAAGGAAATGACAAAAATAAAGAGAATGAGGAGGACATGAAAGCTACCAAAAAGATAGAAAGCCCATGTCATCACTTTGTCGCCTAATCTAATTACAATAGCCACGATAAAAGCCGTAACGGCGTAGCTCATTAAAATATCATATTCCATGACAAGTGTGTAATGAAGCAGTCCCTCCAACCCTAAAAAGACAATCGTCCATAGATACATGCCTGGCCAAGCATTTCCTTTACGAAGTGCTTGCTGGTATTTTAGCTGTAAACCTACTCCAAACATAATCGTTAATAATCCTAGGAGCTTTCCATTGACGAAAAATAGCACTAACATTCGTAAAAAATCATTGAAAGACCACCAACCAGTATAATTACTCGTTGTGATATACGATAAATCACCGAGATAAGCAAAAATCCAAATATTTGTTCCGAGCGTTCCTAAGACAGCGAAGCCTCTTAGCATATCGATAAAGGGAAGCCTTTGTTGTGTTTGCATTGTTCTATCACTCTTTCTTTGTTTTTCTTAAATTCATGATAAGAAAAACAGGAGGGGAAAACCTATTCACACGAGTCAAAGAAACTATATGACAGGTGTCATAACAAAAAACCAGCAACGCTTTGTATGCTGGCTAAAAGATTATTTTGTACATATATAGATGCGATAATCTAAAATAGTATCGTATTTTTCGTTCATCCTCATATGCTGATCCATGACATCATACAAGGTGGATTCGATATCCTTAGAAATGTGGAATTCTGGCTTGGATAAGATATCCTTGTTTTTTTGTATGCGAATATCTTGAAACCCTGTCTCTTGGAATAAAGCAACCCAATCCTTTTTCGTGAGGAGCGCATCAAATCCGTAAAATTGTTGGATGTCGTCTGCCTGCTGTGTGGAAAGGAGCATAGGGACGGTAAATTCAATGGCAATTAAGCGTCCACCTTTTTTCAATAAACGGAAAATCTCTTGCAATGCACGTTGTTTATTTACAAAGGCAAGAACTGATTCAGCAAGGACAAAGTCAAATGCTTCATTGGGTAATGATGTTTCCTCAATCGAGCCTTGAATGATATTGACTGATACATGTGCTTTTTTCATGCGGTGACGCGCCTTTTCTATCATGATGGGATTGATATCGATACCCGTTACGTGGGCTGCATAATGGGAAGCCAAATAGGCAGCTGTTTGTCCTGTTCCACAGCCAACATCTAAAATATGTGAGGCTGGTAGAATACGCTCATTCTTCATGATTTCCTTTGATAGATTAATGCCCCCAGGATGGGCACCACCCACACCAAATTTCGCTAAAAATTGGAGATAATTAGAATTTTGAATGAAAACCACCTTCTTTTTTATATAGTATGAAAAGAAAACTAGTATGGTTCCCTTACATATGGTAAAAAGCTAGAAATCCCTATTTTTTATAGGACAAAAATAGATAATTTTTGATACTTCTTCATACGTCTAATTCCTTCATAAAAGACGCACATATACTAGGGAAGAGCTTTTAGATAGGAGGTGTATAAATGCCACATTTTCAGCCGAATTATAGAAGAGGAGTCTATCCTTCAAACAATATGGGAACTTTTGGTCCTCCATTTCGAGGTAGAGCGATGCAACCTAACTATCCACCCAATCAGCAATTTCAAGGTCCTAGAATAGGAGGGAGGTTGCCAGATCATCTAAATACAATTATGGGTCATGCTGGAACGATTACGAATGGCGTAAATATGTTAAGACAGATGGGGGCACTATTAAGTTTATTCAGATAAAAGAAAGAAACCCTCATAAGAATGCTTTCTTAAGAGGGTTTCTATTATGATTAATGGGATGGGACAAGTTCCTTTTCGATAATGGAGCGGTTTTTCTCTTTAAATAGTTCATTATGAGAGGACACCATTCCATGGCGATAAGCAGTTGGCTCTAAATAAGTTTTAATAGAGTTGACCGCATTGGCTGCATCTTGGAATGTCCCAAGTAGCAAATTAATTTTTCCTTCAAATGATAAAATATCTCCTGCCGCAAAAATACCAGGCTGTACGGTTTCACCTGTTGCTTTGCCTTCAAAATAATAATCATCCTTTTTAGGAATCGAAATCGCTTCATCAAACGTGAGGGACGCTTCACAATTATAGCCATGACTAATGATGACCTCATCAATTTGACGAGTGTAGCTTTCCTTTGTTTTTGAGTTTTCACATCTCACTAATTGAATAGCCGTTTTATCGTCATTTGCTAAAAGCTTTGTAATCGTCGTATTACATTCAATAAGGACGCCAGCATCAATAGCTTCTTTTACGGTTGCCTCATGCGCTGATAATGTTTCTTTACGGTAAACCACTGTCACACTTTTAGCGATAGGGCTCAGTTCGACAGCCCAATCAATGGCCGCATTGCCGCCACCAGAGATAAGGATATCCCTATTTACAAAACGTTTGTAGGATTGAACGGTATAGTGTAAATTGGACATTTCATATTTCTCAGCACCTTCCAGCGTTAGTTTCTGAGGATTAATAATCCCTCCACCAACCGCTAGTAGAACTGTTTTTGAATAATGCCTTTCACCAGTTGCTGTATGTACAATAAATAGATTTTCTTGTTGTTCAATAAAATCTACTTTTGTGTTTGTTAGGATCGTAGGGTCAAATGTTTTAGCTTGCTGGATCAATTGTTTAACAAATTTCTCGCCTAAAATAGGGGGGTGACCTCCTATATCCCAAATAAGCTTTTCAGGATAAAGTAATACTTTTCCACCAAGTTGAGATTGGCTCTCTATTAATTTTGTTTTTAATCCTCGTAAACCACTATAAAAGGCGCTATACAAGCCAGCAGGGCCTCCGCCAATAATTGTCACATCATACACATGTTGCATTTTTATTGCCACATCCTTAATTAATAGTAAAAAAGTAATTGACAAAATCTTATCATAAAATTAGACTAATTTTAGTGATAATGATTATCATTTTTAACAGTGCCTATAATAGCATGGAATGAAGTAAAAAGAAAGAGAGGGTCCGAATTGCGTTTAGAAGTAGAATCGATTCGTGTTGGTTATGAGAATAAAACGATTGTGCATGACTTATCGCTGCAAATTCCAGATGGCAAAATCACAACGATCATTGGATCAAATGGTTGCGGAAAGTCTACCTTATTAAAGGCCATTACACGTATTTTAAAGCATGAGAGTGGACAGGTCATTCTGGATGGTCAAAATATTTCCAAGATGAACACGAAAGAATTGGCGAAAGAACTGGCTATTTTACCGCAAAGCCCAGAAAGTGCACATGGTTTAACAGTGGAAGAGCTTGTATCCTACGGTCGATTTCCCTATCAAAAGGGCTTTGGCAATTTATCACAGAAAGATAAAGAGGTCATTGACTGGGCTTTACAAGTGACAAAAACAGAAGACTTCCGCTTACAATCTGTAGATGCTTTATCAGGTGGACAGCGTCAACGAGTGTGGATTGCAATGTCTTTAGCTCAAGAAACCGACATTATATTTTTAGATGAGCCGACAACCTATTTAGACATGGCACATCAATTAGAGGTTCTAGAGTTACTTTATAAGCTCAATGAAGAACAAGGGCGCACGATTGTTATGGTCCTCCATGATTTAAATCAAGCTGCACGTTTTTCTGATTATATTGTGGCACTGTCACAAGGAGAGCTTGTGAAATTTGGAACAGCTGAAGAAGTCATGGTTCCAGAAGTATTAAAAAAAGTGTTTAATATTGATGCTGTAATTGGTCAAGATCCACGAACGAACAAACCAATGTGCATTACATATAACTTATTACAAACCGTTTAAAGGAGAATGAAAGACAATGAAGAAGTGGTTATTACCAATGTTTATGATGCTTGTACTCGTACTTGCGGCGTGCGGCAATAAAGAAGAGAAAACAGAAAAGGCTGATGAAGGCTCGAAAGAAGCAACTTCAGCTGAGACAATTACTTATCAATCAGAAGCAGGTCCTATTGAAGTACCGGCAAACCCTAAACGTGTAGTCGTATTATCTTCTTTTGTAGGGGATTTATTACAGCTTGATGTTGATGTTGTCGGTGTAGATGCATGGGCAGCAAAAAATCCAAACTTTGAAGATGCTATTAAAGATGCAGTAGTTGTTGAAAATACAGATGTTGAAAAAATTCTTGAGCTAGAGCCAGACTTAATCATTGGTTTAAATGGTATTGAAAATGCTGATAAATTATCAGAAATTGCACCAACTGTATTATTTACGTATGGGAAAGTAGATTATTTACAACAATTTATTGAAATCGGTAAAGTTGTCAATAAAGAAAAAGAAGCAACAGCATGGGTAGAAGATTTTAAAGCACGTGCAGCAGAATCAGGTAAAAAAATTAAAGAAAAAATCGGTGAAGATGCAACTGTAACAGTGGCGGAAAACTTTAATAAACAATTTTATATTTATGGCGATAACTGGGGTCGTGGAACAGAGATTTTATATCAAGAAATGGGCTTGAAAATGCCTGAAAAAGTTAAAGAAACAGCTTTAGAGCCTGGCTACTATGCAATTTCTCAAGAAGTTTTAGGGGATTATGCAGGGGATTATGTGATTTTCAGTATGTTCCAAGACCAAGATAACTCATTTACAGATGCAGCATGGTTTAAAGATTTAGAAGCAGTGAAAAATGGTCATTTATTTGAAGTGAATGCAAATGCCTTTTATTTCAATGACCCGATCACTTTAGAACATCAACTAAAGTTCTTTGAAGAAAAATTTTTACAATAATTAGTAGAGAGTAGCGAAGGCAAATGACAAAGTTTCGACAGTTACCATTTTGGCTTCAGGTATTGCTTGCATTGATCGTATTAATCGGCACGGCTAGTATCTCGCTGTGCTTAGGTGCAGCGAATACGAGCATTCAAGATGTCTATCAAGCAATTGTCGGACAAAGTGGTGGTAAGCATTACACGATTTTACGTGAAATTCGATTTCCTCGTATCATTGCTGCCATTTTTGTTGGCAGTGCACTCGCAGTTGCGGGAGCGATTATGCAGGGGGTTACACGCAATCCATTAGCTGATCCAGGGCTACTTGGTTTAACAGCAGGGGCAAATGCTGCCCTTGCTTTAACGATGGCGTTTATCCCGAAATTTTCCTATTATACGTTAATTTTAGCCTGCTTTATTGGGGCTGGAATTGGTATGATGATCGTTTATGGGATCGGTGCCTCTACTAAGAAAGGTTTCTCTCCATTGAGACTTGTTTTAGCTGGTGCAGCAGTTACTGCTTTATTACAAGCGGTTGCTGAAGGCACGGGCATTTTATTTCAAATTTCCAAGGATGTTTCGATGTGGACAAGTGGCGGATTCATTGGCACGACATGGCAGGCGTTATTGATCGTTCCGGTCATTGTCATTGGTCTCCTATTGTCATTTGCTTTTAGTCGTCAATTAACGATTTTAAGTTTAAATGAAGAAGTAGCGGTAGGTGTTGGGCAAAACACAACTTTGATTAAAGGTATTATGATGTTTGCTGTCGTTATTTTAGCAGGCTCTGCCGTAGCTCTTGTTGGGAATCTAGCATTTGTTGGCTTAATGGTTCCGCATATTGTTCGCGCATTTGTAGGGACAGACTATCGTTTTGTCTTACCGATGAGCGCAATTATTGGCGGCTGGTTTATGGTGACCGCTGATTTTGCAGGACGTATGATTAATGCACCATTTGAAACGCCGGTTGTAGCGATTGTTTCGATTCTTGGTCTACCATTCTTCCTACTATTAGTACGGAAGGGAGGACGCCAATTTGTTTAAAGAAGGTCGCAAAAAACAGCGAAAATGGTTTTTTACTTGGCTTATCGTCACGTTATTCATTTTTGTTTTAGGCATTTCTTTAGGACCTGCCTCTGTTTCGTTTGATCGCATTCTCCCAACCTTGCTAGGCGATGGTAGTTTTAAAGAATCCTTCGTATTATTCTCAGTTCGCTTACCAAGAATGTTGGTATTAGCAGCGGCTGGGATGGCATTAGCTTTAGCAGGTGCAGTCCTACAAGGGGTTACACGCAATGATTTAGCAGATCCGGGGATCATTGGTATTAATGCAGGAGCAGGTGTCGGGATTACAGTCTTTTATTTACTTGTAAATGGAGATCTTCCACACTTTGCTTATATATTGCCAGTTGTAGGATTTTGTAGTGCGCTTTTCACTGCCCTTTGCATTTACTTTTTCTCTTATCAACGCAATAAAGGAGTGCAACCCGTCCAACTGATTTTAATTGGGGTAGGGGTAGCCTCTGCTTTATCTGGCGTAATGATGGTATTAATTTCCTCAGCAGAGCGAAGTGATGTGCAATTTATTGCCCAATGGCTTGCAGGTAGTGTTTGGGGTACGGATTGGCCATTTTTCTGGGCTTTAGTGCCTTGGCTTGTCGTGGGGATTCCGTATATTTTCTATAAATCCAATGTCCTAAATGTCTTGGCGATGACGGAGCAAACAGCTGTAGGTCTTGGGATGAATATCGGGCGCGAACGGTTACGCTTATTAATCGTCGCTGTGGCACTAGCAGCAGCAGCAGTTTCTGTAACAGGTGGTATTGCCTTTATAGGGTTGATGGCACCTCATATTGCCAAACAGCTTGTCGGACCACGCTACCAATTCTTTTTACCATTGACATTATTCATTGGCGCAAGTCTATTAATGCTGTCCGATACTATTGGTCGTGTTGCCATTGCTACTGCAACTGTACCAGCGGGTATCATTGTTGCCTTTATCGGGGCTCCTTACTTTTTATATTTATTACGGAAGAATGTATAGAAAAGTGATAGCACGAGTAAATGGATGCACGAAAGCAAAGGCTTTTGAACTACTGAAATGAATGAAAGATTTATTTTACTAAATGTATATGGCAAGTTTTTAGGAACCTCATTTGTTGAGGTTCTTTTTTTATATAATCAAGACAGGAGGTGAATAAATGATTCTATTAGCACGTCGAACATCGGAAACACAGAAGACACTAGAAGCCATTGTTCGAAGACTCTCAAACTCTCACCGGGAGTACTCGAATTATGATGAAAACTTAAGACGTTTAAAGGCTGGACACGCAGGCGAACAGCGTGTGGATGCAGAATGGCTTGAGATAGACCTACCTACCCCCTATTATTTTCTCCATGATTTTCAAACGATGAATAACTTCGGCTCTACTCATCAAATGGACACCATTTTTCTATGTCGACACTTTTTACTGATTGTAGAAATCAAAAATATAACAGGCGTTCTCTCATATGATACCGCCTTTGCACAATTGACACGGATGACCTCAGAAGGCAAGGTAGAGGGAATGACTGACCCATTTCTTCAACTTGAACGACATGTAGGATGGATGAAAAAACTGTTACATCAAGAAAAATTTCAATTGCCTGTTTTGCATGCAGTCGTGCTAGCAACAAAAAATGGAATTTTATCAGAAGGTTTTCATGGACAGCCAATATTTCATGTAACCGGATTACGTACACATTTACATAAATGGTTCGACCGGCATCAACCAGTAGAGACTGAAAATCTCTTTCGATTTGCTATGCACCTCATGTCCCTGCATAGCACAATAAAAAGAGAGGTGAAGGTGCCTCTTGAGGAGATGGTAAAGGGGGTTCTATGTCCCCATTGTGCGAATGGTCAGCCAATGAACTACCATTATAAAAAATGGCATTGCCCTCGCTGTAAATGGGTCGACCAGGATGCATTGAAAAAAGCCCTCGAAGATTATCGATTATTAGTAGGTCCAAAGCTCACCAATAAAAGCTTCCGCGAATTCTTTGCCATCGATTCCCCAAACGTCGCCTACAAGCTACTATAGCAGCTCCCATTAAAAGCAGACAGAACAAAGAAACATAGACAGTATTGGATCATGGAATAGAAACGAACTACAATTCAGCCAGACTGAATTGTAGTTTTTTTGTGGGGAGATGGTGAGGCAAAGTGAGCGGAACATCAAGAGTGACGGATAGAGGGAGGAAAGTGACGGATAAAACGGAAAAAGTGACGGATAGAGAGTGAAAAGTGATGGATACGCATGAAGAAGGCGCGGGTGGAGAGGCGAAAATGAGGGAATCGCAAAGAGTGACGGATAGAGGGAGGAAAGTGACGGATAAAACGGAAAAAGTGACGGATAGAGAGTGAAAAGTGATGGATAC
>NZ_JBXAHN010000001.1:1565151-1589248 GCF_058795135.1 Lysinibacillus sp. GW823-FHT06C08
CGCATGAAGAAGGCGCGGGTGGAGAGGCGAAATGAGGGAATCGCAAAGAGTGACGGATAGAAAAGGAAAAGTGATGGATACTCCTGCTCACTTTCTACTCCTTGTCCACCTTTCTCTTCTCCATTACAGCCCACTAATAAAAGTGACATAAATACCATGCCTGAAATTATACCCTTTTTCATTATTTCTCCTTCTCCTTCCAAAGAAATTCACCACTTCATCAAGTGTTACATAAAAAATAACAAATGTAACCAAAATACCCTTATTTTATATAATAAAAATCCCAACTAGACAAATAAAGATTTTAGGTATATAGTTAGCTAGGCTAACTATTATAAAGAGGAAGTGATCTTGTGACAATTGAGCAGGAGTTTTTTAATCAGTATCGTTTAATGTATAGACCATTTATCAATAAGCTGAATGTGCAACTTGAACCGTATCAGTTATATAGCTCACAGTGGGCAGTTCTTCGTTTTTTAAAGGATAAAGGTCCGCATTCCTTTGTGGATATCGCGAATTTTATGTCTATTGAGAAGCCGAGTGTGACGAAGCTTGTACATAAACTTGTGGAGCTTGGCTATGTGGAAACGATGGCGGGCAAGGATAAGCGGGAAAAGCTTGTCCATTTATCGGCGTATGGGGAGAAGCTTGTGCAGGAGATTAAAGCGCACTTGAAGCCATTTTTTGAGCATGCACTGGCAGGTGTACCTCAGCGAGATATTGAAATAGCGACACAGGTTTTTGAAAGAATTTGTATGAATATTAATCAATAGGAGAGCGAGTAACGTGGAAGGAACAACAAGAAAGAAACTATGGACAAAGGATTTTTTAATTGTCTCACTCATTAATTTTACCATTACGTTAATCTTTTATTTATTAATGGTTACGATTGCTGCTTATGCAGTGGAGCATTTTAATGCGTCTACAAGTACAGCGGGTCTTGTATCGAGTATTTTTATTATCGGGACATTATTAGGGCGTCTTGGAACGGGCCGTATTATTGGGGATTGGGGCAGTAAGAAAACATTATTTTGTGGATTGCTTTTATTTATGCTGTCAACGATGTCCTATTTTATAGCAGGGAATTTACCTTTACTTATGCTGAATCGTTTAGTACAGGGGATTGCCCTAGGGGTGGCAAGTACAGCGACGGGGACGATTATTGCACAGATTTTACCTCCTGAGCGACGCGGTGAAGGAATTGGTTATTATAGCTTAAGTGCGATTTTGGCCACAGCTATTGGACCATTTGTCGGTATTTTATTAACGCAGCTGTTTGAGGATTACCGCATGATTTTTGCTGTAGATTCAGTTTTAGCTATTATTTGCTTTTTCATGTATTTTATCGTAACAGTGCCAGATGCACCGAAGAAGGCGAAGGATGCGGCAACGAAGGCTGGCTTTAAGGTGACAAACTTCATTGAATTGCGAGCTGTACCGATTGCTTTTGTTGCACTGGTCATCGGTTTTGCGTATTCAGGCGTCATGTCCTTTATGACGTTTTATGCGAAGGAGCTTGATTTAGTATCAGCAGGTAGTTATTTCTTCATTATCTATGCGATTGTCATTTTA
The DNA here is from genome assembly GCF_058795135.1 of Lysinibacillus sp. GW823-FHT06C08. NCBI lineage: Bacteria > Bacillati > Bacillota > Bacilli > Caryophanales > Bacillaceae > Lysinibacillus > Lysinibacillus sp. GW823-FHT06C08. The sequence goes on from NZ_JBXAHN010000001.1 coordinate 1,566,724, forward strand.
GCTACACGTCCATTTACAGGAAAATTACTGGATACAAGAGGCGCTAATATTATCATTTATCCATGTTTGGTGATTTTTGCTATTGGTATGTATGCATTTAGTTCAGCGTCAACAACGATTGCTTTTTTAATTGCTGCTGCTTGTATCGGTATTGGCTATGGTAACTTCAACTCTGTTGCACAGGCTATTGCTATTAAAGTAACTCCGAATGAACGTTTAGGACTTGCGACATCTACTTACTTCATTTTTTATGATTTAGGATTAGGTGTAGGGCCTTATTTCTTAGGATTATTTGTTCCATCTGCGGGCTACAGAGCCATATTCTTTGCGATGGTCTTTGTCATTTTATTATCAATTGTGCTTTATTATTTCTTACATGGTAAACATGAAAAATGGAAACAATCAAAAATTTCGTAGATTAGAATCATTATATTGTGGAAAAAACGTCTTTTTTCTAGTTGTTCTTAGAAAACAACTTAAAAATGACGTTTTTTTCTTTTTCAAAAAAATTATCTTGCATTAGAGGATGATAATCATTATCATCACAATATAAAACAAAATCGGGAGTAGGTACGAAGTATGAAAAATAAATCATTATTGTCAGTATTAGTAGCAGGAGGCATTCTAATGGCTGGCTGTGGTAATACAGAAGATACAAAAAAAGAAGATAAGCCTGAAACAGAGCAAACAGACAAAGCTGCACAAGAGGTTGATTTATCTTCTGAACTATCAGACTATCAACAATTTGCTTTAGAGCAAATGGATCAATTTTTACTAGAAACAGAGAAATTTGTGAATCTTGTTAAGGCTGGCGATATTGAAGGAGCAAAAGCTGCCTATGCACCAGCGCGAATGTATTTTGAACGTTCTGAACCAATTGCGGAAAGCTTTGGCGACCTTGATCCACGTATTGATGGTCGTTTAGCTGATATACAGGAAGAAGGAAAAGGCGAAGAAGAATGGTCAGGCTATCATAAGCTTGAGTATGCGCTATGGGAAGAAAATACAACAAAAGGCTATGAGGCTGTGGCTGACCAGCTACTTGCAGATGCGAAGGAATTACATGCCCTTGTACAAACAGTTGAAGTGACTCCGGATTTAATGATTACAGGTGCAGTTGATTTATTAAATGAAGTGTCCACATCTAAAATTACGGGTGAGGAAGAAATTTACTCCCATACAGACCTGTATGATTTTAAAGCGAACATTGAAGGTGCTGAAAAAATCTTTGAAATTTTACGTTCAAAATTAGAAGCGAAAGATTCAAAATTAGTCACAGCACTTGATGAAAAATTCAAAGCGGTGGACGATTTATTAGCACAGCATGCAACTGCCGATGGTGGTTATATATCCTATGAGGAATTAACAGAGGACAACACAAAAGCGCTTGCGGCAGCGGTGAATCAGCTTGGAGAACCATTAAGTCAAATGGGAATCATTTTGGAGTGAACATAAATGACAGCATCAAATGAAGAAAAATGGATGAATAAAAAAATCTCTAGACGTGATATGTTGAAACTGACAGGCATTGGGGTGGCAGGTGTTGCCATTGGTGCCTCTGGTTTAGGTGGTGTAATGAAAGCAATGGGCTATGATGTTTTTGAGCCTGTGGCTGACAGTACTACGGCAAGCAATAAGGTCAATTTCTACGGCAACCATCAGTCAGGTATTGTAACACCTGTACAAACGAATATTTATTTTGCTTCTTTAAATGTGTTAGTGACATCGAAGAAGGAATTGCAAGAGTTATTCCAGCAATGGACACCTCTTGTTGTACGTTTAATGAATGGTGAATTAATGGCTGATATTTCGTCGAATACGAGAGTACCGACTGGTGATACCGGTGAGGCAGAGGGCTTAGATGCTGCCAATTTATCAATTACTATTGGTGTGGGTGCTTCCTTATTCGATAAGCTTGGTATGCAGCATTTAAAGCCAGCGGAGTTAAAGGATTTACCACATTTCCCAAAGGATCAGCTACTGAAAGAATATACAGGTGGTGATTTGTGTATTCAGGCTTGTGCAGATGATCCGCAGGTGGCATTCCATGCGGTCCGTAATTTAGTGCGTGCAGCATCTGGGAAAGTGGAGATTAAATGGTCACAGTCTGGCTTTAACTCGTTTCCAGCAGGTGGTGGGACCCCCCGAAATCTTTTTGCATTCAAGGACGGCACAGTGAATCCATCCATTACAGATGAAAAGGATTTAAAAAAGGTTGTTTGGGTGGATAAAGGCTGGCTAAAAGGCGGCTCTTATTTAGTTGCACGTAAAGTGCAAATGCATCTTGAAACATGGGATCGTACATCTTTAAAAGATCAAGAAGCTACATTTGGACGTTACCGTGATAGTGGGGCACCGATGGGTAAGACAAAGGAATTTGATGATTTTGATGTAGAGGCGAAGGATGATAAAGGGAATTATATTATGCCTGATACATCACATGTTCATTTAGCCCGTAAATCAGGAGCTCGTATTTTACGTAGATCCTATTCCTATGCATCAGGTGTGATGTCGAATACAGGCACTCATGATGCGGGGCTTATCTTTATTTCATTTCAAAAGGACCCAGCCCAATTTACAACGATACAAAATAGCTTAGGGCGTATGGATAAAATGAATGAGTATATTACCCATCGAGGCAGTGCAGTGTTTGCTTGCTTCCCTGGTGTACAAAAGGGGAGTTATTTAGGTGAAGCACTTTTTAACGCGCTGTAGTATGGTGATTGCTTTAGTTCTGACTTTAGCTTTACCTGTGCAAGCTGCGCAATCGTATAGTCCTTTATATATTGCGATTAGTGATGCATTGATGAATACGAAGCAGGATAAAGAGGCAGAGGCGAAACAGGCGATTGAACAGTTTGCCACAGACTGGGCTAAGGTTTCTTCTGAACAAAAAGAGGCGAAAGCAAAGGTTGATGAGATCCTTGCGCAAGCAACAGAGGCCAAGTCAAAGGATGACCGTTTAGAGGCGTTGTCAGCATTGTCGAATGCACTACGTGCGCTAGAAAAACTGGAAAACCCAGTGGATGAGGCTGCACAGCGAGCAGAGTTTGGGCAAAAGATGAAGCCAATTTTGGCAGACTTTGAAAATGCTTTAGCTAGTGGTGATGTTCAGGCTATTGATGAAGCCTACAAGGATTTTAATCTTAAGTGGAATAAAAGTGAGCGACCTGTACGTGAGCAAAGTATTGCCATGTATGGGCAAATCGAAACACAGATGGCATTTCTACGAATCTCTATTTCTGCGGAAGAGCCGGATATCGCATTAATGAAAACTCAATTTGCAGATTTACGACAAACGATTGTAGATTTTGTAGCGGGTAAAGAAACGGCTGAAGCGGTAGAAGGGGACTATTCGTTAGCTACATTAATTGCTTATATTGATGAGGCGTTGGACTATGTAGATGATGGTGATTATAAGGCAGCCTCTAATAAGGTTCGAGAATTTATTACGATTTGGCCACGAGTTGAAATAGAAATCTCAACTCGTAATGGTAGCCTCTATACAAAAATTGAAAGTGATATGCCCATCATCGCGAGTGATTTATTAAAATCCTCTGTCGATCAAGAGGCTATTACGAAAAAATTAAATACCTTCCGTACGGAAATTGAGTTAATTCAAGGTGATTCAGATTATACAGTTTGGGATGCCGCGTTAATATTACTTCGAGAAGGGCTAGAGGCTTTACTCATTATATTAGCTCTTGTGTCATTTCTTAATAAATCAGGGCAGAAGAAAATGCGTAAATGGATTTATATCGGAGCGTTTGTGGGCGTTCTGTTATCAGCTGTTGCCGCAGTTCTTATGTCAACGATTTTAAATTCGGCTACAATTGATACGAATCGTGAATTAATGGAAGGCTATGTAGGCTTACTGGCTGCAGCAATGATGATTGGTGTAGGTATCTGGCTGCATAGTAAATCGAGTGTGGTCAGTTGGAATCGCTATATTTCGAAGCAAATGGGCAATGCCATTTCAAGTGGCTCTATTTTTGCGATGGCAGCGATTAGCTTCTTATCCGTTTTCCGAGAAGGGGCAGAAACGCTTGTCTTTTATGCGGGTATTGCACCGAAAATGGCGACTTCTCAATTTATCCTAGGGATTGTCGTGGCGCTCATTATCCTTGCCGTGCTTGCCGTTGTGTTGTTTAAGGCAAGTGGCAAAATGCCTATTCATAAATTCTTTGCCGTAGCGACATGGCTTATTTATATATTAGCCTTTAAAATTATCGGTGTCAGTCTGCATACATTGCAGCTAACTAATAAGATTTCTACAACGATTGTTGATGGCTTACCTGTCATAAGCATGATTGGTTTCTATCCAACCGTAGAAACGATGATTGGCCAAGCGATATTACTAGCATTGATCGTGGCAACCATCATTTATAAAAAGAAGCAAGCCTAAGTGTCTTTAGCAAACGCTTATGGCCGGAAAGGGATGTCTCTTTGGAGAGGCATCCTTTTTTACTGCCAGTGAGCTGGACGTTTAATATAAGAAGGTAGTTTCGTAGTGCTGTCACCTTGTGCGGCATTGATTTGCATTTGTGTTAAAAATAAACTTGTCGATAGATCTGCGCCGCGTAAATTGGTATCACGCATATCAGCCCCAATGAAATCTACCCCTTGTAAATTGGCTCCTTGTAAATTGGCAGCAATTAAATAGCTACCTCTTAAATCAGTAGCTCGCAAATCTTTCCCCTTGAAATTTTTACCCATCCAATCAGCACCACGCTGATTTAATTTGGGAGAAGTTTTCCCCTTTACTAGCTGTTGCCGCATTTGTTCGCTTGTTTTTAAAAGAAGTGCGTTTACTGGCATACGAATAGCAATTATGTCCAGCGCCAATAGGCTATTAGCGTCAAGCTCCGTTGCCTGCTGTAGCTGCTCTAATTGAACGAGGAGCTGTTCATGGAGCGTATCGTCAACAGGATAGGAGAGAGCTTCAGCTACATACGCAATCATTTCATATAGCTGCTCCATAATTGGAAACACTTGAAACATCTTCTCAGCATGTTCTCGTGATTGGCGCCAATCTTGCCCTTTAAATGTCACTTGGGAAACTTGCTGACCGGCCCCTAAGCAATCAAAAACAGTACAGCCTTTATAGCCACTTTTTCTTAGCTTGCTATGAATTTGACAGCTATAGTCCTCCTTTAAATTGGAGCATGGCTTGCCTGCTGGTTTATCCATGGCAAAATCACTAGAAGCCACTATATTTAATGCTGTACAACATAACCCAAAACAGCTTTGGCAATCTGCCTGTAAGATTTCTCGGATTGTCGTGCCAAACGATGAGTCTCTATTTGTTAGATTTGACATCCTCTTTTTCCCTCTCTTACCTCATAAACTTAGCTATTATTTTAGCATGTACATGCTAGCTTATGAAATATGAAGACAACCATATTTTGAAAGACAGGTGCGATTATGGTATTCTTCTTCACAAGACGTTGTATAGAAAATTTAGAAAAGTAGTGGTGGTTGAACATGGGGGTAACGGTAAAAGATTTATTGCAATTGCCTTCCTTTCGCGGGGCAGAGGTTTTAACAGGTCGAGATAATCTGCATCGCACGGTCTCTTCTTTATCCGTTTTAGAAGTATCGAATGTTGATTTTTATTCGAAAATTATCAATCGTGTGCAAGAGGAATGGTATGCAGAAGAACTGGTGATTAGCTCCTTTTATTCCATTCGAGATAGTGTGGAACAGCAATGTGAAACAATTCAGCATTTACACGATTTAGGAGAGCTGGGCCTTATCTTATATTATGTTGGTATTGTGTTGCCACATATACCTGAGGAAGTGCTTGCCTTAGCCGAATCTCAAGGGTTTATTATCATCTGTATGCCAAAGAATGATTATTCTCTCCGTTATAATGAGGTTATTTATGAAGTTATGGAAGCGATTGTTAGTAATCAGGGTGTCAATGACCACTTCGTTAAGGAAACATTAGAGAAGGTATCCTTATTGCCTGAGCATTTAAGAAGTGTCGAAATTACATTGAAAATGCTATCAGATCGCTTGAAAGCCAATATTCTGTTAACAAATAGTCATTTGGATATTATCAATCAAGTCATGTGGCCAAGAAATTCATCATTAGATGTGGTCCACGCTGTGCATGAATGCTCACAATCACAAGTTTATCGTGAAACAGGTAAATTCGAGTTAAAACGAAGTGATATCTCATGTGTGATTGACTATAAAAGAGTGCATCAAAAAAATGGGGAGCCTCTCTTTTTATTCCTTATAAAGGAAAATACCGATTTACCTGCCAAGACAATTGAAAAGGTGAGTGAGGTTGTCCAAGTCGCAATTAATTTATGGGGAGACAAGCATGATGAGGTCAGCGAATATGCCTTAGTCAAAGCAATCATTAATGATGAAAGTGAAAAAATGAGAAGATTAGCCAATCTCCTCCATATTGATGTTTCTGCTATTCAAATGATGTGGTTAGTTTATATGCATGATTTAGCGGATGAAAAAAAGGTTCGAAATGAGTTAGAAGAGCAGCTGTCTAAATACTATCAAACAAGAGTCATTCAATGTATTGACCATTGTATGATTGTGCTACTCGGGAATTGCTTGTACAAGCACCATGAGTTGGAAATTACTGTCGAATATAATGAAACTACCAATTATGCTGGGCAAATTGCAGAAATCGTCTATGCTCCAAAAATGAAAAACACAAAGGCTGTTCGTCAAATGTATCAGTTGGTCAATCAGGTAGGTGATAAAGCCAACACGATATACCCCATGCGAAAATTGTTTACGGCAGCCGAGGTTCGTTCCATGAAACGAGCTATTGATATAAGTAAGCAGGGGGAAGAAATGATTGAGGAATATTTATCAGTCATTGACCCTATTTTACATGATCATGATACATTACAGACATTGATTACCTTTTTATTGGATGCGAATGCAAGTGTGGAGCGCTGTGCGGAACTACTTTATATTCATAAAAATACGGTGAAATATCGTATCAAAAAAATTAGTGAGCTGATTGGCACAGATGTGACCATTTACGCTGAATTTTATGATGTGTATATGGCTTGCATGCTTTTTCGATTAATTAATGATTAGAATAATCTGGAATTTTGTTATTTTGAACAAAATTTCAGATTATTTTTTTTATTTACGCAAAAGACTCCCTTTTATGCTTTCTTTATAATTAAAAACATTAATCCACACCCAAGAATAAGGAGGGAGTCGCTTGAGAAATGACAACAATGTTCAATCGTGGTATAGCTTAGGGATTATTTGGGCTGGTGCCATGATATGTATTCCTAGTTTATTGGTAGGAAATGCACTCATTACAAGTATGAGTTTATCGAAGGCATTGGCTGTAGCGTTTGTAGGCTACGCGATCGTCGTATTCATTATGATATTACAAGGAATGCAAAGTAGTGATTTAGGTAAGCCGACTGTCCATGTCGCTGGGCAAGTGTTCGGTAAAAAAGGCTCTCGTACTATTTTATCTATTATCCTAGCTATTGCTTGCTTAGGGTGGTTTGGTATTCAGGCTAATGTTTGCGGGGTTGCCTTAGCGAATTTGCTAGCAATCTATCACTTGAATATACCAGTTCCTCTAGCTTCGTTCATAAGCGGTATGGTCATGGTTGTATCTGCTATTTATGGCATCAAAGTATTACGTACATTAAGCTATATTGCTGTCCCATTATTAGTCATTATTTGCGTATATGGTTTAGTCCAAACGTTAACAGGGGATCAGCTGGAGTTCATACGTGCTTACCAACCACAAGGAAATATGAGTTTTATGGATGGTTTAGCAGTGACAATTGGTTCATTCGCATTAGGGGCAGTTATAGCGGGTGATTATTCGCAATTTTCCAAAAAACGTTCGGATGTTTTCAAGGCTGCTACGTTAGGTATTATTCCTGCTGGAGTGCTAATGATTGGCGTAGGCGCTATTTTAACAATTGCTTATCAAACAAGTGACATTACCGCAGTCTTTTTGCATATTGCTACACCATTTATCGGCGGGGTTGGCTTGATTTTAGCTACTTGGAAAACCAATTTGGTCAATGCGATTTCAGGCGGTATTGCCTTAATTAATGTATTTGACGTAGCAAAAAACAAAGAGAGAATCGCAATTTTTGTTGCTGGAACAATTGGTACGATTTTAGCAGTCATAGGGATTTTAAATTACTTCACACCGATTATGTCGATTCTATCCGCGATGATTCCACCTGTTGCAGGAGTCATGATTGCTTCCTATTGGGTCATCCATAAAGGTCGTAAAGATAGCTGGGTTGAGGTGGAAGGCGTTAATCGCTTAGGGGTGTTTTCTTGGCTAGTTGGGGCAGTGATTGCCTGTATGCCCGTCGTATTCTCTTTATTTCCTGAATTGCCGACATTACCTAATCAACCGATGATCGGCATTATTATTTCATTTGCTATTTATTATATTGGGTATCGTGTATCCGTACAAAAAACTGTCATATTGGAGGAACATAGATGAGATATTTAGATCAAGCGGCTATTGAGCATATAGCTATAGGTGCAGCATTTTTAGGAACAGGTGGTGGCGGAGATCCGTATATCGGGAAATTAATGGCACTTTCTGCTATTGAAAAAAATGGCCCTGTTCGGTTGTATTCCGTGGATGAAATTGAGGATGAGGATTTTTTCATTCCCGCAGCTATGATGGGAGCACCATCGGTTTTAGTTGAAAAATTTCCTCGTGGCGACGAGTTCGTAAAAGTTTTCCAAAAGCTTGCGCAATATTTAGGGAAGGATAAAATTGCTGGTACATACCCGATGGAAGCGGGTGGGGTCAATTCGATGATTCCGATTGTGGTGGCTGCTCAGCTAGGTTTACCTTTAATTGATTGCGATGGTATGGGGCGCGCATTCCCAGAGTTGCAAATGGTGACGTTTAATCTAGATGGTATTTCGGCAACCCCTATGGCCATCACAGATGAAAAGGGTAATATCGGCATTTTTGAAACGATTGATAATAAATGGACAGAGCGTATCGCCCGCTCGGCAACTGTTGAGATGGGAGCGAGCTCTTTAGTGAGCTTGTATCCAACAACTGGAGCTCAAATTAAAAAAAGTGGTGTGCATCATATTGTGACACTTTCTGAAAAAATCGGTGAAATTATTGCTTCTAAAGATCAAGAGGTAAACGATAAGCTAGCAAGACTTTTAAAGCTTATTGCAGGGTACGAGCTATTTCAAGGGAAAATTGTTGATGTGATTCGTGAAACGAAGGGCGGCTTTAACTTAGGGAAAATGCTTCTTGAAGGAATTGATGGCTATAAAGAGGATCAAATGAAGGTGCATTTCCAAAATGAAAACTTACTGGCAGAGAAGAACGATCAAGTTGTGGCGATGACACCTGACCTGATTTGTTTAGTCGATTATGAAACACTATTGCCTGTGACGACAGAAAGTTTAAAATACGGTAAACGTGTGCGTGTCATTGGTTTACCATCACATGAAAAATGGCGCACAGCAAAAGGGATAGAAACAGCAGGACCAAAATACTTTGGCTATGATTATGATTTCGTGCCAATTGAAGAATTGGTGAAAAAGGGGGTAGCTGAACATGTATAAAATCGGAATTGACGTAGGCGGAACAAATACAGATGCCATACTTTTAGATCATAATAGTCAGCTTGTTTATAGTGTGAAGTCACCGACAAGTTTAGATATTAAAACAGGTATCGAACAATCGTTACAGCAATTATTACAGGGTGCAAACATTGATAAAACGAAAATTACACATGCCATGCTAGGGACTACTCAATGTACAAATGCCATCGTTGAACGTAAGAAGCTAGCAAGGGTTGGTGTGATTCGACTGGGTTATCCAGCTACAGCATCGGTGCTACCTTATACAGCTTGGCCATCCGATATGATTGAAAAATTATCAGGAAATTATGCGATCGCACATGGAGGCTATGAATACGATGGCCAGTTATTGAGTTCGCTTGATCAGGAAGAGATTACAAAGCTCTTAGAAGAATGGCGTGACCAAGTAGAATCAATTGCCATTGTAGGTGTCTTTTCATCTATTAAAAATGATCAAGAATTGCAGGTTCGTGATTGGATTCAAGCGATCTATGGTGAAGATTTCCCGGTTTCTTGCTCATCGTTAATTGGCTCTGTAGGCTTAATTGAGCGTGAAAATGCAACGATTCTAAACGCAGCTCTATGCAAGGTCATTGAGACGACAACACAGGGTTTTATTCAAGCCCTTCAAGCGGAAGGCATTTTTAATGTAGAAGTGTACCTCTGTCAAAATGACGGTACATTAATGTCCATCGACTATACGAAGCAATTTCCAATCTTGACGATAGCTTGTGGGCCTACAAATAGTATTCGAGGTGCTTCGTATTTATCACAAATTCAAAATACAATGGTATTAGATGTAGGCGGTACGACTTCGGATATTGGTGTGTTACAAGATGGATTCCCCCGAGAATCTTCAGTCGCGGTGGAAGTAGGGGATATCCGCACTAACTTTAGAATGCCTGACATTATTTCAGTCGGACTAGGTGGTGGTAGTATTGTTCGAGTGAAGGATAATAAAATTACCGTTGGACCAGATAGTGTTGGCTATAAAATTAGTGAAGAGGCATTAGTATTTGGTGGGTCGACGATGACAACAACAGATATTGCCGTCCGTTTAGGTCTTGCAGAAGTAGGAGATCCAAATTTAGTGGCACATATTGATGAAGCATTTGCTAAAGCCGTTCAAGAAGAAATTTCCTCGTTACTAGAACAGGCCATTGATAAAATGAAAACATCGTCAGAGGATGTATCGCTTGTTTTAGTGGGCGGGGGTAGTATTATTGTGCCAGAAAAAATTCAAGGTATTTCAACGATTGCCAAATCGGAATATGGTGGTGTAGCAAATGCCATTGGAGCATCCATTGCACAAATTAGTGGACAATACGAGCAAATTTATATTTATTCCAAAGAACCTCGAGAGGAATCTCTAAAGGATGCACAACATAAAGCAGTGAAACAAGCTGTATTAGCAGGTGCCCTTGCGGATACCATTGAATTGGTTGAAGTGGAAGAAACGCCATTAGCCTATCATCCAGAAAACGCAACAAGATTAAAAGTAAAAGTAGTAGGGAAAATGGTTTAGTGAAGAAGAGTCCTAAAGAGGGCTCTTCTTTTTTAATGCATTAAGAGGTCTGAGTTGGACTAATCTTGTCGTTTATGTTTTTCATTAATAATTTTCTTGTTAAGAATGCTTACTTTGTCAACCATTAGCAACCTCATATCTTCTACAATATATTGAGCTAACTCTTCGTCAGATATGTCATCTCCTTCAATATCAAGGCGGAATTTTTGTCCTTGAATGCCCCCTCCATTTGTGAACTCAATGTCAAAATCAAATAGCACCCTTTTTTCCATTCCACTATCACCTTTTCTTCGTCTTTGTGTGCTCTCAATGTATTGTGATTTTACTAAATTGATGCGTGAAGTCCCTATGCTATACAGGTTAAAGGTTTCATTCTAATCAAATGAGGCTCTATCTTCCTTTTTCTTGTATTTGGCACTTGAAAATCAAGAAGTCATAGTGTAATATCTGACTAGTACACTATGACACGAGGTGCTGAGCATGAAAAGTTTTGTAGGACTTTTAAAAAAAGAATGGGTACTTTATCGCTCATGGTTTTTGATGGGAATATTTTCGGGCATTATGCTTTCCTGGATCGTTCCCTATGTATTGCATCAATTTGTTGATCTCTTTGCTCAAGAAAATCAGCTTGCATTTGCCTTTACACTTCTCGTCCTTTTTATAGGTGGATTTTATTCCGTCTTACAATTTTTAGCGAGTATGCGTTTGGATATTAAAGCTAAGGAAAGTTGGCTCCATTCCACTAGTTCCATCACAAAGCTTATTGGAGCAAAGATAGCCTGTTCACTAATAGGGTATGCGCTTTTTAATACGCTCTTTGTGAGTTTTGCCCTCTTTCATCTAAAAGAAGAGTTTATTGCAAATATTGGACAAATCATTTTTGTTTTAGTAATAATCGTTATTGGATTAACTATTTTCCAATTTATGCTATTTGTTTTACTGTTGTTCTTTTTAGCTTTTTACTTGCAATTGAAGCATGTAATTGGGCGTTTTTCCATTGTGTTGACGATGGTGGCTTTTGGCTTAACAACATCTGCTTGGGTACGAATAACGGAGAGTCCGTTTTATGAAACGGTTTTCCAACGTGGCGCCATTTCGTTAAGCAAATTAGAACCATTTCTACCCAAAGTAAGAGCGGCGACAACGATGGAATGGAGGCTAGGCTCTATTTATGTTGTGGAAGAAGTTGCTTCTATATTACTCATCGTGCTGCTCTTTTTAGCGGCATCCAAGTGGCTTGAAAAGGTGGTATTACGATGACGATGGATTTTTCACGTGATAAACCGATTTATAGTCAGCTTGTCGATCGGATATGCGGGGACATTTTGAAGGGGCACATATTGCTCGGGGATCGACTGCCCTCTGTTCGAGAATATGCAGTCGAAACGGGTGTCAATGTTAACACGGTGCAACGAGTCTATAAGGAGTTAGAGGCAATGAATATAACGGAAACCAAACGAGGACAGGGCACATTTATTACGACCAATGAGGAACGCATTGAAGTGTTACGGGATGATATGAAAAATAAGTTAGCCGAAAGTTTTTTAACATCCATCGAGGCATTGGGATTTTCTAAAGAAGAAATGCTCATTGTTTTAAAAAATAAAGCGTGAGGTGAAGGAATGTTACAGCTATCGAATGTCTCTTTTCAGTATAAGAATAAGCCCATTTTACAGGATATATCCTTTTCCTTTCCTATTGGACAGATAATTGGGCTAGTTGGGGAAAATGGTAGTGGTAAATCTACACTTCTCAAAGTTTTAGCGGGCTTACTACGATCTTCAACTGGTGAAGTAGTATTGAATGGTCAACCCATTTCCCGACGGAGTGCGGACCAAATTGCTTACTTACCAGATACAGATTTGTTTTTTGATTATTATACGGGTGAACAGCTTTTTCAGCACTACGCCTCTCAATTTGAAGACTTTTCCTATGACAAGGCTTGTATCGTAGCAGAATTTTTACAGGTGGATAAAAATACGAAGCTACGTCAATTATCAAAAGGGAATCGTGGTCGTATGAAAATGGCTGCTACACTGGGCCGAGAAGTTCCTTATTATTTAATGGATGAGCCATTTGCTGGGCTAGATCCTATTGTGCGAGAGCAGCTCATTAAAGGTTTAATTCAATTTACGGACATTGAAAATCAAACCATTTTGCTGTCTACACATGAATTATATGAGGTTGAACCTATTTTAGATCAAATAATTTTATTAAAAGCGGGCTCTATCACAGCTTATGAAGATGTAGAGACATTGCGTGATGTGACCAATAAAGATGCGGTTGAGTGGATGAAAGGTTTTTATCGTCCTTCTACTAATGACACAGACCGCAATAGCTTTTAACGATAAAGGCTTAGCCGTAACAAAAAAGAAAGGGTGAATAAATATGACAGAACCAATTGTTCAATTGCAAAATCTATCGAAGACCATTCGTGGAAAGCAATTAATACAACAATTAAACATTGATTTATATCCAGGACAAATTACAGGTTTTTTAGGACCCAATGGAGCAGGGAAAACAACGACAATTCGTATGATGACAGGTCTCATGCATCCAACAGAGGGCAAGGTAATCATTGATGGGCTTTCTCTACAGGAGCATTATGAGGAAGCGATTAGCAAGGTCGGTGTGATTGTCGAAAATCCAGAAATGTATAAATTTATGTCGGGCTATAAAAATTTATTGCATTTTGCACGGATGCATAAAAATGTTACAAAAGAACGAATCATGGAAGTCGTTAAACAGGTGGGTCTAGAAAATCGTATCCATGAGAAGGTTGCAACGTATTCTCTTGGTATGCGTCAACGACTAGGGCTTGCTCAGGCGCTATTACATCGACCAAAATTTCTAATATTAGATGAACCAACGAATGGTTTAGACCCTGCTGGTATTCGGGAATTCCGTATGTACCTTCGCAAAATTGCGGCAGAAGATAATGTTTCTGTTTTTGTATCCAGTCACTTATTATCTGAAATTGAATTAATGTGTGATCGAGTAGCCGTAATACAAAATGGGAAACTGATAGACATTCGTGAAATTCACAATGAAAGTACGTCGTTCTACTATGTGGAAGCACAGCCACAAGAGCAGGTTTCTGCCCATCTGGCACAACATGATTACAAGTTTGAGGCAGTGAATCAAGGCTATGTAATTGAATTGAAGAAAGAAGATGTTCCTGCATTGACGTTAGGGCTTGTGCAAGCAGGTATGCAGCTATTTGCCGTACAGCCACATCAGAAAACATTAGAGGATCAATTCTTAGAAATGACTGGAGGCGGACAAATTGCTGAAGCTAATTCAAAATGAATGGATGAAATTATGGCATAAAAAAGGGACGTGGGCAATGGTCGCTATGCTTGTCCTTGTCATTCTAGTTCCTGGTGGCATCATGAAATATTATGAGGGTAAATCGTCAGATGAGGGATCATGGCAGGAGATAGAGCAGCAGTCTATCCAAAATAATAAGGCAATGCTAGCTGAGGAGGATATATCCGAGGAAGACAAAGCATTTTTTGAAGAGCAAATTGCTATTTCGGAGTACCGTTTAGCCCATGATGCGCCGAGTCAAAAAGATAACAGCCTTGCAAGCTTTATGTCCTTTACAAGCAATATGCTAACACTTGTCACTTTATTTACGGTGATTACAGCCGCAAGTATTGTCTCCAGTGAATTTTCAACAGGTACCATAAAAATGCTGTTGACTCGCCCGATGTCCCGTGCGAAAGTGTTAACGTCTAAACTATTGACGACCTTCTTATTCGGTTTGTTTTTAGTGGCTGTAAACGTAGTCGTGAGTGCAATTGTAGGTTTGGTATTATTTGGTATAGGCTCAGGTGTGGAATTAGAAATTGTCAATGGTCAGGTGGCTGAAAAGGCAGTATGGAGTGATTTAGCTTATCATTATCTACTATCTGGAGGTGATTTTGTCATGTCTACATTATTTGCCTTTTTAGTTGGTTCAGTGTTCCGTTCTAGCTCATTAGCAATCGGCTTAACAATGTTCCTTTCATTTACAGGTGGCATGATTGTCATGTTCTTAAGTAGATACGATATCGTAAAATACATTTGGCTAACACATTCAGATTTAACTCAATATGAAAAAGATATTTTAATGGTTCCAGATATGACAATGCCATTCTCGCTAACTGTATTAGCTATTTACGCCGTAATCTTCCTAGTGATTAGTTATACATCCTTTATGAAACGAGATGTTACTGCATAATTTAAATAAGAACTGTGCCCTAATGCTTTATTGGGGTACGGTTTTTTTTTATATCATGAATTATTAAAAAAGTATTTATTTTTTTTCAAATTGCGCCTATAATAATAGCAACTTAATGAAAACGCTTTTTTTTCATAAAAGTGGTCTAGACAACTATACCAAAGGGGGATAAAGAATGTTTGCTTTCTTACAAAAAATCGGTAAGTCACTTATGTTTCCAATCGCGACATTACCGGCAGCAGCCTTGCTTTTGCGTTTAGGTTCTGGGGATATGC
Organism: Lysinibacillus sp. GW823-FHT06C08; assembly: GCF_058795135.1. Taxonomy (NCBI): domain Bacteria; kingdom Bacillati; phylum Bacillota; class Bacilli; order Caryophanales; family Bacillaceae; genus Lysinibacillus; species Lysinibacillus sp. GW823-FHT06C08. The sequence continues at coordinate 1,582,343 of NZ_JBXAHN010000001.1, forward strand.
TTGGAGCAGTACCGAATGAAGCCATTCAGTATATTGCTAGTATTATGGCCGCTTCTGGAAATGCTATACTAGGCAATTTACCTATTATTTTTGCGATTGGTATTGCGATGGGGTTAGCACATGATAGCAGTGGGGGAGCCGCTCTTGCGGGTGCGATTGCACACCTCGTACTAGTAGCCGTTTTAGGGACGGTTAATGAAGAATTAAATATGGGTGTGTTTGGCGGTATTATTGCCGGTATTACGGCAGGCTTACTGTATAACAAATATTATAATGTGAAATTTCCAGAATGGTTATCATTCTTTGGTGGACGACGGTTTGTACCAATTATCACGTCCATCACTATGGCGATTTTAGCGAGTATTTTAGCGATCGTTTGGGGACCAATTCAGGGCGGTATTGATGCTGTCGGCAATTGGATGATCGGTGCAGGATCACTTGGTGTTGGGATGTATGGTTTCTTCAACCGTCTATTAATACCAGTTGGTCTTCACCATGTAATCAATACGGTTATTTGGTTCGACTTCGGTGAATTTACGAATGCGGCGGGAGAAATTGTGAAAGGGGATATTAATCGTTTCTTAGCAGGAGATCCAACAGCTGGACATTTCCAAGCTGGATTCTTCCCAATTATGATGTTCGGTTTACCAGCGGCTTGTCTTGCGATGTATTTTACAGCGAAAAAGGAAAAGCGTCCGATCGTTGGTGGGATGTTCGTATCTATCGCTTTAACTGCCTTTTTAACAGGTGTTACGGAGCCGATTGAGTTTTCATTCATGTTCTTATCACCAGTACTTTATGGTATCCATGCAGTCCTTACAGGTATTTCGCTTGCGGTTGCCTATGTGGTTGGGTTCCGTGATGGCTTTGGATTCTCAGCAGGGTTAATTGATTACTTGCTAAATTTAGGCTTGGCGGATAATCCATTACTGCTTCTACCATTAGGTTTAGGCTTTGGGGCCATATATTTTGTGGTCTTCTATTTCTTAATTAAAAAACTGGACTTAAAAACACCAGGACGTGAAGATGATGATGAAGAAGATGGGGAATCACATTCAGCTATTTCCGATGATATCGATTTACGTGCCTACTACACAATTGAAGCATTAGGTGGTAAAGATAATATTCAGCAAGTAGATTACTGTACGACTCGCTTACGTATGTCCGTACAGGATGCTAGCGTCGTGGATGAAAAAACATTGAAACAAACAGGTGCGCGAGGTGTTATGCGTATTAGTAAAACCAATGTACAAGTAATTATTGGAACATCTGTTGAGTTTTTAGCGGAGGCTATGAAAGACCGTCTGCAAAAAGGCAACCCAGCACCAGCTAATGCCCAATTACCGACGGAACTGCCTGTAGCGACAGCACAAGTAAAAAGTGAAGCAACAACAACTTTCCATGATTTTGAAATGCCGATGACGGGAGATTTATTACCGTTATCAGAAGTACCGGATGAAGCATTCTCTGCTGGCCTGATGGGTCCTGGTTTTGGGATTCGTCCGACAGATGGAACTGTTTATGCACCGTTTGACGGTCAAGTGGTGATGATCTTCCCTACGAAGCATGCGATCGGTTTAAAATCAGATACAGGATTAGAATTATTAATTCATGTCGGATTGGATACTGTAACGCTTAATGGTGAAGGCTTTGACATGCTTGTGTCAGACGGTCAAACAATTAAACGTGGGGATGCATTATTAAAAGCAGACATCACAAAAATAAAGGAACAAGTGCCTTCCATTATTACCCCTGTCGTTTTCACTAGCCTAATGGGGCAAGAGATTACGCTAGGAAAATCAGGTTTCCAAAGAGCAGGCTCTACCAATATTATTTCAATGAAAAAGTAACAATTCATGGGGCTGTTTGCGGAGGAATACATGGGCAATCATATTGCAAATGGATACCTTTTCAACAGCCCTTGTTCAAGATGAGGAGATGTTTTTCTTGAGTTTAATAATTCGGAACATCACAGTGGTCAATGCGAGTGGTCGAGATGAACAGATGGATGTGTGGATGACGGACGGTAAAATTGCTCAGGTTGCCCATCATATTGAGGTGGAGGGCGTTGAACAATTAGATGGTTCAGGTAAGTTTTTATTGCCAGGATTTATTGATATGCATATTCACGGGTCTGCCAAAATGGATACAATGGATGCATCCGATGAAGGGTTACATATCATGGCCAAATCACTATTAAAAGAAGGTACAACCAGCTTTTTAGCAACTACGATGACACAAAGCTTTGACAATATCGAACGGGCCATCGCCAATGTAGCACAATTCCAGCCAAAGTCAGATGAAGCGGAAGTACTTGGCCTTCATATTGAAGGGCCTTTTGTATCGAAGCAACGGGCAGGAGCTCAGCCACTGGATTATATTGTCCTGCCAGATGTAGAAGTGATGACAAAATGGCAAGCATTAAGTGGTCAAAAAATTAAACAAATTACGCTAGCACCTGAAGAACCTAATGGAATGACAGCAGTCCAAAGCCTTTCTGAAAACGGAATTATTGTATCCATTGGTCATTCCGATGCTACATTTGAGCAAATGCAAGAAGCTGTACAATTAGGTGCATCTCAGGGGACACATTTATACAATCAAATGCGTCCATTCCATCATCGTGATCCTGGTGTGGTCGGTGGTGTTTTGCTAATAGATGCCATAAAGGCTGAACTGATTGTTGATTTTATTCATATGCATGAAGGAGCTGTGGAAATGGCTTATCGCTTGAAGGGGGCAGACGGAATTATTTTAATAACGGATGCGATGCGAGCGAAGGGTATGCCATACGGTGAATATGATTTAGGTGGTCAATTGGTGCATGTGACAGAATCAGGAGCCCATTTATCGAATGGTTCACTGGCGGGTAGTATTTTAACAATGGATCAAGCTGTACGAAATATGCGTCAGATTACCAATTGTACATTGGAGGAGCTTGTGAAAATGTCCAGCTATAATGCTGCCCAGCAATTAAAATTAACGAACAAAGGACAGCTTATAGAAGGATATGATGCGGATGCAGTGATTGTGGATGAACATTTACTGCTACATCAAACGATTAAAGCTGGCCAAATCAGTATGCATGCGAACAATTTGTAAGAAACGTTTGAAATGAAAAGGTGATAGATCATGAATACCTATTTTCAACAAGTCAATCGCTATTTAACAATGGTGGCACAACAAGAAAATGAACAAATTAACCATGTAGCTCAGTTAATCGTCAAACGACTCTTACAGGGAGGTATTATCCAGTTATTCGGTTCAGGCCATTCCATGTTATTAGCACAAGAATGTTATTTCAGGGCTGGTGGCTTAGTCCCTGTCAAACCGATTCACATTGAATCCTTAATGCTACATCAAGGAGCACGGCAATCTTCACAAAATGAAAAGAAGCAAGCATTTTTAGCCTCCTATAAGGATCAGCTACAGTTTGATGACAAAGATGTTTGTATCATTATTTCAACATCTGCCAACAATCCAGTGCCTATTGATATGGCGATCTACGCAAAAGAAGCAGGTGCGCATACAATCTCACTGCAATCATTGGCCTATCAACATCAGCCATCACGCCACCCTTCAGGCAAACGTTTAGAGAATATCGTAGATGACGTTCTAAATACGCATGTCCCATTAGGGGATGGGGTTTTAACAGTTGATGAGTTGCAATATGGACCTGTATCTACAGTGTTAGGTGCAGCGCTATTAAATGCTCTATTCGCCCAAATCATTGAAGTTCTACATGAACAAGGCGCCAGCTTACCAGTGTTTGCTAGCAGTAACTTAGGTAACACCAATAATGATGAGCTTATTGATCAATATGGTCAGCGCATTCATTTTTAAGGCTTTAGGAAAAGGAGGATATGTGGTGAACATAGAAAGATTTGATTCAAAAGAAGATTTATATGCACGAGCAGTAGCCGTCATAGCAGAGGCTAAAAATAATGGGTCCACTACGTTCGGGCTAGCTACTGGTGGAACGATGGAACCGTTGTATGCTAAAATCTGTAAAACGGATATTGATTTTTCGAATTGCATCAGCTTTAATTTGGATGAATATGTAGGGCTTGAGGCCAATCATGAGCAAAGCTATGCCTATTATATGCATCAGCATTTATTTCAAGAAAAACCATTTCAGGCATCTTATTTACCAAATGGTTTAGCAGCTGATCCTATAGAGGAAGCTGCTCGCTATGAAGCCCTATTACAACAACATTCCTTAGACTTTCAATTGCTTGGTATCGGACAAAATGGCCATATTGGTTTCAATGAACCCGGTACACCATTTGAATCCTTGACACATCTTGTGACATTGGAGGAATCGACTCGTCAAGCCAATGCTCGCTTCTTTTCTTCGATTGATGAAGTGCCCACGCAAGCGTTCACTATGGGGATTCAATCTATTATGCGCGCAAAATGCATTTTGTTATTAGCAGTGGGAGAAACTAAGCGTGAGGTGTTAGAACGTGTGCTGGCCTCTGATTATACAGAGGAAATTCCAGCAAGTGTTTTATCCAAACATCCAAATGTCATCATCTTAACAGACTTACAAGTAGAGGAGAATAAATAATGAAAACACAACAATTTACAGTAATTGATCCTTTAGGAATTCATGCACGTCCTGCGAGCCAGCTTGTGGCAAAGGCTACGCCATTCACTTCCGCTATCGAAGTGCGTACGGAAGAAAAAGCAGCAAATTTAAAATCTATTCTTGGCGTAATGGGATTAGCATTAAAGCAAGGTTCTCAATTTACACTTTATGTAGAGGGGGAAGATGAAGAGCAAGCATTTGAGGCATTAGCAACATTAATGACAGAAATGGGGCTTGCACAATGACACATTTCACTGGTATTGCCGCTTCAGACGGCATTGCCATTGCTAAAGCGTATCGTTTTGTACAACCGGATTTAACATTTAGCCAAACAAAGGTTCAAGATGTTCAGGCGGAGCAGTCACGTTTAGCTGCTGCCCTTGCCAAAACAGAGCAGGAGCTAGTGGCGATTAAACAGCAAACATTAAAAAAATTCAGTGCCGAGGAAGCAGCCATTTTTGACGCGCATTTATTAGTGGTAAATGACCCAGAATTAATTGGGCCTATTCATCAAAAAGTAGCTGACGAAGGGGTCAATGCAGAGTTTGCCTTACATGAAGTTTCATCAATGTTTGTGGCATTGTTTGAAAGTATGGATGATGAATACATGAGTGCACGTGCATCCGATATTAAAGATGTGACAAACCGCATTTTAGCACATTTACTCGGTGTACATATTCCAAACCCAAGTAATATTAGTGAACAGGTGATTATTGTAGCCAATGATTTGACTCCTTCAGAGACGGCTCAATTGGATCGTAATTTTGTTCTTGGCTTTATTACTGATATTGGAGGCCGTACCTCTCATTCAGCGATTATGGCCCGTTCGTTAGAGATTCCTGCAGTAGTCGGAACTGGAGCAGCAACGACGACTATTCAAGATGGAGATTTGTTAATCGTGGATGGTTTATCAGGTCAAGTGCTGATCAATCCGACGGCAGATGTGATTGCCAGCTATCAAGAAAAAGCACAAAGCTATCATACTCAACAAGCAGAATGGACTACTTTAGTAAACGAACAAACGGTATCTCAAGACGGTGTCCATGTAGAGCTAGCCGCTAATATCGGCTCTCCAGGCGATTTGGAGGGCGTGTTGCGTCACGGGGCTGAAGGAATTGGCTTATATCGAACAGAGTTTTTATATATGGGCCGAGAAAACCTGCCATCTGAGGAAGAGCAATTTACAGCGTATAAGACGGTTCTTGAAGGAATGCAAGGTAAGCCTGTGGTTATTCGTACACTAGATATTGGTGGAGACAAACACTTACCGTATTTACCACTACAGGAAGAAATGAATCCATTCCTTGGTCATCGCGCCATTCGTCTATGCTTAGAGCAACAGGAATTATTCCGTACACAATTACGCGCTTTACTGCGAGCATCTGTTTATGGCAACCTAAAAATTATGTTCCCAATGATTGCGACTATTCAAGAGTTCCGTAAGGCTAAAGCGATTTTATTAGAGGAGCAAGAACAGCTAGTAGCAGCAGGGAAGGACGTTAGTGCTCACATTGAAATAGGCATGATGGTGGAAATTCCTGCTACAGCAGTGATGGCTGATGTTTTTGCCAAGGAAGTGGACTTTTTCTCCATTGGAACAAATGATTTAATTCAATATACAATGGCTGCAGATCGTATGAATGAAAAAGTATCTTATTTATATCAGCCGTATAATCCAGCTATTTTACGCTTGGTTCAAATGGTTATCCATGCCGCCCATCAAGAACAGAAATGGGTAGGGATGTGCGGAGAGATGGCAGGCGACGAGCTAGCAGTACCTTTATTGCTTGGCTTAGGCTTAGATGAATTTTCAATGAGCGCAACATCCATTTTGAAAACACGTTCTTTATTGAAGCGCTTGTCTGTAAAGGACATGCAAGCTTTAGCCGCTGAGGCATTACAATGTGCAACAGCTGAAGAAGTAATGGAAAAAGTAAAGCAAGCAGTAAAATAACTTTATGCTCAAAACCATCTAGAGGGTGGTTCAGGCTGTAGATGAACTCAAAAAATGTTGAGTTATCTACAGTCTTTTTTGTTGTTAATGAAATTGAACGAAGAACGAAAATAACAAAAGCCACCGAGAGTCTATTTGAACTGCCCCGTAAAAGTTAGACATTAATCTAACTTTTACGGGGTTTTTTTATGACAAAAGTAAGTGTTGAACAACGTATTCAAGCAGTTCAACGATATTTAAATGGAAATGAAACTTTGATCGAAATTGCGAATGATATCGGTGTTACAGCTCAGATTGTCAGTGAATGGGTTCGCCGTTATCAAAAAAATGGCGTAGAGACTTTCTTAAAGTCCTATACAAA
>NZ_JBXAHN010000002.1:0-464403 GCF_058795135.1 Lysinibacillus sp. GW823-FHT06C08
TGTTTGGACAACGCAGTCATCGAAAATTTCTTTGGCTTATTAAAATCTGAACTCCTGTATCTACAAGAATTTGAATCTATGGCACATTTTGAACAGGAGCTCAATGACTATATTCACTACTACAATCACAAACGAATGAAAGAAAAATTAAAAGACCTAAGCCCGGTGGAGTACCGAACTCAGGTCTTAGCAGTTGCTTAACTAAATATGTCTAACTTTTTTGGGTCAGATCTATTTCTCGTTGGCCATTGCCTATCATTTTATTGTTTGTTGTTTAAATAGTCGATGATGGAAGGTAATTCTGACAAATCATCAATGATGGCATCTGCCTCAACATGATCCCATTGAGCATCCTTTTTCCAAATACCTTTCATGCCAACAGCTTGAGCACCCTTCACATCATTTTCAGGGTGATCTCCTAAAAAAATGCTGTCATGAGGATAAACCTGTAGCTTGTCTAAAGCTCTCATAAATAGTTGGGGATCAGGCTTTTTAATATTCTCCCATTCAGAAACTAAAATCACATCAAAATATTTCTCAATGGCTAAAGCTTTAATATTGTCCATTTGAAAATGACCATAACCATTCGTAATGATTCCTAGAAGATTTTTATCCGTTTTCAATTGTTCTAATAGGCTAATTAGATTTGGGAAGGCGACACAATAATTTTTGAATTCATTGATGTAATCTAGCAGAAGCTCCTCCCAAGTGAGAGCTACTATATTAAATTCCTGCACTAATTGCTGATATAGTTAAATAAAACGAGACACATAGCTTTCTTTTGGAATATGATTCAATGTCATACCTAGTCGCTCATATTGCGACTCTATAAAAAATTTTACAGATTCATCTCTATTTAACAAAGTTCCATCTAAATCAAATAATACCGCTTTTATTCCCATACAATAAAGCCTCACCTTCATAAAAGGAGCTAGAAGAAAAACTAAAGTAGTTGAAGTGCTCTTCAACTACTTTTTAGTGAAATTATATATGCTTTGAAATAATTTGTTGGAATTTTTCTGGAAGCGTCGGTAAATCGTGCAGCGTAATTGTTGTTCGAACGTAGCTTTCATCCATCTCTAAAGCCTCTGCGAAGAAGCTCCCAATCCCTCTTACTTTGCGGTCAATTTGTAAAAGAATTTCTGCTGAATGATTGGACTGGGACAGGAAGACCATTTCAAGTTCATCTAAATGGCCTCTAAAGGAACCTGTTGGTACAAATTCAAACTCCTGTACAAATGGATAATACCCACGGAAGCGAGCTGGGGCTTGCTCACATTCTGCTTCTCGTAAACGAAAACCTAATCGACCTATAGCATCAAGTATTTGCGCTGCAAGGCTTGTTGGCTCGACACGAATATAATCTTTGTCACTTGGGTCAACTGCGTTTTTAATATCGAGTCCAGTTTGAATCCATACTTGCGTTTTGCCTGCACTAATCGGTGTTTCAAATGGCAGTGTCAACGAAATGGGAATGACCTTCTCTTCACTAGCAGCTAGTGTAAAAGGCTCTGTCACTTTGACTTTCTGTAGAGTGGCCACCTCTGTATGTTTATGATCATTTGACTCTCGTACATATGTCGTATTAATGGACAAATAGATGGAATCCACTTGTTGTTCAACTTGACCGCCACGCACGATGATTTCCCCTCGCATGACTTCCCCAGCTCGATAAGTATCCTTTTCCAACCTTGTATCAACTGTTGCTGAACCTATGCCAAAACTTGCTAGTGCTTTATGAAAAAAAGACATTCTTACATTCCTCCTACGGACATTGTTAGCTATACATACGCACAGTTTGAAAAAAGGTTTCAAGACTCGTAAATTTTTCACCATACTAATTGAAAATCCAAAAGGGGATGCAGTACCCCAAACGGAACGAACCGCTTTCTATGTGTAGATTCGTATTAATGCCTCTACCAACAAAAAGACAAACTTTGATCACATCATCGTCTTCTAAAAGCAGGAGAATCGATTTCTGCATCATTTATTCATATTTAACCTTTATACTAGTTTTGGCTAGTTTGTAAAGCTGAAATGATGAACAGATTGAAGGTGTTTAAATTGTATAGTTTTTTGTCAGCTATTAGTCAGTTTCTAAGTGAGCCGATTAATCAATTTTTAAATGCCTATGAGCATTCAGCATGGGCTATGGCACTGCTATTAGGTCTCATAGGGGCACTAGCTCCATGTCAAATAACCGGCAATATGAGTGCTATTACATTTTATGGAAATAAAACGCTGCAAATGAAAAATAATTGGCAGGAGATACTGTTTTTTATTCTTGGCAAAATAGTTGTTTTTAGTGGACTTGGGCTTTTTGCGTGGTTATTTGGACAATCGTTTGAAACTAAAATGACATTGTATTTTCCCATTTTCCGTCAGGCCATTGGACCAATTATGCTGATGACAGGGCTCGTTTTATTAGGTTTATTGAAGCTGAAATTTTTAAATCGTCTGTCGACGCTTATTCCTCCTGTTATGAAAGGGGGCAAACTAGGCTCCTTTTTAATGGGCGCTAGCTTCTCTATTGCCTTTTGTCCGACCATGTTTGTCCTATTTTTTGTATGGCTAATGCCCATCGTAACTAACACAACCTATGGGTTTATCTTACCTAGTATTTTTGGGGTTGCCACTTCTATACCATTACTCATCATGTTGCTTTTCATTTATCTGTTCGATGCGAAGCGACTCATTTTACGAACAAGCATGAAGATGGGGAGAGTTATTCAAAAAGTGGCAGGCATATTATTACTATTATTAGGTATAGTGGACACTATTACATATTGGGGAATCACTTAACATGAAAGATGTAAGGAGCGCTCAAAATGAATCCAGATATAAATCTTTTATTAGCCTTTGGTGCAGGGTTTCTAAACTTTATTTCGCCATGCACCTTACCGCTCTATCCTGCTTTTATTTCTTATATTACAGGGATGTCACTGGATGAGCTTCAGGGTGACAATAAAAAATTAAGAACGATGGGTATGTTGCATACACTGTTCTTTTTAATTGGATTTTCGGTGATTTTTATTTTCTTAGGATATAGCTCATCTGTTGTCGGATGGTTTTTCTTCCAGTACCAAGATGTATTGCGACAGGTTGGAGCTATTTTAATTGTTCTCTTTGGTTTAATAATTATAGGGGCTCTATCTCCGAAGTTTTTAATGCAAGAAAAACGTCTTTCCTTTAAAAATCGTCCTACAGGCTATTTAGGCTCCTTTTTCATTGGGCTTGCCTTTGCAGCGGGATGGACCCCTTGCACAGGTCCGATTACTGGGGCAGTTTTTATGATGGCTTCTCAACATCCAGGGATGGGCATGTTTTATATGGTAGCCTATGTTTTAGGGTTTGCCATACCGTTTTTCCTGCTATCACAATTTGTCACGAAACTCGCATGGATACGAAAATATAGTCAAACGATCACAAAAGTGGGTGGCTATTTCATGATTGTGCTAGGAATTGTTTTATTTTTCGACGGTTTAACAGTAATCATCATTTGGCTAAGTCCATTGTTCGATGGTTTTTCAGGATTTTAACGCTCTTCATTATTTCTCCATACTTCTTTGTTACAGTACTTTTGTCGTAACAAAAGGAGGAAAATAGATGAAATCTAAAATGCGGTTTTCATTACTGACAGTATTGATTGTACTTATAGGCGGGTGTAGTGCTAGTAAAACAGAAGACCATGTTTCGACTAAATCAATGAACAACGCTCATGAAGGAATGGGTATGACAAATGGTCATATGAGTCATACAAATCCTTTACAGCTTGCTCCCTCTACAGGAGAAAATGAGTTGGCTATACCTCCATTACTAGAACCAGATGGAAAAAATCCAGCTCACTATTCAATTGTGGCACAAGAAGGGACAACAGAGTTTTATCAAGGTGTCCAAACAGAGACCTATGGCTATAATGGTTCCTTTTTAGGGCCAGTGATTCGAATCCAATCGGGACAAACTGTACAATTTACAACTACGAATGAAATGAGTAAAGAGACAACATTCCATTGGCATGGTTTAGAAATACCGGGTGAGGGGGATGGTGGCCCACATGAACAAATAGAGCCTGGTCAATCGAAGAAGCTAACTTTTCCTATCCGCCAGCAAGCAGCTACTTTGTGGTTTCACCCTCATCCAGAAGGACAAACGGCTGAGCAGGTATATAAAGGGCTAGCTGGGCTCATTTATGTGGAGGATGAAAATTCACAGCGTTTAGGATTACCTCAACAATATGGCGTAAATGATATTCCGTTAATTTTTCAGGACCGCCAATTTGATGATCAACAACAATTAAATTATCAACAGTTCAAAAATAATGATGGGACAATTGGTGATACATTGCTTATTAATGGTACACTCAATCCGAAGCTCCATGTACGCCGAGAGCCTGTTCGCCTTCGATTGGTGAACGGCTCCAATGCCCGGAATTTCACCTTTATGCTAAGTACGAATGAGGAATTTCAACAAATCGCCACAGATGGAGGATTTCTAAATAGCCCTGTTCCACTAAATAAACTGACCTTAACACCAGGTGAACGTGCTGAAATTATCATCGATTTTTCCAAGCTAAGTACTTCCATTGATTTATCATTGATAAATGAAGAAGGTGTAGTCCTGTTACCGTTTACGATCACAAATGAACGCACTACTCCACAGAAGATGCAGGATGTATTTAATCAATTCTCTACAACTAGTGAAGAACAACAATTACCTGTATCTAAACGTTTAGAGCTATTTGGTATGGGGACGATGGTAACGATTAATGGCAAGCAATTTGATCGTACTAGAATTGATTTTGTACAACAACAAGGAGTGACGGAAATTTGGGAAATTTACAATAAACCCGATATGATGGGCGGCATGACTCATCCGTTTCATTTACACGGTACGCAATTTAAAATTGTATCCATTAATGGTCAGGCGCCACCGCTTAATGAACAGGGCTGGAAAGATACGGTGTCCATTGAACCAGATGAAACAGTTAAATTGGCAGTGAAGTTTCAAGATAAGGGTATCTATATGTTCCATTGCCATTTATTAGAGCATGAAGATAATGGCATGATGGGACAAGTGAAGGTAGAATAGAAACTTTTTGAAACATAGAAAAGGTAGCTGATCAACAATCAGCTACCTTTTATTATTGCTCAAGCTTAGTTAATGTTTTGCCGCTCCAACCAAAAAGTACAGTTAGAATTGGCCCAAGTAAACAGAAGAAGGTGAATGGTAGGTAATCCAGTGTGGAAATTCCAAGGACACTTGTGATGAAAATACCACAAACACTCCAAGGTACAAGTGGATTGACAACCGTTCCAGCATCCTCCATGACACGAGATAAGTTTTTAGGTGCTAGCCCAACCTTCGCAAATTGAGCTTTAAATGCTTCACCTGTTAACAGGATAGATAAATACTGCTCACCGATTAATGTATTAACTCCAATGCCGGTAAGAGCGGCGCCTGTAATAACGGAACCAGCACTTTTAAATAAGCTTTCAACCTTAGCTAAAATACTTTGTATAATACCAAGTGTGAACAAAAGACCACCCATTGTTAAGGCCAGTAAGACAAGAGCAATTGTAGCTAGCATACTATTCATGCCCCCGCGTGTCAGTAGGGCATCTACTTCCTTATTACCAGAGTGAGAGACATAGCCATCAAATAAAACTTTGAAGACGTCTGAAGCTGGTAGGGGATCTAGTGTATAAGATAGACCTACACCAAGAATAGAAACAACGGCTAATGTAATAACGGCAGGAGCTTTATAAAAAGTCATCATAACGAGGACGACAATTGGTAATAATGTATACCAATGAATAAGTCCTGTAGTTAATAATCCTTCTTTAAATTGCTCCACCGTGTCAAAAGATGTTGCTTCGCCTGTTGGCGATAAAATAGCGTATAGTACGAATGAGATCAGGAAAGCAGGGATTGTTGTCCAGCCCATATTTTTAATATGTTCAAATAAATCTACACCGACTGTTCCTGAGGCAAGATTGGTTGTATCGGATAATGGTGACATTTTATCACCAAAAAAAGCACCAGAAACAATTGCACCAGCTGTTATGGTTAATGAAATGTCCATGGCACCTGCGATACCCATAAATGCCACACCGACAGTTGCTACTGTTGTTAACGAACTACCAACAGAAATACCAACGATGCTACAAATTAAAAAAACAATGGCAAAGAAAAAGTTTGGTGAAACAGTTAAAAAACCATAATAGATGAGCGTAGGGATTGTTCCACCCATAATCCAGCTCGAAATTAAAATACCAATAAAGAAAAAGATGAAAACAGCGCCCAATCCAGCACTAGCACCCGCAATCATTCCACCCTCTAAATCGCGAAAGGGGACTTTTTTTAGTAATCCATAGGCTAGTAAAAAAGAAATAACTAAAAAAATCGGAATATGGGGTGTTGCTTTTAAATACCCAATACTAAAAGACATTGTGGCAATAATTAAAAGTATAACGAAGCTTGCCTCCATAAATCGAGGGTTGCTTTTAGCTTCTATTCGAAACATATGAAACCTCCTAATAAATACTTCTTCGCTTCAATGCGGTGAAGCCCAAAAGTATTATAGCACGCTAATATTTTTTGTCAATTGACAGAAAATTGCAGAATTCCTTCAAGTCAATGCTCTTAGGTTGGTGTCCTTACTTTTATGTATAAGCAGGAACAAGGACGAGCATAACAAATAGGAAAGGTGACATGTTTCGACATCTATAGGTAAAAAATAGCAGAGGAAATACTTATTTCGAATGTAAATAACGTTTACAATTCCTTAACATTTCATGTGGTAAATAAATAGGGAGAAAAAAGATTATTTCAAGTATTTTTATAAAAATAACAGAAAAAACGGTCATATTTAAAGAAAAAATAGTGATTTTTATTATTTGATTTCCAACGTTTTCAACTTGGAAACCAGCCTAAAAATAAATGTGGCAAATTTTATATTACAGTTTTGTAAAATCAACATAGAAGTGTTTAAAATTTTGTAGAATTGTGTAAATGTTTTGTTATGATGTTTCAGAAATTGATAATTTTTATTTTACAGGAGGAACAAGATGTTCAACTCAAACAAGCAAGATCCATTTTTTCAGTCATTATTAAAAATCGCTAAAAATGTGAATGAGGGAATTTATTATGCTCATAATGCCCATATTCAAGATATAGATGCGTTAAAAGAAATTGCCGATACAATGAAAGATTATGAAACAAGCGGTGATAAATTAATTCATGAGCTTATCGTAATGCTTAATAAATCATTTATGACACCAATCGAGCGAGAAGATATTTTAGCTTTAGCCAATAAATTAGACGATGTAATTGATGGAATGGAAGGCTGTATTGCCCACTTCAATATGTACAATTTAACAGAAGTAACGGAGCCAATGCGTCAATTCCTAACATATATTGCGAAGAGCACTGATGAGATGGTACAAGCCATGGAGCTATTAAATAATAAAAAGCTTGTAGAGATGCGTAAACATGCGATTCAAATTAAAGATAATGAACGTGAATGTGATGAAATCTTCCGTTCCTCTATGAAACAGTTATTTATTCAAGAAAAAGATCCAATGCGCCTCATTGTTTTCAAGGATATTTATGAGCAATTCGAGGATATTGCTGATAGCTGCCAAACAGTGGCAAACACAATTGAAACAATAATTATGCGTAACGCATAAGATGGAGTGTAACAAATGGATACAATCTTACTAATTACCATATTAGTCGTTATATTCGCATTAGTGTTCGACTTTATAAACGGCTTCCATGATACAGCGAACGCTATTGCAACGTCTGTATCAACCCGTGCATTAAAACCACGTACAGCGGTTTACATGGCTGCGGTTATGAACTTCGTCGGAGCTATTACATTTGTTGGGGTAGCCAAAGCTTTAACAAAAGATATTGTGGACCCGTTTACCTTAAATGCCTATGATGGCGATATCACAGGTTCTGTTGTTATATTAGCAGCTCTATTATCTGCCATTACATGGAATTTACTTACGTGGTATTTTGGAATTCCATCAAGTTCTTCCCATACATTAATTGGGTCTGTAGCAGGTGCCGCGATTGCAGCAGCTGGATTCAGTATTCTAAACTATGCTGGATTTATAAAAATCTTACAAGCACTGATTTTCTCACCTCTACTAGCGTTCGCCGCTGGTTTCCTAATGATGACCATATTAAAGGTCATCTTTAAAGATATGAATTTATACCGTACAAATAAAGGCTTCCGTACCATGCAAATCGGAACAGCGGCCTTACAATCATTTACACACGGAACGAACGATGCCCAAAAAGCGATGGGTATTATCACACTCGCTTTAATCGCAGGTGGATTACACACAGGCGACGATATTCCTTTCTGGGTACGTTTTGCAGCAGCAACAGCAATGGGTCTAGGTACCTCTGTAGGTGGTTATAAAATCATCAAAACAGTGGGTGGCAAAATCATGAAAATTCGCCCAGTGAATGGAGTTGCAGCTGACTTAGCTTCGGCTTCTATTATCTTTGGCGCGACATTAATTCACTTACCAGTATCCACAACACATGTTATTTCTTCATCTATCATGGGTGTAGGAACAGCACACCGTGTCAAAGGCGTTAAATGGGGAATGGCCCGTAAAATCGTCACAACATGGGTCATCACTATGCCAATCTCAGCAGTAATGGCAGCATTAATTTACTATTTTTTAAGTTTATTTTTCTAGTTCAATCCGAAGAATGCACAATCACTGTGCATTCTTTTTTTGTTTGGGATGAAGTGGGGCGGAGTGACGGATAGAGGGAGGAAAGTGACGGATATAACGGCAAAAGTGACGGATAGCGAGGGCAAAGAGATGGATAGAGCAAGGAAAGTAGCGGATAGCCCTGCGGAGTAGAGGAAAACGCGGAGGAAACGATAGAACAAGCAGAGTGACGGATAGAACAAGCAAAGAGACGGATAGCGAGGGCAAAGAGATGGATAGAGCAAGGAAAGTGGCGGATAGCCCTGCGGAGTAGAGGAAAACGCGGAGGAAACGATAGAACGAGCAGAGTGACGGATAGAACGAGCAGAGAGACGGATAGCGCGGCCAAAGTAACGGATAATTCCTCAGAGAAGAAATGAAAAACCCCAATCATTTGTGCAAAATGGGGATTCGTTCTATGTTAAATATAAAGAAAGTGTAAAGTTCGGAGAAAATCGTTTTTTCCGTAGTAAGGTTAGTGCAGGAGGAGAATGGATGAAGGTCAAGTTATTACTGATTGAGGATGATGCAGCTATTGGTCGCATTGTCAAAGATACAATGGAGCAAGAGGACTATCTTGTAACATGGGCCACTACGGGTCTTGAAGGGCTGGCAGATTTTCAGGAGCAACCATTTGATTTAGTGTTGGTGGATTGGATGCTACCAGAAATGGATGGTCTCACGGTTTGTCAAAATATACGTTGGGAAAGCGATGTCCCCATCCTTATGATGAGTGCTCGTAAGGAAGAAGCGGATAAGGTGGAGGGCTTGCAAGGAGCGGATGATTATATCGCAAAACCGTTTAGTTTAGAGGAATTAAAGGCTCGTGTGGCATCGCATCTTAGACGCTGGAGACGCTATAACAAGCAAGAAGAAGTAGAAGAGCAAACTGCCTATGCAAATGGATTAATCATTGATTGGCAACGAGAAATAGTGAGCATTAACCAGCAAGAAATAGCATTAACTCAAAAGGAATTTGCTCTTGTCAAGCTACTCGCAAAAAATCCGAGCCAAACCTTTACGAAGAAGGAACTGTATCAGTATATTTGGCAGCAAGCAACTTTAGAGGACACTCATACTGTCACAGTACATATAAAGGCACTAAGAGAGAAGCTTAATGATTCGGTGAGACATCCATATTTTATTCAAACTGTGTGGGGCAGGGGTTATCGTTTTATTGGTGAACCGTTATGAAAATTAAATCTTGGTTACTTATCACTTTTTTTATTGTCATGGTGTTGCCCATATCTGGTGCTTATAGTCTATATGTGTGGATAAATGCTTATTATCAAGATAAAAATGTTGCGGAATACTTTGACAAGTGGACAGAGCTAAATCAGGTAAAAGCGATCGTTGACAATCCAGCACTATATCAAAAAAATGCAAATTTAGAAGAGATAGAAGAGCTGACCAATGGGCAATTGGCGATTACACTTTACACCAAGTCAGGTTTTGTCTTATATTCCTCAAACCCTTTACAATCAGGCTATGTATGGAAAGAGCGTATATTTAAAGGTTTATATGATTTACAACAATCATACAACGCCTTTACCTACAAGGAGCCAGTATATCACAATGGGGACTTGTTGGGCATCTATGAAATTCAATTAATAAGAACTGATTGGGTAAAAGGTGTAGAGAAGCGTTCATGGCTTGTCATTATAGGCTCTATCTTGCTATTTTTAGTGATTTATATAGGGGTCATTTTGTTGCTTAATCGGAAACTTAATCGACCATTACGAGAACTGATGCATCAAATGCGAAATTTTGCCAAAGGTGAGCATATAGAATCCAATTTAAGTACAAGAAAAGATGAGATTGGTTCACTCGCCCAAACATTTGTGGCGATGCAACATGAAATTGAAAATACCCGGGTTTCCTTAAAAGTAGAACAACAGCAAAAAGAGATGATGATTGCAAGTATCTCCCACGATTTAAAAACGCCTCTTACCGCTATTCAAGCCTATGCGGAATCCTTACTAAACAATGACTTATCACAACAGCAGCAAGAAGAATATCAGCAGGTCATCATCACGAAGGCCGATCGAATGAAGCATATGCTAGAAGATTTATTGATGTTTACATTACTCCAATCAACGAGCTATGAATTAGAGCTGGTAGACGTTGATGGGGAAGAGTTTTTTGAGATGGCTTTGTCGGACTATGAACCGTTATGTGAGGAACAAGGTTTTACATTAGATGTATTCTGTGATGTAGATGGGCTGTATGCTGTGCATCCTAAACAACTTCAGCGTGTGATTGATAACTTATTGAGCAATGCATGGCGCTATGGTGAGATCGGCACATCTATTGGTTTAGCGGCGGTTAAAGCTGGAAGTTTTCCGGAATGGGGGTTTGATTTCCTGAAGCCAGCCCTAACGAAGCAAGAGGGTATGTATATGATCGTGCAAAATAGCGGGCAGGGCTTGCCACAAAAGGACATTGTAAAGTTATTCGAGCCCATGTATCAAGCGGATCATGCAAGATCAAAGGCTGGAGAACGGGGCACGGGACTTGGCTTAAATATTACGAAACAAATTATTGAAAAACATGGTGGTACAGTAGAGCTGCTTTCTAGTGAGAATATTGGAACAGCTGTTGTCTGCTGGCTCCCACCTAATAAAGGAGTAGACGAACTATGAGTTGGAAAAATTCATGCCGAGCAGCAGGCTTAATCGCTGTCATGACATTTAGTTTAGTAGGCTGTAATACCGAGGCATCGTATTCACCCCAGGAAATTATTGAGCAGACGCTCCAAGAATCGAAGCAACCGCTTACCTACTATGGCGAATATACGTTAGATATGGGAGAGCTAGGTGGCAAAGCTCAGGTAAAAGAATGGGTCAAGGATAAGTATAGACGTATAGAAATGAAAGGTGACAATGATGAACATGTCATCACGGTCAAAACTGACTCTGAGCTGATAAGCTATGATGTCACGGAAAATACAGCTTTTAAAATGGCGTATCCACAAGGCGAACTTGACGGGCTACGATCGCCTAGGGAAGAGGTACAGCTTGTTTTTAATTTGGTGAAAGATACTCATGAGATTAAGATAGCAGGCGAAGAGAAGGTCGCTGGGAGAGACACATATAAAATTGTCGCAAAAACTAAAAAAACCGAATCACTATTTGGGGATATAGAAGCATGGATTGACAAAAAAACATGGCTGATGTTAAAAATGAAGTCAGATAATGCAGGTAATCAAATAATCACCGAATACTCAAAAATAATTGTTGATGAAAAAATAGATGATCAACAATTTATACTTGATCTACCAGAGGATGTAACGATCCAAGAAATTAGCGGTGAAGATACTTCAGAATTAATTTCATTGGACGAAGCAAAGCAACAACTAGAAAAGTTTTTAATGGTTCCGCAAGAAAATGGCCTTTCTATAGATAAAATTTCAATGGTTAAAGGATTAGAGGATCGACCAGAATATTCCTTTGACTTTGGATTAGATGGGCAGCCAGCTTTTTTCATCACTATTTTTAAAACGGATGAGAGTATGAGTGAAATTGGTCCCATCTTAAATGAAAAAGAGATGGATATTCGAGGACAAAAAGGAACGGTTATGGATGATAAAAATTTCCGCTCGATTGCTTGGCAAGAAAACGGCTACCAGTATAGTATCGTTGGCGAAAATCCAGAGTTAACGATTGAGGATCTTGTAAGCTATGCACAACAAATGGAATTTGTTCAATGAGGTGATGCTATGAAAAGGGCACAGGGGTTGAAGAGTCTTGCATTGTTTTTATTTACTACTATTTTTTTATACGGGGTAGGCGATACCTATCAAGTTTCTTGGCTACAATTTCATTTTACGGGCCGATATGATGAAGTCGGTTTTTATTTCAGCTTTACTTCACTTATTCCGATATTGATTGGATTATTGATGGTAGGGCTTTATGAATCACTTTTAAAACGATTAATATAAAAAGTTTAGAAGCAGGATCTCGGTTGAGGGTCCTGCTTTTTATAGTAGGAGTACAATATTGTTTTATCATTGACCACGTTTTTTTTATGGTTTTGCTCAACCATTGATTTTCCTTTATTCAGACTTCTTCTTGTTCATTATGCTATCTGCTGTAAATGTGTTTTTGTAAAGGCTTCATCATATTTTAAGCCATAACCGAGTGCTCGATCTAAGAAAATATGTGCCAGCCAAATCAAGGCAACCATCAGTAGTGTTGGGATGGAGAGCGTATAGCCAATTACGAGAAGGATAGCGGGTATGAAGAAGCTATGCCCCGTATTATAGCAAAGGGCACCCATTTTTAAATTGATTATATAACCGGCCATCGTTATATCAGGCAGCAATAAAAATAAAATAAATGATAGCCATGAAAAATCTAAGTGCGCATAGAAAAAGACCGTCAAGATAAAGGCGATGACATATTCTAGAGAGATAATTTTACGTAGTTTCATTGTAACCACGACCTTCCTGTAAATTTTGGTACATATCTTCAATAAGTGAATTAATTTTTTCTTTATTGTTTTTAAATTGTCCATCAGCCATTAATATTTTAGTTAGCTGTAGCGATTGTCGTGCATGCTGATAAAAGTGCATGAGCTGTTCAATATGGGCAATCTTTGCAGAAAATAGTTGTACCGTTTCTTCATTACACTCTGTGGATATAGGTTTTTTTTCGAGTGTCAGTAAATAGTTGATTTCTTGTAAGGTAAAGCCGAGCTGGCGTAGGACGAGAATAAATTTCATGGTCTGTTCACATGTGCCATCATACACACGGTAACCATTGTTTAATTTCTGTGGATGTAAGAGTCCTTCTTTTTCGTAATAACGGACTGTATCGGTGGATAATTGAAACTTCTCGGCAAATTGTTTAATTTTCATATGAGCACCTCCTACAATCATCCTAACATTGGAGTATGCTCCAAGGTCAATACACTTTTAGAAAAAATTTGAAACGGAGATTCATTGGGAATCGTTTATTGTGTAGGAGGGTAGGTGGGTGGCATACTTGAACAAATCATTGATGAACATGGAGAGCATTTATTGCGTCTCGCTTATTTTTACGTAAAGAACCGGCAAACGGCGGAGGATATTGTACAGGAGGTTTTTATTAAATTCTCTCAGTGTAATTATGAGGAACGTGGGCAGCTACGTGCTTTCTTATCCACTTTAACGATTAATCAAAGCAAGGATTATTTAAAAAGCTGGCATTATAAAAAACTACTTGTACAAGAAAAAGTGTTTCCTATGAAGTGGAATAAACAGCGTGATGAGCTAGTCGTGGCGGAGGAGCGATCCTCTGTGGGAGCGGCAATATTAAAGCTATCACTTCTGTATCGAGAGCCGATTGTTCTTTATTATTTTGAAGAAATGAAAATACATGACATTGCCCGATTATTAGGGGTTTCAGATAATACGGTGAAAACAAGGCTGAGACGGGCAAGAGAGGCATTAAGGTCCTATCTAAAACAGGACGAATGGGAGGTGCTAAAGGATGAATAAAGTACACAAAGAATTGGTCAAAGTAACGGGGGATATGACGAGTAGCAAAGAACGTGTTAAACAACATGTGCTACATTCTAAGAATTCCAACAAGAAGCCTTATCGATTCACACTTTTATCGGTCGTGCTCACCCTATGTGTGGCAGGTTTTATATTGGTACAGCTGTTAGGGAAGGAAACGACCCAGACGACTATATGCTTTGATGAAACACAGCTAGATCATTTTGAGCGTATAACACAAATGATGTGGCCCAATCAAAACAAGGAATATTATAAAGAAGAGGCTTATCGTTCGTATGAGAAGCTTGTTGCCGCATATTTTTTTGCAGAGTCATTAGGAATTACCTATACGAAGGATGAACTTGAGACGGAGAGAAAAAACTTCGTTGAGCAAATGGAAATGCTACAGCAATCACCTAAAAATAAAGCCTTTTTTCGAGGTGTAGAACCGAGTAAATATGTGGATGTTTATATGGAACCTCTCCTGCCAATGTATACAGCTAGAACGAAGCTCTACGCGATGTATAAGGAAAAATATCCAACTTTTTATGCCTATAAAGGCGTAGCAGATATTGAGGCTATTCGGTATTTCCAAATGAATTTTGCTGAACAGGCGACGGCCTTTCAAAAGGAAAATAACATCGTGAACCCTTCTAGTACATCTGGCACCTCTTTAGTGGGAACCGTTGCAAAGGTTGAGTCAAATGCCTTTTTATTTATCGAGGGTATTATTCCAAAAGATTTCGATCATATGACAGAAGAACAGCTGGAGGAAAAGTATGAGCAAGCTGACTGGTACCCTGTATTAGCCGATTTTCCTGTAGAACAAGGGGACTATATTACCCTTCATTCGACTGAAACGGGTAGCATAGAGGAGAATGGGGTTGTCAGGAAATATGGCTTATTAAACGATGTGGAGGTATTAGAGCCTGATGTCACTGTAGAGCTAAATCTGCAAAATGAACAAGAAGTAGCTGAATTCTTGCAGGATATGCCCTGGCAGAGGGCTGACTATATGCGAAGGCCCCCTGATTACTCCCTTCAGGTGGAAGGGGTGCGTATTGAAATATGGAAAGGCTATGGAGGTTCACTTTACCTCCAAAAGATAGGGAGTGGAGAAATCAAATTAAGCTCCGAAAAGGCCAAGAAATTAAAAGAATTACTAGGTATAGAAGAATCTTAACAAGTCTCTGTGAAAGAGGCTTGTTTTTTGTTAGCGAGAAAATTATAGTGAAAGTACTATGTTAAATTTACCATTAAAATATAAAATTAGAAACATAGGATAATATACACAATAATTTGTTTGTCTAGTATTAATTGCTTAATTTTGTAAAAATAAATGAGTCCAAAGAATTGTAATATTTTATTCATGCAGGTAGTATTAAAGAAGTAAGGTTGAAGATAAGGGGGAGCGGTATGAACGTACAAGAATTTGAAGAATTATGGATTACGCTCAATGAATTATATAACGCGGATCGTTTTTTAGAATATATAGAAATAAGTAGTGCCGCAATCGAAAGTGCCATTAAGCTTGGAATGTATGATAAGGCAATCCTTTTATTACGCTATAGCTGTGCCAGTTATTTTCAAACAGGTGATTTACAGCTATCGATTAGTGTACTTGAACAATATCGTGAGCTAACTTTTCAACATGGCAATGATATTGACCTCATTCAGTATTATAATATAGCCGCGATTTATTGGGGGACATTTGGTCACTTAAAGAAATCTGAAGAGCTGATGCTAAAGGGCTTAAAAATTGCTGAATCTATTCAACATGTGGAGAGCTTGGGGAAAATTTATAATAATCTAAGCGATTTGGAAATATCGATGGGCAATTATCGTACAGCCAAGGAATTCGCCTTAAAAAGTCTTTATTACTCGAATGCGTTTGAAGTGCAGCATAAAGAGCCTTATACAGGAATTATGTATCCAAAAACAAACCTAGCCGTATCACTTATATGGCTGGATGAGTTTGATGAGGCCAATGTACTATTACAAGAACTACTAGCCACGATTCATAACCCGCCCTATTCAAAAGTACAATTAGAGGTTTTCAATGCCTATGCCATTCTCTGTGAACGACAGGGACGTGTAAGTGAAGCTATTGATTTATATCAAAAGACTAAACATTATGCTTTGCAAAACAATGATCTGTCTTTGCTTCAAATTATCTATAATTCATTAGTGAAGCTTATAGAGGATCAGGGCAATAAAATTGTTTTATGTGCTGTTCAGAAAGAATATATTAATATTTTGTTAGAAATTCAACGTGAAAATTACTCTCATGTATTATTTGAAATGGAGTATAACGATCATAAGAAGCAATTTGAAAAAAATGCTTATTTCGATCCGCTGACGAATATTTACAATCGACGCTATTTTGATGAAAATGCAAAGAGGATGCTCGAAAAAGCAGCTGAAGGTAATCAGCAATTAGCGTTAATGATGGTGGATTTAGACCATTTTAAAGAAATTAATGATATGAATGGTCATCTATTTGGAGACGATGCATTAACGAATACCGCCAAAACATTGCAAGATTATTTTCAACCCTTTGAATCGATTGTCGCACGTTTTGGTGGAGATGAGTTTATAATCCTCAGTCAAGTAAAAGAGGGAGAAACGGTGCAAACATTGGCCGACAATCTTTATCAAACCTTAACGGCTTTGTCACTTACGGTGAATGGTGAAACAGTTCAATTGGAATTTAGTATTGGTGTTAGTACTAATGATTTTGGCAAGATAAAGATAGTGGAAGAGCTTATCCAACATGCGGATGAAGCGCTTTACAAGTCCAAGCGTAATGGACGCAACCAAATTACACACTATAACCATTATTGTGATGTGGGAAATGGTATTTAAAGAGTAAGAGGCATAACTTTATAAGTAGGTGCCTCTTTCATGTACGTTTACAAGCTATGGTAAGGATTAATAATGCCGTAAAATATGATATCCTCAAAAGTACCGTTTTTAAAAACATGATCCTTTAACGTTCCCTCATACTGCATGCCACACTTCTCCATGATTTTGCCAGAGGCAGGATTGGAAAGAAAATACTGCGCATAAACACGATGATACTGTTTTTCCTTACAAGCAAATTCAATGATGGCACAGGCAGCTTCTGTTCCATAGCCATTTCCCCAATACGGCTCACCAATCCAATAAGCCATTTCTCCATTTTGGTGTTGCTGACGATTCGACAGTCCAATGGCCCCATATAATTGCCCACTTTGTTTGTCCGTTATGGCAAATTCATAGAGCTGCTCTTGCTCAAAATTTTGTTGATGATTGGAAATCCATGACAATGCACAGTCTAAGGTATAGGGATAAGGTAAATTTAACGTGCTTTTATATAGAGCAAAATTATTACACAATGCACTTACTTCAGGTGCATCCGCTTCTGTGAATAGTCGGAGCATAAGACGCTCTGTTTCTATTGTTTTTTTTGCAGCTTGGTAATTCATTGAAATACCCCCTTCAACAATGATAAAAACGATTATAGCACAATAAAAAGAAAAATAAACCAAATAATGGATATTATTAATACCATGAAATTAGATAAAAATTTATTGAAAAACGATAAATTATATGGTAAATTGAACAGGATATTAAATAAAAGAGGTGCGTAATATGAAACGGGAAACACTCTTTTTAAAGATTGCTGTTTTTCTAATGGGGTTGCCGGTTTTTGCCTTATGTATATGGGTGGTGCCACGTGTTGCTTTAGATACAGCTCAGCATTCACCGGTCTTAACAATTACTGCATTACTTGGCGTCTATGCAACGGCAATTGCTTATTTTGTTGCTCTATATACGACGATCAAGCTGCTAAGCTATATTGATCAAAACATTGCATTTTCAGAGTTATCAGTGAAAGCTTTAATTAAAATTAAATATTGTGCAATTGTCATTAGTAGTGTTTACGTGGTTGGCATGCCACTGATATACTATGCTGCGGAAGTAGACGATGCCCCAGGTCTTATACTTATTGGAATGGTCATTATTGGTGCTTCTTTTGTAGTTGCAGTTTTTGCTGCTGTTCTTCAAAAGCTTCTAAAAAATGCCATCGATATCAAATCAGAAAATGATTTAACGGTTTGAGGTGAATACTATGGCGATGATTATCAATATTGATGTCATGTTGGCAAAACGGAAAATGAGTGTAACAGAACTTTCAGAGAAGGTTGGCATAACGATGGCGAATCTTTCTATATTGAAAAATGGTAAGGCGAAAGCGATTCGCTTTTCAACGTTAGAGGCGATTTGTGAGGCGTTAGAATGTCAGCCAGGGGATATTTTAGAATATAAAAGGAACGAAGAATAAAGACTGTAGGTAAAAGCCGTCGAGCACGCTCGATGGCTTTTGTCGTTTTTTCTTGGCGGGTCATCCGTATTTAATTGGAACGAGGTAGCTTTTTTTATTGAAAAAAGACTGTAGAAAATATTGCCATATGGAATATAGTTGTGCTACGATAAAGCTAAGATAATTCGACAGTCAGTCGGTCGGTCGATTATAAGGGGTTGTTAAGATGAGGGAAATGAAAAAGGCAGAAGAACGCAGAAATGAAATTTTAGATGCAGCAGATGAACTGTTTACGCAGAAGGGATTTGATGGCACTAGCACAAATAATATTCTTGAAAAAGTAGGAATTGCACGCGGTACTCTTTATTATCATTTTAAATCCAAGGAAGATATTATGGATGCCCTCATCGAACGTTATACGGAAACGATGTTAACGAGGGCAAGGGCAGTGGCACGGGATAGTAGCATTGCGGTGAATGAGCGCATATTGAGGGCTGTGATGGCATTAAATATGCAGAATGAAAATGGTCAGGAAATTATGGACCATATTCATAAGCCGCAAAATGCATTAATGCATCGAAAAATACAGCAGGTGGTCATGAATCATGTACCGCCATTATTGACGAGTATCATCCGTGAGGGTATTGAACAAGGGATTTATCATACACCCTACCCATACGAATGCATGGAGATGATTGTCGCATATACAAATACCGTTTTTGATGATGATTTGGTGTTGTTGTCAGATGAAGAGCGGGCTGCTCGTGTCCCAGCATTTATCTTCAATGTGGAGCGAATGCTTGGCGTGGAAAGCGGTAGTTTGTTGTACATGATGAAAATGTTTGGTCATGAAGGGGAAGGCGGGACGAAATAATTGTACTTAGGGTCTTAAAACTGACAAAGGGGTGACCTATGTATTTCAAAATTGTACGGAATGATATAGCGAATAGTAAGCTGATTACAAGTTTGACAACACTGTTTGTAGCAGGTGCGGCTATGCTTGTTACGCTTTCGGCCGTTCTTATTGTTCATTTATCAACTTCTATTGATACATTATTAAAGCAAGCGGAAACACCACATTTTCTACAGATGCATTCGGGTACTATCGATCAAGCGCGTCTCATTGACTTTGCCGAGCGAAATGAGCTGGTGGATGAATTTCAGATCAACGAATTTCTCAATGTAGATGGTGCCAAGATCAACATTGCAGGCAACACACTTGCACAAAATGTTCAGGACAATGGACTGACTACGCAAAGTGAGAAGTTTGATTTTTTACTAGACCTTGATGGCCATGTAATTGAAGCGGATAACGGAGACATTTATGTACCTGTAGGCTATATGAAGGACGGCACAGCCAAGCTAGGTGATACAGTGATGGTCCATAATAAGCCCTTTACGGTTGCAGGTTTTTTACGGGATTCGCAAATGAATTCCATGTTAGCATCATCCAAGCGATTCCTCGTGAGTGAAGAGGATTATGCAGCGATTCAGGCAGCCGGCACTATTGAATATTTAATAGAGTTTCGTTTGAAAGATTTGGCTGATTTAAGAAGCTTTGAAGAGGACTATCATCGTGCACATTTAGAAGCGAACGGACCAACGATTACATGGCCGCTCTTCAAAATGCTAAATGCCATATCGGATGGTTTGATGATCGCTGTTATTTTATTAATCAGCGTACTCGTGGTGGTCATTGCATTTATGTGTATCCGTTTTACATTGCTAACTAAAATGGAAGAGGATTATCGTGAAATCGGTGTAATGAAGGCCATTGGTATACGTGTTTCAGATATTCAGAAAATGTATTTTGCAAAATATGGTGTAATAGCGGCAATTGGCTGTGTGCTTGGCTTTATACTTTCCTTTATGGTGAGGGATATTCTTTTAGCCAATATCCGCCTATATATGGGGGATACAGCCAATACATCATTGGTCTGGCTATTCACCATTATCGGTCTGGTGCTAGTATTTGCTTCTATCCTAATTTATGTACAATTAATGTTGAAACAGTTTCGCAAGCTTTCGGCTGTTCAGGCTATCCGATTTGGCGTGATACAAAGTAAAGCAAAACATGGGAAGTGGCTAAATATTAGCTCCAATAAAAGCCTTCCAATCAATCTCTTTTTAGGCGTGAAGGATGTGCTTTCCCGTAAAGGTTTATATGCCACAATGCTTACTGTCTTCATAGTAGCAACTTTTATTATCATTGTGCCTCAAAATTTATACCATACCATTTCCTCCAAAAATTTTATTACGTATATGGGGATTGGCAATAGCGACATCCGCATCGATATTTCGCAAGGCAGTCAACATGTTCAGGATGTAACAACTGTGGTCAAAACGCTAGAGCGTGATCAAGATATTACAGATTATACGGTTTTGACGACGAAAAAGTTTACAACCATTACAAATAATGGGGTGGAAGAAAGTCTAAAAATTGAGTTGGGCGACCATACCGTTTTCCCAGTAGAATATGCGCAAGGGAGTGCGCCGAGAGCTCAGGATGAAATAGCACTTTCTGTTCTTAATGCGGAGGAGCTTCAAAAAAAAGTGGGCGATACCATTTTACTTATCATCCAAGGTGAAACGAAAACCCTAACCGTAAGTGGCATCTATTCGGATATTACAAATGGTGGAAAAACAGCGAAGGCAGCATTCTCTGATGATTCCACAGAAAGTATGTGGAATGTCTTCTATGGTTCGCTATCGAAACAATCGGAAGTCGAAAAAAAGGTTGCAGAGTATACAGATAGCTTCCATTTTGCCAAGGTTTCAGGCATCGATGAATATATTTATCAAACATTTGGAACGACCATCAGCTCTATGAAGCAAGTATCGAGTGCGGCACTTATAGTAGCTCTCTTTATGTGTGTGCTGGTGACACTGTTGTTTATGAAAATGCTGATCGCAAAGGATCGATCTCCCATCGCTATCTTGAAATCGATTGGCTTTACAAACGTCGATATTTCCATACAATATGCGGCACGATCAGTTGTTGTCTTAATACTGGCTATTTTTGTGGGGACATTGCTCGCCAACACATTAGGGGAAATTCTGACGACCACGGTCATTGCATCCTTTGGTGCAGCTTCATTTAATTTTATAATTAATCCACTAGCTGCCTATGTTTTTTGCCCATTAGCCCTCCTATGCGTCGTACTTCTAGCAACGCTTATTGGGACTGTTAAGGCGGGACAATTAAAAATAATGGATTATATAAAGGAGTAGAACATGAAAAAACTTGTGACTGGTGAACAAATAGTCAAGTCATTTCAGGTCGGAACAGAACGACATGAGGTTTTAAAGGCTGTATCCATCGATTTATATGAAGGCGAGTTCGTTTCTATTATGGGTCCCTCAGGTTGCGGCAAATCAACCTTACTGTATGCTCTTAGTGGTATGGATAGCATTGATCATGGTCGGGTTTCTTTTGATGGAGTTGATGTAGCAACACTCCATGACAAGGAGCTAGCCGAGCTCCGCCGAACGCGAATGGGCTTTGTGTTTCAACAGCCAACCTTTCTTAAAAGCTTAAATATCCTTGATAATATAGTATTACCCGCAGTACGTGATCAGCGAAAAAATGTGGATGCATTAACGGAAAAAGCACAAAGCATCATGAAAAAAGTAGGGATTGCAGACTTAGCAAAGCGTGATATTACGCAGGTTTCAGGTGGCCAGCTTCAGCGGGCAGGCATTTGCCGTGCTTTAATTAGTAGTCCATCGATGATTTTTGGTGATGAACCAACAGGCGCATTGAATTCAACGTCTGCTCAGGAAATTATGGATATTCTAGCCTCTATCAATCAAGAAGGTACAACGGTTATGCTTGTGACACATGATCCGAAAATAGCTGCACGAACGGAGCGTATTCTCTTTATGAGTGATGGTTCTATCATCAGTGAATTGCGTTTACCACCATTCATCGGTAAAGATTTGGATGATCGAATGGCAAAAGTTGCAACGACGATGCGAGAAATTGGTATTTAATAGATGAATTCAAAAAATCCGCAACGACTTGGCAGTAGCCGTTGCGGATTTTTTATTTTTTTTAGAAAAAATGAATCGCTTTTGCAATAGCGTCCGTCAGTAGTATAGAAAGTAGGTGAGAGCAATGATGGATATTGAACAAGTGATCGAGGAGCATGGGGATTACTTACTAAAGGTCGCCTATTTATATGTGAAGAATAAAGCGACAGCGGAAGATATTGTGCAGGATGTGTTCATCGCTTTTTATCAAAAGCAGGAGCAGTTTCGCCGGCAAGCATCATTGCGTACATATTTAGTAAAAATGACAGTCAATCGGAGCCATGATTATTTACGGAGCTGGAAAAGTAAACGCCTGACATTATTTGAAAAGATTACGGGCCGCACAACGGCGATTACACCAGAGAAGGAAGTGCTCGAGAAGTCGGTCAAACAAGAGCTGACAGAGGCGTTATTTACGTTATCGGTCGCTTATCGTGAGGTTCTAATTTTGTATTATTTTGAGGAGATGACAACTGTAGAGATTGCACAGCTTGTCCGATGCCCAGAAGCGACAATTCGTACAAGGCTACAACGAGCGCGTAAACAGCTGGCAACAGCAATCGGTGACTTTGATTGGGAGGTGCTACGTCATGAATCAATTTAAAGAAGAGCTATTAAAGGAACTACAAGATATAAAATTCCCTGAGAAGCGTAAACAATTAATCGCAGAAAAGGCTAGACGGAAAGGAAAGCATAAAGTAGGTAATCAATGGACGTACCGCGTCGTACTAGCAACCTTTACTGTATTGGTCATTAGTTTTAGTTATCTTTTGTCAGAGCAGAAGGAACAGCGCTCCACAGGTCACCAAGCAGCAACTATACAGTCCGATGCCTGGAGCTGGTGGACAATATTCAATTCTGATTATGTTCGAGGAATTTTGTTGTTGGGCTTTTTTATCGGTGCTGCTTATATTGTCAAGCGTGTATTACTAAAAAAAGGATATGGACTTCCTATTTGTATAGAATGCGGGGAGAGCTGGTCTGAAAAGGAGGCACGCAAATTGTATCGCAAAAATGGAGAAATTGTGTGCCCTCATTGTGGACAAAAACAGTATCGTACGAAAAAATCCATGCAATTAGGGGGCATGCTTTCAATGCCGATACCACTATTCATTATGTTGCAACATGTGTTCCATAACTACTTCATCGGTTTTATTTTCTTTCTAGTAGGGGTGCTGATTTTTCTTTATCAAGTCGTGCCATATGTCTTTAAGCTACAAGACAAGGATTCTATGAATGAACCTTTATGGTAATAATAATAGCGAAGAGAAATTGCGATAGTTATCTAGCAATTTCTTTTTTTTACACCAAAATACATTGACAAGCGTTTTCATTTGCTTTATCTTTGTGTTAACTTATTTTTATTATTAGTTAACGTATAGCAAAGGGAGGCTTTTTACATTGAAAAAAGGAAGTACATATCAATATGTGTTAGCGGCATTTGGAGCAGCGATTATTGCTGTTTTGGCACAGGTGACCATTCCACTACCTCTAATTCCAATTACAGGACAAACTTTAGCAGTCGGCATTGTCGTGACTATTTTAGGGACAAGATTAGGAACATTATCTGTTCTATTATATATTTTACTAGGAGCAGCTGGTTTACCAGTGTTTAGTGGAATGTCTGGAGGTCTAGGGATTTTAGTTGGTCCGACAGGGGGATATATTGTAGGATTCCTTGCCACAGCGATTATTATGGGCTTATACTTAGATAAATTTGGTATTACATTTACCCAAGCGATTATTGCAAATATCATCGGCATGATTATTACGTTATCATTTGGTACGGTATGGTTAAAAATCGTAGCAGATTATACATGGACAGCAGCCTTCTTGGGTGGTACTGCACCATTTATAGTAGTAGGGATTGTCAAAGCGGTAATGGCGGCATGGATTGGTGTGATTGTCCGTCGCCGCTTAGAAAGAGCACATTTAATTGAAGCAATAGCATAGGACATAGGGGGAATTGTTTTGGCAACATTATGGACAGGTGGAAAGATTTACACGATGGCTCAGGTTGGTGAAACAGTAGAAGCAGTCCTTGAAGAAGATGGGAAAATTGTGGCGACAGGCTCAGTGGAGAGCTTGTCGCCATTAGCTACTTCTACTCGACATTTACAAGGCAATGTCATGTATCCAGGCTTTGTAGATAGTCATTTACATATTATTGGTTACGGGGAAAAATTAAAGCATATTGATGTATCGGCTATTACGAGTAAAGAGGCGTTACTTGAAAAGCTTCAAGAGCGTATGTCCAAGGCATCCCCCAAAGAATGGGTCATAGCGATTGGATTAAATGAAAACCAATTTGAAGAGCCCATTTTCCCAACTTTAGCAGAGCTGGATGCGCTTGGTGAAGCCTATTTAATCATCAAGCGTAGCTGTCACCATTTAATTTTAGCTAATTCTAAGGCACTTGCTTTTGCAGGGATTACCAATGCTACACCTTCACCAGAGGGGGGGATCGTTGAAAAAATAGATGGTCAGCTCACGGGCGTATTAAAGGATGCGGCTTTATATTTAGTGGTCAATCAGATGCCCCATATTACACCTGTATATATAGAGGATGCTTTAGTGAAAGCGGTTGCCTCATTACAAGCATATGGTTTAGTGGGAGGTCATTCGGAAGATTTAAGCTATTACGGACCGCCAAGCCAACCCATTCAAGCCTACCGTAAAATAGTGGAATCTCAGCAATCTTTCAAAGTTCATTTATTGCAGCATCATACCGTATTTAAGGAGGTAGAAAAGTTGGATACTACTTCCTCGCCTTTCTTGGAGTTCGGTGCCATGAAAATCTTTATTGATGGAGCCTTTGGCGGAAGAACGGCAGCACTACGTCAACCATACAATGATGATCCAGACAATACAGGAATGCTTATTCATACGACAGAGCAATTAACGAAGTATGTGCAGCTAGCTCGTCAATATGGACAAACTGTCGCCGTCCATGCAATCGGAGATTTAGCCATCGAACTGATTTTAGATGTTTTTACGGCACATCCACCACAGGCTGGTCAGCTTGATCGGGTAATCCATTGTAGCTTGGTCGATGAGGGCATATTAACTAAACTAGCTGAATTGCCTGTTGCTATCGATATGCAGCCGCAATTTGTACAGGGGGAGTATGACGCCGAGCTATTAAAGCTTGGAGAGGAGCGCGCTCAAGGCTTACATCCTTTAAAGTCACTTCTTGACCGTGGACTTGTGGTGGCTGGTGGTAGTGACGCGCCGATTGAAGTACCGAATCCATTAATCGGAATCTATGCTGCTGTCACAAGATGTAATGTGGGAGAAAAACATGATGGCTATAATCCTAAGGAGAAAATTTCTCGTTTCGAAGCGGTCCATTTGTATACAGGGGGAGCGGCTGAAATCATTGGACAGCAGCACAGTCGTGGTAAAATTGCAGAAGGCTATACAGCCGATTTTACGATTTTAAAAGAGGATATTTTCACTGTGGCTATAGAGCAACTACCTCACATTGAAGTATTTTGTACTGTGGTAGATGGTAAGATTGTATATGAAAATCGCTGAAGGGTAACCTTGCAGCGATTTTTTTAGTTATTTCCTATTTGTAAAATTATTTACTTGGTGTTCTAAGCTTGTCACTCGTTTTGTTAAGTCCTCTACTTGCTGTTGCATGGTTGGTGGAGGAGGCACAGGTATTGTTGCTTTCATTTTTTTGATCATACGAATCATGCCGAAAAAGATAGCTAAAAACAGGCATAGAAGAACCGTTGTACTAATCATATCGCCAATGTCGAATTTCATGTTTGCGCTCCTTTCGCTACGGGGTATCTAGTTATATACAGGATAGCTTCGAGAAAAGTTTCAAGAAAATGGAGAACGTCACGATAAATACACAAATCTTTTCTCTCCAAGCTGCATAGGATACTTGAACATATTGCTATTTTATTGCTTTGAGTACTGTGCCGTGGCGGTCAAAACATACGTTAGAAGAGAGCGATTTTAACTGTAACAGGGGTGATTATGTGCACAAGGCAGGACAAGTAATGCGACAGGCTGTTTATAATATTTATATATATCGATTTGACTATGTACAGGTTTTCGCATTAATTAGAATCTTTCAGTTTTTATTAATGATCCCTGTAAGCTCTACGATGTTAAAGCTCATGCTCAGAGTAACAGGATATACACATATTACCGAGCAAAATTGGCAAAGCTTTGTGGCCCATCCCTTTGTCATTATGATGATTTGTCTATTAATCTTGTTGTTCTTATTATTTGTTTATTATGAAATGGGCTTTTTATTTTTAATGGCCTTTCATCAACAAAGAGGAATGCGCTATCGATTTTTTTCTATATGGCAACAACTGAATCGTAAGGTTGTTTATTTTTTTAGTGTCCAAGTACTATTTTTAATCGTCTATCTTGCTCTATTAATGCCACTCGCTTCTTTCATGCTACCACTCACCTTAACCCAATCCATCTCACTTCCACATTTTTTAACAGAAGAAATCATGAGTAGTCGAACAGGTAGGTTAGCATATACCGCAGTGGCAAGTATTTTAGTAATGATCGGCATTCGGAGTATTTTAACGTTACCTATTTTTACGATCCAGCCAAACATTTCTATTTTACGTTCATTCAAGCAAAGCTGGCGATTTTCCAAAAGAGGTTTATTGGAGCTTTTAGCCTTATTGGTCATGCTTTTAACAGGGCATCTATTCGTCATGCTCAGTATAACGGTAATTAGCACGGTTCCACTTTATTTAATGGAACGCTTGCTACCAAATGCCGCATTGGTGACAGCGGGGTTAACGCTCGCCTTTTTAGAAATGGTCTTTGTGGTGCTCTTTAGTTTATTACAGGCTATGTTTTCACAAGTCATGGTTGCCATTACTTACAATACACCGGTTATAGGGAAAATCAACAAATCGGGTAAGCATAGGAAACGACGTTATAAACCTTTACTGCTCATTAGCTTTGTTGTGTTTGTAGTATTAAGTATGATCAATATCAATTCTTTAGAGAAAAGTGTCTATGCACCCGATACAAAAATTATTGCCCATCGAGGCTATGTGGCTGGCAATGTTGAAAATACGATTAGCGGGCTAGTGAGCGCGGCTAATGCCGGTGCAGACCTCATTGAAATTGATATTCAGCAAACAGTGGATGGTGAATTTGTCGTATTCCATGACCGTACATTGCGGCGATTGGCAGGTAAAAACGGGGTCATTGCTAATATGACCTTAAGTGAATTAAAAACGTTAACGATTCATCAAAATGGCTATAGTGATAAAATTGCCTCTTTAGAGGATTGTATCGAAATTGCTAAAGCTTTAGATGTTGCGTTACTCATTGAGTTAAAGGTACATGGCAAGGAAACGGAAGATGTGTTACCCAAATTAGTGGAAAAGCTACGAAAATACAAGGTCCTGGATTCGTATTATGTGCAATCTACAGATGGACAGAAAATGACCCAATTAAAAAAATTAGTACCGAATCTAAGAGTGGGTATTGTCTACGCGCTTAATATCGGTCCAATGGAAGAAGGTGTGGATTTCATTGCCTTAGAGGAGTCATGGGTAACAGAGCAGCTTATTGAGGAGCTGAAGCAGAACCCGATGGATTTATTCGTGTGGACGCTGAATGATGACCGTTCGTTACAAACCTTTATCGAGAAAAATGTGAGCGGCGTCATTACCGATCATCCTGATGTTGCCCACGATTTAAGGACAAAACAAAGCGAACATCAATACTTCTTGCAACGCATCCTAAACCGATTGAAATTTATATTTTAATAAGGAATGTGATACCTGTATAATGACTGCTTTCAAAAAAATTTGGTCATATTGTAACCTTTTTCATATGAGGACGACTACTTCTATGAATTCGTGAAATGAAGGAGATGCTTTTTGTATGAAAATGAAGAAGGTCGTACCATTTGCTATGACAGCATTATTAGTAGGGAGCGCAATGGGCGTTCCAACTGCATCAGCGAGCGAGGTTGAGGCTGTTGTGAATACTTCAGAAACTAACGAGCAACAAGCTCAGCCAGTTTTTGTTAAAGTAACTGGAAAAGTTGAAAACGTTGATGTCCGTGACAACGCAACCTACTATACGGTGGTAGAAGGTGAACAGACGAATATTGTGGTTGTCGATAAAGATTCATTAGTATTCGACAATATGGGGAAAGAAGTGAAGCTTCAAAAAGGGGATAAGGTGTCAGCTTACTCTTATGCGAAAAAGCCTATGCTTGCTATTTATCCACCACAGTATAACCCAGAAGTAATTATTGTAGAAAAAGATAATATGGGCAGTGTGGAAGTCGATTACTTCGATAAAAACTTAATCGATACTGACAATTATTTGAAATTAAATGTGGGGGAAGATACAAAAATTGAAAGTGTTTCTGGCAAAGAGCTAAAAGCTAGTGATTTAGAAGAGCAGCACTTAGTAGTGTTCTATACAATCGCAACAATGAGTATTCCTGCCCAAACACCACCTTCAAAGGTTATCGTGTTAGATAATATTGAGAAGGAAGAGCCAGTTGAAGTGGACCCAGTGCCAACGCCTGAACCAACACCAGATAATGGAGCCATTGAAGAGATTATTCAAAAAGATTTTTATGAAGTAGAAGGGACAAAAATGGTTCCTCTACGATTAATCGTAGAAAAGCTTGGCTTTGAAGTAGAAGTAACGCCTAAAGGTGCAATTATTTCTAAAGGTGCTGTTTCCTACACAATTACTCGTGGTCAAAAAGAATATGGCTATAATAAAGCGATTCGCCAATTTGACGTAGCACCTGCTTTATTAGAGAGTGGTAAAACATATGTGCCGGTTGAGTTTGTTGAAGAATTAATGAAATAAAGAGGTTGAAGTATCTAGCAAATCGCTAGGTACTTCTTTTTTTATATTTTCTTCCAATAAAAAATTCAGTACAATAATTAAGAAAAAGTCGCAAATAAAGGAGAATCCTATGAAACAAGCTCTAATCATTATCGATATACAAGAAGCCTTCTTTTTAGACAGCCAACAGAATCTATGGAATGACGAAATGGTCATCAACAATATTAATTCGTTAATTGCATGGGCGCGCCACAATGAAGTACCTATTATTTTTATTCAGCATACTGATGCCGAGGATGTAGACTTCGCTTACGGTCAGCCTGGATGGGAGCTATATCATGGTCTTCATCAACAAGCGGAGGATAAGGTGATTCAAAAACCAACATGGGATGCCTTTTTTCAAACTGAGCTTGCCCAATACTTGCAGGAGCAACATATTGAGCAATTAATATTTGCTGGTGCACAAACGGAGTTTTGCCTTGATACAACGATTCGTAGTGCTTTCAGTCATGGCTATCATCACAATATTTTAGTGGAGGATGCCCACAGTACATTATCTAATGATGTTCTTGCAGCACCACAAATCATTCAGCACCATGAATGTATCTGGCACAATCGATTTGTACGAATTCAGCCAGTTGCGGAGTTCCAGCATGCTGATTAACAAAAAAAACTATCAATATAAAGAGTTGTGCTATACGGTCCGTTGTGCCGAACCGGACGATGCCCAAGCCTTGTCAGATTTACGTTTACAATTAGATGGTGAAACGGAAAACTTTGACCGAGCACAAGGGGAGGGGTTCATTGATCGAGTAGGATTCGAGCAGCTCATTTCCAATGACCTAGCAAGCCCTAAAAATCTATGTTTAGTAGCAGTCGTTGATGATCAACTTGTAGGATACTCAAGATGTGAGGGTTCTACATTGATAAGGCTTGCCCATAAGGTTATTTTTGGTGTCGGTGTCAGGAAGGATTTTTGGGGCTATGGCATTGGTAAAGCCCTGATGCAAGTATCGATCGACTGGGCAGATGCTAATGGTATTCAGAAAATGGCATTAGAAGTGTTAGAATCCAATGATAAGGCCGTTCAGCTCTATCAAAAATGTGGCTTTGAGGTAGAAGGTATTTTAAAACATGATAAGCGCCTCTCAGATGGACAATACTATCACACTATCATGATGGGCAGATGGAAGGTATAGGGAAGTTGAAGGAATTTACAGTATGACGAATTTTATGTATATATTTTGTTTAATCGTTTGGGGTCTTAACTTTATTGCTGTAAAAATACAAGGGACCCCCGTTAGTTTAGAATTATCGTTAACCTATCGTTTAGTCATAACAGCTCTATTATTTTTAATACTTGCATGGTTCATGAAACCACAGGGGAAACCACAAAAGCAGGATATTCCTTTTATCATTGTTTTTGGAGTTTGTAATTTTGCATTCAGTTATTTATGTTTGTATTACGCGACGATGCTCAGCTCGGCAGCCATGGTCACGTTAATTTTTTCATTAAAAGTAATATTAACGCCTATTGCTTTACGAATTTTTCTGAAAGAGCCGTTACATCGTCGTGTTCTTCTTGGCGGTATTTTAGGCGTTATGGGAGTGGGTGTATTAATCTATCCAACTTTACATAGTTTTTCTGGATTAGCTGATTTCAAAGGGATTCTGATTGCGTTTTTAGGAACGCTACTGACAG
Organism: Lysinibacillus sp. GW823-FHT06C08; assembly: GCF_058795135.1. NCBI lineage: Bacteria > Bacillati > Bacillota > Bacilli > Caryophanales > Bacillaceae > Lysinibacillus > Lysinibacillus sp. GW823-FHT06C08. The sequence continues at coordinate 31,074 of NZ_JBXAHN010000002.1, forward strand.
CAATCGGTGATGCTAGTTCTGCCAGAAATGCGAAGCGCCAAATTGACCCGATTTATGCCAATGCGATTGGCTTTGCTGTTGGTAGTGTGGTCATGTGTGGAATTGTTTGGATGGAAGGACAAAAAATGACGATTCCGACATCCATTACTTATTTATCGGCATTGCTGTATTTAACAGTTATTGCCTCGTTTCTGGCCTGGCTATTTTATTTAAAGCTAGTCGAAAGGATTGGAGGAGCAAAAAGTGGCTATATGGTCGCATTATTTCCTGTTATTGGAGGCATTGCCTCTGTTCTGATTGGTGAATCTACAGTAAGCATTTATTTGATCGTGGGCTGTCTATCCAGTTGTATCGGAGCGGCGATTGCCTTAGGGTTTAAAATTAAGCCTATTTTACGATGAACGAAAACCCTTATCTTTTCATAAACTAGATAAGAACGTTTGAAAAGGGTGAGGGAGTTGGCATTCGTTCCGAGAAGCAGAGAAAAAGATCAGGATCATTGGGATATCGATCGTTGGGAAAATGATGGTGGCAGCAGTATAGGGGGAAAGGGGAGGCATATTTGTCTCCCTAAAAATAGTTGAAACCTTTTTCATCTCTGTTCGTATGAATTAGTAGAAACAGATTAGATTTGAAAAGGGAGAACTGAAATTTTTGAGCCATTGAACAAAACGATTACTTTTAATTATTTACTTGATTGTTATTGCGGATGCGTATTACACAACATTGTATATGGAACCCAAAACACCACCGCAACATCAAACGATCAAAGCAACGGCTATTACCGTGAACATATTACGGTAGCAAGCCAAATAAAAAGAAACGGACAACTCGTCGTTTCAAACCGATGACCATTCAGCCATTTCAAAAGAAAATACTGGACGAAATGGTCATGTTCATAAAGAGTTTAGTCGTACGTCCATCAATACTTATATTTTTACGATATCAACAGCTTCGTTGCTGACGCCCTGTCCACTGACAGGGTTTTTTTATGATAAGCATCAAAATGGCATGAACCAAGGGGGGAAAAGGACATGACGAAAATTTATTTGATGACCATTACTAAAGGAAATGATGAGCAGGATTACGAGCAACAGATGAACGAAAAAATATTTGAGAGAAAGTCAGACCTAAAAGAGTATTTAAACAAAGAAGGCTATTTGAAAGAATCCACCTATCAATATGTGAAAATAACGGAAGAGTCTATATTTGTTGCTGAAATTCAAAAAATTAAACTTAAATAATAGTGTTACTAAAAAATAAATGAAGCAATTTTCGCTCTATTCATATAAAATATGGAAGATATAACATACTTGAAAGAGGTGGCCACATGTTCCCTACTTTAAATACTGATCGATTAGTATTACGAGAAATTACAGAAAATGACGCACAAGCTATTTTAAATTGCTTTTCTAACCCTGACGTATTACGTCATTACGGTCAAAATCCATTAACTAGTTTAGAGCAAGTTAAACAAATCATTAATCGCTTTTCAAAAAACTATGAGGAACAACAAGGTATTAAATGGGGGATAGAACTAAAGGGGAGAGAAGGCCTAATAGGTACTATTGGATTTCAAGAATGGTCAACAGAGCATAAGAAAGCTGAAATCAGTTATGCCCTTTTCCCTGACAGCTGGGGAAAAGGCTATGCACGAGAGGCATTGGACCAAGTGATTTCGTTTGGCTTTCAAGAGATGGCGTTATTGCGGATAGGAGCCATCGTTTTCACAGAAAATGATGCTTCTAACAAGCTATTAACAAAAGTAGGCTTCGAAAAAGAAGGCTTACTAAAGAAATATATGCATCAAAATAATGTGCCATATGATACATATATTTATTCTCTAATCAATATTGAAAAATCATAATCAACGTTCATGAAAAATAAAAGGATTGGGGACATAACCCCAATCCTTTTACCTATTTTGTTACACTTAAATCATTTCACGTTCGGATAAATCATTGTAGCTGGATCTACATATTCATCGAATTGTTCTTCTGTAAGCAGACCACTTGCGATAGCTGCTGCTTTTAACGTCGTGCCTTCTTTATGAGCTTTTTTCGCAATTTTTGCTGCGTTTTCATAGCCGATATATGGATTTAATGCTGTTACAAGCATTAATGAGTTTTGTAAGTTATGATCAAGCACTTCTTTATTTGGCTCAATGCCAATTGCACAATGGTCATTAAATGATTTCATTGTATCTGCTAATAGGCGAGTTGATTGTAAGAAGTTATAAATAATTACTGGCTTAAAGACGTTTAGTTCAAAATTCCCTTGAGATGCTGCGAAAGCAATCGTCGCGTCATTACCTACTACTTGTGTAACTACCATTGTCATCGCTTCACTTTGGGTAGGGTTTACTTTACCAGGCATGATAGAAGAGCCTGGTTCATTTTCTGGAATTGTGATTTCACCAATCCCTGAGCGAGGCCCACTTGCAAGCCAACGAACGTCATTAGCAATTTTCATTAAATCAGCCGCTAAAGCTTTAAGAGCACCATGCGCAACAACGGCTTCATCATGGCTTGTTAAGGCATGGAATTTATTCGCAGCAGAGGTGAATGGTTTACCTGTTAGCTCACTAATTTCCGCTGCAACACGATCCCCAAATTCTGGGTGAGCATTGATACCAGTACCAACCGCTGTTCCACCAATCGCAAGCTCTTTCATATAGTCGATATTTTGAAGAATCATGTGCTCTGATTTTGCCAGCATGGCTGCCCAGCCACTAATTTCCTGACCTAATGTAAGAGGTGTTGCATCCTGTAAATGCGTACGGCCAATTTTTATAATATCTTTAAATTGAGCTGCTTTGTCTTCCAAAGTCGATTTTAATAAACGAAGTCGTGGTAATAAGTAATCTTCCACTTTTAAAACTGCCGCAATATGCAATGCAGTAGGGAATGTATCATTCGAGCTTTGTGATTTATTGACATCATCATTTGGATGAATGCGGTCTGCCTCGCCAGCATCCTGTAATAGTTGGTTCGCACGGTGTGCAATGACCTCATTAACGTTCATGTTTGATTGTGTACCACTACCAGTTTGCCAAACAACTAATGGGAATTGATCGTCCCATTGTCCATTTAAAACTTCATCTGCAGCCTGTACGATTGCATTCGCTTTAATAGCTGAAAGCTTATCTAGTTTGTTGTTCGCGATTGCTGCACTTTTCTTTAAAATAGCCATGGCCTGCACAAGCTCAATTGGCATATGTTCCGTACCAATTTGGAAATTTTCTTTACTGCGCTGTGTTTGCGCACCCCAAATTTTATCAGCAGGTACTTTAATTTCACCCATAGTGTCTTTTTCAATACGATAATCCATGTCAAACAGCTCCTTTAGTATGTAAAAATCCTCCATATATACAGATAAAAACGGATACTCTTAGTCTGATGTAAGAATATCCGTTTGATACATGCTTATTCAAAAAAGAGGGGGATTCTGAAATAAGCAATTTGGAGAAAAGAAATAATCTATTGATAATGATAATTGTTATCAATTAAAATGTCAACCAATTTCTTTGAAGAAATAATGAGGTGAGAATAATTCGCAATAGTAGTATGAATATTCCCGAATTTGGTGGAAATAAACGTTATGGATTATCTCTTTTTCTTTCCTAAATCTTTAAGAGGTTGCTTTTTAGGGATTTTTTCAAAAATAATCTTCACATGATAGTGGTTGTCGTCAATTTGAAGCACTTCCGTTACTTTGGCTTTACGCCCTTTAATTCGAATATCCTCTTCGATGGCAGGGAGCTTGACGAGCAATTGACTTAAGACGGACGTTTTATTTTCATAATAATGAGTAACAAACATTGTTCTTCACCTTCTAACATTTGATTGTTACTCAATTTATGAGGGGAGCCTAGTTTATAGAACTTTTATGGGTGGAAATAGGTGCACGGAGAAAAATTGTTACTCAAACTGCATGTAAGGGACCTTACCTGTAAGAATGCTGATTATATTGGGCATAATCATAGAACTCCTTTGAATATTGCTGGGAAATTATAATCTTCACAATTGAAAAATATCATTCATACGAAAATCGTGCTGCCACTTAATTTTATGGAAATCAAAAATATGACATAATTTTACGGAATAAAATTGCAACTTTCGACATGTTTTTTATTTATTTCTCGGGAAATATCTATTACACAATGGTGGTATAGAGTGGGACTACTAGCACTCGATTTTACACTACTCCTGCTGTGAACTTTCATTGAAAAAATAATGACTTTATGATTTGTTTGACTATTCTTAATTCTTTTTCGTAAAAGAGGTAGTGCGATGACGTTTCAGCAGAGGAGTTGTTCGTTATAATAAGAGAAAGGAGGAAATGAAATGTATTTAAAATCATGTAAAGTGCTACAGAACACTATTCCTAATAAACAAATGTATCCTTTTAATATCCCGAGCTTGCAGGATTTACAGGAGTTGGAGTTTCCGACAAATGTGACATTCTTCGTTGGGGAAAATGGTTCGGGAAAATCAACATTACTAGAAGCTATTGCAGATCGGTGCGATTTTAATACGGCAGGTGGTGGCCGCCAAAATCTGTATGAAGTACATAAGGCAGAATCTTCACTGGGTGAATATATCCGTTTGTCGTGGATGCCGAAAATTTCAAATGGTTTTTTTCTTCGATCCGAAACATTTTATCAATTTGCCAGTCATATTGATTTGATAGAAGATCCAAGGAGATATAACGCTTTTGGTGGAAAATCTCTACATCACCAATCCCATGGGGAGTCTTTTCTTGCTTTATTTATGAATCGCTTTAAAGGGAAAGCCATTTATTTATTGGATGAGCCTGAGGCAGCATTGTCTCCAACAAGGCAGTTAAGCTTGTTAAAAATTATGAAGGACCTTGAGCATGAGGCACAATTTATTATTGCTACACATTCGCCTATTTTACTCGGTTATCCAAATGCAACGATTTATAGCTTTGACAATGGAGAAATTGAAACGATCCGCTATAAGGATTCCATTCATTACATTGTCACCAAGCGGTTTTTAGATGCACCACAAACAATTTTAAGTGAGTTATTTGATGAGGAGAGGGAATCATGAATCAACGAAAAGGCTTAGTCATGCGAGAAATTCGATTGGATGAAATGGCACAATCCATTGATTTATTGAATTATGTCTTTCAAATGTCGATGTCTATTCATAAGGACCGTCGTTTTGTGAATGCAAAAAGTAGACAATTTAATGAGGGACATGCTATCGGATGGTTTGATGGCTCACATTTAGTATCGCAAATTTTAAGTTTGCCTTTTGAGGTCAATGTCCATGGGAAGATTTATGAAATGGGGGGGATTACAGCAGTTGGCACCTACCCAGAGTATTCAGGCCATGGCTTGATGGAAAGCTTGATTATTGAAAGCCTACAAAGTATGCGCAACGAGGGACAATGTATATCCTATTTATTCCCATATTCAATTCCTTATTACCGAAAAAAGGGATGGGAAATTATGAGTGATATCGTAGAATTTCAGGTGAAGGATACACAGCTTCCGCATTATTCCGGACTCAATGGGAAAATTCGGCGTGTTGATCCGAAACATCAGGATGTTGTGGATATCTACGCCCGATATGCCGAAAAAACACATGGTGTAATGGTGCGAAATAGTATTGCATGGAATGAGAAATTTCAGGAGGATTTCTGGGAAGAGAAATTCATTGACAGTGATGTTAACCTTCAGGCTGCCGTCTACTACGATGAAGGAGATGTGGCGCAGGGCTACATGTTTTATCGTATTATGGAGGAAAATTATTATATTGATGAAATCGTCTATTTACAGGAAGAAGCACGTAAAGGGTTATGGAATTTTGTCTCTGCCCATAGTTCCATGATTTATAATGTCTATGGGAAAACGACAGGTAATGAAGCTGTAGCATTTCTATTAGAGGATAGTGAGATTATTCAAAAGGTCTCTCCTTATTTTATGGCGAGAATTGTTGATGTTAAAGAGTTTTTATTACGCTATCCATTTGTCAGTCAAAACTTTGAGCTTCAGCTAGCCGTAACGGATCGGATTGTCGCTTGGAATAATGGTACATTCATCATCAAAATGGTGGATGGTAAGCTGTCTGTCCAAAAGGTGAGCGAGACATTAAATGATAATGCTGTCCATTTAACGGTGCAAACCTTGGCCACTATGCTGCTAGGCTATAAACGCCCAAGGTATTTAGAGAAAATTGAACGGTTACAGGGACGTGCGGAGGAAATTGCCTTACTAGAGGACGTATTACCTGTAGGCATACCGACATTCATTGATTATTTCTAAGCGCGTGGAAACAGTTTTGGAGCTGAACTAATTTTTACATTAGTTCAGCTTTTAATGATCATCAAGACACTGCATATTTGAACAAGGGAGTAACTTTATATACATAGACAAACATGGATATAGAAGGGGAATAGAAATGAATTTATTAGTCGGAATAGCTATTGTACTCATTGTGTTTTTCTCTTCAAGCATAATTGAAAAAAGGTTGAAGTCTATAGAAAAACAAAACAATCGTGTTATTGAAATACTGGAAGAAATAAGAGATAAAAAATAAAGGGATTTGCCAATATGGGGATTTTACTTCAAGGTAAGAGTAGAACCTATTGGAATGGAGCTTATATAACATGGATATATATATTGAAAGATTACAAGTGGCAGATGCCGAAGGATTGTATAAATTTGAACTTGAAAACAGAGCATTCTTCGAAGAAATGGTGCCTACTCGTGGAGATGAATACTATAACCCTAAGATTTTTAAAAAAAGACACGAAGCTTTACTTGAAGAACAAGCTCAAGGAAGGTCATATTTCTATTTAATTAAAGATCAAGATAGTTCTATTCTAGGAAGAATAAATTTAGTAGATATTGATAGATTTTTTAAGATCGGTCATCTCGGTTATAGGGTGGGTCAAGAACATGCTGGAAAAGGAATTGCTAAAAAAGCATTGAAAATATTAATCGAAACAATAACTGAAGAAGGCATAAAACAGATTAAAGCGGAAACAACAACAAATAACATAGCTTCTCAAAGAATTTTAGAGAAAAATGGTTTTGAGAAAATAACGACTAGTAGTGAAAAATTCGAAATGAACGGTCAGAAATTAAGTTTCGTGTATTATGCTTTGACTATCTCGCCTTGTTAAACTAACTGAGTGCCTTATTTAAAGATTAAAGAGCTGTTTAGACAGCTCTTTTTTTATATTGAACAATGAATCGGCTTAGCTTAAGAAGGATTAGTTATGGAATAAAAGGGTATGGTAATAATTTACTGTGGATGTGTAATATTAAAACAAACAATGCTATAATTCAATTAAATTTGTATGGATGATAAAAAACTTGTGATAAATCGATATCCCCCAGATTTATCCGCTAGATGAAAGGAGTCAAAGTTTAATGAATAGTCCAATCTAATTTTCCCCCATGAAGCCAAAATTCAAATGAAATATCGGGGGATATAAAATGAAATTGAATAGAAATTTTTCTTTATTACTATTAGGTCAATCACTCGCTAATATAGGCGATGTATTATATATAGTCAGTGTTATAAGTACGATTTTTTTGTTGACGGATTCTGCAATTTCAGCATCGTTTGTGCCATTTACGATTGCTTCCTCTATGTTCATATCCAGTATGCTGACACCTCTTTTAGTGGAGAAACTAAATCTTAAATGGTTACTTGCTGGGTCACAAATCGCAAAAACCATTTTACTCTTTATTCTAGGGTTTCTGGTAATGGGATTATCAGCAGCTAATTATTATTTTATCTTTTTAATAATAGGGTTGATTGCTTTTTTTGATGGATGTGCAAATCCAATAAGACAGACATTGACTCCACACTACGTTAAACCTGAACAGCTACTTCAAGCTAATGGAATTTCCGAAACTATTACGCAGGTCATTCAAGCAGGTATGTGGTTCGTAGGAAGTTCATTATTACTGATTATGAGCTCTCAGCAACTGATTTGGTTAGTTGGATGTCTATTTGTATTGGCAAGTCTATTACTTAGCCTTTTAGAAAATGTAAACAGCCATGAATCGACGGAGACAAAAGGGAAACTAGAAAAGATGAAAGAGGGTTGGCAAACTTTATCAAATACGCCAGTTTTAAAAAGGATTGCTTGGATAGAATTTTTAGATACCATCGCTGCAACAGTTTGGATAGCCGCTATTTTATATGTGTTTGTCAACGACGCGTTGAACGTTGATGAAAAGTGGTGGGGCTTTATTAATGGAGCCAACTTTTTAGGTCTGATTTTAGGAAGTGCTTATTGTATAAAATTTTCTTCTGTTGTAGAAAAGAAAATAGGAACCTATATTTTTGTCGGCTCCTTTGCAAGTTTCATATTTACAATAGTATTTAGCATCAACAGCATTCCGATGATTTCCTTACTTCTATCATTTTGTGTAGGGCTTTTTGGACAAATTAAACAAATTCCTCAACAAACAGTAATACAAACCAGTGTATCAAAAGAACAGTTGTCAACTGTCTATACCTCATTAGGTGCTATCGGAACTGGAATTTTCGGCATTGGCTCTCTTGTTATGGGGGTAATAGCAGATTTAGTAGGAATTAGAATGGTTTTCGTGATTTCGGGGCTATTACTGGCGACAGTCAGTGTAATCGCACATAAAAATAAGCAATTGTTTGTAAGAAATGTTTTGAAACCATAAAATTAAAGAAGAAGTAGGACCATCGATTTTGATGGTCCTTTTTTATTGAACACAATGTACGAACTTGGTGTTATTTATGAGGACCATGCTTTTTTAAGTAATTGGACACCTAATTTAATTTCTTCCATTGTTAATGTGCTAAAGCCTAGCTGTAGCATCGGTTCTATCCGGGCTTGATGGAGAAAAAACGGGCTGGTTGGATAAACTTTTACCCCGTGGGCCTCAGCTTGTTGGATTAGCTGTTGTTCCGAGAGGGATGACTTTATTTTCACCAAAATATAGAGTCCTGATTGTTCACCTAAAACCGTGATTTGCTCCCCAAATTGTTTTTGTAGCTCCTGCACAAGGCAATGCATTTTTTGTTTATAGGTTAGGCGCATTCTTTTAATATGGCGGGTCCATTCGCCTTGGGCCATAAAATGAGCCATTGTGCGTTGATGTAGGGTGGATGCATTTTGTTCAAAATGAGCAAATTTTTCTTTATAAGGCTGCATAAGGGCATCTGGTAACACCATATAGCTTATTCGTATGCCTGGTAAAAAGGATTTCGAAAATGTGCCTAAATAAATGACCCGAGAGGGATCGATAGAGGCAAGAGCAGGGAATGGCTGTTGTGTATAACGAAATTCACCATCATAATCATCCTCAAGAATATAGCCATTCACTTTTTGAGCCCATCGTATTAGTGCTTGCCGCTGTTGAATGTTCATGGAGGCACCATATGGAAAATGGTGTGATGGTGTGACATACAATAGCCGTGAGCGACAAGTTGTTAAAATATCAAGCTGTGCACCTGCTTCGAAAACAGGTAAGGCCTCAATGTCAAAGTTATGTAATTGAAATGCCTCTCGAGCCCCATCATAGCCTGGGTCCTCCAGCAATATGCTAGGGAAATTTTCCTTCAATAAAAACCCAAGATACAGAAGCATTTGCTGTGTACTACTCCCAATAATGATATTTTCATTATTGGTATATAGGCCTCTTGCCTGCAGCAAATATTGGGCAAGCTGCTCTTTTAGCATAGGTTCTCCAAACAGTTCACCATATTGATAGCAAGTGGAATCCTGTAAAACCTGATTGGCGATTTGACGCCACGTCTTGATGGGAAAGTGCTGTTGATCGACAGCCCCTGCTTTGAAGTTTACAAGGAATGCTGTAGTATCCTTTAGTGGCTTCGATCGAATGGGCTGTGGCTGCTCTTGAAAGAAAACTTGCTCCAGCGCATTCACAAAATACCCTTTCCGACCTTCACCACGAATGTACCCCTCAGCTACAAGCTGATCATAGGCCGTTAAGGTCGTATTGCGGCTCACCTGCAATGTTTCTGCCAGCTTCCGAATAGAAGGCAGAGAATCATTTTTTTGCAATGTGCCCTCCATAATGAGGGTTTTCATTTGCTGATAGATTTGTTTATATTTGGCCTCTTTGTCGGTTAATAAAAAGATGAAATCGTCCATAACGCACCTCTTCGACATGTTGAAATGTTTGATACTGTCTCTTTTGAAATGTCAGATAATCTACTACCATCATACTAGAATGACAAATAAATTGAAATGGGGGAGTGGAATATGAATATTTGTACTGTGACACAGGCAACAATTGGGGAAGTGGTCCCGTTATTTAATGCCTATCGTGAGTTTTATGGACAAGCGACTGATTTAATACAAGCCGAGCAGTTTATCCAAGAACGTGTGGAAAAGGAGCAATCCATTATGTTTCTCGCATATTTAGATGGGGAAGCAGTAGGCTTTGCGCAGTTATTTCCTATCTTTTCATCCGTAGCTATGAAAAGGGCGTTTATTTTAAATGATTTATTTGTGGCTGGGCATGCCAGAAAACAAGGGGTGGCCAAAGCATTAATCGATCAATGCTACGTCTATTGCCAGCAGGAGAACGCTCGTTACATGATGCTCGAAACAGCAAGGGACAATGTCAATGCACAAAAGCTCTATGAAAAAGTAGGGATGACCATAGATGATCATGTTTATTATTACAGTATTTATTGGTGAAAAACAGGGCTGTAGTTTTTATAAGCCTTTATTTGTATGAAATCTATAATCCACCTGTTGAAAGACCCCCCATTTGAGCTAAATGGCGGGGTCTTACGGTTAGGCGTGACTCATCCAGCCAGCAAAAAGACCTGAACTGAAAAAGCGCGTAATCTGCTTAAATCCAGCCTCCTTCAATAATTCTTGAATGTCTTGATCGGATAGGAAAGAGATATTCATAATGACTTGTCCCATATCTTCAACTTTTGCTTTTTTATATCCTGCCTCTAAAAAGAAGCTTTGCCAGATTTTAATGCGATCTTGCAGTTCGTCACTATTACGATCACCGTAGGCACAAGCAAGGACAAAAGGTTTGCCAGGCTTTAATTGCTCATGAATGTTGTGCAGTAAGTTAAGTTTTTGCTGTCTATCTTCCATAAAATGCAGCACAAGGATACAGCTAGCCGCATCATAGGTTAATGGAGAGGAGGGCAAGGTATCAATGGTTCCTTGGAGAAGCTGAACTCGGCTTTCAATAGCTAATTGCTGTGCTTTATACTGAGCAATTTGCAGCATCTCTTCAGACGGGTCTATACCTGTAAATGTCCAGCTTGGATTAGAGGGTCCCCATGCGGACAGCTCATTACCGCCCCCAGCTCCTACAACTAGCAGGGAAGTTTCTTGCTCACCTAAATGAGCTCGGAAATAGGCTTGTGTCATGGTGAACAGAGTGTCATAAGCTGGTACAGAGATACGAGTACTTTGTTCATAAATGCGAGCCTTCTCTAATAAATGTGTCTTCATAGTCATTACCTCCAATGTATATTGCGTATATTAAAGACCTTGTTTGTCTGTAATTGAGTATATATGAAATTTAACCGAAGCACAATAATGAAATCTTACCCTATTATAATTAAAGTAAAACGATTAATACTTAATTTAAAGGATTAATAATTTAACGATTATCATTAAATTGTTATTGAATTTAATAGGTCTTTCTTCTACACTTAACGTAATGAATAGGGGGAGAAATATGATTAATGCAATTGTGCAAGTGGTGTTATTTTCAGTCATACCGTTTGTTTGGTGGAGTTTTACAGCTAAAAAGAAACAACTATTCCTCGAATGGTTAGGATTTCATAGGCCAGTTATTGTCGATAAGGGGAAATATGCCATGTTTTATATGCTTGCTATTGTCGTATTAGTGGTGCCTAATTTCGCTCTCGTCTTTTTTTACATGGATGGTTCCATATTAGCGTCCAATCAATTTACTGGTCTTGGCTTAGCGGGGGTCATACCCGCTCTTCTGTATGCTATGATTCAGACCGGCTTATCAGAGGAGATTTTGTTCCGTGGCTTTTTACTGAAAAGGCTGGCAAAGTCATTTGGTTTCCAGGTCGGAAATTTGCTACAAAGCCTCGTTTTTGGCTGTATCCATGGGGCTATGTTATGGACGGTATTATCATTTCCAATCATCTTGTTAGTTGTACTATCTACGGGGCTAGCAGGCTATGTGATGGGATGGATGAATGAGCGAGTTAGCGGGGGCTCCATCATGACGAGCTGGAGTATTCATAGTTTGACTAATTTAATGACTGCTTGCTTATCCATGTTTCAAATTCTATCTTTTTGACTTATTTGCATTTCTTTGCCGTCACTTGCATAATAGGGCAGAGAAGATTTTTCTTGAAGGGAAGTGCAAACATGACAGAATGGCCAAAGGGAGTAGCCAAACCTGCAATTCGTGCATTACAGGCAGCAGGCTATACACAATTGAAACAGCTGGAAAACGTTGACCTTTCCACTTTAACTCATTTACATGGAATGGGACCAAAAGCGCTTGCTGCGATTGAGGCGGCATTAAAGGAAAGTAGGGAGCCTCGTGAATAAGCTGACATTATTTTTACTGGCAATGGTGGTCTATTATATAGTCGTTGTTTTCCTCATCAGTAAGCTTTTTATCATTCCTATCATGAAAGTAATGGCACTTGTCTTCTTTATAGGAGCGGGTTTCATCTTTTCACGTAAAATGCGCAGGAAATTGCAGTAGGAGGCATTATGAAAATTGTTCAATTAACAGTCATTTATTTAGCCATTATTTTGCTGGCTATGGTGCTATCTTTATCAGGTGTTCGGCTATCCTTTTCACTCGGTATAATTGCAGTGTTCGTGGTAGCTATTATTTACCGTCATGTACATATTTTATATCGATCAAACAATATGGAACTTGTAGATAAATGGGTGAAGCGCCGTCAGAAAGAACCAATATTTGCGGCTCTCTATGCATCCGCTTATGGGACGGTAGATGAACAGATTCGTGCTATCGATGTCATCATCCACCATTATAAGCAGCCAGCCATCAAATATAATTATCTATTTACGAAAGCAATTATGGAGAAAAATCTTGGAGCGGCAAAGGCTGCTGCCCAGCAAATTAACAAGGAGCCATTGTCAAGCTATGCCCTATGCTATATTGCAGCGATGGAAGGTCGAACGGCTGCTATGAGAAGCGACAAGCTGACACAGCCTTGGATGCAACCCGCTGTAGAGGCGGTATACGCCCATAGTCAAAAAAATCAAGAATTATTCCGCCAATGGGCTGATGCTAGCATCGAACAAGCGCGTGGTGTACAAAAGTATGGTTTAATACATAATTTTAGACAAATGGAAAGAGAATTGGATCGTGAATAACTATTTGGTTTACTAAACAAAACATGAAACTTATGAGGAGTCGTTCATTTGAAGGTAAATAGATTTCCTACAATTGTTCATAAGGGGACGAATGCCTAACTTAGTGATGATCAATGAGCACCGACTAGTGGAAGGTGGAGAGGTCCGTCTTACAGTGATTGATACAATTTCCTAAAGTCAATCGTGGTTCGGATAAAGAGATGAAATAGGCTCTTTTGAAGGTGGAATTAGAAGTAATCGTTTTGTAGAGCAAAACGGTGAATGGGTTAAATCATGATCAAAGCCTAATACTATTTGTATAGAAAAACAAAACGGAACCCTTTCTCCAAAGATGAAAAATTCGTCTTGGAGGAAGAACAATTGAGTAGAAAAACTAAAAATACAGCATTTCATTGTGAACAATGTGGGTTAGACGTGACACCATTAAACAATGGCAGTTTCCGCAATCATTGCCCACATTGTTTATATTCAAAGCAACTAGATATTGTACCTGGTGATAGAGCCAATCCATGTAAAGGGTTAATGAAACCTATTACTATTGATTATTCATCTAAAAAAGGGTATCAACTTGTACATCAATGTACAAAATGTGGTCACCAGTCACGCAATAAAGTAGCCGTGGATTGCACACAAGAGGATCAACTTATTCTATTTATGCAATCTATATAGTCGTTTCATGTTTGTAAGACGTATTAAAGAGCAACTCTTTAATACGTCTTTTTTAACGCTTTTTATTCAATAAAATGCCTCGTACGATCCCCATACTGAAAATACCACAGAGCAAGAAAAGAAAAAGATATGCATGCCATTGTTGTAAAATGCGAACGCGTCCCAATGCAATCGTAAGGTCGTTGAAAAGGGAGTAAGTAAAGTACAGTAAAATACTATTTTTTATGAGACAAAATGTCATGATGCCATTTTGACGCTGGCTATGGGACAGCGGCGGTTTATTTTTTCTCATCATAGGATAGGCTGCTTTCATCTCTAAATAGTGTAAAAGTAAAAATAGCATGAGTGCGATAAATGGTAAATAAAAAATAGCAATTTTTGGCCCAAACTGTGCATGGTCACTTGTAAAGCTTTGTAAAACGGGAATCGTTGCAGGAAGCTTTCGATATTGAATTAGTGTAGCTGTGAAGCCAGCTAAAAAAATGGTGGCCACGATGACCGTCAGCTGGTGACAAAAGCGTGGTGTTGGTGTTTTTTGTTGTGTCTGCATCCTTGCCCCTCATTTCCATCATCATTCAAAATTACAATCTGTTATACTGTATCATAGAATGATTGCTTTTGTGAGAGAGAAAGAAGGATATGATGGAATACTTGTTATTTTTATTCATTGGCATCATTGGGAATGTCATTGGAACGTTAGTGGGTGGCGGTGGTTTAATCACCTTGCCAACGATGATGTTAATGGGGGTGCCTGTCCATTCAGCAATTGGGGCTAATAAAGTATCCAATATGGTAAGTGCATTTTCGAGCTTTTATACGATTTATAAACGTAAGGAATTAGCATGGTCAGAAATGAGACCGGTCTTATTGGTATCCCTAATTGGTGGAACATTGGGTGGACTTTTTGCTTCATTTATGAGTAGTCAAGCATTGACGTTTATTGCCATCATTTTACTAGGATTTGCGTTAATGATGTCCTTTATGGGTGGGGCAGATTTTGGCGATAAGGAACTCTTTATTATGAATCGAAAAAATGGTCCAATCCTCCTTGGAGTTGGTTTTTATGATGGTATGTTTGGGCCAGGCAGTAGTACACTAGCCCTTTATACATATGCGCATGAGAAAATATCTTATATTAAAGCAGTAGGACTCTCAAGGGTAGGGGTATTCGCCATGTGCTCAGGAGCAGCGATTACCTATATTGCTACGGGGAAAATTGAATGGCCACTGACATTGATTTTAATGGTAGGGTCTACGATTGGTGCGCAAATTGGTATTGTTTTAGCAAGAAAGGTGAACGCAAATCAAGTCAAACTGCTACTTCGTATTGTAACCATTGTTCTGATTGTACAGCTTGTCTATGATTTTATCCAGCAGCTATAGGAGGCGATTGTCGTGTTTGAAATTACACCGTACCCTACGTTTTCATGGTCATTATCACGTCATAAAACGCTAACAAGCTGTGCCCGTAAATATGGCTATGAATATTATTTTTCCCATAACGGGTGGCTAAGCTACAATGTGGAGCCTTATCATCAACTTGTGTATCGTTTAAAAAAACTTCAACCCATGCCTATTTTATTTGGGCAAATTGTTCACCGTTTTATTGAACAGGCTATTAATGATTATTTACAAACAGGGAAGCCTCCCACATTAGAGGAGCTGATTCATTGGGCTCGAGGACAGCTGAATGCGGCTTTTATTGATTCTACTCGCCATCTTAAATCATGGAGGCAAAAACCAAATAAATACTATATGATGCAGGAAATTTACTATACTGGCAAACTTCCTACCGATCTAGTACAGGACTATAAAGAACGAATTAAGCTTGTTTTTGAGCATTTTTTAAGGAGTGAAACATTTCAACAAATTACGTCACAAAGAGGCTCTTTGCGAATTGGAGAGCCCGAACAGTTTCGCTCAATGAAAATCAATGATATCCAAGTGTTCGTTGTAATGGATTTTCATTACTTTAATGAACTAACAGATAAATGGGTAATTGTGGACTGGAAGACGGGGGGCGAGTCAGATGATGATCGCCAGCAATTAGCCCTCTATGCCTATTATGTCCAGCAAAAATATCGGGTGCCACTTGAGCAAATCGAGGTCTATAATGAATATTTACTAACCGGAAAACGGAAGAAATATAGCTTCACCAATTTCGATATGGAAAATATTTTACATACATTTCAGTATAGTGTGTTAGAAATGAAAAAGTATCAAGCTGATATTTTTTCTAACGAGCCTGTGGACTTGGAAGATTTCGAACAAACACAAGAAAAATGGCATTGTCGTGGATGTAATTTTAGAGAATTATGTGCGCAAAAGTAGAAATGGAGCTTCGCCTATTTGCTTTTCTACTAGAGGAGGGAGAATATGATAAGAAATAAAGGGGCGCTTGTTACGTCCATCATCCTTTTAGGAATTTGTATGTGTTTATTTTTCCCATTTCCTAACTATCAAATGGTGAATGCACGAGTTTCCTTTATGTCGTTCCCAATCCTCACTGATGAGGGCTATGTGCTGCTTGGGTTACTTGGTTCAGCTCTCTTTATCCTTGCTTTGATTTTTCTTGTCAAGGGTCTGAAAAAATTTCACCTCCTATCAATGGGTGTAGTGCTAATCACCTTTGCCTTATTACCCATTCTTCTGATGACCATCTATCAAGAGACATTCGCTCGTGGCATTATGGCGATTTCTTATACTGAGAATGGCGAATGCCAATTTGATGTAGTAAGCAAAGATGTATTACAAGGAGAATGTCATCTTGAATTACAAAATCGAAGTAATGAAGCGGTGTCATTTGAGCTAGAGTTTTTAGATGATCATTTAACGGATAACGGACAGCGTATCGCGTCTCTGATGAATGTAGCTGGCCCTTATTATGTGAAGATTGAGCCTAATCGTATAAAGTTCATTCATATAAAGGAATTACTTGATTTATCTGACGTGCCCAAACATATTCAAGGAGGCGGTTCGTCGTTTATACATATTAAAATAATCGACGGGGAGATTGCACGAATTTTATAAAAAGGTATTCAAGAAGGAGAGCTTTAAAACAGTTGAAGTGAAGGTAGTAGCTTATGAGTTGCATTCGCAGCTCTTTTTTTATTGAACTTCTGAGCCGTTTAGTTGCATAAGATATGAAATGTTTTATGTTAAAAAAATGGAAGAAAAAACCAGGAGGGGTGAAGTAATTGTGTTGAGAAAATATTTGAGTATGATTTCATTGTTATTATTTTCTTTGTTCATGGTCTTTGCTTTTATTACCCCCATTGTAGTGAATGGAACCTCTGAAATAGGGGATATTGTGGTCATTTCTAGCTGCTCTTTTTAGTCAAAAGGGGAAGCTAAGAATATTGGCTTTAATTGTTTCCTTGATTCCAGTGCTTTTGCTAGTAGGGTTCATGTTACTTCCGCTATTTTACTTACTAGAGTAATGAACGGGTATATTCCTTTTATTCAGTCGAGATACAGGTTGCTTTTTCTTATTCAAATGAAAGTACTAGGTATAAAGATGTCTCTATTTTTTCCTCTAGTATAAAATCTAGTTATTAAACATATATAAGATAAGCAGCCAATAGAGTGTACAATACCTTTTAAGAATCATAAAGGGGGATGAAAATGGATAAACAATTAACCATGTTTGAACTTTTGATAACTCCTATGAAAAAAACGCCAGATGATCGTATGGAAAGTGTTGAAAAGCAAAACGTAGTGGCACCACGTAAGGTAGGGTATATTGTACACAGATAAAGGACAATTCACCTAACTTCACATGATAAGGTTGTATCAAGTAGCCCTAAAAGAATGTGAGAGCGGAAAACTGAATTTGCTTTTTTGATTATTTTGTATTAAATTATATTGTATTGATATTTCGAGAGGAGGCAAAAAGTGATGGAAACTGTTTTCAGAATGGCTGCAATTGAAGTTAAAACATTTTTACAATTAGCTGATTTCAATTCAACGGGACCAGTCTGTCGTTTTTTAGAAAAACTTCATATAGAATTCAGCAACCGAAAGCTTTTTGCCTGTGTATTTAATAGATAAA
This sequence comes from Lysinibacillus sp. GW823-FHT06C08, assembly GCF_058795135.1. Classification (NCBI taxonomy): domain Bacteria; kingdom Bacillati; phylum Bacillota; class Bacilli; order Caryophanales; family Bacillaceae; genus Lysinibacillus; species Lysinibacillus sp. GW823-FHT06C08. Next base: position 49,159 of record NZ_JBXAHN010000002.1, read on the forward strand.
GAAGATCCTTTATGATTGTTCTTTTTAAATACTGTATACATGTTATGACGCCGGTTAGCTGGCGTCTTTTTGTGTTGTTAAAGAAGAATTATTAAAAATAAAGCTTTTGAAAGGGTGAGACGATTGCTTAAAAAGTTAAGGCAATTTAGGAATGTTTCAGTGTGCCAAGCGCTTCTAATTTAAAAAAGATTAATTAGAAGCGAGGAATTTTAACATGCAAAAACAAAGAATTTTTACTTCAGCATTTCTTTTTTTATTTATTAGTAACTTTTTAACTTTTATAGGATTTGAAATGTTACTACCTATTTTACCAGCCTATTTAATTAGCATACATGCTTCTCCTTTTCAGGTAGGGTTGGTTACTACAGTATTTACAATAGGGGCTATTATCATTAGACCTTTTGTAGGCTATTATTTAGTCGATAACAATAGAAAAGGTTTAGCAATTGGTGCGGGGGTTATGTTATTAATGATTACAATTATGTATCCCTTTTTGAGCACAATCTGGCTCTTCCTACTATTACGGTTTTTCCATGGAGTAACATGGGGAGTGTCAACAACTGCGAATAGTACAATGGCGGTGGATTTAATTCCAAAAACAAGATTAGGTGAAGGGATAGGCTATTTTTCTATTTCAACAACAGTGGGAGCTATCATTGCCCCTAGCTTAGGCATCCTAATCTATCATTCTTTTTCTTTCCAACTATTAATCTATTCTTCCGTCATTCTTTGCCTTTTGGCAGTGATAATTCTTCAATTTGTTTATTCTGCTGAACCGGTTAAACATGAGAAGCAGCCATTTCGATTTATAGAAGCGATTTTCGAACGAGAAGTATGGTTTCAAGCATTACTGACTGTTATGACAACGCTTGGCTTTGGTGCAATTATTACCTTCCTTGTGCTATATGGCGAACAAAGAGGGTTAGATCAAATTTTTTTATTTTTCCTAATCAATGCGATGGTTTCCACTTTACTACGTCCATTTACAGGAAAATGGTTTGATAAAACGGGGCCGTGGTCGATTATCATTGTGTCAGCAGTGCTAGGTTTTTTATCATTGATTGTGTTATCCTACGCGACAAATAATGGGATGCTTATTATCGCAGCTATCCTATTCGGAGCGGGCTATGGAACCGTTATGCCTTGTTTACAAACATGGACAGTTCAAAAAGTAAGTGAGGCAAAAAGTGGTGCAGCGAATGCCACATTTCTTTCTAGTTTTGATATTGGAGTTGGCATTAGCGCATTCACCTTAGGGCTTTTAGCTGAATGGATTAGTTTAGAGATGATTTTCCGTGTTGTTAGTATAAGCTTTCTTCTTGTTGCTCTGTTTGTTTATAAAGATGCTAAGAGAACGAGAAAAAATAATCATATGTAGCCAATAAAATTTTAAGTCCATGATAGGGATGGCAGGAAATTTTAGGCTGAAAGCAGAAACTAAAAGAGGATCACCATTATCTTTTCATGTTTGGCAAAGGGGGCAAATGCTATAGAAATATCAAAAGGTGTAAAGGTACTGAAACTGAGCTATCAAGGATTCATTATTCATCCAACGCTTTTGTGGGATCAAGATATGGCTGTGTTAATAGACACAGGTTTTCCTGGACAAATGGAGGAATTGCGAGAGGCGATGGCACAGGTTGGTGTTTCTTTGGACCAGCTAAGTGCGGTCATTCTCACGCATCAGGATGTGGATCATATTGGGTGCTTGCCGGAATTAATACAGACATGTGGACAGCATATACGAGTATATGCGCATGCACTGGAGCAACCGTATATTCAAGGGGAGCTACCATTATTAAAAGATGCGCATTTAGAAAATCCACCAAAGGGGAGAGTGGATGTGACCTTGAGTGATGGTGAAGAATTGCCTTTTTGCGGAGGCATTCAAATCATCCATACACCTGGACATACGCCAGGCCATCTCAGTCTTTATTTGACACAAAGCAAAATATTAATTGCCGGTGACTCCCTATACAGTGTAGAAGGCCATATTGCGGGTATCCATGAACCGTCTGTATTAGATTTAGCGGAAGCTCAGGAGTCTTTACAGAAATACCTAGACCTCGATATCGAAACGGTTGTATGCTATCACGGAGGAATAAGTAGAGGAGCTGTCCTTGATCAGCTTCATCAAGTATTATCATAAACAAGAGACCACTCCTAATAGGGGTGGTCGTTTTTATTATTCGGTAATTGTTTCTTCAAATGATTTTCGCCCAGGGCTTACTTTGTTAATATGAATATCGATTTTACTAATGGAATCCTTGGTTAAAGGGATTTTGCCATCCTTCTGTATGTTTTTCCATACCTTTACATTATCGCGATAGAGATATTCTGACAATCGATAGACATCCGCATCCATGTTTAAACCTTCCTGGAACGTAGCCATAATTTCCTTTTTGACTTCACTTTCTACTTTTTTTCTGACCTGGCTAGCTGTCACTTTTCCTTTAAAGCCATTCAAAATGGTGTTAAATTTTAAATACACTTCAAATTTTACTTGATTGTTTTCAACAATTGGTTTGACATTGACATCTAATTTTTTAATATCAACAGTTAAGTAGTCGCGCTCCTCCGTATTGTTTAATTTGATCGTGATTTCTCCTTGCTTCGTTTCATTATTCATCCATTCAATTCCTCGTGCTGTATTGCCTTTAATAAAGCCTTTAAAGGTGTTCTTTGACAGGATACCGACACCTGCAAAAACAGTTTCAGTGCGAGATTCCTTGGCTGTTTCCCAGTCTTGATTGATGGAAATGAATGGGACCTTCATTTCATGATTCGGCTCATTTAAACCAATGACTAGCTGTCTCAAGTTCACCGGCTCTACAAATGATTCTTGTCTCGAAGTATTTTTAGGATTACTCAGCTTGGTCGCAGTCGGTGATTTTTCAAGAATAGGAGATACTAATAAAACTTCCTCGATGGGGTCTTGTGTACAATAGACCCAAATATGATATCTTGTTTCTCGAAAGCGTAGAAACGTGTCGATAATGGGAATAGCATGCTCACTTTCCATCGCTTTTTCTGAGAAAAGGAGATAGGTCATATGTCCCCAAAAGACTTCTTGGTCCATTGAACGATACAATTTATAGATTGCTTCTTCAATTGTTTTTCCTGTAGCTTTCCCGACTTCAGTTGGTGCAGCTTGTGGATTCGATTGTTCTGTTTTTGCTACATTGGCAAAGTTCATAAGTTGGATGTACGCTATATATTCATTATCCTTATAATCAACACCAACACCTTGCACATAATACATCCGTTGGGGTTCTGTTACATCCCAACAGCCTGACATGAGGAGTGTAGTTGTAAGCATTAAAATTACAAGCATGATATTTTTTTGGCTCATATATCTCCCTACTTTTTAAAGTTCCTATTATTTATTTTGTACAACTATTAGGTGTATTATAAGTAGATATTATAAGTATGTAAGGAGAACCAATAAGAAAGTGCTGCTCGCCATATTTTCGCGACAGCACTTCATGATTAATGAAAATATTTTTCGACACGTTGAACGACGTCGTTAGCTGAAAGCCCATTCGCATCAATGACAGGACCTTCTATAACTGGGTCACTAATCCCCATGACGTCTCTGTCCTGACCCGTAATGATGCAGGCATCACATTTTTTGGCATCCTCTTCATTGCGAAGCTGGATGACTTCATAGCCTTTCGCTTTTAAAGCCTCTTCAATATTAGATAATGATTCTTCAACACCAATAATTCTCGACATAATTTGTCCACCTCCTACAAGTAATGTGCCATTTCATGTTGCGCATTATTCATATTATTTTTTTGAAGGTGGCTAATGACTGAAAAAGTAAAAAACCATTCTAAAGAGAAATCCTCTCTTCATAATGGTTGCTAATGATTCGTCTGTTAACAATTCAACATCTTTAAGCTTCGGCTGGAAAAGCAAATTCTGCTTTTATTAAAGGTGCAAACTCACTTTTTGCAGAAATAGGATACATTGAACTTTCTACTGTTGTATGATTTACCTTTATTATTTCCCTATACGTAGGTACATAGTCTACAGACAAAGGTGGTGAAGAGATGGGCATTGTAGAAGTATTAACTGTTGTTTTGGTCCTATTAAAGCTAACGGATATTATTGCTTGGTCATGGTGGCTTGTTTTACTACCAGCCATATTATCATTTAGCTTGTATATAATCATAATTGTGGTGAAGCTCATCATGGTATTGGTAGCTGTACTTGTGGTAAAAAAACGAGATGCGACGAGATAAAAAGAAGCGGTGGTAAGATCAGTCGAGTATGACTATGACTAACCTTACCAACTGATTATTTGCTTAGCTCGTAGGTTTTTATAGCTGGAGGAACAAAGCTTTGACATTTATCTAAAAGCGCTACCGCATCTGCGTCAACGATTAATGCTTCTCGAAATTGTGCTTTTAAAAATTGTTCCTGTTGCATATGATCAAAAAATGAAATTAATAAATCGAAATACTGTTCAATATTGAAAATGGCACAAGGTTTTTGGATGAGGCCGATTTGATTCCAAGTAAACACTTCGAAAAATTCCTCTAATGTACCAGGACCACCAGGTAGGGCAATAAAGCCATCTGCTAGTTCCATCATTTTACTTTTGCGTTCATGCATCGTATTGACAACGATCAGTTCTGTTAACTGCTGATGCGTAATTTCACGCTCCTCTAACAAGGTTGGAATCACGCCAATAACTTTTCCACCTTCTTGTAGCACAGTATCGGCTACTGTTGCCATAATGCCAACGCTTGCCCCACCATAAATAAGGGTAATTTGACGTTTGGCTAGCTCTTTCCCAAGTTGAATTGCGCCTTCACGATAGGCGTCTGAAGCGCCGATACTAGATCCGCAAAATACTGCGATACTGTTCATTATTGATTCCTCCATATCTGATGAGATTCTTTTATAGTATAATTTAATTTGAATAGGAAAGAAATGGAGGAAGAGCAAAAATGGAATTAAATGAGTTCCAACATTGGGTGAAGGACTACTATGAAAGCCGTGGGTGGTCAGAGCTCAACATATTTACACGAATTGGCTTTTTAGCAGAAGAAACAGGCGAGGTTGCTAGAGCTATACGAGCATTAGAAATTGGCCGAGATCGACCTGATGAAATAACACAATCCTATGAGGAAAATAAGCAAGAGCTTATGGAAGAGCTAGGTGATGTTATAGGGAATATTATTGTCATTGCCAATCAATATGATATACCACTTGAGGAAATTTTCGTGGCGCATCAAAACAAACTTTTGAAGCGTTATCAGGATTAGGAGGAACCCCATATCGATACGCATATTTCAATTTTATATGAACAGCATGATGATTTTGCGATTTTTTTAAGTGAAAAAATTCGTAGCTTTAATAACGAACATTCTTTTCACCATCGAGAAAGTAGGAAGAAGGGAGCCGTTCGTCCTCTCCATTTGATCGTTACTGATCAACACCAGCAATGGGTTGGGGGTTTGACCGCAGAAGTGTATTGGGGATGGATGGAAATACATAAATTTTGGTTTCAAGAAGAGTATCGAGGAAAAGGCTTGGGCAGTAAATTACTGGCACAAGCAGAAATAGCTGCACAGGAAATGGGTGCTAACAAGGCGTTGCTTACCACCTATTCGTTCCAAGCTCGTACGTTTTATGAGGAAAGAGGCTATCAAATGGTGGGAGAAATAAAAGATTATCCGCCTGGCAGTAGCTATTATACGATGGTAAAACCATTTGAGGCTGAAGAAGGCTGTCTATAAAAATAGGCAGCCTTTGCTAATTGATGTCACCTAAATAAATAGTTGTTTCTAGCCCTTGCACATATCGCTGAAGTTGTGGAATTAATGCTTTCGGATAAAGTTGGAACTCATGGAGCCTTGCCACTGAGACCCATTCAGTCCCAATTTGGTGACTATCTGGATTAGAGGGTTGGTGCAATTGTTCATGGAGCTGACATAGAAAATAATACTCTACTTGATGAACATCTGCGTCAAAGGCAGCATGCTCATGATTTTTTCCAATATATTCGCGGATAAAAAGAAGTTTTCCAATATGGACAGAAGCACCAATTTCCTCAAGGCATTCTCGTTGAAGTGTCGCATGAAATGTTTCACCATGCTCCTGTCCGCCTCCAGGACAAATATAAAAATATTCCTCTGTAATTTTATTTTTGATCAGCAATATTTCACCATCCACGAGGATGATGGCTTTGACAGAGTTTCTTATCATAGGAACCTCCCTAGGTTTGTTAATTTTTTATGATTATGACTAAAACGCTTCATGAATGTCTACCTTAATAAAAAGGGGAGATGAAGCGTGTATTCAATGTCCAATTTTAAAATACTTGTTGAAAAACAGACTGAAATTGATACAATTTATCAAAATTGTGATGATTTAATCCAATCAACGGTCACGCCGAAACTAGATGCTGAGGTCGATCAGTTTTTACAGCTCATTGAACAACATTTGACAGAGCAAGGCTTTAACATTACACAAACTTCTACAGGCCTAGTTGCCCATTTTCAAAAGGCGGTCATTAATGTCGATAAACATTCTAAGCATTTGGAACAATGCTTTTTTATCAATTTAAATAGCTACGCAGAGGATCAGGTGTCAATTGTGTTAGACATCTCACCTATTATGCTGCCTAAAATTTCAAATCAGCTAGATGGCTATACGGATATTATTGAGCAAATGACGGATAAGCTAAAGCAAGCTAAAAGTCTGGAGAAAGCCTGTACGAATCCTAAATTCCTTTATAAAACACAAAGTAATAAAGTGTTTCAATCCGCACAGGAAGTGGTGGAACACTATTTTCAATAAAAGAAGAAGCCACCCTCAGCAAACAGGGTGGCATTTTTGTTTAATTAGATAAGATGCCCGCTAGCATCCATTATCGAATATATTTTTTTGCACTAAACCACATCATGATCGTTAACACCAAGAAATAAAGAGGCATCGTCAGCAAGGATTCATTGTGAAGCAAACTCATACCAGATGTGATTACACTGACAAGCAAGTAATAGCCGAGACTAAAGATGGCACCTGCTGTCCCAATGACGTCCTGAAAGTCTACCAATGCTAGACTTAAACAATTAGGAAGGGCAATGCCCGAGCCTAACAGCAAGATAAAAATGGTAACCATGATGCTCATGGCTAGCATACTAATAGGCAATGGTAAAGTACAGACAATCATTAAAAGGAAAGCGCCCATCAACATCACGGAACAACCTATATAAATAATTTGTTGAGGTGGATGCGTGGCGATAAGTCGCTTAGAGATCATCGCTCCTAAAATCGAGGCCAATGCTACGATGATGCCAAGAAATCCATAGAGTCCAGGCGTCATCTGAAAGTGACCAATGAAAATAAAAGGTGCCTCCGCATAATAGCTAAATAGCACACCGTTAATGCCCCCGATGAGCAAACCATAGACAAGAACGGTCGGCGAAGCAAAAATGCGTTTGACGACTGGCCAAATTGCTATTCTTTGCCTAGTAGCTGGTTGCGTTGTTTCGGGTAGTCTGGCATAGGCATAGATGAACAACCCTATACTCATGACCACAAGGACAAAAAATACTGCCCGAAAGCCGAGTGCTTGATCCACCCAGCCTCCAATTAAAGGTCCTACCGCAGGAGTAAACGCAATGACTGCGGAAATTTGTGCGAACATACCATGTCGTTTATTACCGGTTACACTTTCGCGCAAAATGGTTTGCGTAATAATAGAGCCAGTAGCAGCACCGAATGCTTGAATAAAACGACTGATGATTAGAATGGAGATAGTGTCCGCATAAAAACATAATGCGCTCCCTACTCCATAAAAAACTAAACCGCCTAACATGGCAGGTCTACGACCAATAATATCAGAAATCCATCCCCAGCAAAAAACACCTAATGCAAATCCAATAAAATAGATGCTTAAGGTTAATTGGACAGAGCTATTGGATACACCAAGTGCATCTGCAATGTCCGGTAGAGATGGTGTATAAATGGTTTCACTAATTTGTGGGAACGCCACAAGAACAATCATTAACAATAAAGATGGTACTGCCTGTTTTTTCAACATATTGCCCTCCTACAAGCAAATTCTACTTTGTTCGTTACAAGTAGAAAGCGTAGCTAGGGAACCGGCGGGACCATTATTAGAATACGTTCATAAGATAGCATGTTGAAATCACCTTTATATGCTTTAAGTAGGAGTGCATAGTCAGCTTTCTATTATAAACTATTTTATAATTTTTATATAGTAATAATTTCTATTTCTATTAAAATTTAAGAGAAACAACTTGTACAGAAAATGGAAATTTCATAAGATGGAATAAATATGTTTTCTCCAATAGGTAGATGAAATGGGAAAGCACATCATGACCAGTGAGCAAGACGCCATTATGCTTGATGGTTAAGGATAAGAAATGATGAAGGGGGAAGACCGATGTTTCCAATGTTAGAAACGGACCGACTTAAGTTAAGAGAACTGACGCAGGCTGATGTAGCTGCAATTTTTCATTGCCTTTCAAATGAGGAGGTCACACGCTATTATGGGCAGGAACCTTTTATAGAAAAACAACAGGCTGAACAGTTAATCAAGCATTTTGACAAAAACTACGAGGAAAAAAGAGGTATACGGTGGGGTATTGAGCTTAAAGAAACAGGAGAGGTCATGGGTACGATTGGCTATCATTTATGGTCTGCTCCCCATAAACGAGCGGAAATCGGCTATGAAATCCATCCAGATTACTGGCGTAAGGGGTACACAAAAGAAGCAATCCAGCAAGTAATCAACTATGGCTTTGAACACATGAATTTACAACGTATTGGAGCTGTCGTGTATGTAGAAAACGAAGCATCCAATCAGCTACTGCTAAAGCTAGGGTTTCAGCAAGAGGGAATTCTAAGAGACTATATGGTGCAAAAGGAAAAGGCATATGATACGTTTATCTATTCTTTGTTAAAAAAGAACAGCCACAATAACTTCAATTAAATTAGAATCAGTGAGAAATCGAAAGAAAAGTTTGTTCATCTATTGGATGTTTCATGGAATACAAATGAATACTTCAAATAGGGATTGATATGTAACGATTTTTGGGGGTGATGCTAAAAATGTTTGATACAATCGTAGTCATTATTTTAGCGATGCCATTATATGGAGTATTAATTTGGAGCTATTTCTACCCTCAAGAAAGCTTATTATGGGGAAAGCGATGGATGTACAAAGAAGAACCACAAATAGCAGATGGTGCTATTCGTTATATAAAAGTGGCATCTTTCATCAGTATTATCGGATTGACGCTAGTTTTCATTATTTTAATACTAACTCAATTTAGAAGGTGATTCTTCGTCGTTGGGATTGTGATGTGGATGAATAGGTTTGTAGAGGTAGCAATAATTGATAATAAAGAGTTTATAAAGAATGTCAAAAGGCTACAACTCTCAACAATCGGGTGCTTTCCTTGAATAAGGAAAGTGTTTTTTATAAAGGGCCAGATTATTGAATAACATTTTTTATGACACGTACCAAACGACGCTTTGGGCATATAAGGGATTACAATGTTCGCATGATCTTCTTCAATTAACTAGGCATTTCAATTGAAATGTAACTTTATTCTATTTTTAAGAATTGTGAAAGCTGCAAGCCGAGAAATAAATATTTTTTTATAATTAGTCATTGTCAATTTTCCCCTTTATTAATGTACCTCCCAAAAATAGTTACATAATTCTATTTACAACATAATTTTACTCATTTTTTACAAGTATAGTAAATGTAAATTCCTGTTTTGAAACTATTATTATTTTTCTCAGAGTTGTTACTTTTGATAGTGAACGAATTATTCCTAAGGCAGCCAAGCAACTCCCTTGTTCCAAAAATTATTTGTCTGTCATCTATTCCAATACTAATTATCGAATTGTTTCATTTTGATATAGATAGCCGAATTATAATCTCTATGGAGATTTTAAATAACAATAAAGTTGTTTATTCAACAAACGGGCCAGATTGTCGAGGAACATTTTCTATAAATTGGTTATTATTGTTGAAATATAGAATAAGATTGTGAAGATCTCACTTTAACTAACGGAGGACTTTAGCAAATTATTACTGAGTTGCATAAACGGCCCTTTTTTTATATTGTAGAAATAGGTGATTAAAAGTGACGATACAACATGAAAAGATAATCAATTTCTATGATAGGCGTATACTGTTCAATAAATATCGTAAAAATACACCCAGCGTAATCTTTATTGCAGGGTTAGGCGATAGCCATGAAACATGGAAAAAGGTCCAAGACCGAATATCGGATGAAACGTCAACCTTGTCCTATGACAGGGCGGGTATTGGCAGGAGTCAAGACGTAGCTGTCCCGCGAACTTGCTGTGATCTTGTTGAGGAGCTCTCCGCATTGGTGCAAGCGCTTGACGTGGAGAAGCCTTATATATTAGTAGGCCATTCCTTTGGTGGATTGGTCGCCAGATTGTATACTAGTCTTTATCCGCTGGACATCTGTGGTATGGTTTTGGTTGACGCTGCACCGGAATATAAAGAACTTGCTTATGAAAAGGTTCTACCAGAAAATCTACTTGCAGGAAATAGGGAATATTTCAAGAATCCTATGTTGAATAGTGAGAAAATTGATAAAATACAGAGTTATAAGCAAATTGTTGATTATTCAAAACAAAGTGACATTCCTCTCTCAATTATTACAAGAGGTTTACCCGATAATAATGAAGATGGATGGCCCTCACAAGAAATATTAGAAATTGAACAAAGTCTACAAGCAGAATTCCAATGGCTGTCAACGTCAAGTAAGTTCCGGATTGCTAGTCGTAGTGGACATTATATACATCATGATGAGCCTGATATTGTAATAGAAGAGATTTTATTAATGTTAAAGGAGATGGGAAAGTGAGCGAAATAAGGATGAAACTTATGAAGGATTTGCAAAGAATTGAGGAGAATGAGTATCAGTTAGGCGAAGGTGAGCAGCATCAAGATTTCTTACCTTTGTTACTTCAATATATCGGCGATCCTCAGCCAGAATTGCGGGATAACTTGATATATCCGATGTTTTATATGTGGATTAAGGAAGAGAATAGGTTCAGTGAAGAGGAGTTGCGTAGTCTCTTAACTGTTCTGACGGATGAGAACCATTTGTTCTATAATATTGGCAGCAAGGATGATCAGTCAGTCTTTACAAGGACGTTTTCTGCTTTGCCTATCGCTTTGATTATACAACGCCACAGACAGAATCCATTTTTAAATCAAGAAGAAATTGAGCAATTAATGCAAGCAATGCTCCGTTATTACAATGAGGAGAAGGATCTGCGAGGTTACCTTTCAGTAGGAGGCTGGGCTCACAGCGCGTCTCACGGTGCAGATGTTTTTGTTGAGTTGGTGCAGTGCGAGGAGAGCAGCATTGCAATGTTACATGAGGTTCTTGTCGCTATTTCTGGCATGCTACATAATGGAATACATATTTTTAGTGATGAGGATGATGAGCGGTTGGTCAATATCGTGGATACGATGATTGACAAAGAGTTACTTCCACATCAAGAAATTGCTGATTGGATTAGCTGCTTAGCGCAATGCTGCGATTTGCCGAGAAGTCGCAGTCAGGTGATTGCTCGTGTGAACAGCAAGAATTTTTTACGCAGTCTCTATTTCAGAAGGAGACAAGATAGCCAGGAGAATGAGCTTAAAACTGCAATACTTGGCACTGAGGCAAAATTAAACAGGTTTTCTATCAGTTAAAGGATTAAGGCGTTGTCCCAGTATATACGTTTAAAGAACTTTCATTCAATTAAGACACTCATGTAGAAATGGGTGTTTTTTTATTATAGGGCCAAATTGTTTAATAAAGAAATTTTGCAATCTAGAAGAAATTATTGATTCTTATGTGTGCTATACTTGACTCTGCACATAACATTAATGAAAACTGCAAAGTATAATGAGACATCCCTCATGAACAAAGGAGAACTGAAAATGAGAAAACTTGTTCTATTTCTGCACGCATCGCTTGACGGTTTTGTAGAAGGGCCAAACGGTGAAATGGACATTGGCTGGGTTTCCTACGATTCTGATTTGGAGAAACACGCGAAAGAGATTCTGAGTACTGCCGACACTGTCATTTGGGGACGTGGGACTTATCAGATGATGCACAGTTACTGGCCATCTGTGCCTTCGAACCCATCAGCTTCGCAGTACGAACGGAATCATGCCGAGTGGATCGAAAAGACAGCCAAAATCGTTTTTTCCACGACGCTGGAGAAAGTCGAATGGAACAATTCCAGACTGGTGAAAGAAGATGTCGAGGAAGAGATCAAGAACCTCAAACAGGAGCAAGGCAAGGACATGGTCATCCTAGGAAGTCCTAGATTCGCACACTACCTTATGCAGCTTGATTTAATTGATGAATATAAAATTACGGTTTCTCCCGTCCTGGTCGGCAGCGGGTTGCCGTTATTCCAAGGTCTCAAGGAGAAGGTCAATCTTAAACTTATCGAAAACAAGACATTTGATTCTGGAGCCATAGGTCTCGTTTACCAGACGGGTAGATGACCTTGTCACTTAAAATAGATTACGCTAACTTTTTAAACCAACCCCAACCCCTTTTTAAGTAACAGGGGAACAATGGAAATTGTAATTGTATTATCTTGAAATCAAGTCTTCCATATAAGGGCGCGATTCTGTCACAAGAATCAGCGCTCGTTTTCATTAAAGGGCCATATTGTGGAGCAATACCACCCAAGAAATAGTCTTATGGACCGGCCTAGATAATTATGTTTAAAGGACAGTCTAGCTTACATACTAAGCTAACCAACGTTTGATAAAATGCATTACCAAGTAACTTCTTAGAAGAAACTTAGGTAATGCATTTCGTGAGTATGTCTATTTAGTAAACAATCGTATGTGGTTGTTAATATCTTTTTCTGAAAAGGACTGTTGTAAAATAGTATTTACCTCACTTCAAACCGTGGTTAGCTTTTTTTAACTGTAACAAGAAATCTTCTTTCGTGTTAGTACTTTGTACATCTTTCATATAGAACAAAATGGAGCTGCTATCGGCAGGTTTCCGCATGTCTTCGACGACCACATAGGTAATGGGAGCGCCACTTTGTTTTATTAAATTTTGCAGCTCAAAGAAACGGTCCAATTCATTTTTTAAAAGGTAGCCATTTCAATTGGAGTAGCAGTATATAAATAAAGAGCATGCTTTTTCGTTTCATCCGAAAAGAGTATGCCGATCTACTTATTAGTATAGTCTGGACCTTGAAACCCGAGGCCTTCAATAGCTGGAATCACTTTATCCAATTTGTGCAATGAAAGAGTCTACTCCTAAGACTGAGCAGTTAAGCAAATCAACAATGAAAACAGTAATATCAGAGAAACAGTATCCCTATTATATTTGTGAACAATTAGTAGAGTTTCAATACATGAAGGATTTATTCATAGTAAACTCGATGAAAGCTATGGAAGACAAAGACAAAGAAAAAGATATTTTAGAAACAGCAATCAAGATGGATAAGATTTTAGACAATATGGAATATATAAAAGTTCCTGATAAATACAAAGACATTCACAAAGACATTCACAAAGACATACAAGTAGGGGTAACAGATGCAAGAAAAGCAACAAAGCTTATTAAAGACGCTAATAAAGAGGATAAACCGAATATGCAAGAAGCTGTACTAAAAAGTACTCCACATTTATCAGGTGTAGATAGGGAAAATTGGAAAAGTGCACTATATGAGTTAAGTAAGGAAAACAAAGATGCTTATGGTAAAGCACTTGATAAATTAATGAAAGAACATGCGGAATAATATAGTACCATACAACAATTATAAGGGAGAAATTATTCTGGGAGGTAATGGCCTTCCTAATCGTTATGGTTACAGTGAGGGCTATAAAATGGTAAAATCCTATCTTGATTTGCACCCAAATGTAACCCCAGAGGAATGGACAGCGCTAAGTGCAAAAGAAATTTTTGAAAAAGGAAACTATCTTGAAAACTATAAATAACAAATCAATGCATGAATTGACATATATTCTAGGGGTAAATATATGTTATTGATTAGTTAAAAATCATTGAGTTGCGTATGCAGCTCTTTTTTCAACAGGATGCTTTAGTTCAATAACGATCTTCAACAAAAAAATGGTCAACCAGAAATATTTTCTGGCTGACCTTATAATACGATCGGGCGCGTTTATTTAGGAACGCGTTTTTTCCTTTTAAAGGGTCATATTGTTGAAGAAGACTCTTTAATGAAGAAGATGAAAATTTCCTCGAGCAGATCATTGACAATAAAGAAGGATGGTTTTTTTACTGACTTGGTTGAAAGGCTATCTGGAATACAGAGTTCACGGAATACGAGGAGGACTTGTAAAATGAAAAACAAACCCGGGATGGGATTCCCGGGTTTGTTTTTACTTATTGGCAACTATGACCAATTTACCTGTATCCAGTTCTTTTTCGAATTGAGCAGCTTCCGATTCACTTAATCCGACAGAAGCTAACTCATTGCGGAGTTCATCTCCACGGGAATTCACCAGATTCTTCATAAAAGTCAGGAACCCTTGCTCGCCAATGCCAGCTTCTTCTGTCCCGAGTGCTTCGTTAATATCATCTTCACGTTCTTCATAGTGCGCAAAGATGTAAATGTTATCTCGAAGATATCCTTGCGCTTCTAATTTCTCCACTTCTTGTTTCGCCTGTACTACGTTTTCTACTGTCAATTTGACTGTCATTATTTATCCCTCCTAAGAATGTTCACATTCAATCTATTCCACTAAATTGAATGAATAAAACATTTTTTTAGTTTTTAATTATGTAGAGTGGCATTAATAACTAATGGAATACTAATGAACAACTCGAAAACAATGTAAGTTGTTATTCTATAATTGGGTACTATTCTATTTAGGGATTGTACCTTATTCAAGAATAGGGCGCAATTCTGCAACAAGAACTGTGCTTTTCTTCATACCGATTAGACTGTATATAAAAGATTCCGTGAACAAATATACTTAAGCTATAACAGCAGAGGAAAAGGATTTGAACGTCAATGGTAGCTTTTATTCATTTTCCATTATATGTATAATTAGGGTGTGTTATTTTTTTTATTATGTTAGGAGGGATACAAATGGGCATTTATCCTGATTGCCCTGTTATTGTTAAATCAATAGAAATTGGTGGACTAACAAAATGGCAGCTTATTCAAAAGTTACAAGAACATTCAATCTCGATGAATCATTATGGTGAGCAATTATTATCTGATGATCAATTTATTACTTCTGAAACAAAGTACAGCCTAGATACTGTTGAACTGGCTGTTAGGAATCTTGGTTTTCCTGATGGAGCTACTATGCCTCAGCTTATAAAACAAGCGAATAAACTTGGTTTGGAATTATGTCCACTTGAGGTTGGACCTTACGTAAGACTTGAATATTTAGACCAAGCTGAGGGAGATTTAGGGAATTCTCTACAACAACATCAAGCTCCTTCTGGATCCATCACAATAGCATCAGAGATAATACGTGATGATGATGATTTTCCTAAAGGATTTTACCTTAGAAAAATTGCCGGCGTACTATGGCTACGTGGTTATGTTGCTGACGACTTGCATATTTGGAATCCTGATGATCAATTTATCTTTAGGAAAACAGAGAAAATGTAAAGAAGGGGAAATAAGAATGATTGAATTACGAAAAATAACCGGTGAAAACATAGAAGAAGTCATAGCACTTGAGGTTGAAGAAAAACAGAAGGACTTTTTAGAAACTACGAATCTCAAAAGTTTTGCAGATGCTCATATGTTGAATACAGACGGGATACCAGCGACTCCCGTTGCCATTTATCTCGATGAAGTTGTGGTTGGGTTTATGATGTATATTTATGATACGTTAGATCATGAATCATTTGAAAATGAAGATTATTACGGAAAGAAGAGCTATTTTATATGGCATATGATGATTGACAAAAGGTATCAAAGGAAAGGATATGGCAAACTTGCCTTTGAAAAAATGTTGATGGAAATTGAACAGATGCCATATGGGGAAGCGAAGTATGTAACTCTCTTTTATCATACAAGCAATGCCAAAGCTAAAACATTATATGCTTCCTTTGGCTTTGTGGATACAGGCATCATTCAGGATCACTCGATGTTGGCGATAAAGCATTTAGAAAAGTAAATAACCTTAGCTTACTGAAAGTAATGAGGCTTCTCGACCCCTCACCAAATTTAATAGTTATACCCCAATCGGATGCTTTGAAATAAGAAAGCATCTTTTCTTTATGAAGGAGGCTAGATTGTGCAATAACACTTCTTGATAAAAAGGTTCGCTGACCAATTCACAAATTTATTAACAATATTTATAACTATTTCAGTCTAATTACCGATAGCATTTTAAGTGATTTTCCTTTATTGTTAATAGGTCGTAAAAGACACTATCAGGAATATCCTGCAAATATTGAAATGATAGGTGGAAAACAATGAATTATCAAGTTTTATTATATTACCATTACACAAAGATTGAAGATCCAGCTGTGTTTTCAGCAACGCACTTAGAAATGTGTAAAGAGATCGGTTTAAAAGGTCGTATTTTAGTAGCCAATGAAGGCATTAACGGTACTGTTTCAGGTACGATTGAGCAAACAGAGCAATACATGGCAAACATGCAAGCTGACCCATTATTTGAAGGTATTGTCTTCAAAATTGATGCGGCGGATGATCATGCCTTCAAAAAAATGCACGTACGCCCTCGACCTGAGTTAGTAAACTTAGGCTTAGAAGAAGACGTAAACCCGCATGAATTAACAGGTCGCTACCTGTCACCAGAACAATTCCTTGCAGAAATGCAGGATGAAAATACAGTCGTATTAGATGTGCGTAACACATATGAATTCGATGTCGGCCATTTTCGTGGTGCGATTCGACCAGATGTAAAAAACTTCCGGGATACACCGGAATGGGTACGTGAGAACCGCGAGTTATTCGAAGGGAAAAATGTGTTAACATATTGCACGGGTGGCATTCGTTGTGAGAAGTTTTCAGGTTGGATGAAACGTGAAGGCTTTGGTGATGTCGGTCAATTACATGGCGGTGTTGCAACATACGGAAAAGACCCTGTTGCGAAAGGCCAATTATGGGACGGACAAATGTATGTATTTGATGAGCGCTTAACGGTGCCCATCAATCAAGTAGAGCATGTGATTATCGGTCGGGATCATTATGACGGAGAGCCTTGTGAACGTTACATTAACTGTGCAAATCCTGAATGTAACAAACAAATTATCGCATCTGAAGAAAATGAAGCCAAGCATTTAGGTGGCTGTACAATTGAATGTACAAAGCATGAGCGCAACCGCTACATCGTGCGTCATAATTTAACAGAAGAACAAGTAGCCCAAACGATTGAGGCGTTACAAGTTTAAGTATGAACAGCTAGTTAAACATACAAAACAATATTAAATATCTTTCCCTCTACTAACTATATAGAGGGACTTAAAACACTCAGTGTAAGTGTTCGAACTATCCATTTCAAAATCGGACTAGTTTGCTCGCTTACATGGGGTGTTTTTTCTTTTGTAGGAAAAGAGTAAATGACTGTAGCTGTTTAGAGTAAATGATCACAGGGTATTCAAAAAATGTAACCGCATTTAATTAGTGCAAGCTCACAAAGTGTTTTTAAAATAATTAATATAGGAGATGATTGATAATGGCAAACCCACATCTAACCGACCCACGTAAGAAATATCATACGGGAAAATTCCCAGATCAAGAACAGAACACTCCAGCGCTACAGAATGAAATGAGCCCCAAACCTGACTGTGGAGAAGAATCATATAAAGGATACAATCGTCTGGAAGGGCGCAATGCCTTAATTACCGGAGGCGATTCTGGGATTGGTCGTGCCGCTGCTATTGCCTACGCACGCGAAGGGGCGAATGTGGCCATTCAATTCTTCCCGGGCGAAGAGGAAGATGCCAACGAAGTCAAAACATTAATTGAAAAAGAAGGCAGAAAAGCACTACTGCTACCATATGATTTACGGGAAGATGGTACTGCGACAGAGATTGTTACAAAAACAGTGGAAGCCTTTGGTGGATTGGACCTGCTGGTATTAAATGCTGCGCAACAAATCGCACAGCCATCTCTAAGTGACCTAACAATCAACCAAGTGCAAGACACTTTCAAAGTAAACATCATCAGCATGTTCGAGACCGTCAAAGCTGCTGAAGAGCATCTGAAGCCAGGAAGTGCAATTATTACCACCACATCAGTTCAATCTTTCGATCCATCCTCATCTCTCATGGATTATGCCGCTACAAAAGGTGCGATAAGCAACTTTATGGTATCCCTGTCCTCGTACTTTGCTTCTAAAGGTGTCCGTGTCAATGGTGTCGCACCTGGCCCGATTTGGACGCCGCTTCAGTTGGATAACGGGAAATTAGAAGGAGAAATACCTGAGTTTGGTCAAAATACTCCTCTCGGCCGTGCGGGACAGCCAGTAGAGCTTGCACCCGTTTATGTTCTTCTGGCCTCGGATGAAGGAAGCTATATCACCGGTCAGATATATGGGGTGACAGGCGGCAAGCCAATAGATTTGTAAGCTTGGGTATGTGATAAATAGACTCCCTCGAAATCAGTGATGTTTCTTAGACTACTACTTTAATAGGGCAAGGGAACGGATATTAGTTAGTAAACAAATAGACCTAAGATATCCCAACTCGACAATGAATATTTGTATGGAATAATGTAGGAGGTAACAGTAGCTATCGTTATCAGGGAGGATCATAATAATCCTGCAAAATGAACTTTCTAAAGCTATTTAGAGTAGTACCATGAATTTAAACTTCGTCTCTTCTATAAGGCGGAGTTTTTATTTTTTTTGAATGGATAATTTACTTATAATTGGAACTTATACTCATTTTGACCGTATTAGAGTAAACGGACTATGTCAGTTAGAAGAGCTACATATAAAAAAGGAGAAAATGAAATGAATATTTATTTAGTACTATTACCAATGGTTAGTATGTTGATAGGTTTGTATTTAGTTTGTTTGGGACTCTGGGAATTAAGAGTTGGCATAGATAGGAAAAGATTTATAACCTTCTCATTTACAGGGCTATTTTTGATTTTTATATTACCGAATATGTTTAGTTTTTTAAATGTAATGGTTAATAACTTCTAATAAATATCTATTAGCGAATTGATTTATGGGGGCTTTACTTCCATATGGAGTAGAGTTTTTTCTACTAAAAGTAGCGGAGCAGGATAGTTGGACAAACCCAACGTTCAAAAGGCTTATTCTTTATATTTGAAAGGTTTCATTTAAATCATCGGGTTGCATTTTCTCATTCAATATCAGATGAAATTAAGGAATTAGAAGCCCAGTTACTTGAAATGCGGGCGAGATGTACTTTATTAACTGTGTCACCAGAGAATTTAGAGCAAAGAATAATATGTAGAAGAAATCCTCATGAATGGGAGGGGAAAACCTCAAAAGAAATGAAATTGGCATGTGAATTATTATTAGAACAACAACCAGCGTATAGGAGTCAAGCAGCAAATTCAATCATTCCTACAATTGAAATAAATACTGATAATAAAGATTGGGAATCCTACGCAAAACAAATTTACTTATTTAACGAATTGCTGCTTTAGTGCGGCAAGCATTTCAAGAACCTTCCCAAAAGAAGCTTAAGAACGTTTGTGCTTTGACTAAAAAATAAATTTGTTAAATGACACACTTATAGGGGCCGAAATATGGATAATATAATAAAAAAACTAGCTGAATTGGAAAATGAATTAAAAAAGCCATTTCCTACTAAGGATATTAATAAAATATGTGAGGATTATCGAACAGAATTTTTGAATTTACCTGATGTGGTAGATTTCTATGAAGATTTTCGTTACTACTGTGTGAACATATCAGGAACGTTAAGTTATGTTTTAGGCGATGTAATAAATCAAATTCCAGAGGGACAAATTGATATGCTATATAAGTCTTTTTTTGAATACTATAATCAATATGAATTTTTGGAAGGCCAAATAGCAAACTATCATCATTTTTTTCAAGAATATAAAACCCATGAACAAACGAGAAAATGGTTATTACAACTGTTGTCAAATAACCACTATCCATTTAAACGACAGAATCTATACACAAAAATAAATTTGAAATGAACTTGAAAATTTTTGTTATAGTTAGCCCATTCTGGATTATGTTTTCTGACGCAAGATCCACCGATATATGATAAACACCCTCATAGTTGTAATTATGAGGGTATTCGCTAATTATTTGACCAATGCTAGTAAAAACTGGTCTCGATCCGTTTCTTCCTGCATTTTACTATCTACTAACATCGCACCTGATTGAACTTTTGTCCTGTCATTGTCCACAAGGAATTGCATATTGACCTTTGTAACTTTATTATCAATGGAGCAATCTCCTTCGAACTCGACTACATCCTGTCTTTTCTGTGTTTCAAAATAAACCCAATACGGATTTTCGCAGGCAGCAGCAAAGCCATTTTCTAATGTTTTTGTACTATTTTCATAAGAATAGTTTTTTACATATGTAATATATTCATTGTCTGTAATATCCTTTTGTGGACCATAGAAGTACCAAAACACCCCTAAAATACCGATGGGTACAATCCACAATATATTCCTTTTACTTAATTTCCCCATACCTTGCCTCCCCCTTTATGAGAATATTTTAACATCTTCCTCCGCATTTTTGCTAGCTTACGATAATATTTTCTAAAGAGAGAGTTGTTTCTGTTGATTTCACATATTTTGAATTCATTCGTTAGATATGATAACGTTAGCTGGTAGAATGATATGCTACTACTAATGGTTGGATTGAGGAGGTTTTTTCATGCATAAAAGAAGACGTGGCTTTCTCGTATTTCTTGTGCTGATTTTAATGGGTTTGCTCTTTTTTATCGGTATGAAGATGAGACCAGCCACACAAACGACTAGAAATTCGGAGTCACCCCCAGTCCAAGAGCATAGCGATACTGCTACTGAGGGCGGCGATACCGGAAATCTTGACGTAGTCATTCAGGAAATTGTCAACCTAGCGGGAGAAGGGAAAGTACCTGATGTGCCATTTACCGCAGGGGAATCAGATAGTCGTACGGTTCATCAGCAATGGGGGGACCCTCAGCAAGTAATGGAGACCGCTAATGCACAATACGAAGATTTTCTTCAACAAGAGATAACGATTGGCTTTCAACGTACAAAAGCTTTCGATATCCGTTCGTTTAAAGCAAATATAAGGAATATTCATTTAGCAGATATTAAAAATAAGTTAGGCGAGCCGGATGAGGTCCGCTATTATCAGGATACAAAGACCGATCAAATTATTTTGGTGTATCAAGTGAACGCCAACTATCAACTAAAGTGGATTTTGCCAAAGCCGACTGACAATGAGGCCAATCCTGCTGTTCATCACATCTCTGTCTATACAGAAATAACGGATGAGATAGCAGAGACGATCAACCAGATGACATTGGATGAAAAGCTTGGTCAAATGATGTTTGCGGGTGTTTCAGGCACATCCCTTCAGCAAGAGACTAAAAGTTTGATTCGTGATTACAAGATTGGAGGATTGATTCTTTATGCCAATAATCTTGAAACACCACAGCAAACGGTCTCACTGATGAATGATTTGATGACAGCGAATGGGACTAATCGACTGCCACTATTCTTGGGAACTGACCAAGAAGGGGGGAAAGTAGTCAGATTACCGGGGCCGTTAAAAAATTTCCCGACGAACCAAAAGATTGGGCAAATCAATCAACCACAATTCTCCTATGAGATTGGAAAATTGTTAGGGGAACAATTAAAGGCATTTGGCTTCAACCTAGACTTTGCCCCTGTCATGGATGTGAACAGCAATCCGAACAATCCGATTATTGGGGATCGTTCGTTTTCTAATAAGCCTGATATCGTTAGTCAATTAGGTATTCAGACCATGCAAGGTTTAGAAAGTCAGCAGGTGATTCCGGTCATCAAGCATTTCCCTGGTCATGGTGATACATCAGTAGATTCTCACTTAGAGCTTCCTAAAGTGTCGAAAAGTCTTGACGATTTAAATAAGCTGGAGCTTATTCCATTTAAAGCGGCCATTGATAAGGGTGTTGATGTGGTGATGGTCGGCCATATTTTATTACCTAAAATCGATCAACAATTCCCTTCATCGATGTCGAAGGAAATTATTACTGGGCTATTAAGAAATCAGCTTGGCTTTGATGGGGTTGTAATGACCGACGATATGACGATGAAAGCCATTACGAATCATTTTAGTATCGGGCAAGCTGCTGTAGATTCTGTGAAGGCGGGAAATGATATTATTTTAATTGCCCATGAATTCGCCAATGTCACAACGGCCATAGATGCATTGAAGGCAGCCGTAAAGAACGGAAAAATCTCAGAGCAGCAAATTAATGACAGTGTCCGTCGAATCATTCAGCTGAAAGAAAAATATCAGCTTGTGAATCATCCGGTATCAGCAGTGGATCTGAAGAAGCTCAATGCTCGTATGGACCAATTATTAAATACGTATATGAAATAAAAGAGAAAGGGATATACATATCGATATGTATGTCCTTTTTTGTGAATGATAGAGAAGGGTGAAGGCATGGATAAGGAATTCAAATTAGCTAGCCAATTATTAACTTTGCTAGATGCTGAGCAAAGATGGTTTACCTTAGCAGAGGTTGAACAAAGTTTACATATTTCTGATAAAACGATACGAAAGTTAGTGGAGGAGATTAGTTCGCAATTGCCATCAACGATGACCATTGAAGTGTCTAGAGGAAAGGGCATTTTTCTACAACGTGATGGGCGCAGTACAACGGTTAGTGAAGTGATTGCCAGCATGTTCAGGCAAACAACCTTTTATCAACTTATGGATGTATTGTTTACAAATGAGGATCACTGCTCAATGGAGGAGCTTGCGGAAGCCATGTTTATGAGCACTTCCTCTTTGAAGAAATTGATTATGCAATTAAATAATGATGATTTAAAGCCATATCAATTACGAATTTCATACTCGACGCCAGCAGTAAAGGGAAATGAATTGAATATCCGCTATTTTTATTGGAAATTTTATGGGGATGCTTACGAGTTTACGGGGTGGCCATTTACGAATAGTGACTTTGATGTTATTCATCAATTAATCACAACTATAGAGAATGAAAAAAATATTGTTTATTTCATCAATTCCAAAAGGAAATTATCCTTTTTAGTAGCAATTGTTCTGGAACGAATAAAAAAAGAGAACTACGTAAAAATGAATGACGGTCATTACCTGTGGGAAAAAGGTATTTTCTATGGGCCCGTAAAAAAACTTGCGAAGACACTGGAAGAAAGATTTTCAATGGAATTGCCAAATAATGAATTGTTTTTCCTGCAAGCGCTATTTAGTCTAAGCCAATATCATTATTATGAAGGGTCAGAGATGACACCACAGAAAGAAATCGAATTATACAAGAATAGAGAAGAAGATCAAATGGGCCAGCAGCTATTAGCTTTATTGGCAGAGGCTTACCCGAATTTAAATAGGAATGAGCGATTTATTTTGGAAGTATATGAGTTCCTTGACAAGCTTTTAATCGATAATGCCATTCCTGAATGGATGATGATTTCAAAAAGTAATTTAACCGCGTATGTTCACCATGAGTGTCAGCAAATTTATCAAGATATGGAGACGTGTCTGCACAAGTGGCAATTAATCTATCCTTCTGTTCGATATAATGACTATCATCTAACAAAATTAACATTACTTGTTCGTTCTGGCCTTAATTATAAAAGTAAAAGTGCTTTTTTGGTCATTGGTGAGGAGTTTTCAATCCGCCATTATATAGCGAATCTAATAAAAAATGAAATAGGGGATCAACTGATTATTAATACGTCCATTTTGAAAGGACTTACTGACGAAATGGTCCAGCAGCAACAGATTGATTTTGTTATTAGTAATTTCCCTGTTGACCTAAAGACTGTGCCAGTTGTCATTATTTCAACGATTCCTTCCAAAAGAGATTTAGATAACATACGGAAAGAATTACTTCAGTAATTTGGTCAAATATTTTCCGTACACAACGTAATAATCTGGTCTAGTTGATCATCGTAAAAAAATCTTATACTCATAGTAGTTTCTGGACGGATTCCTTTTAAGAGGAGTCGGTTTGGAAATAGCTATGGGTATTTTTTGATGGTAAATGAAAACGGTTACCTAATGGATTGTAGATAAATTTTATGACTTGGAGGAATAGAAATGAGTAGGCATTTAAGTGCAAAAAAGGGAGAAATAGCTGAAAGGGTATTACTTCCTGGTGATCCTTTACGTGCAAGGTTTGTAGCGGAACATTTTTTAGAAAATGCATTTTGCTATAACGAAGTAAGAGGGATGTATGGCTACACGGGGATGTACAAAGGTGTGCCGATATCTGTTCAAGGGACAGGGATGGGCAATCCGTCGATGAGTATTTATGGTACTGAACTGGTAAACGATTATGGCGTGAAGCAAATGATTCGTATCGGCACATGTGGTGCGATGCAAAAGGAAATTAATATCCGTGATATCATCCTCGCCCAAGCAGTATCCTCAGACAGTAATTTGACGGAGAAAATTTTCTTAGGCAATAATTATGCGCCTACAGCAGATTTTTCTTTATTAATGAAGGCGTATCAGCAGGCACAAGGTAAAAAAGGAAATGTCTTTGTAGGCAATATATATAACTCGGATGAATTTTATCGTGAAACATTAGACAGGCTTCACAAGTTTATGGAATTCGGTGTGCTAGGGGTAGAAATGGAGAGCACAGCGCTCTATACGCTAGCTGCTAAATATGGGGTAAAGGCATTATCCATTTTGACGGTAGGGAGTCAATTACTCACAAATGAATGCTTAACACATGAGGAAAGCGAAAAGTCCTTTTATGAAATGGTGGACGTTGCTTTGACTACCATTATCGATGAATAGTGCCGTGTAAATGGGTAGAAGGACAGCAAGAAAGTGATGAATGTCATTTTGTCTGGATAGCAGTGGAGGGTATTGAAAATGGTAGCTCCATTGCTATGGTAGATTTAGCTAATTTAACGCCCGAAAAACGTCTAGGCTGATCCAGTGGACAAGCTAGGATTCGTTAAATGTTGATGGTACACGTGGAAAGTTACGGAGGGGAATAGATGCATTATTTAATTTCTATAGTAGGTTTACTGTTAGTTTTATTTTTAGCATGGGTTGCGAGTAATAATAAGAAAAAGATTAAGTATCGTCCAATCATTGTGATGATTGTCATCCAGCTTATACTAGGATTTCTTCTGATTAAAACAAGTATCGGAGAATTATTAATTAAAGGATTTGCTGATAGTTTTGCCAAATTACTAGAGTATGCAAACGAAGGGACCAATTTTGTATTCGGTGGGATAGCTAATGAAGGAGCGCATACTTTTTTCCTGTATGTGTTAATGCCCATTGTTTTTATGTCCGCAATAATCGGAATATTGCAACATTATAAAATCCTTCCGTTTATTATCAAGTATATTGGTCTAGTACTAAGTAAAATAAATGGAATGGGAAAACTAGAATCTTATAATGCGGTCGCTGCAGCTATAGTAGGACAAAATGAAGTATTCATCTCGGTGAAAAACCAAATTGGATTTTTACCGAAGCACCGTCTCTATACATTATGTGCTTCTGCGATGTCAACTGTATCGATGTCAATTGTTGGTTCCTATATGACGATGCTAGAGCCCAAGTATGTAGTCGCCGCCTTATTATTAAACTTATTCGGTGGTTTTATTGTCGCCTCTATCATTAACCCGTATGAAGTGAAGGCGGAGGAAGATATAATCGAAGTGCAAGAAGGCGAAAAGCAAACATTTTTTGAAATGCTAGGCGAATACATTATGGATGGTTTTAAAGTAGCCATTATAGTTGGCGTTATGTTAGTAGGCTTCGTTGGGTTAATTGCCCTTATTAATGGTCTGTTTAATGGCATATTCGGCATCTCGTTCCAAGGTATCTTAGGGTATGTTTTTGCGCCAATTGCCTTTCTTATGGGTGTACCTTGGCATGAAGCGGTTAATGCGGGTAGTATTATGGCGACAAAGCTTGTGGCCAATGAATTTGTTGCTATGCTGGACTTCGTTAAAATCCAAGATAGCTTTAGTGAACGTACGGCAGCCATTGTATCTGTATTCCTTATATCCTTTGCAAACTTTGGCTCCATTGGGACTATCGTAGGTGCCGTAAAAGGGCTACATGAAAAGCAAGGCAATGTGGTTGCGCGCTTTGGTTTAAAATTGCTCTATGGCGCTTCACTAGTCAGTGTTTTATCGGCAATCATTATCGGTATTGTATTTTGATCGATTAACTATAAAAATAATGAAGGCTCTAAGACGAGACACACCTTGATAGTTTACCTATTAAGGTGTTTTTATGATGGCGGTGTACGATTGAACATAGAAGTATTTAATACTTAATGAATATGTAAGGAATGAGAAAGAAAAAAGTGATGATTGACAGCTACAATGAAAATAGATTGAAAGATTGGTGAGAAGATAAGGAGGCTATAGGAAATGGGCATGATGATAGGGATTATTACAGGTGCAATAATAGGGGTTGTTTTATTATGTATCAGCTTCATATTATTTTGGATAGGGAAGAGAAAGCAAGAAGAAAACCGATATGCAATATGGGTGATGGTTGCAGGTTTATTAGCGTTAATTACTTCTGGGAGCAATGCTTTAAACTATTTCTTATGAGGAAGTGGGACCAAAAGGGCGGTATCTATGTATCGCCCTTTGATGTGTACCACCTAAAATGCCCTAATTATTGAGGGAATTTAAAATGTACCTTATGTTCTTTTTCATCCCAAATAAGATGCGCATTGAAGGTTTTTTGTCCCTTTTTAAACCCTTTGATCATGTCTGTTTCACCAGTGGCAAGTAGCTTTCTTACATTTGTCTGTGAAATGGTTTTACTGAGAATTTTCTTTGAAACTGAGAATTTACAGTTGGCAGTTTTATAGTTTGAACAGCCGTAAAAAGTACCATGATCTAGGATAGAGCCATCGCAAAGAATACACTTTCCGACAACAGTTTTTTCTTTTTTATATTTCTTTTGATAAGGATTATTGGCACTGATTTTGTCGACTTCCTTTTGATCGAATGCCCATACTTTTTCACGTTCATGCGCATCTGTAATCAATTTATAGGTGAGCTTTTTTACTTGCTCCATAAATGCTTGAGGAGAAGCATGTCCTTCACCAATTTCAGATAGTCGCTGCTCCCATTTTGCGGTCATCGAGGGTGATGTCAGTAGGCTGTTTTCACCTAATGCTTCAATTAATAACATACCTTTAGATGTAGCAAATACTTGGTTTTTCTTTATTTCAATATAGTTTCTGTCTTTGAGTGTACCAATAATGCCGGCTCGTGTTGCTTCAGTTCCTAATCCTTCCGTTTTAGATAAAACCTTTTCTAACTCAGCATCATCTAGGTGTTTACCGGCTGTTTTCATTAATGTAATTAAATGACCTTCTGTATATCTATTAGGTGGCTGTGTTGCCCCTTTTTTAACGGTAGCTTGAGCCACAGTCCCGAGCTCATTTTCATGAAGAAGCGGAAGCATTTCTTCTTCCTCTTGAGATGCATTTTCTTTAGATAGATAAATGACTTTACGCCAACCCTCCTCAATTTGCTCCTTCCCCTTCGAAATGAACTCAGCTCGTTTATCGACAAGCGAATGAATCGTTGTGTACGCAAAAATGGCATAGTTATAATGTGCTGCAATGACTTGTCTCGCTACTAAATCGTAAATCTTTTCTTCTTCCATGCTTAGCTTAGCCAGGTTAGGTATTTGATCTGTCACAATGATCGCATGGTGGTCCGTAACCTTCTTCTCATTGACATATCTTTTGTTATTCATAATTGAATTTGTTGGGGGAGGAAGAAGGTTTTTATATTTATCTATTTTGCTCAAATTGTTTAATATAGTTGGTAGTGTTTTGGCTTCTTCACTTGTTAAAAATTGCGAATCTGATCTTGGGTATGAAACTAAACCTTTTACATAAAGCTTTTGTAAAATATCAAGAGTTTTTTGTGGCGAAAACTTATAAGACTTATTTGCTGTAGCCTGTAACGCGGACAAATTAAATAACAGAGGCGGTGCGTATTCCTTCGTCTCTTTATTTATTTTCGTTATTTCTACATTTTTATGTAGACAGAAATTAGCAATGGCTATCGCTTGTTTTTCCTCCGATACTCTTGACATATTATTTTTATGCCATTTTGCTTTTAGCATTTTACCTGCGAAATGAAAGACTGCTTCGACTTCCCAAAAAGGTTCTGATTTGAAATTCGCGATTTCATGTTCCCTATGAACAATTAACGCAAGGGTTGGGGTCTGAACTCTGCCAATGGAAAAGACATCTTTGACACCGTTTTTCTTAAGTAGGACCGTATATAATCTCGACGTATTCATGCCAATTAACCAATCTGCGCAGGAACGACTTAATGCTTCGTAATAAATATCCTTCGTTTTCGCTTCGGGCAGTAAATTTGAGAAGCCATTTTTGACCGAGTTTTCCGTTAAGGACGATATCCATAATCGTTTCATCGGTTTGTTTACACCACATACCCTTAAAATGGTACGAATGATTAATTCTCCTTCACGCCCGGCGTCTCCACCGATTATAATTTCTTGAATGTCTGGTCTTTTAACTAGATTTTTTATGATAGTAAATTGTTTATACTTAGATTTAGAAACTTTATATTCAAATCGATCGGGAATAATGGGTAATGTTTCTAATTTCCACTTTTTCCATGTTGGATCATATTCTTCTGGTGTTTTTAATTCACATAAATGCCCAATTGCCCAAGTAATAATGGCTCCATTGGGAAAATATGAGTTGGCTTTGACTTCAAAGTATCCTGTCTTTTTAGTAAAAGAAAAGGGAGCAGCTAACTTGGCAGCCTGATCTGGTTTTTCTGCAATTACTATTTTCATCTATCATTCTCCTGTAACTAATCATTCCAACTCTTGTCATATCATTATAAATTAATATTCAGTATAACGGTTATACCAAACATTTTGTCGATCTATTTGATATTTATTATGAAATCCTTCCTGAGATGGTGATGAAATCTGTTATGAAAATTTAAGGAGAGGGGGATTTATTTTCCCTTCTTTTTTCGTTTTGGACTGTCACCAATAATTCATACCAGTAAAAAAATGGCCTATTGCACGAATTTTAAAAGATGAATCGTATTATGAAAAGAAGGAGGCTCGATAGGAAATATGAAAAAGTTTGCTGGCTTATGTGTTCAAGAGATTGTTCAAACATATAGTGACACCTTAATCCGTATTGCTGTGCATCAGACAAAAAATATGTCTGAGGCGGAGGATATTGTCCAAGAGGTTTATATGACTCTTATGAAACAGAAAAAGCCCTTCGATCATGAAGATCATTTAAAGGCTTGGCTCATCAAAGTAACTTTCAATAAATGTAAGGATTACTTTAAGTCTGCCCGTGTGAAGAAGACGGTACCAATTACCGAAGAAATGTCCTTTATCGCCAAAGAGGAGCAAATGGTGCTTACGGAAATTTTTGAGCTGAATCCAAAAGAGAGAGTCATTGTTTATTTACATTATTATGAAGGCTATACAACTGCAGAAATCGCCAATCTATTAGGAATGAACATCAACACGATTGGCTCAAAGCTAAGACGGGCACGAATGAAATTGAAAATCATATTAGAAGAAGGGAGTACGGTCTGATGAATGCTTATAAAAACGTGATGAAGCAGATTCATGCTTCCGAAGAATTTAAGATAAAGATGGAAAACGAGATGATGGAATTTCAACAAAAAGAAAAGAGGGTCTTTATGAAAAAAGTACGAATAAGTGTGGGAAGTTTAGTTGCCTGTGCAGTAATAGCGGTAGTCGCTTCTTTAGTCAATGTAAACAATGACACAACAATCGATTTAACAGATAGAATTATGGTGGATCATTCAGCTCCTGCGGCAAGTGCAGTAGTCAATATCGAAGGAGTGATCACAGAAGTTGGAGAAGATGGACTGAGCTTTACGTTGGATAACGGCATGAAAGTAGTCGTTACAGATGAGACGAAATTGGGGATAGATGGTCCAACCGCACCCCCTAAGGAAGAACAATTTTTTGAGCCGACATTTAGAGTAGGTAATCTAATAGGCGGTTTCACGGAAGATAAGACTACAGAGCCAGTAACGGCGGCTGTCATTTATACGAACTGGAATTTTGAGAAACCTATCCGCTGAGGTACAGCCAAAATAACCCCATATGACAGCATTTACGTACTTCCACAACCCGTATTTTGCTGAAAGATGGAGCAACAGTGACCATCAAGCATTATTTGAACAGGTATGGTCCGTTGTTTGTAAATCTCCATCCAATGCATAAGACATGTACAGGCAAAAAAATACGTAGTGAACCAATAAAGCTGGCATATAGGAAATGCCAGCTTTTAAGATTGCTGAAAGGGGTTATCCAAGTAGGGTCCTTTAATGGTAATACGCATTAACTGAGTCGCCATAAATTTTGGCGTATAGGGCATATCATTTTCTAACCACCAGACGATCACCTCAAGAAAGGCAGCGGCATAAAAACGGATAGCCATCTCACGCGGTACGGTTAATTTTTGATCATCAGGCTCCATCAATTGAATACCACTTGATACAAAATCGATAATTATCTTTTTTAAGCCTGCAGAAAAATAAGGGATATCTTTTTCTGTGAGGTAGACTTTGTAAAGCTTACTATTCAGCGCAATTTGTTCAAACAAATGCATAAATGTCTCATGAGGCTGATCATAATGAGGCAATAAATCAAAATCTCTCTTCTCTTCAAACGTTGGGTGAATACTTCCTACTAATTCATGTAAGATTTCCTCAGAGCTCTGGTACAGTAAATCTAATTTGTCACGGTAATGTAAATAGAAAGTGGCACGGTTCAAGGTTGCCCGTTGAGTAATATCTTGCACAGTAATCTTCTCATAGCCTTGTTCATCTATTAACTCCACTAATGCATCTCTTAATAGTTGGCGCGTTCTTATGACACGAGGGTCCATCTTTTTCGACATTTTTAAGCTCCTTGTATTAAATTTATCGTTTACACAACATAGTAGCCTTACATGTTGTCAATACATCAATTCATGCTCTTATGTTGTTTGCCCTTTTTGAACAGACAGTTATAATTATATTAACGACACGGTGTCGATAATACAACTAGTTGTTAATGTTTTCACGAATTATTCATTTATTTGATTCAGCAATTTTATATCAAACATACGGAAATGTCCCTTTTCTATGGGGGAGGATGTATGCTTGTGATGCTCTTTTTAGAGGGTGTTCAAACATCTGCTGAAGCAAAATGAAGCCTCTAGCTTCTGTAGCGGATTGAAAACATCTGGTGACATTTGCTCGGAGGAAATGGATTGATAATAGAAAGGGAGTTTTATAGATGGGACGTTTAAATGGGAAAGTAGCGATTATTACGGGAGCAGCGATGGGCATGGGAGCTTCTGAGGCAAAGCTATTTGCACAAGAAGGGGCAAAGGT
The DNA here is from genome assembly GCF_058795135.1 of Lysinibacillus sp. GW823-FHT06C08. Classification (NCBI taxonomy): domain Bacteria; kingdom Bacillati; phylum Bacillota; class Bacilli; order Caryophanales; family Bacillaceae; genus Lysinibacillus; species Lysinibacillus sp. GW823-FHT06C08. The sequence goes on from NZ_JBXAHN010000002.1 coordinate 80,758, forward strand.
GATTGCAACAGATGTGCAAATCGAGCCATTGAATAACTTAGTGAAAGAAATTAAAGAAAATGGTGGAGATATTATTGGTCTTTCACATAATGTAACGTCTGAGGACGAGTGGAAAGCAGTAATTGCAGAGGCAGTGAAGGCATATGGTAAAGTCGATGTACTAGTCAACAATGCAGGAATTTCATCACCAAAAACGATTGCCAACATGGAAATGGACGAATGGAATAAAGTGATGGACATTAACTTAAATGGCTGTATCATTGGTATGAAATATGTGATTCCAGAAATGCAAAAGGCTGGTGGCGGATCTATTGTCAATATTTCTTCCATTGGTGGAATCGTGGGAATGGCAGGGACAAGTCCTTATACAGCAGCAAAAGGAGCACTTCGGGTGTTATCTAAATCGGCTGCGGTAGAGTATGGGAAAGATCATATTCGTGTAAATTCTGTTCACCCAGGCATCATCGTTACGCCTATGACAGCGCCAACGATGGAAGAAGGGGGCGCTTTACCTTTCTACAAAACCTATACACAGCTACCGTACTTTGGTTCACCAGAGGACGTAGCCTATGGAGTAGTCTTCCTTGCCTCTGACGAATCACGCTTTATGACAGGCGCAGAATTAGTCATTGACGGCGGCTGGACGGCAATTTAAACGAAAATAGCTTGGAAAAACTAGGTTTCACTAATTACATGTGATCCTAGTTTTTTTGCATGTGAGGGAGAGATGGATAAAATTATCCACAGTTCAAGCATACTCGTCATGAAGTTTTACATACTGGCAAAAAAGTGATGTAGCTATTTTCTAGAAAAAAACCTGTCCAGAAGCATTCGTCCTCCTACTCAAAACCCTCCTTTCGCCTGCAAATTAGCACAAACACCGAGGATGTTTGTGCATATCATAGTGGGGAGTAAGCGTTTTCCTCTTTATATAGAAGAAAGTCAAAACGGAAAATTTCACGAATCTGTGAATATCACGAAAAAAAATTCATAAAAACCTTAACTATTTCATACGAAATCCGTATAATAAATCAAACAGTACGAAAATTGTCCATATTTCTCAGTAAATTGCGCGAATTTTTTAAATTGTATTGACGTAGGAATCGATAATTTGTACACTGTGTACAGTCAATTGTTTTTTGGAGGAATACAATTAATTTGAAAAAGTTAGGATTTGATAGATATGATCGTGTGTAAATTTGGTGGAACATCTGTAGCAAACGCAGAACAAATTCAAAAAGTAGCAAATATTGTGAAATCTAATCCGGCACGTAAAATCGTTGCCGTTTCAGCACCAGGTAAACGATCTGGTGACGATATAAAAGTAACCGATCTATTAATACAATTAGCAACTGCCGCGTTACAACATGAAGATACCGAAGACAAATTGCATATTGTAGTCGATCGTTTTCGAGCAATTGCAGATGGTTTAGGGTTAGATGATGCCATTTGTGACGTGATTGCGGAAGATTTACGTGAACGTGTACAAGGTGACAAAACAAACGTGGAATTATTCATTGATAGCATTAAAGCAGCAGGTGAAGATAATAACGCCAAGCTTATTGCCGCTTATTTTAATGCAATTGGAATGCCCGCACGCTATGTAAGTCCTAAGGATGGATTAGTGGTCAATGATTTACCTGAACGAACATTTGCTTTACCCGAAGCGTATGCTAATTTAGCCCCTTTAAAACACACAAAAGAAATTATTGTGTTCCCAGGGTTCTTCGGTTACACTAAAGCGGGCGTATTGCGGACATTTGACCGCGGAGGATCTGATATTACTGGCTCCATTTTAGCAGCAGCTGTTGAAGCGGAGTTATATGAAAACTTTACGGATGTGGATTGTGTGTTCTCCGCGAATCCGAAGGTTGTCAATGATCCAGTGGAAATTAAAGAAATTACGTATCGCGAAATGCGCGAATTATCATATGCAGGCTTTTCAGTGTTCCATGATGAAGCATTAATGCCTGTCTACAAGATTGGGGTGCCCGTTAACATAAAAAATACAAATAATCCATCAGCCCCAGGTACTCGTATCGTACCAAGTCGTCCTGCAACAGGTCGTCCCGTTACAGGTATCTCGGCAGACAGTGGTTTTTCAACTTTATATGTCTCTAAATATTTGATGAATCGTGAAGTAGGCTTTGGACGAAAGCTACTACAAATTTTAGAAGATGAAAATATTTCTTATGAACACACACCTTCTGGCTTAGACGATATTTCAGTCATTATGCGTTCGAATCAGATATCACCTGATAATGAAGAGCGTATTATTAGTCGAGTGAAAGAAGAGCTACATGCTGAATATGTAGAAATGCGTCATGGTTTTTCGATGATCGTGATTGTTGGTGAAGGTATGCGCCATAACACAGGTTTAGCTGCGCGTGCTGCTACAGCGATTTCAAGAACCGGCGCAAACATTGAAATGATCAATCAAGGCTCTTCTGAAGTAAGTCTCGTTTTTGGAGTACTTCAGGAATTTGAAAACCGCATTTTACAGGCGTTATATGAAGAATTTTTTGCCCATGCGAAAGCTTAATGACACAATTATCACTAATCCAAGGGTTCCATACTTGGATTAGTGTTTTCTTTTTGCTAAGAATACGGTAAAATCGAGGGCGTACATAGTTGGGAGGGTTTTTCATGAAGAATTTAACGATTGGTATGCTTTTTTCGGTTGTTGGGATACTTTTTGTCTGTTTAACGATTATGGATATTTTACCGTCATCGACAAAAACAATGAAAGTAGTTTACATAGCTATTGGTTGGGTCTTTATCATCATTGGCTCCGTAATCCGCTTTAAAAATCTTAAACAAAAGCAGTAACAACACGTCAAAATGGAATTGTGGCAACAGGCAAACTTATGATACAATTTCAAAGAAAATAAATAATTTGAGTATTATGAAGTTGTTATTCTGTACAAACGTTCAGAAGGTTCAAATTTTAATAAAGAATCGACAGTACAAATTCTTCTTTGTAAGAATTTGTTTTTTTATGTTCATAATCTATTTATCGTCAGGAGGCGATTGAATGCCCATAATTTCAAAGGATCATATTCAAATTTCTGACCAATATGTAGCACTTCAAGCGGTTTCACCTATGAAGGTTGTATCTTCTGCTATGCATAATCCAGGCTTTGGTTATTTTACTCATCTGATGAATCGGACTGTGCCCATTACGTATGATGATCGACAGCCACATCGTGATTTACAGCATTTTTTGCAGGCGCATGATTTTCCAGTCGATAACACAGTGGCGATGATGACGGCAGTCCAAGCCAAATTTGCGACCATTCGTGATTTTACATATGAAGGTATTCATCTAGTCATTATGATTACTGCGGGTCTAGGCAATGCCGTAGATATTACACGTGCTTTTCATCGTGCGGAGCAATACCATGCAGGAACGATTAATACATGGGTGCTTATTAACGGGAGATTGTCTGATGAAGCGTTATTTCAGGCTATGATTTCGACAACGGAGGCGAAGGTGAAGGCGTTAGCGGATGAAGGTATAACTGATCCTACAACAGGCACGCAAGCAACCGGAACATCCACTGATAGCTTACTCATTGCTGCTACAGAAGAAGGGGACTACCATCAATATGCCGGTCCTATCACAATGCTAGGCAAGGTCATTGGCTACGGTGTCTATGAAACGATGCGTGAGGCTATTCGTAAATACAAAAAGGATAAAGAGGAGAAGGCGTTATGATTGCCATAGTGATTGCCTGTATCATAGGAATTATATTCGATATTTTAGTAGGAGACCCTCCGAAGCTTCCACATCCTGTGCGATGGATTGGCAAGCTGATTCAATCACAAACAGCTTTATGGAATCAAGGCAAATGGCGGAAACTGCGTGGTATGGTGATGGCACTTGCCGTTGTAGGGACAACGATGTTTGTGGTCACACTTATTTTACTACTCAGCTATCAGGTAAGCTTGATTTTTGGTGTTTTAGTCGAAGGGCTTCTAATAGGTATTGGGCTTGCACAACGTAGCTTAAAGGAGGCGGCACTGGCAGTTTATGAGCCCCTTGTAAAAGGTGATTTTGCGGAAGCGCGCGTCAAGTTATCATGGATTGTTGGGCGTGATACAGAAAAGCTGGGGGAAGATGAGATTGTGCGTGGTGTAGTAGAGACCGTTTCAGAAAATACAAGTGATGGAGTGACCGCCCCACTATTTTATGCCTTTTTATTTGGTGCTATCGGTTTATGGGGCTACAAGGCTGTCAATACGTTAGATTCCATGGTCGGCTATAAAAATGAAACATACAAAGATTTTGGCATGTTTTCTGCCAAACTTGATGATGTCCTGAATTTTATTCCAAGTCGTATTACGGGCTTTCTTATCGTGCTAGGTACAAAAAATGAAACGAGTTACTCATTTGGACAACGATTAAAGCGTTGGGCGCAAGACGCTAAAAAGCATCCTAGTCCAAATAGTGGTTATTTAGAGGCCGCAACAGCAGTGCAGCTTGGCGTCCAACTAGGTGGGAAAAATACTTATCAAGGCGTTGTTTCGCATCGGGCGATTATGGGAGAAAAATTAGTTCCGTTAACAAAGGAACATATAATGGCATCTATTATTCATATGCGTATTGCCATGGTGCTCTTTACGCTTGTCATGTTAGCAGTGGAGGTGTTCATTTATGCTATTACCTAATCACGGAGCAAATCCGCAAAATGTTTATCAGCAATTAGGTTTAACGATGCCTGAAGAGGTATATGATTTTAGTGAAAATGTCAATGCGGCAGGACCACCATCCTTTGTCGAGGCACGTTGGCGTACATTTTACCCGCTCATTCAACGCTATCCAGATCCAGATGGAGAGCCTTTTCTATCAAAGGTTGCTGCTTTTCATCAAGTGGCGAAGGATATGGTTTTACTAGGCAACGGGGCGTCAGAGCTCTTTAGTGTTATTGCGAGACGTTATGCGCAAAAGCGCGTCATTGTCGTCCATCCTACTTTTTCAGAATATGAGCGAACATTGCTAGCCGCAGGAGCTATTATTATTCCGGTTTTGGTGACGGACTTTATCCAATACACATTGCCAATGGAACGACTTAAACAAGAAATGGTGGAAGCGGATGCACTTTATATTTGTACACCGAATAATCCAACAGGTGTGTTGCCAGAAAAGGAAGTTTTACTAGCGTTATTAGAGCATGGTCGTGCTGTCAAATGTGAGCTTGTCATCGATGAAGCCTTTATGGATTGGGTCGATGAGGCGAATTCTCTCATGCATGAAAGTATGGAAAATTCACATGTCCTCGTTGTGCGTTCGATGACTAAAATGTACGCAATACCTGGCTTACGTCTTGGCTATTTAGTTGCTCATGCCTCTATTGTCAGTGAGCTAAAGGACATGCTGCCCCATTGGAATTTAAATGCCTTTGCACTGGTCATTGGTGCAGGCTGTTTGGATGAGCAGCAATATAGTCAGCAGGCAATTGCCTATGCGACAACGCAAAGAGAGCAGTTGCATCGTTATTTACAAGAAAACGGCTGTGTTGTCACTAATAGTGTGACGAATTACGTGTGCTTTTCCTTGCCAAAGGAACAGCAGTCGGATGCCTTTTTTACGTATTGTTTAGCACAAGGAGTTGTCCTGCGTCATACGAAAAACTTTAAAGGGTTACAGGGCGAATGGTTTCGTATTGGGATTAAAGATATTGCGGCCATGACGTATTTACATAATTGTCTGCAGGCGTGGTTTAACGCAAATAAGGGGAGAGAAAAGTGACAACTTTTTATCTAGTAAGACATGGGGAAACACAATGGAATCAGGAGCAAAGACTACAAGGATGGTTGGACTCTCCGTTAACGGACAATGGTAGGGAAGCGGCTGCTAAATTACAGCAGCAACTACAGTTAATCCCATTTGCGGCAGCTTATTGTAGTTCAAGTGGTCGTGCGAAAGAGACGATGGATATTCTGACGGCTCATCGCCAATTACCGGTTTACTATGAGGATAATTTACGGGAAATTTTTTTAGGGAATTGGCAAGGTAAGCGAATTGAGGACATTTTGATGACAAATGGGCTTGATTATGAATTGTATACGAAATACCCTGCGCAATTTATCGCAACCCATACGGAAAGTTTTGGCGCTGTCACAGAAAGAGCGATGTATACGTTGAAAAAAATAGCGGAGCAACATCGTGATGAGCCTATTTTGATCGTTTCCCATGCGGTGACGATTAAATGCATGATTAATGCCATTTTACAACGCAATATTAGTGAGCTTTGGACAGCTCCTTATATTCATGGGACAAGTGTCACCGTGATTGAACGTCAGGGACAGCAGTGGGTAATCCAAGAGATTGGTACTCTACATCATTTACAATAGGAGGTATTACGAATGCCCCTCATTTTTATTACTGGTGGTGTGCGTAGTGGCAAATCTTATTTTGCAGAACAAGCCGCCATACAGCACTTCCAAGCACAGCCTAATATAGAAAAACGTTTAATATATATAGCTTCTGGTATTGCTTTGGATGATGAAATGGAGAAGCGAATTGATCGTCATCAAGCTGATCGACTAGCCCAGCCAATAAAATGGTTAACAGTGGAGGCCCCTTATGACATCGCACCCGTATTTGAGACACTCAAGGATGGGGATGTAGTGCTATGGGATTGCGTCACTACTTGGCTGACGAATGCTTTTTATGAAGGTTATGATTGTGGAGAACCCTGTGTAACGAAGCCTGGCTGTTTAGCATCTAAGCTTCGAACTGTTAAACAGGCCATTCAATCCCTGCAAACGAAGAACGTGACATTATTAGTGGTGTCGAATGAGCTGTTTGATGAGCCACCTTATCAGAACGAAGAGGTGGAGCTGTATCGAAGAACATTAGGACAGCTCCACCAATGGTTCGTAGCGTCGGCCCAAGAGGCGTATGAAATGAATTATGGTATCGTAAAGAGATGGAAATAATCGAGAAGGAAGGCAAGACGATGAAAAGTTTTTGGCATAGCCTGTTGTTGGCATTTCAATTTTTTACGGTTTTGCCCGTACATAAGGAATTACCTTTAACAAGGTCAACGATTACAGGGATGTTTGCTTGCTTGCCATGGCTAGGGGCATTGATGGGCACAACTGTAGCCGGAGTTCTTTACTGCCTTACACAATGGACGGCTAGTAGCGAGGTCATGCTTGCCTTTATCGTTATCGGGCTGTTTGCTTTATGGACAGGCGGTTTACATTTGGATGGCTTTATTGATATGGGAGATGCATATTTTTCTTATCGCGATCGGGACAAACGACTTGAGATTTTAGATGATCCTCGGGTTGGTGCTTTCGGAGTGCTATCAATACTTTTTTTGTTATTTGGGAAATTTGTCGTTTTACATGAGCTTTTTGTGCAAAATAAATTTGCACTATGGATGGTCGTATTCATTCCTTTTTTAACAAGGGTCGGCATGAGCTTTTATTTTATGTCACTTAACTGTTCAAAGGAAAAAGGCCTTGCCTATTTCTTTCAGTCGCATATCAACGTGAAATTATTAAAAATAATGATGCTACTGTCTCTTTTATTGGTCATGCCGGTTGTGCTGATCATCACAAAGTTCTCGATGCTACCAATACTATTAGTGATCGTTTTAGCATTTGCGCTCGTTATTTTTCGACAATTTACATTGCGTAATTTTGGCGGTGTCTCGGGTGATCTACTAGGTGCATCGATTGAAGGGGTGGAGGTTGTTCTATGGGTGACATTGTTACTGTGTGCTTAATGCGGCATGCGCCCACAAAGGCCAATTTAGAAAAGCGTTATTTGGGGTGGACGGACGCACCATTAGCTGCTGATATCTCCAAGCTCTCTGTAGTGGATGCAGGTGTCGAAAAGGTATATGGCAGCGATTTACAACGCTGTCGAGTCACAGCCGCCCATTATTTTCCGAATGCTAGCTATGAAGCAGATGAACGGTTTCGTGAATCCAATTTTGGTGAATTTGAGGGGAAAACCTATGAGGAGTTAAAGAAGGATGCTCGTTACCGTGCATGGTTGGATGACCCTATTCATTCGCCACCGCCACAAGGCGAGGCTTTTGATGATTTTGTGGCAAGAGTGGTAGAAGGCTTCAACCATTTACCAAAGAATGAGGATTGCTATGTTTTAGTCGTTCATGGCGGGGTGATTCGTGCCTTACTCGTTGCCTATGCGCCAATAGAGCAGCCGTTTTGGTCATACCAAGTGCCACATGATCATCAATTTAATTTAACATTTACTAGAAAGGCTTGGGAGGAGGGAGCTAGATGCATGTTTTTATCGGAGGCGCCTATAGCGGAAAAACCGATTATGTAATGCGTTTATATGAACAACACGAGGTGGTACTTATCGATGGCGAACTACCGGATGTTGCACCAGCCTGTGAAATCCTAGTCATTCAACATATGGAGAAATGGCTTATGACACAAAACCTTGAGGAAGATGAGCTGGTCGTACAATCCGCCCTCACTAAGTTATCAGCCCTTGCCCAACATTGTTCGCTGGCACTTATTGTGACAGATATGGGCCGCGGTGTTGTACCGATGGAAAAACAAGCACGTTTATTACGTGATACATGTGGCCGCCTATACCAAGCATTATTTGCTGAAGCGGAGCAAGTTGTGCGTATTTGGTACGGGATTGGCGAGCAACTCAAGTGAGGTCAACATACTAACGGAAAAGAGGAAATGCAATGGATCGACAAAAATTAATGAAATGGATACTAACGGCTATGGTAGCGGCCATTTGTGCTGTAGGAGCCGCCATTAAAGTACCCGCTTTTATTTCAACGGCAGCTCTTGATTCAGCACCTGCCTTTTTAGGTGTGGTCTTTTTATCGCCATTATTAGCTGGGGTAGCTGGTCTCATTGGTCATTTTATTAGCGCATTAACTGCTGGCTTCCCACTTGGCCCACTCCATGTAATTATTGCTATAGAAATGTTTATCGTTGTCTGGATTTTTGGGGTCATGCATAAAAAAGGCATGCATGTATGGAAATGGCCAGTTGCCCTCATATTAAACGGCATCGTAGCACCACTGCCATTTTATTTTATTATTAGTCCTGCCTTTTTCTGGGGTGCTTTAGCGAGTATTTTCATAGCAACCGCTATTAATTTAATGATTGTCGCGGTAGTCATGCCCATTCTGTCAAAAGTTTTTGTGCGTAAGGCAGGTCGAGTTTAGTGAGAAATGCTATGAAAGTGGGCGGATTTATTGCGACAATGGATAATGCGGCAGCCATCGGGGAAAAGCCACAAGATATTGTGCCGGCATCCGATCAATTGACAGCCTATATGACAGCCCGTGTGACATTTCTAGAACAGCTGGCTGCACAAGCACTTCCTGTTCAAATTCTACTTGCTAATTTTTCAGGGGATGCGGCATGGTCACGCTATGAAAGTGGGATTCAGCAAGTGTTCGAGGAAACGGGACTATCCTGTCCAGCTATTGCTGGTAGTTCGGAATCCAATATGCCAACATTACAGTCAGGTCTAGCAATTACTATGCTTGGGGAAATACAACAGCGAAAAGCATGGAACCCTGAACAGCTTAGTTGGTACACATACGGCTTACCACTTGTTGGCGAGGAACTATTAGCACAGCCTGATGATGTGGCGCAGTTGCAACCTGTTTATCAGGCATGGCTGGCGGAAATCGTTCAGCAAGTGTGGCCTGTCGGATCAAAGGGACTTCAAGGTGAATGTGTGCGCCTTTTTGACGAGCAAGTAGTGGAGTGTTCTCATCATATGACCAAATCAGCCGGACCAAGTACAGTTATTTTACTTGGTGTTCATCCCGAGAAAGAGCAGTTGGCCCACCAATTTTTCCAAAGAAATTTTGAAAAACTACGGATAAGTCCCATGCAATAGGGTATGTTTAGAGCAAAAAGACTGCCTTGAAAATAATCCAACGAGCGGTACAAGAATCATTTAAAGCGACCTCCATGAATAGACGAGGGCACTGAAAAACTTATGTTTTCATAAAAGCGAACCTTTTTCAAATAAAAATAAGGCATTTCTTGTTCAATTTTGAACAGGAAGTGCCTTATTTCTGTCTCACTGGATCTTCTGTTGCCATATCCAAGAAATAGTTGAATGACATATCATACTTTGAGCGCTCTACTAGGTCGACGTCTGATACATCATTCATCGCTTTTAATAATAAGTACTTAAACATGCGAATTGGAGGAATGGCATTACGTCCATTGGTTTCCTGATTTGAAATCATTGGGGCACCACCTACATATTCATTCTTTTATTATAAAGGAAAGTGTGACTAAAATAATAGAATGATACATTGCGTTGTTTGGAGAAGCATCGCTCGACTCCTGCGGGAAAGCGAGACAGACGAGACCCCGCACGAGACCCCGCACGAAGCGAAGCGTAGGAGGAGACTCGGCGCTCGCCCGCGGAAAGCGAGCGGAATGCTTCGGAAAACAACAGTAGAGTCACAGTGCCAAATGAAAAAAAGATATGGACTTTTTCAGTGCCCTTTGTATAGGCATGGGGGTTTTTTATTTGGATGGATGTCAGCCATAAGCTCGACGATATCTCCTCAATTAGTTAAATCTCAAATATTACGAGTCTCGAAAAAATAGTGCCAAATGGGAATAGTTTTCAGTTATAATGAGGAACGAATGGGATTTAAATAGAACGGAGACGAATGTATGCAGGCAATAAAACAGTTAGGGCAGTATTTGGAGCCCTATAAATTTTTCACCTTAATTGCGCCTCTTCTCATGGTGCTGGAGGTGACAATGGATTTAATTCAGCCGACGATTATGCAGCATATGATTGATACAGGGATTGCCAATGGGGATCATGCTTATGTGCTAAGCATGTTTGTATGGATGCTAGCAAGTGCGGTGATTGGGCTTGTTGGTGGGATTGGCTGCTCTTATTACAGCTCGAAGGCAGCGATTCATTTTGCTTCGGATGTTCGACAGGCTCTCTATGAGAAAATGATGACTTATTCAGCTAAGGAGCGGGATGACTTTACGACAGGTAAGTTAATTACTATTTTAACGAGTGATGTGGAAAGTATTCAACGCGCGTTTATGATGACACTACGTATTTTTGTGCGTGGACCACTACTCTTTATCGGGGCAGTCATTATCGTCTTTGTAACCGCACGGGAGCTTTTTTCAATACTTCTTATCATTGTGCCGATTTTGATTGTGGCTATGTATTTTTTCACGAAGTATTCGGGGCTGCTCTATCGTCGCGTCCAAGAGGCTATTGATGCAGTGAATACGAAGCTACAGGAAAATTTAGCGGGTATCCGTGTCGTTAAAGCCTTTCGCCGTGAAACCCAACAGGTATCCCAATTTGGTGAGCTGAATGATGGGCTGACAAAACGCTTCATCACTGCAGAACAAATTATAGGGGTGCTTGTGCCATTTACGATGTTCGTGATTAACCTAGGGATAGTTGCGGCGCTTTGGCTTGGAGCTATTAAGGTCGAGGCAGGGACATTAAAGGTTGGGGTTATTCTCGCATTTATTAACTACTTAACCATTATCTTAAATGGTTTAATGTCTTCTAGTATGGTGCTGATGCAAATTGCGCGTGCATTGCCTTCGGGAGAACGAATTGTGGATGTCTTAAACAAGGACATTGCCGTTAAGGAAGCAGAACATGCATGGACAGATGCTATAAAAGGAGCTATTGAATTTGATCAGGTGAGTTATCGTTATTATGAAACGGCGGAGGATGTTCTTAAAAACATTTCGTTTTCTGTGAAGCCAGGGCAAACAGTGGGCATCATTGGAAAAACGGGTAGCGGTAAATCAACACTTGTAAAGCTATTACCTCGCCTTTTCGATCCAACAGGTGGCGCCATTTACTTGGATGGCAAACCGCTTTCAACGTACTCTTTAGCCACGTTACGGGACCATATCGGATTTACCTCACAAAAGGCCTTATTGTTTTCTGGAGCGATTGAAAAAAATATTCGCCTTGGTAATGAACACGCAACGGCAGAGGAAATACAACAGGCATTGGACGCTGCCTGTGCTAGTGAATTTGTGGAGCGGCTTGATAAAGGCTTAGCACATGAGCTGTCACAGGGGGCTACAAATCTCTCTGGTGGGCAAAAGCAACGCTTGGCTTTAAGTCGGGCATTCGTTCGAAAGCCAGCTATTCTCGTGCTGGATGACACGACCTCAGCCCTTGATAGTGCGTCAGAAAAACATGTGCAGCAGGCCATTGCCGCCCATTATCAAGACACGACGACATTGATGGTAGCTTCGAAAATTGCCTCGATACAGCAGGCAGATGTCATTCTTGTCCTAGAGGATGGCGAGATTGTTGGGCAAGGAACCCATCAACAGCTACTTCAAAACAATGTACATTACCAAGCAATTTACGCGTCACAGCAAAAGGCTGGTGAAGAAGGATGAGTCAAAATCAACCAAAGCAAATGAATTTTGGACGTGGACCTCGTATGGGAGGGCCAGCTGAAAAGGCGAAAAATCAAAAGGCAACACTGACAAGAGTTTGGCACTATGTCAAACAGCAAAAAATAGGGCTGTATTTTTCCATCATCTTGGTCATCGCTTCTACGTTTTTAAGCTTAGCGGGGCCTTATATGATAGGCCATATCATTGACGATTACATTATGAAAAAAGATATTGACGGGACAATTCGACTAGGAATCCTATTAGCCGTGATTTTTACGGTAGCGTCTATTCTGACCTGGCTGCAAACCTATGTCATGATTCATGTGGCGATGAAAACGATTCGGACGTTGCGTCTGGAACTGTTTCAAAAACTACAAACGCTCACATTAAGATTTTTTGATCAGCGTGCGCTCGGGGATTTAATGAGTCGTGTCACTAACGATATCGATAATTTAAATACAGCGCTTGCTCAAAGTGTGACGCAAATTGTATCGTCCATCTTAACAGTCGTTGGTGTTAGTATTGCCATGTTCACATTAAGCTGGCCATTAGCGATTGTGACCTTGATCATTATTCCGCTAATTGTTTTCACTACTAAGCAAATTATCAAACGCAGCAGTAAAAATTATGCGGCTCGTCAACGAGATCTTGGTAAGCTGAATGGCTATATTGAGGAAATGATTACAGGTGCAGAGGTACTCACGCTTTTTGGCAAGGAACAGCAATCCATCGACACGTTCCATCAGCAAAATGAAAACTTGCGAAACTCCGCACAACGCGCAGAGATTACGTCAGGTTTATTAGGACCTATCAATAACTTTATGAATAACCTTGGCCTAGCGATAGTCATCGGGACAGGAGCTCTTTTAGCAGTAAAAGGTTTAGTGACGGTTGGTATTATCGCTGCATTTGTCACCTATACACGGCAATTTTTCCGCCCGCTCAATCAATTATCTAATCTGTTAAACACCTTTCAGTCTGCCATTGCAGGAGCAGAGCGTGTATTTGAAATAATAGATGAACCGTCAGAGGTAGCTGATCGACCACAGGCTATTGAGGCACCTTCCTTAAAAGGCGACGTCGTTTTCAAGCAAGTATCGTTTAGCTATGAGCAAGGGAAGCCAGTTCTTCAAAACATAAACTTCCAGGCAAAGGCAGGGGAAACGATAGCTCTTGTTGGTCCTACTGGCTCAGGGAAAACAACCATTATTAATTTACTAACACGGTTTTATGACGTGGATCAGGGTGAAATTTTAATTGATGGGCACCATATTGAACAGTATAAAATGTCTACAATTCGCCAACGGGTAGGTGTGGTTTTACAGGATACCTATTTGTTCTCTGGCACTATTCGTGAAAACATTCGCTTTGGAAAGCTGGATGCGACGGATGAAGAGGTTGTGGAAGCGGCAAAAATTGCGAATGCCCATCATTTTATAAAATATTTACCTGCACAATACGATACGCCTGTTCAAGCGGGTGGTGCTAATTTAAGTCAGGGACAACGACAGCTCATTGCTATTGCTCGTGCCATTTTGGAGAACGCGGATATTTTAATTTTAGATGAAGCGACTTCCAGTGTGGATACGCAAACGGAAGTCGATATTCAAAAAGGTTTACAGCATTTAATGCAGGGTCGCACAAGCTTTGTTATCGCCCATCGTTTGAAAACCATCGAGAATGCAGACCAAATACTCGTTATACAACAGGGTGAAATTATTGAACAAGGCAATCATCAAGAGCTGATGGAACAACAAGGGATGTATCGTCAACTCCAACAAAAACTTTTGTTAGAGCAGGCGGAATAGGGAATAATAGGAATGAACAATCCGATTTTGTGAAGGCGAGGGATACACATGTATGAATTAAAGACGAAAGAAACCGATGCAAGTGTCATTGAATTTATTGAAAGTGTGGATCATCCAAAAAAGCGGGAAGATGCCTATCGACTATTGGACATTTTTACAGAGGTCTCAGGCTATGAGGCAAAAATGTGGGGTCCTAGTATTATTGGGTTTGGTCATTATCATTACAAATATCAAACGGGCCATGAAGGCGATGCTCCACTTGTCGGATTCTCCCCTCGCAAGGCAAAAATTAGTTTATACTTTGCACCAGGTGATAGTGAGCGAGAACAGCTATTACAGCAATTTGGGAAACACACAACAGGGAAAGCCTGTGTTTATATTAATAAACTGGCTGATGTCGAGGAAGATATTTTAAAGGCTCTAATTCAACAGTCTATCGTCTTTTTACAGAAAACCTATCCAAATGAATGACTCTAAAAATGCTGCCACATGATGTAGGCAGCTTTTTTTGTTCATTGACAAGCATCTCAACGCATCTTGTAAACATTTCTTCGAAAATTAATTAGTTATTAATTTTTCACATGTATCCTTACAAGTATCAACGGAGAGGAGAGGCGTATGAAAAAAATCATAAAGAAAATGTTTATTTATTTGGGGGTCATCGTAACGCTCAGTATCGTAGCAGTCAGTATATACCACTATAGTTTAATCCAAAAAGAGGAGGCCATTTTACACAATAATGGCATGATGGTAAACGTTCATGGTCAACGCATGAATGTCTATCAGGAGGGGGATGGGGAGGATACATATGTTTTTATGGCAGGATCAGGCATTGCGGCTCCTGTTTATGAGCTAAAGGGGCTGTATAGTAAGTTTTCGCAGCACCATCAAATTGCAGTAGTGGACCGCGCAGGCTATGGCTTTAGTGAGATCGCCCATGATGAACGAGATATTGATACCATCCTTATGCAAACAAGGGAGGCACTTCTGGCAAGTGGGCTTCAGCCACCCTATATTCTTGTCCCTCATTCTATTTCAGGACTTGAAGCGATTTACTGGGCACAAAAATACCCAGAAGAAGTAAAGGGAATTATCGCTCTAGATATTGGCCTGCCTAGTCAGTATGTAAAGCATAAGATGGGTAACTTCGATAGATGGATGGTGAAGGGGATGAGTCTAGCTACTAAGGTAGGTTTACACCGCCTAGTACCCTCACAGGTGTATAATCCGCAAGTTCTGAACATGTCCTTTTTAACGACGGAGGAAAAGGAAATCTATCAGGCGTTGTCCTTTAAGCAATTTTTTAATGAAGATATGAAAAATGAGCTGTTACACGTCTATGAAAATAGTTTACAATCAGAACAGCTTTCATTGCCGCAAGACATCCCCATTTTAATAGTTGATGCTATTGCGAAGGAGCATGTACATTCAAAGTATACAATGCAAAATCGTCAAGATTACGCAGACTTCGCGAAGCAATTCACCCATGCAGAAGTGAAAGAGGTCAGTGGCACTCATAGTATATATCTTTATCAACCCGAGGAAATCTATCAACTAGCGATAGAGTTTATGAAAACGAATGCTGATGAGAGAGGTCGTTAACATGAAAGGATTTAGAATTTTAATTGTAGAAGATGATCCCATGATTGGTGATTTACTTCAAAAGATAATGCAACGAGAAGGCTATGAAGCCATATGGAAAACAGATGGCCGAGATATAATGAGGCTCATTCAGGAAGTAGATGTAGTCATTATGGATATTATGCTACCAGGAGAGGATGGCTATCAATTAAGCAAAAACATTAAACAATTAGGCTTAAATATACCCATCATTTTTCTATCAGCTCGTAGTGATATTGAAAGCAAGCTAGAAGGTTTAACAGTTGGAGAAGACTATTTGACAAAGCCGTTTGATCCACGAGAGCTATTGTTAAGAATCCAAAAAATGCTAGTGCAACAATATGGAACGTTTACGCAAATACAGCATTTATTCATTGACGGAGAGCATCGTAAAGTATTTCATCACCATCTTCAAAACGAAATTTCATTGACGGCTATAGAACGAAAAATTTTCTTTTATTTATTTGACAACCGTGACAGAGTTTTAACAAAGGACCACTTTTTTGATTATTTATGGCCGTTAGATGATCGCAACCATAATATTCTCAATGTCTACATGAAGAAGATTCGGACAAAGCTGGACGATTCAACAGGCATTATTTTACAAAATATATATGGAGAGGGGTATCGTCTAAATACCCATATAAAGAAATGACATTAAAAACTAAATATAGAACACTCTTGTTGGTAGCGATTGGGAGTGTGCCCATCGTATTATTAGGTATTAGTGTGTTCATGTCCATACTATATGACAAGGTTTTTAAAACGAAAAATAATGGCATCCCGTTCCATGAATCCTTTGCATATCCTGTTATGCTGCTTGCCTTTGTGCTGTCTTTAGGGATTCTTGCCTTACTATTTTCCACATCCATCCATTCATTATTGACTAGAATTACAATGCTCAATCAAACAATACGGGAACTAGCGAGTAATGAACGGATACCCGATACGTTAACGGTAAGCAGCGAGGATGAAATAGGGCAATTAATTCAATCGGTGAATCTTTTAATTGAGCGCACGACTTATCGGGAATTAGAGTTAGCTCAACAGCAGGAGCTCCAAAAAGAGCTGCTTCAAAAATTAAGACATGATATCCATACACCACTGACAGCGATACGTTTGCAATTGTTTTATTTAGAAGATCAACTACAAGAGCAACCAAAATTGGTGGAATCATTAAATGCACAAATTCACTATATCGCGAATTTAACGAATGAATTGCAATACCAGTCTTTTGATACGAGCGATAATGCCTTTGTCGTTCAGGAGGAAGTTCATCTAGCGTTTCTATTAGAAACGATGATCAAGAAATGGAGTTATTTATACCACATGCAAAATATTGCACTCCATTTTCATCCAATAGATGCAGAGGTAATTTGGACAAGTAATGAATTATGGTTACAACGTTTATTTGATAATGTCTTTCAAAATACATTAAAGCATGCCCAAGCATCTAAACTAGTGGTGACGATTAAAGAGGGAGAGGTATGGATGTGTGATGACGGCATCGGCTTTGATTCAGATATCGAACATAGTGGACTTGGACTGAAAATTATCCACGATATTGCTAGAACAATAAATATGGAAGCCTCTTTACAATCCAGCAAGGATGGTACGACCTTTCGCTTTACTCAGCCATAAAAAAACAACGGCATTTTTAGCCGTTGTTTTTTATTATACCGATTTACGTTGTTGGAGTAAAAAGAGGGCAAGTCCTAGTAAAATGACCATTATGCCAATCCCTTGTTGAACGGAAATCATTTCATCTAAAATAAAATAAGCTAAAATACATGTGCCAATTGTTTCTCCTAAAATACTCATAGAGATGACGGTTGTACTTAACCATTTTAATAGCCAATTAAAGATCGTTTGCCCAAAAATGGTTGCAATCACAGCTAGTCCTAATAGGGACCACCATGTGGATGCGGGATAGTCGAAAAACGATTCCTGCATAAAGAGGGCGTAAATGGCTAAGAAGATTGAGCTACTGCCATATCCGATAATCGAATAGGTAATAAGTGATAAATCCTTCCGTACAGATTGCCCAATAAAAAAGTAGGCTGTAATAATGCCTGCTGCGATAAATGCCAGAATATCGCCATAAAGAGCCTGTCCACTAATTTGAAAATCCTGCCAGCCGATAATGAAACAGCCGATGATCGCTACCAAACAGCCAACAATAGCCCCTTTGGAAAAGCGCTCTTTAAATAAAAAATAGCTACCTATTAAAGAGAATAACGGCTGTAGCGTGACGATAACCGTTGAACTGGCCACGGATGTGTAGTTTAATGATTCGAACCATAAAACATAATGACAGGACAGAAATAGACCTGATAAAATGCCCAGTCCCCACTGTTTTTTAGACAGGTTAGCTAGCTCTTGTCGTAGTCCCTTTTGTGCTAATAAAAAGGGAAGGAGCACGAGCATCGCAAAAAATAGTCGATAAAAAGCCGTAATAGCCGGCGGGGCATCCGCAAGCTTAACAAAAATAGCTGATGTAGATAAAGCAAATACTGCCAAAAACAATGAGATGTAATAAAACATGATGTACTCCTATGTATTTAATAATATCAAACCTATTATAGTGCAGCTTGCGTGAATAATATAGGCTTTTTAAAATATTCGCATAAAGAGCAACCTGAGCTAATGATCACCCTGCTCATTCCTTTCAAGCAAGGATTCTATTACTTGCTTTAATTGCAGTATAGAAGACTGCTTATGGTTTTCCTTTTTATAAATAAAGACAGTCTCGATGACCTTGTTAAGTGTCTCCATTTCATAAAAATGCAGGTCAGGACAAGGGTAGAGTGCCAGTAACTTCGTATTTAACACTGCCAATGTATGCTCGATTTCTAGAAAATCAAGAATACTACTTACGGATTTAATTTCCTTCATTGTAAAAGGGACTTTCTTGTGAGTAAGCCATTCGGCTAATGCCTTCGAATACATACAGCCCTTACTTAAAACTAGGAGTGTCACAGGTGTTTGCCTGTCAAAATCGATGACATGTGCAGGGCTCGAGATGACTTCAAATGTTTCGGTTGTCATTAAATCATAGTGTAAATCGGCATAATGCTTTATTGGATTACTCGTTAATGCACAGTCTAATTCCGCCAGATGGACTTTGTGATTTAACGATGTACTCGATTCGACCGTGAAATCCACATCGATAGGACTATGACTAGTTTGTAGCGCATTCATGATAGACGCACCATATATTTTAATTGTCGTATGGGAGGTTCCAAATTGAATATGGGCTTGCGTGAATCCTACGGTTTGTAAAAATGCCTCATATTGTTGGGCAACCTGCTTTAAAAATTGTAAATAGTGGTCACCTACCTCTGTTAGCTTTAAGCCCTGAGGTGTTCGTTTAAAGACTTCCTGTCCAATTTCACTTTCCATCTTCTTTACCTTCGAAGTTAAGGCCGACTGTGTATAGTTGGTGATTTCGGCTGATTTACTTAAATTTTGCCTTTCTAAAAGCTCAATTTTGATGGCAATTTCTTCAATGTTCATGTTATTCGTCACACACCTATTAAATTTTTTGATAGCCGCTATCATTTTCCTCCATTTTACGTAAGCAAGCTGTCAACGTAAACTCAAGATATCTAAATGTACCGTATAAATAGTGCGGTATATAGCTCTGGAGGGTTTATATGCATACATATTATAAATGGATCATTTTACTGGTGGCTACGCTTTCGCAAACAGCTTCCACCTTTGTCACATACGGGATGGGGCCAGTTGCTTCCTTTTATCAAATGGAATGGCACTTAACATCATTCCAAACAGGATTAATTGTTTCTGCCGTGAATATTGGACCGATATTCTCGATGCTTTTCTTTGGCTATCTCATGGATAAAAAGGGAGAAAAACAAATTATTGGATGGGGCTCTATTTTTCTTGGCCTCTGTACGTTCCTCTTAATTCCTGTGAATCATTATACGACATTGCTAGTCGTATTAATAGTTGTTGGCTTTTGGTACGGTAGTGCTCAAACGGGAGGTAGTACGGCCATCGTGAAATGGTTTCCAGACAAGCATCGGGGTTTAGCGATCGGAATTCGCCAAACAGGTATTCCAATCGGTGGGGCTCTCGCTTCCTTCATTCTTACCTATTTATATCATCACTCCCATCTGACGGCTGTGCATGGGGCACAAGGTTTCGTAGCAATCGGTGGCGGTTTACTATTTTTATTGATGTATCAGGAGCCAAAACAGCAAAATACGGCAGCAGCACCAATACCGTTTAAAGAAAAGATGAAGGCTATTAAAGACAATCGAGCACTCTATCCGATTTTTTTTGTGGGCATTGTGATGATGTCCTTACAGATGATCCTCATCGCCCATTTGATGAGTTATTTACATCAGGAAGGCGGCTATTCTTTAACAGCAGCAGGGAAGTATTTGAGTTTGGTCTTGCTTGGAGGGATGGTAGGAAGAATTGCTCTTGCTTGGCTGAGTGACCGATACTTTGCTCAGAAGCGCGAGCACTTACTAATAATCGTTATGCTTGCCACATTTGTGATGGTCGCTTGTATGCCTGTTGTTTTACATGCTAATAGCTTAATGATGTTATTTTGTGGTGTAATGGGCTTTTTCGCACTAGGCTGGTATTCCTTATATATAGCCAGTGTAACGGAGCAGTCTGATCCTCAATCTGTGGGACTGACTGTTAGTGCGGCTTTAACGATCAATCAATTCTTTATTGTTTTAGCTCCGTCTATCTACGGTTTACTCGTTACCATTCTTTCAAGTCATCAAATGGCCTTGGATATAGTAGCAATGATGGTCATTGTAGGAGCATTTTATTTATCGAGAACAACCAATCGTAGCTTCTCTTCTGAAAGTTCGGTAAAATAATGAAAAAATAGGAAATGAGGGTGTTGCGGATGAGTAGTTCAATTTGGATTCAGGCGGCAATTGAAAATGTGTGGCAAGCGATAACAGAGGAGCAATCCCTTTCACAATGGTATGCGCCAGGCTCTACTTGGGACATTCCTAAACTGGCTGAAGGGGAAATGATGACCTTTACTTTAATGCCTAATGACCATAATCAGCTAGCAGATCCACTGCCAATGCAGTTAACGATCCAGCAGGTCCAAAAACATGAGATTTTTTCATTTTACTTGGAAGTTCCAGAAACGGTAATCGCGATGTCTTTAGCAGAACAGGACAACGGCACAACGGTTAGCTTCAATATGCAGGGCTATGATGCGTCCCTTGCTAATTTAAAAGCATTGCTAGAGGGTGAGGATCTTCCACGCCAATCGTAGCTACTACGTCTCAGGTCTTAGATAAATTTCAAACGCAGGGTCGTATTTTCTATTATCCACTCCTATATAATGAAATTATTGGTAGAATATATAGCGGGAGGAAATTAAATTGAAAAAATTAGTTGGATTAGGTGTCGTGATGGGCACATCAGTATTCGTCTTGTCGGGGTGCTTTTCGTTTATGCCAAACAAAATGCAAGAAGAAACCATCTTAGTAGAAAAGGATAAAGCGAAGACGCTAGAAGTAGATATTGATTTAGGTGTCGGCGAAATGAATCTAACTGGTGGTGCCAAGGAGTGGGTTGAGGGCAAGGCGGACTATAATATTAAAAAGCTAGCCCCCCAAGTTACCTATGATGTAAGCGGCGATACAGGAGAAGTTGAAATTAAACATAAAGGCTCGACGAAGCTGGGCATCTCCAATATTAAAAACACATGGGCAATCCAATTAAATGATGATATTCCGATGGATTTGACGGTAGAAACAGGTGCTTCCTTAGCCAATCTTGATTTACAGGGACTGCAGCTAGAAAAACTAGATATAGAAGCGGGTGTCGGTGATCTCACAGTCAATTTAGGCGGTGATTGGAAAAAAAGCTTTAAAGCGAATATTGAAACTGGGGTAGGTCAAACGACGATTATTGTACCTTCAAAGGTTGGTGTCAAATTAACAACCGAAAAGGGCATAGGTTCATCCAATATCGAGGGTCTCATTTCAAAGGGCCAAGGTGTCTATGTCAATGAAGCATATGATAAGGCAGATGTTGTGCTGGACATCAAATCAGAAATCGGCGTTGGAGACATTACATTTAAATTAGATAAATAAAGAAAATTTGGGAGGCTACTAGTAAAGAAGTAGTCTCCTTTTTGTATGTAAAAAAATGATGCTAAGCATTTGCACATTAAGCTTGTAAGCTTGAGTAAGACAAATTTATGATATCGCACCATCTGGCGTTTACATTCTTTGAATTGGGCGCATATTTTATGTTAGTTTAAAGGAAGCAATTGTTTTGAAGGAGCGAGTCGTTTGAAAACCTATACATATAAACAGCCAATGGAAATAGATTCTACCGAGGTGGTCTCTATTTTAAATGAATCAGGAGAGACATCATCAACGGTTCAACGTGTTTATTCGAATGCTCTTAAAAAAGCATTCGATAAGACGATGGATTTTCGTTATTTTGTTCGTTTTGACGTCCATGATCATGCTGGCCAACCTTTATTTACTTGTAAAAAAGTATCTCGTCGTGGTCGCGTGCATTTTCGAGGCAAGGATTTAGTGACAGGGAAAGACTATATGATTGCCTATGATGGCTGGCAAATTATGATTCCTGATTTACTTATAACAGATGGAGAGCAGCAAATTAAGCTCAGCAAAGAAATGGAAGACTGGTCGATCTTTACATGGAATGAGGAGCCGATAGCGCGTTGGCAAGCGACTTTTTGCGAAACTCATTTTGACATTACACTAGAAATTGAAGACAACAGTCCTATACAGCATGAGGCCTTTTTTATTGCGATTGGACAGGCTGTATTATTTGTGGGAGCGTAACAGCAATAAAAATTTGGCATTATATGTCGCTGTGGTCAGTGGCATATGTAATTCGATTATGCTATAAATACAACAAGAAGGTAGCCTTAAATATGGCTACCTTCTATTATGATGAACGTGAAGAAAGGTTCTGATATGGTGCTAACTATTTTACCGGCTAAAGAAATATACTTGAAAGGGAATGAGCATGCAATATTGCTTTTACATTCCTTTACAAGCCATACAAGAGATATGAAGAAAGTGGCGACGAAGCTCCACGAAGAGGGCTATACCTGTTATGTACCTCTTTATAGAGGACACGGTCATAAGCCAGAACCGTTATTACAGTACAAAGTTGAGGACTGGTGGCAAGATGTGGTGAAGGCGCACCAATTTTTGCTGAATGAAGGCTATCAAAAAATTTCCGTTATTGGCTTATCCATTGGTGGTATTTTTACATTAAAGCTTGCCCAATTAGAAAAGCTAGAGCAAATCATTGTGTTATCGGTACCAATTGATAAGGAACCAGCACAGCTAAAACAAAGAATCATTGACTACGCTTATAATTTTAAACATATCGAGGGTAAATCAGAGCAGCAAATTACACATGAAATGAAGCCGTTTAACGATATGCCCTTGGACGCGATGATTGGATTTCAGCGATTTATTAAAGAAACGATGCAACAGCTTGAGAAGATCACGATGCCAATTGCTATTTTCTACGGCAAAAGAGACGAGGACTTATACGAGCATAGTGCCGACACTATTTATCAGCGAGTTCATTCTATGCAGAAGCTTAAAAGAGGCTTTGAAAACTCCAAGCATTTAATGACATTAGGTCGGGAGCAAGATGAAATCCTTCAGGAAATCATGCAATTTTTAAAGTGAAGAACTGACGATCAAAGGGTATTGACTACCTATAAAAAATCGTGTTATTATTATCTCGAATTAGAGATATATTAATTCGAGATAATGATTTTGTCATAGTTCTTAAGACAAACACAAGCATGTTTTCGCAGTTGAACAAGTCTTCTTTTAAAAGCATAGCGGATAGGAGAATATTCGATGTTAAAGATCACAGGACACCATCATATTTCAATGATTACGAAAAATGCTCATGAAAATCATCAGTTTTACCATCATATTTTAGGACTTCGCCGCGTGAAAAAGACAGTTAACCAAGATGATCCCAGTATGTATCATTTATTTTACGGTGATTTGACAGGTAGTCCTGGTACAGGCTTAACATTTTTTGAATTAGCGCACGCCGGGCGTACACATCGCGGAACTGATGCGATTACAAGAATTGGTTTACTCATTCCTTCTTTCGACAGCTTAATGTACTGGGAAAATCGATTGGATGAATTTCAGATGGAGCACAGCGAGATCACAACATATGGTGACACGGATGCGATCTATTTTGAGGACCCAGACGGTCTACGTCTAGTGTTATTAAATAATCAGGACAAGCCTATTCCACAAGAATGGACAAAGTGGCAAGATTCATCCGTAGAGATGGCTCATCAAATTTTAGGAATGGGCTCAGTGGAATTAACTGTAAGCTCTTTAGAGAATGCTGCGAAAACCATCGTACAATTATTTGGCTACAAAGAACGATCAAAAACTGAAACTGAAGCTGTTTTTCAAGTGGAGGAAGACCAATTGCAAGGACAGATTATCATTGTCGAGCAAGAGGGTCCTAAAGAAAAACCAGGAAGAGGTAGTGTTCACCATTTAGCTATCCGCGTGAACGATAAGGAAGAGCTTGAGCAATGGGAACAGCGAATAAAAGACTTTGGTTTTCCTATTATAAAAAAAGCGGATCGATACTATTTTTCAAGTATTTATATGAAAGAAACACACGGCATAATAGTTGAACTAGCGACAGATGGACCAGGCTTTACCGTGGATACGGCTGTGGAGGATTTAGGAACACATTTAGATTTACCACCATTTTTAGAAGAACGGCGGCAGGAAATTGAAGAAAAATTAACACCAATAGAATAATAATCTTACAATGAGGGACGTGTTAGGTATGGGGTACCGTGAATATAGAGGAGAAGAGATAACCGTTTATTTCGATAAGGACATGTGTCAACATGCGGCTGAATGTGTAAAGGGCTTGCCAGAGGTGTTTAATGTCAAAGCAAAGCCATGGATCGCACCAGATGAAGCAGCGGCCAAACATGTATCAGAAGTTATCAATCGATGTCCAAGTGGCGCATTAAAATACAAAATTTAAAAGGAGCATTATGTCATGGAAATTAAACAAGGTAACCAATCCTTTTATATCGGAAACGAGGAAAATAGTGAGGCAGAGGTGCATTTCGTTCGTGTAGGGGAAAGTCGAATCATTCTCGATCATACACATGTAGGCGAGCATCTAAGAGGTCAAAATATTGGACAGCAATTAGTTAAAGCGGCTGTTGCCTATGCGAAAAAAGAAAAGTTACTAGTTATCCCATTATGTCCCTTCGCAAAAGCTGAGTTTGAAAAGCATCCTGAATACCAAGAAGTAGTAGGCTAAAATTATGTAGATGCACCCCAGCAAACCGGGGTGCGTTTTTATTTTTAATTAAACTAACAATCACTATCAATAAAATAAACATCAACATTAAAAATTGAAGATTTGACAAATCCTCACCTCACTTTTGTTGTATGTTAATTATACACAATAAATACATTTATTTACTATCTAGCTACTTGCCAAGTAAAACAACCAATCTATCGCAAAGAAATACCGCTTTCTATTATATCTTGCTTATCTCATTCACTTTACGATTGCTATTTTGAGTAAATTAATTAATTTGAACGATTTGGAAGGAATAGGACTAGTTAAAATAGAAGGTCCATAGAGTGACAAACATGAAGGAGTGATTGGATGCGATTAACAAAAGGAATTACTGGTTTTGATGCTGACCATTTAATCGAACAAGATGTGCGCATGTTTCAATCGATGGTGTACCATTTAGCAACAAGTGAACAGCGAGCGAAAGTACGACATTTTATCGATCGACCGCATTTTGTCTATATGCAAGCACTAGTGGAAATAGATGGGGAAATGGTGACCATTCTTCACCATCGCTGGATGCCGTATATTGCCTTTGCAAAATTGGATGAAGAGCTTAGCTTTGCCTTTTTATCGAGACCACAGCTACACAAATATTTTCCAATGCGAAAATGTTTGGAAGCAGCAACGCTAAATACGTTACTGGAAAAAGACCGAGCCTTGCATAGTTTATCTGCTATGGAGTGGAAGAACATTGCCTATTTCAAAAGTGAAACTATTGGTGACGTCATGTTTCATGCTTGGGATTGATTAGGGCAAATTACTCATGATGGAAGATGCTATAAAATACACAAAATTGACCAAGTTATTTCTGGAAATATAGCAAAAATTCCTAAAGCCACCAATCTTTCTTTGAAAATGGTAGATTACTTTTTATGGAATAGATTCGGAAAATAAGGGGTTTTTGCACATGTCATTCAAAACGATTAGTAGAAGAATTGTTTTTTCCTTTAGCATTGTTATTACGATCATGGCGTTATATATCGTGTACAACTATTTTGCTATTAAGCAAAGTAACCATGCAACAGAACAAATTGTTGAGCAAGAATTACAGCTATTAACGACAGATTACGGACAAGCGCAAACCATCGATGTAAGAATAGCTGCTGCTAGAGGCTATGTATTGTCTGGCGATGAAAAGTATAAAGCTATTTTTCAAGATAATGTAGCGCGTGCAGCGAGCAACGAAAAACAACGATTAGCCATGACAAGCTCTGAAGATTTCAGCAAACTTGCAGAAATGGCGAAGGAATGGAATCGCTATATTGAACAACAAGTATTTGCTGTTTATGATCAAGGTAATGCGGAGCTCGCGATTCAAAACATCACAAAAATGGATGCAACAGCCACAACCATTCGTGAAGGCTATGAAGGTTTAGCAGAGCAACGCAAGCAAGCGATCAATGAGGTAGGCGCTGACATGATAGTTGCTGGGGAGAATAAGCAGCTTATTGGCATCGTCGTAGGTATACTCATTTTTGTCATAGCGATTATTGTTGAGCTATTGAGTGCCCGCGGTATATCAAGACCTATTATGACATTAACGGAGCGAATGCAACGAATGACGAATGGTGATTTAAGCGGTCCTCCTTTAAAGATTCAATCGAAAGACGAAGTGGGCCAGCTAATGGAGGCAACCAATACGATGGCGGATATTTTGAATCGCTTATTGAAGCATATTCAAACGGTATCGAATGACGTAGCGGCCCATAGTGAGGAGCTATTGCAATCAACATCAGAAGTAAAGACGGGGACAGACCAAATCGCCCATACGATGACAGAGATTGCAAGTGGGACGGATGAGCTAGCCAGCCACACGACAGATGTTGCGACTTCCATGAATGACTTTGCAGGAAAAGTAACCTCTGTTCATCAAAGCAATAAAGACGTTCAGCACTATTCTCAGGATGTTATAGCTTTAACAAGGGAGGGACGGGACTTAATGTCCTCCTCTACTAAGCAGATGGGAGCCATTCAAGATATTGTGAAGGATGCAGTAGATCAGGTTGATGGATTAAGCAAGCAAACACAAGAAATCTCAAAGCTTGTCACGGTCATTCAAACCATTGCGGCACAAACAAATTTACTAGCATTGAACGCAGCAATTGAAGCAGCCAGAGCGGGGGAACAAGGCAAAGGATTTGCCGTAGTGGCCAATGAGGTCCGAAAATTAGCCAAGCAAGTGTCATATTCTGTGGAAGATATTACAGGTATCGTCCGTAACATTCAGGATGGTTCCAATAGAGTGACCGCTTCTCTTGAGCAGGGCTATAGTGAAGTGGAGAAAGGGGCATTGAAAATTACAACGACCAATGCAACGTTCCATCATATTGCCGACGCAATTGAGGCCATTACTACAAATATTGAGGGGATGTCCTCTGGGCTAGATGATGTCGTTCACAATACTGTCACGATTAATAAGTCCATAGATGAAATGGCAGCTATTTCTGAGCAGTCAGCGGCAGGCATACAGGAGACCTCTGCCACAATTGAACAGTCCGCTAGCTCTATGGAAGAAATTAAACATAGTGCTGAGCATCTAGCAGAGATGGCCGAGCAATTAAATAGTTTAATACGCCGATTTAAACTGTAACGATTTGACCCGTTAATTTCAAACTTCCATCACATTTACGCTGTATACTAATGTATTGGAAGGTGGAATCATTTTGAGAAAATATTTACTTTTATTACTAATGAGTACTTTATTCATGGCACCTGCTGCCTACGCCCATACGATGGATAAAAGTACACTATTTACGGATGTCCCTGAAACAACTTCAACTATTAAGGACATATTGGTGTTACATAGTATTGGGCTCCTTGGGTATAATGGCAAAGATATGGCCTTAAACCCAACTGACAACTTATCACGCAAAGATTTTGCAAGCTGGGTAGGTGGCTTCTTTGGACTTGAAGGAGCAACAGTGGATGAATTAGCACAAGCAGCACAAAAAGAAGAATACATTTCTTCTTTAGAGGGCGACCTTACATACAAGGAAATAAATACAGCACTTTTTCATCATAAACTTGAAGTAGAGAACCCAGATGCGACAATGACGAAAGAGGAGTATATTACCTTCTTAACGGAACACCTAGATGTTGATATGGGCGGTCATACGCTTCTTCAAATGGGTGGCTTTGCCGAAGGTCCAACTGGCACTATTGAAGATGTCGTGACAGGTGATGAAACGGGCATTATCATCAACGGTAAAACGTATATGCTGTCAGGACACCCTCGCATTTTTGCAGAATCAACGGATGCTAAAAGCTGGGTAGGTCAACAGCTAGAACGTTCTATTTTTACGACAGCTGGAGATCACCATCATGGACATGATGACAATCAAGAAGGACAAGGTGATCATGAAGAAGGTCATGGAGACGGCCATGATGCACCGGCATCCAATGCAGCCACACTTCAATATGTGCAAATCAGCTCTGCTCAGGTAGCAGCAGATGACACGAAAGAAGTACAGTCTTCGAATGCCACACCAAGAGAAGAGCAGCAAACTGATGAAACAACATCATCTAACTCAAGCACAGTGTGGATCATTGCTATCCTAGTCGTGCTCGCGGCTATTTTTGCCTTTGTTTTTGTGAAAAGAAAAAAATAATTGAGAGTAATAAGAACCAACAAAGATGGAATCATCCTTTGTTGGTTTTTTTTTGATTCACCTCATATACGTATACATGGAGGCGTGTCAGGACGGCCATGAACCGTCATAAAATCTTCATTCCTCACAAACGAATACATGCATAATCCAGTAATTTTACACAAAATTGAATAACCACAAGCCTGTTCGGTATATAAATAGGATACGATCATTTTTAGGCTGAGGAGTGTGTAAATGGCAACGCTTGTAGTAAAGAGAAGTATTATGCATCGGTACCAAAGCATTGGGCAGGCAATTGAAGAGGCTATGCCTGGGGATATGATAGAAATTCGAGATGGTATTTATGAGGAGAGCTTGGATATTTCCAAGCGGCTGACATTGTATGGAGTTGGCAATGTTACAATTAAAGGTGGTGTTTTTATTCGCTACCAGACCCATGTAGATATGCGTAATTTACGTTTTCGCCAAGGGCAGGGACTTTATGTAAAAGGAGATTTACAGTTAGAAAATTGTATTATTGAGGAGCAATTGATTCGCACGCAGATTATGGTAAGCTATGGTAGTTTGCTGATGAAAAATTGTGCTGTGCTTGCTACACCGCTCAATCATTTTGGTCTACGTGTTGCTAATGGTTCCAGTGTTATTCTCGTTGATACAACACTTGAGCATCATGTGAAAGCTCAAATTATTGCGCAAAACTGTGAGATGGCATTAAGCAATTGTCTGCTGCTCGAAGGGAAGAAACATGGTATTTTTGCGATTCGTCATGTGAAGATGGTCATGGAGGATTGTGAAGTTCATGGTCATGAAAAGGAGCAAATTGTAGCGGCGTCTAGTGAGCTGGCAATCACCAATTGCCTTATTCACCAAGGACAGGGGGTTGGTATACAGCTATTTGATGATACGATTTTACGTATGGATGGCTGTGAAATCAAGAATCATCATGACACGAATATGATCGTCCACCGTAGTGAGGTAATGGTATCTGATTCTATATTTTCAGATGGCCAAGGACTCGGGCTGTACCTGGGAGAAAAAACAGAAGCTCAATTCTACGATTGTCAGTTTAATCGTCATGTGAAAGCACAAATGCTGATAGAGAATAGCAAGGCAGAGTTTCGCAAATGTCATGTACGTAATGGAATGGCTGTTGGTATGACCATCGTAGATGAAGCTGATGTTTCGATGACCGAATGTCAAATCCAAAACCATCAGCAATTTCATATCATTGTGGATGCAAGTGGGCTACAGCTCCATCAAACGACTATTCAATTTGGGCAATCAGGTGGTATTTATGGCAATGATCATGCCAAAATTATGCTTCACCATACAAACATTCGAGAGCTAGAAAAGCAACATGTATATTTGAACAATGCCCGTTTGTTTACACAGCATTGTACGTTTGAACAAATGAAAGGCAACGGGATTACATGTATCGATGCCATTTTTGAAGTAGCCAACAGCCATTTCAAAGACTGTCAGGATAGCACGTATGCGATGATATGGTCTGATCGTTCAATGGGACGTATTGAACATTGTCAAGTAGGCGAAGCAGCACGCCCATTTTTAGCTTTGTCCAATCAATCTTTATTAGAAATACGTGATACAGATTTAAGTGCAGTGAAAGCTCCTGCGGTGGTACAGGAAAACAGTCAGTTATATGTGCAAAAGCATGTTCAGACAACAACTTGGCATCAAGACACGACATCAAGAGTATCACAAATAGAGATGGTTCAAACAAATGATGAGAACCATATAAAAATGCTGAAAAATGATATTAAAAAAATAATTTAATAACCGATTATACAACTAAGACAAGTAGTTTCAATTTTGAAATTACTTTTTTTGCGGTAGGCATCAGAAGGTTTCAACTTTATATTTATGGGTAAAGTAATATGTTTGGGTCAAAAACGATGAGATAAATAGGCAGCGAAAACTCTATTATTCGACAAACTGACTGATTATTTTTATAATGGTATAGACAACTTCTTTTCAATTACTGCAATTTTCCAAAAAAACAAGAAGTAAAATGGTATATTTTCTTGCAAATGTTATTTTTTGAATAATAAAGTTTGGAATTGATGTAAAAAAAATATTAAGAAATTTTAGATAATAGATTGATTAGTTTCGGTGAATTAGCCTATAATTAGTAAAAATGGTTCATATATAAGATGATTATATGTTATTTGTGAAGTGTGTTTAATTTGTTTAAAATAATAATAAAAAAGGAGTGGGGGTGATAAGAGATGTTTGGGCTGACAAAAGAGGAAATTCTTTTAAAGTTAGAGGAAATTGAATTAGCAGAGAAGCATAAAAGTGCGATTGCTGATATCTTACATCTAAACAATATGCGAATAGAACAACAGCTTGCATTATTGATCCATTTAATTATCGATGAGCGCGAACGTAATATTTCTAACCATACATATTTAAATTAACCTATATATATATAGATGCAAAAAATCACAAGTGCAGGATTCGAAGCACTTGTGATTTTTTTATCACATTTTTTATAATTTTTTTGTAAAACAAATGATTCGATTCGCTTCCGTAAAACCAAGCTGTAAATGTACTTGTAAACTTTCTGTATTGTCCCATTCACAATCGCTTGCAAATTCTGAGCATCCCATATGCTTGGCCCATTGTTCACAATGTGCTACAAGCTGTCTAGCATAGCCTTGCTGTCGATAGTTATCCATGACGAATAATCCTTCTAAATAGCCGACTGGACTAGAGTCCGTACCCTCTACATAATCTGTTCTCAGCTGACATTGGGCAAAGCCAATCGCCTTGTCATGGTCGTAGGCTAAGAAAATGACTGCATGGTCATCCTTTAATAAATGTGTCATGCTTTCAGTAAATTCCTCTACTGTATGATTAGGCCACAGCAATAAAGCTAATGTGGCAGCTGCCAGGGCATCCTGTTGCTCTGCTTGTTGAATCATTCAAAGTCCCTCCATCCTATTCATTCGAAAACGAAACAAAAATCATTTTTGCACGTACAAACTAGTAAGAGTTTCTGTCGTTGATGTGCTTTCTATTATTATATACAGGGTATACATGTAAAAAAAGGATAAAATCCACATCGATTTTGATGAGAGGGGAACCGATATGTCATTATTACAATCGTTAATTGAACAGGCAAAAAATCCAAAAGGATGGATGGGTTCATGGATGCTACGTATCATGAATATCACTCATCGTGGCATGAATAGCTGGTTTTTCCGGCAAGGTGCCATCAATGATGGGGACCGTGTGTTAGATATTGGCTGTGGCGGAGGGAAAACACTCAGAAATTTATCGAAATTGAATCCCAATGGTATAATTTATGGGATCGATATTTCTGCACAGGCCGTAAAGGAATCCATCAAAATGAATGAAGCGAATGTCGCAAGTGGCAGTATGATTGTTAAGGAGGCAAGTGTGTCTCAAATACCATATGAGGACCAATTTTTTGATGCCATTACAGCTTTTCAAACCCATTATTTTTGGCCATCATTGGAACATGATGTTGGGGAAGTATGGAGGGTATTGAAAAATGGAGGAAAATTTATTGTCATCGCCGAGTACTACAAAATGAATTACCATATGGAGGCTTTCCAAACACCCGCAGCTATGAAAGAATTATTGAAACAAACCGGTTTCCAAACGGTATATATAAGTGAAAAAACAAGTAAAGGATGGCTATGTATTACGGCCATTAAATAATACATAAACGTGGGAGGTTATACGGTGAAAAGATGTTCATGGGTCAAGCTAGATCAGCCGTTATATGTAGATTACCATGATAAAGAATGGGGAGTACCCGTCTATGATGATCAGCATTTATTCGAGATGCTTTGTTTAGAGGGAGCACAGGCAGGACTTAGCTGGTGGACGATTTTACAAAAGCGAGAGGGCTATCGAGAGGCATTTGATCATTTCGATGCTAAAAAAATTATCCTTTATTCAGAGGACAAGCTTTTGGAATTACAGCAAGACACACGGATTGTGCGCAATAAATTAAAAATAGCTAGCGTTGTGACGAATGCGAAAGCATTTCTACAAATACAAGAAAAATATGACTCGTTTTCTGAATATATTTGGGGGTTTGTCGATCATCAACCAATCATAAATGAATGGCCATCTATGGCAGAGGTACCAGTGACAACAGATCGCAGTGATCGGATGAGTAAGCAATTGAAGAAGGACGGCTTTAAATTTGTGGGTAGTACGATTTGTTATTCATTTATGCAGGCTGTCGGTATGGTCAATGATCATATAACGGATTGCTGCTGTCGACAACAGGGGCTTGCGCATGAGCATTAAACATATCCAATCTCAGCTAGCCAAGCAAGCGACAATATTCCAGACGGGTGGCTTCCGTCCAACCCATGAGCTTTTAGAAAGTTGGATTGGCTATGTTGGATGGTCTTTACTAGAGGAGGATCGACCTTCGGATTTTCAACCGCTCGCTACATTATTTTTGAAAGATTTGCCCTATGTACCTCAAGCTTTACAGCCGTTTCAATTGGTAACTCTATTTGTCCATGAGAATATTTTCGATCATCTTATGGAGGATGATTTGAGCATCTATTTTGAAATAAGAGCCTACACCACCTTAGAAAACCTAGTACAGCGGGACTGGCAGCACGACCGTATTCGAGCCTTTCCTCTGCAGGTAGAGCATATTCACAATGATTATCCAGTATGGGATGGCGGGGGTATTCCTGCACAAATAGAAGAGGACATACTAAGATTGGAGCATGAAGACGGCCTTAATTATTTTGAAGACATCCTTGAAGAGATGTATCCGCAACACAAAATTGGCGGCTACCCGACCTTTTGTCAAAGTGGCTATGATTTTGGTGAAGATACACCTTTTGTCTTCCAAATTGCCTCAGATGCCAAGGCACAACTAAATATTGTGGATAATGGCAATTTTTATTTCTTTTATAATCCAACAGCACAGACATGGCGCGTCTATTGTGATTTTTATTAATATCGTTAACGCTTAGCCCTAAAATGGATTGTGATATCGATCATGTATTGAATGAAAAATAAACCTAGATACGCGCCTGTCAGTAGAAAAATGGGATTTAGGAAAACAGCATGAATCGTTGTCATAAAGACCACATCCTCCAGAATAATCTGCGTTATAGAAGTAGCGGCAATATAGCCAAAAAGAATGGCAGATACGACACCTAATGCATTGAAAACAAGGCGCATTTTATCACTTTTTTGCTGAAGATAGACCATGAGAGCAGGTATGACAATGATGGTAACCATTATGAATACGTTCATCAACACACATCCTTTTTTCTCAGGATGCCCTTGTTAGCTGTTACATAAACCAAAGATATAGAGGAGGGGAATAAGGTGAGACGGCAAGAAGGGGAGATGAAAAAAGTAAAGAAGGTGAAGAAAATGGAGCACAAAACAGTCGTCAAGAATGGTATAGGCTTTGGTTCTGTTTTAGCGATCACAATTTCATGGAGTGTCCATCATTCCATCATATGGGCAATCATTCATGGCTGCTTTAGCTGGCTCTACGTTCTCTATTATGCATTTACTCGCTAAACTTTAAAGCATACCTATCAGCTAAGTATTTGTTTAATCCAAAAGTTTATGGGGTACAAACAAAGTAACGTTCATAAATATTGACTAACAAGCATAAATAACAAAGTGCTCTTTTTCAAGAGAACAAACTTCAGTATGAACGTAGAAGAAAGGTTGATAGCATGACACATCAAGTAACGGCATTAAGTAATGTGAATGGAAAAGCTACGGGAGTGGAAGGTATTTTACAAAATGTAGCATTTATTTTATCGACGTTTACGGTCTCTTGCCCGCAACGGGAATGGAGCATTCGGTCAGATATTCGTAAACTCTTCCAACGTATGAAAAAAATGAACACCAAACGTTTGATTGAGTGTATCCAGCGTTTTGAGCCGAGAGCAGTCGTAGTGGAAGTGGATTATTTGGGCGATGTGTACCGAGGCAAACTGGAGCCCATTGTCAAAGTAATTATTAATGAATAAGACTATAAATTCTGCCAGGATTTAACCTGGCAGAAGATCAAATAAATAGTCCGTTTACATATATCTGAAAATATCAATTCCAGAATTCTTTAAGCAATTGTGCTTCTTCGTATGACAATAATTTGTTGGCAATCTATGATAATCGGAGAAGCTCCTACATCTGCTACTTCTAAGAATGTAGCACAGCATGTTTTAGGATCTAGGCTAATGAAAAAGACATCAGCTAAGCTAAAACCACCTACTAACACGACGTCTACAAGTGTGCCAATAGGCAGGCATTTTAATTGATGGCAAATACAGCCTTTACATTCGTTTTTGGAACAGCAATCTTTCTCAGGGCATTTTTCATCTTTGTGTTCGCATTTACACGTATGCTTACATTTTTTCTCACAGCATTTTTTCGATTCCTCTTTTTGTTGACCCCAGTTCATATAATGATTAAATCTACAATCTTGCATCTTTTAATCTCCCTTATGGTTAATTTTTAGTATTGGTCGCGCAACCCTTACACATCTAATCTATGAACAAAACAAATAGAGTTCTTGGTAATTTGCCCTTTGAATAGAAAAATGGAAACTTTGTCGTACATAACTAACCGTTTTTAGGGGGTAATACTAGATTTCTGCCTGTTAATATGAAGGTGAAAGGGAGCGAGTGTATGAAGAGAATGCTACAAGGTTTCTTTTTACTGATGTTCGCTATAGTAGTGATATCATGGCTGATTGTAGAAAAACAGCCTTTACCAATAGCCGTAAGTTTCTCTCCTTCTCCGACCTATGCGGAAGAGTTTAGTGAAAAATTACAAGAGACTAATTTTACACAAAAGATCATACAAGCGGTACGAAAGGCAGGATATTCACCAGATAGTACGGTAGGCTATTTGGTAGATTCTCCTAACCATCAAATCATCACCATCCAATTACACGATGGTAATGAAATAGAAAAAAGCACAGAAAGTGAGATTCAAACGATTATCCATGAGCTGGCCAAAGAAGAGAATATGGGAGCATTTATAGTGAATGTTCAGCTATTAGAAACAAAATAAGGAAAGCGGGAGACACATATTGCATGTGTCTCTTTTGCATAGAGGGGGCATGTTATAATGGAATGAAGAGGTGAAGGTCTATGAAAATATTAGTTTTGGGTGCAACAGGACGTGTGGGAAGACAAATTGTTGAGTTCGCGTTAAAAGATCAACTCGAAGTAACGACATTTGTCCGTGATCCCCATAAATTACAGCTAGACAATAAGAACTTACATATCTTTCAGGGAAATGTCTTAAATAAGAAAGATCTCGAACAGGCTATGGTGAATGTGGATGTAGTAGTAAGTGCATTAAATACAGATGGGAATGATACTTTATCTACTAGTATTTCGCTCATACTTGAGGTGATGGAGCAACAAAAGATAAAGAGAATTATTACGATTGGCACTGCGGGTATTTTACAAAGTCGAGTGTCACCTACGATTCTTCGATATCAATCAACGGAATCCAAACGTAAATCTACGTTTGCTGCTAAGGAGCATCAGTACGTTTTTGAACAATTACGCGTTTCCAATGTCGATTGGACGATTGTTTGTCCAACCTATTTACCAGATGGATCATTTACAGGAACCTATCGAGTGGAGCGCAATTTTTTACCTGAAGGCGGTAGTGAAATATCAGTAGCCGATACAGCCTACTTTGCCTACCAACAAATCTTCAGTAAGGAATTCGTTAAAAGTCGAGTAGGGATCGCCTATTAAAAGGAGAGTAGAAAAATGAGAATCATTCACATGCTCATTGGCCTGCTCATTACATGTATTGGGCTTGCCCTGCTAAATACAACGATGGATACAGCCATTCGAAACAGGATGGTGAAAGTATATGGCATTATCCTTATGTCTATTGGGGTGTTCTATCTTAAAAAAACGGCAAAATTGGATAAGTAATAGCCCCGTTAAGGAATTGGTTCTTTCAATTGACTGGGTTTTAATAGGAATAGTGGAAACTTATGCTTATAGGGTGAGAAAGTATTGGGAATTTTCCTTTTTATAGAAGGTTTGCTATACTTTATGTCGAATATATATCATTGAAGAGGTGATTGTATGGACAAAGAGATATCAAACAACTATCAATATCCTGAACACCTAGCCATTCAAGATGGAATCGAAAAGACAGAGTTATATGTCATAAAGATAACAAAGGAACAAGTGGATAGGTTGATTGAGGATATCGATCAAACATTAAAGGCGTCTACCTGACGTCTTTTTTATTCTGGGTTTGCATCATTCATAGTAAAGAATAGTCCTGCCCCGAAGTAATCAATACTGGAAAAGGTTCCCTCATTTATTGGTGAATCAAAACGTGCAGTTATTAGCTTTACTTCATAAAAAGTTATAAAATGGTAATAAATATTAAATAGTACATCCGAACTTTTAGAATGAAAAGAGTTAGAAGGACTTAATTTAAGGATTTTACCCTATATTTCTTTAGTACAGATAAAAAAATAAAATCAGTAGGCATAGGGGATTTTTCTAGGGAGAAGTAGACATTCACTCAAGTTAAAATGTACCATCGCTACGTCATTTCATAGCGCCTGTATAAAGCATTTTTTTCTTAAAAAAACTATAGGAATTTAAATACAAACAAATATTTTATCTAGATTATGAAAGGAGCTGAGCTGTTTTATGATTTATAAATTGGATAAAAGAGACTATTATAAAATAAAAAGGTTACTACAAACACCTGATCAGAAGAATGATTTAACATTAAATTCCATAATTAATGGTATGAACAGAGGGACAATTTATGTAGACAATCCGCAAGAACCCAATACAGCACTAATAGATGTAACAGGAATAAGCAGTATTTTTATTGGGAATGCGACTAATCAACAGTTTATTGATTCTTTACGTGATTTTCTTGATAAGGAATTAAAAATGGATACTTATGAATCGTGTGGTGGAACCTGGTTTATTGCAGTCATAAAAGATGAGATATGGGAACAAGTATTAGAGAATGTTATTGATGATAAAGAATACGAACCAGATTATGAGCTGTATTATCAATTCAATCCTGAGGCTTTCGTTTCTTTAAAAGAGCAATACAAACCTTTACCGGATAATTATCTTATAAAAAAAATTGATACCGAAGTCATTAAGAACGATCCAGATGGGATTCTTTCTGAAGTAGTAGAAGAGGTTTGGTATTCAATTGAAGACTTTAATACTCATGGACTGGGATATTGTATCATAAGGGATAATAAAATAGTAAGTGCATGTTTTTCTTGCTGTGTACACGAGAATAAACATGAAATTAGTGTTGAAACATACGACGAGAAACACATGAATAAAGGATTAGCCACTTTAGTGTGTTCTGCATATTTAGATGATTGTATAAAAAATGGACTAATACCCCAATGGTCAACGATGGAAACAAACCTTGAATCTAAACGTTTAGCAAAAAAATTGGGCTTTGAATTTGAGTCAAAACTAAAAACATTGGAGTTTGAATGGAAATGATCATGAGATACTCTTTATAAACTATGAAAGGATTATAATATTAAATATTCAGAATTTTTTTGCTGTAACTTTTAAAAATCAATCATATATCAGCAACATTGTCACGTTTGTTTCATTGGAATGGATTTGAGTCTCCAATACTCAAATAAATAAAATCTGTTTGTCATTAATCTATTTTTCCTCTGCACAATTTCTTCTTATTTATAGTTTATAGTATAAGTCGTCAGCGTTTTACAAAGTAGAAAGAATGAGGAAATTAGAGGTGAATAAAATGAAATTAAAAGCTTTTGCTGTAACTTTGCTTACTACGATTGTCCTAGGTGCTTGCAATGGAGAGAGTACTAATGACGATAACCCTAGAAAAGAAGTGGAGATGCAAAATATTAAGGAGTTGGTGAATGAATATAGCGGGAACAAAACAAAAGACGAATCTGCTTCAATCACATCAAACCAGCTGATTGTAACTGATAAAGAAGGAATTGAGTCAGCATATGCTTTGCCAGAAGACGAATTTTTTGTTTCTGTAGCTCCTTACATAAATGAAACTCACCCTTGTACTAACCATAGCTTGACGGGTTGCCAAGGAGAGCTGGCTAATAAGGATATAGCTGTCTATATTGAAGACTCAAAAGGTAATGTGCTAGTGAACGAAACCATGAAAACTCTAGCTAATGGATTTATTGATTTATGGCTACCTCGTGACCAAACGTATAACATAAAAATGGAGCACAAAGGCAAAACTGTAAAATCGTCATTTTCTACTTATGAAAGCGATGGCACTTGCATTACAACAATGCAATTAAAATAAAAAAAGTAGGGTTGTCCAAAAAGTCAGTGAAAGCTGATTATTTGTGGCAGCCCTTTACTATTTATATTTTTAAAATTATAGGTTTAGATTTTGCATTTAAGTTGCATTGTTTGGTATGTCAACACTAAACTGCACAAAAATTATAAGGTCTGTTGCTTGAATTCCACTGGGGTAAATAGCCTAGTGTCCCGTGAATTCGAATGTTATTGAACCAATGAACATAATCATCAAGTTCAAGAGCGAGCTGTTCAAGAGTAGAGAAATGTGCTCCGTTAGCGAATTCGGTTTTAAATACCTTAAACATCGCCTCAGCCACGGCGTTATCATAAGGGCATCCCTTCATGCTCAGGGATCGCTGGATTCCAAATGTTTCTAGGGCTTTTGAAATGAGCTTATTATCAAACTCTTTTCCTCGGTCTGTATGAAACATTTGTATGTCGTTCAAGTTACCTCTAATACTTACTAGTGCTTGATAAACCAGCTCTGCTGTCTTATTTGCACCAGTACTACGGCCAATGATTTCACGATTGAAAAGGTCGACAAATAAGCATCCATAATGCCATTTTGTTCCGACACGGACATATGTTAAATCACTCACGATGACAGCCAACGGCTCTTTTTGCTCAAATTGGCGCTGTAATTCATTTTTTATCGGCCCTTCATTACATGTTGAGTTATGCACCTTATACTGTGCTACTGTATAGTTTGATACTAGTCCAAGACCTTTCATTAAACGACCAATTCGACGACGTGATACGTGTTTTGGCTCTGGTAATTTACTTAGTTCTTTCTTGATTTTACGCGTACCATAATTATTACGGCTTTCTTTGAAAATACGAGCAATCTCTTTGGAAATCTCATTATCTTCAGTTTTTAGCGCACGTTTGCCACAAACTTCGGCATGATAGTAATACGTACTTTTCGGAATATTAAGGACGTCACACATTGCTGATACTGAATATTTGTGAGCGTTATTTCGAATCACATCTATTTTCGTCCCATGATCAGCGCTGCTTGCTTTAAAATATCATTCTCCATCAGTAAACGTTGATTTTCTTTGCGTAATCGAGCTAGTTCGTTATCTTCTTCAGAGGGATTATCTTTGGCAGCGAATGAACCGGTTTCTTGATGGTTTTTAATCCAACGGTCTAAAGCCGAAGGCGTTATATCGTACTCTCTGGCAATATCTGCACGGGATTTTCCATTTTCATAAAGTTTTACTAATTGCAATTTAAATTCAGATGTAAAAGTTCGACGTTGACGTGACATAGTAGCACGCTCCTTTAAGTTGGTAGTCTAAGTGTACTAGCCCTTATTTTTTATGTCCAACTTAGTGTAGCCGATTCAACCAAAAACCTACGAGGATAGGGGGTGTTGAGTGTGACGGGTTACAGCATCATACTCATAGTGTGACAACCAGAAAAAGGGTCTCTATTCAAATTAGAATCCTTATTTTATTTTGGTTGAAGAACTATGAATTATGTCAGTTATAACTAGCATCTTACCAAAAAACGATAGCCACTTGAATGTCCCCCTAATCTCGATAGCTACTGGACCTGCTCTTTTAATCCAAGATAATCATTGATGGCAAACAATAAATAATCCAATTCTCTCTTAGAGTGACGATTAGATAATTCACCTAGCAAGTTAACAGTTAATTGGCCTTCCGTTATTGTATCTGAATGAACCAATTCTTTTGTCGTGATCCCCATTATCTTGGCAAAGTGTTCAATGCGATCTGATTTTAAAGTACGTTCTCCTTTTAACATAAGTCCTACAAGTGATTTACTTACTCCTAATTGTTCAGCTAGCCATTGATATGATTTATCCTCAGCTTTCAACCATTTAATTACTTTGCTTATTACGATGTCGTTAGTTTTCATATCCTACTCTCCACCTATCTACAAATATCATATCATTCAATATTAAACATCCATAACATTTTTATTCAATCTATGCAACTAAATATTGCATCATTGAGAATTAAATATAAGTGGATAAGTTT
This sequence comes from Lysinibacillus sp. GW823-FHT06C08, assembly GCF_058795135.1. NCBI lineage: Bacteria > Bacillati > Bacillota > Bacilli > Caryophanales > Bacillaceae > Lysinibacillus > Lysinibacillus sp. GW823-FHT06C08. The sequence goes on from NZ_JBXAHN010000002.1 coordinate 121,908, forward strand.
ATTAAAAAATCGGGTACTTTCTGAAATAAGGAAAGCGTCTTTCTTTATGGAAAGTTCTGAATTATAGAACAAAAACAATGCCCACAGAATTTTTAATCCAACTTTATTATAAATAATCATTCTTTTTTTAAACTACAATTTATATGGCTATACTAAGCTTGTTCAAATCTAGTAGGTTGTTAATAAAAATATATAAATTAATAATATATTATCTATCTTTAAGTATAATATAGTAATTTCCATCATATGTTAAATACTATAGCAATTAAAAGTAGTAAAAGTGAAGGTGGGTATCCGTGAAATATAAAATTATTCCAGGTCTTTTACTAATAATCTTACTATCAATTATCGGAGCATTAACAATAAGGGACAAACTATTTGCAACTGAACTAGAGAAAGGTTCTTATAAAGTGGATTCTTTTGAATCACTACCCAATAAGGAAATAACTTTATTAGAAGCATATGACATAGGGATGGACATAGCAAAAGAATACGATAAAAATTCGGAACTTATTTTTATGAATAGTGTGAATGATGGCAAAATAAATGGTTCAGATGGAAAAAAAGGAAATTGGCAAGGGTATATTACCTTACCTAACAAAAGACTAAGTATCATATTTGTTATCGAAAAGGGGAAACTGAAAAGTTACGATGTAATAGATAGTGATGAACAACTGCCTATTAAAGATGAAGATATAAAAGTAGATAGTAACGAGGTTGTAAAAAAAGCCATATCTGAATTTAAATTAGAACCAGGAAATGATAATTTTTTGAATGGTTATCATTTCCGTCTAATAAGAGATGAGAAAAATGTATTTTTGGGGGTGGGAGGTCAAAAAACAGGCAAGAGAGCAGAAATCTATTTCAATCCTAAAAACGGAGAGTATTTAGGAGGAATTGAAAAAAAATAAACCTTTACAGGAGGAATCAAATATGAAAAAGATTCCTATAATTTTAGGAATGTTATTTATTTTAGGAGCATCTATACTTTCAGAAAGTACTTTAGCAGCAACATATGTAAATCAATCAGTTACCGCATATGTAGCCGATCAGGGTAGTCTGACTTATCATGGTACTGTTCCAGTTATGTATAGTACTGCTGCAGTTCGCCCTAAAGTGTGTGGGAATGCATTATCGGGTACAAAATTTCCTGCTGGAACAATAATTACAACACAGGCCGGATTACCATTCCCTGACGCTCGTTTAAGAAGTACTTTCCAAGTTTACGATATGGGAGATGTTAAGTGTGTAAAAAATGTAACTCCTAATTGGTTTGATATCTTTTTTGGGACATCAGAAAATTATCAACATGCTATAAATTTTGGATTTAATACAGCGAGTTATAATACTAGTTCAACCTTATCAGCAGAAGATTTGAATTCGGAAGACATAAACAACACAGAAGAATTTATAAAAGAAGAAGAAAAAGAGGCTACAAATAATTAGTATTTGGTTGTTCTTAATGAAAAATTTTTGTTCGATAAGTGCATTATCAGCGAGTGTACCTTTACAGGACATACTCATGGTAATGCCTTTTCTTTTTAAGCTTATTGTTAACGACAAACTTTGTGTACACCGTACCTTGGCATTATGCAACGTTCAACCTTCAGGAATGTCCTATATACCGTATATGTAGCCTTGGAAAAAATAAAACTACAACATATTGAAAAAAATGTCCGATAGTGTAAAATTACACTTATGAGTGGTTTTCGTTATCAATATAATATGGGAGTATATATAAATTGAAGAGGTTTATTAAAAGTATTTTGTCTTTATTTCCAGTTCCTTTCTTATTTCATTTTTACGAATTTAATTGTCATCTTGCTAGGCAACAAGCTGATTTTTTGTTTCAGGTATTTCTAGTGTTCATAATTGTTGTAGGTATTTCATCGAGAAACATTAAATTGCCTTTGTTCATTGGCTTGAATTTTATTATGACCGTTATTTCTTTGATATTTGGCTATTTTTTCATAGATGATGATGGAGGTTGGTTTAAACCTTTTGGCAGAGATGCCGCCATTGTATTTGTTTCAATTATTTATATTCTAGGGCAATTAATTATAAGATTATTTAGCAGGCTAGTTCATACTAACAGCCGAAGTAATAAGTAAAGATGAAAAGAAAGGAAGTAATTCTCCTGGATAGATCTCTTTTTCAAAGGCTGCTAACAAAGTATTGTTTTTTTATTATATAAACTATTTAATTTAGCTAAATAATAAAGTATGTGAAAAAGTTACTTAAACTAAAGGAGAGCTTTAGTTTAAGTAGAAATATGCTTTTGATCTTTCACATTCGGGCCAAATCCTATAATAGGAGTTGTGTTTTTTTAGTAAACTCTCTTTAAAAGTGGTTTTGCATACTTGAAAGATTTTGTGCAGTAACAATGTATCAATTCGATATGTAAAAATAACCAACTAGTAGATAAATGAATATATATAAAACCGTTATATATAAATATATTGCTGTTGAGCCTTTATCATTTCTAGCTTGAAATAATACTACAATTGAAAGAATTACTACTAGTATAAAAGGGATTATTTGCCAGTTGTGAAAGCGAAATGGTTATAGGCTGCTTTATTATTTCAGTCATATTGCCTCCGAAAAAGAAAGAATTCAATTCATTTTATCAATATTTTAGTTAAGTGATACCAGTAAATTCTGGGAACCGAATATAGCCTTGCAAGGAGCAAAATAGTACTGAACAATTTGAACACATCATGCAATAGCTTATAGTCATATGAAGTAAGTTATATTCTAGGTAAAAGGATTCCTAAGTTTCTCTCAGACTTAGAGATAGACATCTAAGGGAAGCTTCTTTATCTATTATCAGACTGTATTTTGCTGTTCATTTAAAATTTTGAAGTATTGTGCCATACTAGAGAATTAATTTGAAATAAATAATCTGTTAATTTCTAAAATTCTAAATTGATGTATTTGTTGTATATATTTCTTTATTGCGTGCATGCTATAAAATGTTATTTGCAGGTGTATGGAAATCACAAAATTAATTTAGAAAGTAGTGGATTTCCTTTGAATTAAATAATTTCAAATCCTATATATTTTGCAAACGAATTACAAATAATTACAAAACTTAAGACAGGCAACAATAACAATATACTATGATGGAACTGCGGGAATACCTCCATAGATGTAGAAATAGGAGCAACTATTTTTTTTTACTCTAATTATTGAAAAATTAGTTAATCAAACAAACAACAACCAAATCTAAAATTTTTAGATATAACCACTAAAATTCTCCGCTTCCCATTCATGAATAGCATGCTGTTCTGTCTCCAACACCTTCTCCATATAAATGATAGTCGTTTCTATCTTTTTATGACCGAGGGATTTCATAATTCTATACATATATGGAAAGTATATTTTCCAGCTAGCCTTTTGTCCGAACGATAGTTAAAAATGACTGGAGTATCTATCTTATGTAAAACCTCAATCCTTTTGACATGAAAAGGAGTAGTTAAGGGCCAAATAATCACGAATGATTTTAGGATGTCCGCCATTTTCAAGACAAAGTTTACTCGCAATTTTAATTTCCTTCTGATTATAGTGAGATTGCGCACCAATTAAAAATATGCCTGACAGTATCAATAATGTGCCAATCGCCAAAACATATTTTATGACTCTTTTCAATACACGTACCTCCATTTCAAAAGTAATCGGTATCCCTAGTATATGTTGAACGATGAAAGCAATATGTTAATTGACTTATTGTATACACTTGTATACAATATTTTTAAATCAGCGTATACGTTTGTATACAAAAGGAGTGTTTAATGAATGAGAGGTTCAGGTTTTAGAGAGCATATGAAGGAAGGTCATCATCGAGGTGGTCGTCACAGAGGAATGGAGGGAACGGCATCACGTGGAGCAAAAACGTTCCGAAGAGGGAGAGCCATTGCCTTTTTAGAAACGTTAAATGTGAAACGTGCAACGATTAAACAGCAATTAGAAAAGCCCGAGTTTCAATCCATTCAGCAAATTTTAGTAGGTGAGTTAAAGGCCATTGATATGGTGATCCAAGAATTTAGCCAGCTGTTTGATATACATGAAAGCGAAACAGTAGAAACTGCAGTTGATCATTCACAGATAGAAGAAGGAGATTCTGTGCATGAAAAAAGTGAATAACTATATTGATACGGTATTTGCCCAGCAGGACCCCATTCTTGAGAATGTTATAGCTTCCATTACGGAACAAGGTATGCCAGCCATTTCTGTTTCTCCTTCATCAGGAAAGCTATTGACGATGCTCGTATCGCTTACAGGGGCTCAGGATATTTTAGAAATCGGTGCATTAGGTGGTTATAGTGGCATCTGTCTAGCGAGAGGAATGGCAGATGAGGGCGCATTAACCTCACTAGAATTAGAGGAAAAATATGCACAGTTAGCTGCACAAAATCTTGCCAATGCAGGCTTTGCTGAACAAGTGACCTATCTCACTGGGCCTGCCCTTGAAAGCCTTGAAAAGCTTGTAGCTGATGGAAAACGCTTTGATTTTTTCTTTATTGACGCGGATAAGGAAAATTACGAGCATTATTTAGCATATTGTATAAAACTAGCAAATACTGATGCATTAATTGTCACGGATAATGTATTAGCAGCGGGTAGTGTTGCAGACCCAGAAGTGACACCAAAACGATATACAGCCATCATGAAGAAATTTAATCGTCTGGTGGCGAACCACCCACAATTGGAGTCAATTCTTTTACCTATTGGGGATGGCATAACCGTTTCTAAGGTAAAAAAATAATAAAGATTAGTCCTCCTTTATGGTAAAGTATGGTTAGTAACTGAAAAAGGAGAGATGCGTTTGAAACAAGCGTTAGTTGTGATTGATGCACAGCAAGAACTGATAGAAGGTAATCAGGAGGAACAAGCTGTTTATCGCAAAGAAGAATTACTAGAGACCATCAATAAGGTAATTAAAAAGGCTATCGAGGAAAATGTTCAAATTATTTTTGTTCGTGATCAAGATGTGGCTGGTGGAGAGGGAGATGGCTTTCAAGTACATAAAAAAATCCATGTTCCAATATCAGCTGTCTTTTTTGACAAACTCGCTACCAATGCATTCTACAAAACTGGGCTGCTGGAGTATTTAAAGGATCATGACGTGCAGCATTTGGTAATGATGGGGTGTAAAACCGAGCATTGTGTGGATACTGCCGTCAGATCAGCCACTGTTCACGGCTTCGATGTCACAGTTGTCGCTGATGGACATTCGACGAACGGCTCCAAGCATTTAGTACCAGAAGCCATGATCGCACATCATAATGACATATTACACGGTCATTACAATGTTGACCATTTCTCGCTGGTGCGTCATTCAGACGAAGACTTATTTGAACCTAGCCATTCAACCTACCGCTAACATAATAATGACCAAGAATTTTAGTTCTTGGTCATTTCTTATACGTTCTTGATGATCAAACTACTACATAGAAGACGTTATGATAGAGCAAAAGCTTGTCCAAAAGGATGGAGTTTTTTCAGAAATGGAAAGCAGTAACACATTTTTTGCTCCAAAAAGTGGAATACAAGCTATGCTTAATCCTTCTTATTCATAGGGCCACTGTGCGAGCAGTGACCCTAAGTATCAAGTCAGGAGGTGTAAGGCTAAAATTAGCTTTACACTATTATATGTATGTGAAAGTAACTTCGAAAGTTAGTTATCTGCCTGTTCGATAGATTATTTTTTTGAATGGCGACTAAATCGGGCACAATATGTCGGATGACTCAATTCTATTCTTGCTATTGTTGTGAAAAGGGAGGTTATTCAAGTGGATTCATGCACACGACTGAATGAAGCGATTGCCTATATTGAGGCCAATTTGACCAATGACATTGATATGAAGGAAGTGGCAAGTAGAGCGTATTGTTCTGAGTATCACTTTAAACGAATGTTTTCTTTTCTCGCAGGCATCTCGCTCTCCGAATACATTCGTCGGAGACGTTTGACACTGGCCGCTCTTGAATTGTCGAACGCCTCTTTGAGAATCCTCGATATAGCAGTTATGTATGGTTATAGCTCAGCAGATGCTTTTACAAGAGCCTTTCAGCACTTACATGGGATTACACCTTCAGAGGCGAGGCAAACTGGCCAAACATTCAAAGCTTTTCCACGGATGACCTTCCAATTGACCATCCAAGGAGGAATTGAAATGAATTACCGACTCGAGCAAAAGGAAGCTTTTCGCATCGTTGGTTTGATGAAACGCGTACCGATTATTTTTCAGGGAGAAAATCCGGACATTGTGAAATTGGCGCAATCCCTAACAACCACAGATATTGAGCAACTTAAAAAGCTGTCTAATGTGGAACCTAAGGGCATCATCCAAGCTTCTACAAATTTTTCAGAGGGGCGAATGGAGCAAAAGGGAGAACTCGATCATTATATTGGCGTGGCTACTACAGCAACAATCCCTGGGCGCTTTTGCCAACTTGCTGTCCCAGCGAATACATGGGCTGTCTTTACAGTGGTCGGACCTTTCCCGCAAACACTTCAGGAGACGTGGGGCCGCATTTATGCTGAGTGGTTTCCATCTTCCAGCTATGAACAGGTTGCTGGCCCTGAAATTGTCAGTCTTGCGAGCACCGATTTTTCATCACCAACCTTTACAAGTGAAATATGGATACCCATTCACAAAAAAGAGCCTCTTGCATAATGCATGGCTCTTTAATGTATTTTTGTTCCATTGGGTACATGCTGATCAGGTGTTAACAGGATGACGTCTCCCTCACCTGGCACTCCACCAATGACTAACACCTCTGACTTAAAACCGGCAACGCGGCGTGGGGGGAAATTAACAATTGCTACGACTTGCTTTCCGACCATTTCCTCTGGCGTATAACGTTTTGTAATTTGGGCGGAAGACTGTTTAATACCGAGCTCTTCACCAAAATCGATGTTCATTTTTATTGCTGGAACACGTGCTTTTGGTAGCTCCTGTGCTTCCAAGACCGTACCAACTCGTAGATCAAGCGCTGTAAAATCTTCAAATGTGGCCATTATTCAACTCTCCTTCATGTCAACTATATTATCATGCTAACATTATGTGGGAAATTATTCAAAATAAAAAAGAAGAGCACATAGAGTGCCCTTCTTTTCTTAACGACGATGCTCTACCAGGTCAATAGCTCCTAACACAATATGAGCTAAACCAAAGCCAAAAATGGTGTTGGCCACCATTTTATTAGAGCCATGCTTTTGCTTCATGGCATATCCTGCCGCTGTGACAGCCGACCCGAGAATAGTTGGGATTAAACCTTCACGAACATTATTCATAAAATTGATCCCTCCGTCGTATGATTCGGTATAAGTTTCATACCATACTTACTATGAACGTTTGCAGCGTATCCTATACGAATAAATAATAGGTTGAAAATATACGGCTGTCATTTATTGTTGAATAGGTGCTACTTTTATTTGATCGACCATAAATTCGTTCTTCGTATGATCGAATTTATAGGTAATGTGGAAATCAGCCACATTTATAGGAAAGACACTAGCCGCAAGGGTCAATTTTATCTTTTGATTTTCTAAATAGTAAATCGTTATCCCACCAAAACCTAGTTCATCCTGCTGTAATTCTAGCTCTGGATCGACATGATAGTCCAAGTGATATTCCTTGCCCAGTGCTTGGCCCGTAATCGTTAATGTTTCATGATCCTTTTTCACAACGTTTGACTCAATATGTTGAGCAACAATTTCCTCATAATGAGGGACCTTTATTTCTTGTAAGTCCTGATCTACTATATGAATATCATAATTATCTAGCCCAGTTCCTCTGCCAGTTTGAATGATGATAACAGCTTCTTCTTTGCCATCCTCCGTCATATCTATGTAAAACACTTGTGGCTCGGTTCCTGTATCACCAGGGTTGTTCCAATTAAAGTCCTTCACCTTCCCATTAATCTCTAGCTTTACGCTCTCTCCATTCTTATACAGTTTTACTTCTTTATGGTCAGAGGCCCCAATTAATGTGGCATCTATATGTGTTGGGCTGTGGGCTTCCTTCGAAATTCGTTCTTCTGTTGGATCATCTTTTTGATCTGATTGGCATCCTGAAAATATAACTGTACTTAACAATAGCAATGTACCAATTTCTTTTTTCAATCGTATCTACACCTTTCTTAATCTTTGTAAAATCTATGTCATTTATCACAAATAGCTGCAAGCAATAATGGGGAAGAAGCCGATATACATAAGCGAACTATTACTACAGAAATTTTTTCTCCCTCTACAAAGTGGGCTTAGTAGAAAACAACAAGACGACTTCGTACATTACAATAATTTACAAAATAAAGCAAATTCCTCTTTATATTATATAGTTGATGTAATAAATATGAAAATTTTGGATTTATTGAAACGAAAATGAAGCCTCAATCGTATACTAAAGTAAAGGGGGGCGGAAATGAAATATGTAGGCATCGGAACAATATTGTCCATCCTAGGTGTAGTATTTTCAATCCTAATATGGGGTACAGAAAAAGCGCATTTACTTTCTGGATTGGTAGGTGGAATATTCATAATATTCACTCTGTTGGTGTCAGGTTCGATGGGGAGTGGGGATAGAATGCGGGCTAATTTTGCAACAGCAACAAAAGAAGATAGGGACGAACGCAATCATATGATGAATAATGCTTTATTGTTAGCATTACCAAATATTATTGTCGCTATCTTTGCGTATTATATGTGATCATACCAGCTCAATTGAAAGGATGATGTGTACCTTAGATAAAGAAAAAGATTTTTATTCAGAAGCATCTAGATATACACTTGCAGTTGTTCTCTTCACACTCATCATTTGGGGCATCTATGATTGGCGAAACGCAACACCCAATGGTTTTCAATTTTTATTAATAAATGAAATTGTTATCACTCTTGGGATTACACGCTATATTTTGAAGAAACGAGATCAAAAAAGAAAGCGCTCTTAATAATCTTTACATAGATAATCAATAAAAGTGTCACATCTACCCTAGGTGTGGCTTTTTTTGTTGCATTTAATAAGTAAAAGTACATTTGCAATAGAGAGGTGGTACTATGCAATTAACAGATGGTACACGGACGTTTGAAACGGATATAATTGATGAAGCTGCTAGAAAAAAGGAACGTGATGAGCAGGAGCGGGAGATGCTTAATGCCTTTGCACGCTATGCATATCTTCGATACAAGCAAATACGGGATAAGGTCAATCCCCGTAAATGCAAATACATGTATATCCATCAAGTTCGCCAACAATTAACTTCACCCGCTAGACTGCAACGTGTTTGCAATCTTGTAGGCATGACGGATGAAGAAGTACTTTATATTGTAGAATTTGTCCGCAAGTATTTGAAATACGTCAAATAAAAGCCTCATCGTTGAATGGGGTTTTTTTACATAATTTCTAGGGAGAATTGTTTCTCAATACCCCACTCCATATAGTATGATGAACGTGGATAAAGGAGTGAAGCGATTTTGAGATTCATTAAATGGTTAGTTGTTTTTATTATTCTCATTGGTATAGTTGGCTATGGTGTATTACATTTTGGCACGAAATTTGCGTCCGAAAAAATTGTCAATACACTTTCAACAGAATTAGAGAATAGTGGACAAATGGAAGAAATAAAAAATACGATTGAAAATGATCCGGAGTTAAAAGCCTATATGGAAGAGGCGAAAACGGTTGATAGTAGTACGTTACCGTTTACATCAAAAGAAGATGCTACGAAAGTAATCATTCAAAAGGTTGGCATTACAGAGCTCAATGATATTCGTGTGAAATTACAAGATGGCTCCATGACAAAGGAAGAAGCATTGCAACAGGTAGAAGGAAAATTATCAGATGAAGAAATAGCTGCATTAAAAGTTATTATTTATAAAGAACTGTACGAATAAACAAGGCCGCAAAATGGGCAGTTAGCCTAGCAGAGGCACTTACTAAATGGTAAGTGTCTTTTTTGCTGTATATGTATGCAGAAGGCCATTCTCTGAAAACGACCACAAATTTTAGTGAATTAGAAAAATTGTCCCCTTTTACAGCATGCCCGTTTATATAGATAGTACAGAGATTAATTGTAGGGGAGAGGGGTAGCTATGATCTACAGAGTAGTAAAGAACGAAAATTTTGTCGTATTGGACAAGGGCTTTTTAAATGATGATCAATTAAGTTGGAAGGCAAAGGGTTTACTTGCCTATATGCTGTCATTACCAGATGATTGGGATTTTTGTCTGACTGATTTAGCGACACGTAGTAAATGCGGACGTGAAGCAACTGCTAGCATTATCAATGAACTGATTTTGGCAGGTTATCTTCAAAAGGTGCAGGAGCGAACAAAGGATGGGAAATTCAGCAAGGTGGAATTTGTCGTTTTTGAAGTATCAAAACGTGCTGCCCGTCCGTCAACGGGTTATCCGTCAACGGACGCACCACAAACGGAAAAGCCCACACAACTAAATAATAAATTACTAAATAACCAATTACTAAAAAATAAAGATGATGATCAACAATCACATACAGCCGACTACTTTTACGAACAACAAGGCTTTGGCTCACTGTCGGCGTATATAACGGCAAAAATTCATTCCTGGCTTACCATTTTTTCAGAGGAAATCGTCATTCATGCGATGAAGCTAGCTGTAGAACACAATGTATTGCGCTGGCGGTATGTTGAGAAGATATTGCGAAATTGGCATCATAAACAACTAAAGACCATGGCAGATATTGCTTCAGATCAAAGGCGCTTTCAGGCCAAGAAGATAAAAGTGACGGACATTCCAGCCAATAGACGTCAAGAGATTATTCCGCAGTGGTTTCATCATCGTCATGAAGAGGAACGGCCACAGCAGCCAACCATTAATTTTGAAGCAGAACGACAAAAAATATTAGCGCTGCTCGAAAGTGGTTAAACGTCCTAATTTTCGGCATACCATAAAGGCTTCACAGATGAAAAGTAAGCATGATCCTCCAAAATTAGCTGAATTCTGGCTAATGCATCGTCAAACGATTGCGGATCATATTGGCGTGTCCAAGCAATAGTTGCAATGACATTCATCGCGGCATATAAGGCATAAAGGCGCCAAAACTGATCATCTGGTGGCTGTGTGAAATACCCATTTATTTGCCCGACGCAATAGGGGACGCTATGCCGTCTACTAAACAGGGGTAGATTATAAAAATCATGATAGGGATCGCCGGCATCATAGCCATTGAAATCAATAACCCCATTGAAGCTGTTTTGGTGACAAATAATGTGACCAAGATGGTAATCATCATGAAGCAGCGTAATAGGACGTTGTCTTAATAGCGGCCAATGTTCTTCGATAAAGCTCAATAATTTAGCTTCTTGCGGAATTTGATAAGAATCCTGTTGATAGGATTGTAAATAATTGGTAAATTTCTCTTTTTGTAACGTCTCCCATTGGACAGTTTTTGGAGCTTTCACCTGATGAATTTTTCTTAATTCTTTCCCAGCCGCAAGACCGAGATGGAACTGCTCTGTGTCCGAAAGGTGAGGAATGATTTCATCCGCAGGGGTGCCTATTAAATAGCTCATAACCATCGTTGAAAGATCGTTGTCAGGGAGGACCATATATTCAATGGCCTTATGTGTTTGAACTCCCTGTAGCTCTAAGTCCTGCAGCAAAGTAAACTCAATCCACCTTTTGTCGTGGTGTGCGAGATCGGATAGCCGTACAAAATAAGGTGTATCATCAACTGTTACAACATATTTGGTATCAGAGGAATAACCTTTGTCGATTTTATTAATAGCAGTGTAACCTTGTAAGCTAGTTAATCGATTCATGATATTTTCTACAACCATTTTATCTCTCTCCTTCCATCAGTTTAGAAGATACAAAATACTATATGGAGCTGTCCTTTGTCAATGTACCTGTTGAAGTGAAATGATCATTTATTCATCATTTTAAATAATAGTCATGAGCACAACTAACTAGAAAAAATGGTGTAGCTTGCATTTACTAGAATAAGTGAATGTTATTCTCTTCAATCATTCACGGTCATTAGCTTGACATGTGTAGCAGCAAAAAAGGTGAAATAGAGCAGTCACCCATTCAGCCCCATCAGTCAACCATGGCAAATAGTTAGAATATCGCACTATAACTAGTTGTTGATTCTCCCCTAAAATCGACATAACTAATGAATAACATGGTTGTCATTCGCAAAAAAATGATAGGAAAGGGTGGTGCATAATGAGTTATGTTATTGAAATGCAAATAATGTCAGGTTTACCGAATCAGCCGCTCACCGCCATCAAATACGTGGTAGCACATGAATCAGGTAACAGCACAAACACAGGTCCAAACGCATTAGAAAATGAAATTGCCTATATGAATAGAAATAAAGCCAATGCCTTCGTTTCTCACTGGGTAGGAGGAGGTGGACGCATTGTGCAAATAGCACCCGTTAACCGCGTCCAATATGGTTGTGGACCAAAAGGGAATCCGTATAGCTATGCTCAAGTAGAGCTAGCGCGGACTTCCGATAAGGAACAATTTAAAAAGGATTATGCGGCTTATATTTGGTTATTGCGCAAAATGGCTATAGAAGCAGGGGTACCAACTATTTTAGATGGTACTGGCAACGGCATTAAATCCCATCGATGGATTGCCGATAATTTGGGCGGCACCACACACAAAGATCCGTTTGCCTATTTAATGAGTATGGGTGTTACCGAAGCACAGTTCCAACAAGATATAAAAAATGGCCTGGAGGAGGAGTTAACCGTGTCACAATATAATGAGTTGAAGCAGGAAATAGAGGCTTTAAAAAGCTTATTAGCTACTAAAGCCAGTTTACAATCCGACCGAGAAGTAGGCGCATCTTACAAAGAAGCATGGGATTGGGCCATTCAAGAAGGTATTATCCGAGGAGATGGTAGTAAAAATATGAATCCAGCAGGCGTTCTCACGCGGGAGCAAATGGCTACTATGCTCAAACGATATTACGATAAATTTGTCGATAATAAATAACTATGCTATAATATAGAAAGGATAAAGTTCGTTGAAACAGCGTGCTTTATCTTTTTTTTAGATTTTTAGAACTTTTGTCGAAATAAATAGAAGAGAGGCGGGGGTTAGGATGTTAACAAAAATAAGAAAAGTAAAATTTGAGCAGGAACGAAAAAATCCGTTATATAACGTAGTCATGGAGTGTCCAGAGGGAAAGCAATTATATGTCAAATTTGATTATACTTATAAGACTAAAAACTTCTGGCCATTAGAAGTAAATTATAATAAGAAAAATTATGGTGCTAAACTGGCATGGTATACAAATGAAGTAGAAAATATGACAGTTGCTGCATTTTTAGAGAAAATTGCTAATAAAATTAATAAAAAATATCAGTTCGAGTTAAATCAACACTAAAAAAGCAGCATCCTTCAGGGGAAGCTGCTTTTTGCTTGTCCATTATTTTGTTGTAATATAGACCGTTAATTTGGCTTCATCAAATGTTACCTCTGCGCCAAGAGCTTGACTTACAAAACGTAAAGGTACCATTGTTGTTCCTTGATAAACTTCAGCAGGGTGACTAAGGTTAATGGTAGATGTCGTTCCATTTGCATCTACATAAGCAGTTTTGTTACCTACGCCGATGACAATTTTCTTGCTGTCCTTCGTCGCAGTTACTTTTTTAGTAGCACTATCATAAGAAACTGTTGCACCAAGTGCTTCAAAAATCGGTTTCATCGGTACCAATGTTGTGCCATTTTTCATGTAGGCGCTTGGCGTATAGCTTTGTTTTACATTATTCAAATAAACGGCTACTTTTGTCAATGCCGGTGCTTGTATTGCTGTTGTCGGCTGCGTATAGTTGCTTTGACCACCTGAGGAAGAACCACCGCCGCTATTCCCATTATGATAATGATAGCCTGTACAAAGACCTTTTGCCTTTGACTTATCAGAACAATTATGCCCACCATTGCTATCGAGACGCCCTGGATGCGCATCAGCAATCGAGGTAGTAGTGAAGAATAGTGTAACCATCGCTAAAAACAAGACCAGTTTTTTCATATGTATCCTCCTATTATCAAAATATGTAATTATTATACTATATAAAAGTAAAATTTGGAATGTTTTTATAGTAAATTAGTATTAAAAAACAACACAAAATGGAAGGTGCTAACAGATCAATTATTAGTGCCAACTTGATTTAAACAAAGTTAGTTCATTTTAACTTCTCTATTTTTTGTAAGAGGCGATGGAGGACAGCGGTAAAGATTCTAAAATAAATTTATCCATAATCCATTTTTTTATTTAAAAAAGCACTCATCCATATTGGATCAATGCCTTTTAGTATGATTCATTAACATCTTACATATTTCCGTTTAAAACCAAGCTTCCCTCGATCGAGTTCCTTTTGAATGTTTTCATACGCATTCAATGTCGTGCTTTTTTTATTGTCACGCTTCATTTCCACAGGACCAACTGCCTGCGCTGTTGCCACTGCCTTTTCGTGAAGGGGTACATAGGAAATCGCGACTGTGTAAAGAAAATTATTCATCGCAGATTTTGTTCGTTCGGGTGCAGTATGAATCGTATTATTCACAACATCTAGCATCCTCGCTAATTTGCCCTCAGAAAACTCGCTATCTTTGCGATTTCCTAAAAGCCAGCAATAGCAGCTCCAGCCCGCTGACATTTTCAGTTCCTCACCACTTGCAATCCATGCATCTGCTACCTCTTGTGCAATAGGGGATTCCGCTAAAGTGACTGCCACTACATAATCAGATAGCATATAAAAATAGGCAGAATCCATCCATCGATCAAAATCAGCCGCCGTCATCGTTTTTGGATCTGCAATGATACCCGCAAAGTACATCGCATCATAGTTGCCAGTAGCATAAAGCTCATCTGCTAAAGCCTGATCGATTTTAATTTTTTTAGCAATCGGCTTCATCGCTCCAGTTGCCACGCCAAAAACCGGCTCATGTGCCCCATTCGACATATACATTTTCTTCGTACGTTCTTTGCCTAGCTTCTCCAGCTCCTGCATGACCATTTCTGCATTCATAGAAGCACTTCCTTTTTATCTAATTTCAACGCCATCCCTTATTATCCTATATGGAATGTCCTTTTGTCATGGTTGAACTAGTTTGTCTGGAGAAGGAGATGCTGCTTATGCTTTCCGCGCGATTAGAATAAAAAATACCCTATTCAAATATAGTTGAATGGATTTAAAGCCTATTCCAAATAAACATAAATTGTGCTGCATCCGCTTCAAGAGCTAGTTGGTGATACTCGGTCGATTCATCCTCAGAAATTAAGCGACCTTTTTGAACATTTAAAATGGCATGCTTAACAGAATCGGGATGTTCAACGGAATAGTGGGAATCCTTTAGAAGTGTCAGGGCAGATCGACATTTATGCTTATCAATGCGTTCATTTTTTCCTTTGAAATATAATTTTATAAGGTAGGGGATGTCATCGATGATTAAACCAAGTTCTGGGTTTGAACGCACGATTAAGTCACCACAAACCCAATTAGATTTACCTGGTTCAAACCACTGCACATTTTTGTTTTTAAAAAATTTTAAATAAGCTTTAATCGCTTCTTGATAATTTTTCTGCCGAGCAGGGAGGGCATTGTCTATAATATCGAGAAGGTAGGAGTCATTAAAATGATGCTCATGGTATTTTTTTAACCCCTCGCGTAACGCTTTCCAATAATCCTTAATTGGATGATAATCACCCTGATATTTAATATCTTTCACAAACTTCGTCTTGGCGGCACTTCCCTTCATTGTGAAGTCCGTAAATTGTGTTAAGCCAATAGATGGCTTTGTCAAAATCGTCATTTTCACATCACCCTTCCTTCAAAAAATTACAATGTTATAGATTAGTATTATATTGGAATGGCTAAATTTATATGCTTGCTCAAAGCCTGATGAGCGCTAGCATTGAGAGGTTCTACAACTATAGAAAAATCATTGTTTTGAAAAAGGATGTTTAGATAGGATAGAGCTGGGAATATAAATAGCGAGCTAGTCAATAGCTCAAAAAATAATTAGGAGGAATAGAAAATGGCTAACAAGCAAAACAATCGCAACAGAAACAACAATGAAAACATGACTGTCGAAGAAGCGGGACGTAAAGGCGGAGAAGCTACCTCCAAAAATCATGATCGTGATTTTTATGAAGAAATAGGACGTAAGGGCGGCGAGGCTACGTCTAAAAATCATGGACATGAATTTTATCAAGAGATTGGTCAAAAGGGTGGAAAAGCTACAGCTGACAACCACGGCGAGGAATTTTATGAAGAAATAGGTCGCAAAGGCGGCGAGGCTCGCAGCAAACAGCGTAGTACCAACACCAACAGTAACCAAAATCGCCGAAGTAACAATAATCGCTAATTTCGTTAAATAAAATAAAACCCTTCACACACGAGGCGTTTGTAGTTTTTACTACAAGCGCCTTTTTTTGTTGAGCATTTCCTCTATATGTACAGGATGAATTGGTTGAATTTATATGATTTGTAGTATATATTTAATCCGCTTCTATTATAGTTACATGAGAATGTTTGCAGAGGAAATGAGGACGGTTCATGACAAAACAACTTAAAGAGAAAGAACTATATGAAATCATCAACTCCGTTGTGCAGGCTGTTGGCATGACGATGACCATAAAGCTGGACCACTCAGGCGTAAATATGAGTTATAACTTTATTGGGGATTATGTGGGCTTTGATGCTGAACGTTTAATTGAGGCAAAGAATGAGTTGCAATATCCACCATCACTAGAAGTGTATGTAAAAACAATGACCTTACATGAACTGGGTCATGCGGTGGATCGTGAAGCATTACAATCCTCGCTTCCACGTACTATCGAAATTTTTACAATGAAAAAACAACATAGCTTACAGGAAATTTATCTTCATGAGCATCTGTTATCTATGTTGCTGGAAGAACATGACATGAATATTCAATTTGAGCAAACAGCATGGGAAAATGCTTGGGCTCTCAATTGTAAACATCACTTCGTATGTGATAAGGAATTTGATTATATAAAGCAGCATAGCCTAGCGACCTATAAAAAAATATATGAGCAAGATTTACAGGCATATCACCATCTTTTGAACCAGCCAGTACCTCAATTAGCATAGCTACAAATGATTATTTCATACCTTTCCAAGAATGAGATCAAACCAATTAGGGCAATGTAATACTACTTGGAGGTGATCATTTTGACAAAGGGCAAGCAATATAAACGTCAGTCAGAGTTGGCGGAATTAGCGACAGATTTAAGTCCAGATGATTTAGATGTGCGTGAAGATAATGCGTTAACAAAAGAACAAAAGAAAAATTCAAACGATACTCATTGTTCGAACGAATCATCATCACGTAAATCTCAATCATAATTCACACACCACAATCCATTCGATTGTGGTATTATTTTTGTCCGTCATTTCACCATAAATAGACGAAAGCCAGAGAAGTTGAACTAAATCGTCACATAAAATAATAGAGAGCCATTCATTCAGAATGGTTCCTAAAACGACCTTTCCTCTTAAGAGGTAATGGGGAATTTTACATATGTTAAGAACTATCATTTTTTTATCAACGCAATGTTATAATCTTTATAATGGAAGAGGGGGGTGTGGTAAAAATGGAATTTTTTATTATATTTATTGGCATCATCGTAGTCGTCAGCATCATCAGTAATGTTAGCAAAAAATCTAACGAATCCAATGAGCAAATACATGAACTACATTCAACAAACGATTTACATGGGCATCATGCACATACTACTATTCAGGAGAACCATCATTGTGCTGACAATAGTTCAACAACTCCTGATTCGTCATGCGGTCCTTCAGGGGACTGATCAATGAGTTGAATGGAAGAGCATTAAAAAAGCCTAATGATACACAAATATCATTAGGCAAATTCATATTTATAATTGATGTGCTTGAATGGACTGTCTTTGATGTAGTTTTTTCATCGCAAGTCGAGCAATAGGCTGTGCTAATAAAAGTTCAATCCAAAAGGCCACAGCAAAATTCCTTGGCCAAATGTGAAGAAATTGTTGAAAAGGCTCTAAGCTAATTTGCTTGGTGCCTACCCAAGGACCAATGATTGATAAAAAAATAGACAATACCGTTACATTTAATAATGTATCCAATAGCACGCGTGCATTGAACCCATCTGTTGGGCCTATTATAACAGGCATTATTTTTCCAACTAAGGGACCCGCAACAGCTCTCACTAATAAAATGACAATGACCCACATAATAGGAATAATTTTAAGTGTCTCCATATATACAGCTATACTAAAACCTCGCTCTAGCCCAACAATAATGGGTGCAATGGTATTGACAGAAATAACTGAAATAATCAATAAAAATAAAATACCCTCTTTTGCGTTTTGTGGTAGCCGATCTTCTTTGTACATACTTATCCTCTCCATTTTCAATATTTTCAGATGGCAGAGATTTGTGAAACAAGTCGGCTTGTACACTATGCGTGAGGGCAATATTTGATATAAATTCGCCCCATTACTGCGCATTGATACAATAAGTATACCAGTTAGTTTACAGTTAAACAAATAGAAATTATGAATAAAATGATGATATAGAGGTGGAATGAGCATAGCGAATATACAGCAATATGTTAAGCTGAGAGCGATTGTCCTGAACTACTTCTTATTATCTATGCCCGTAGTTTTTCCTTGTGGTTGAATGTGGATCAACTTTCTGTTAGCAGCCTTCAAAGCTAAATAATTCCTTCCGACTAACTAACCATAGATTATTACCATCATAAGGTTGTAAAATAAGGGATAGATACAGAGAGAATTTGGAGGGAAAAGATATGATACGATTTGAAAATGATTATGCAGAAGGTGCCCATCCGCAAATTTTGCAAAAATTAGTGGAAACCAATGAAGAGCAATCACCGGGTTATGGGATGGATGAGCATTCTGAAAAAGCTAGAGCGTATATCAAAAAAGCGATAGCGGCTGAGCAGGCAGACGTTCATTTTTTAGTTGGTGGCACGCAGACGAATACAACTGTAATCGCCTCCATCCTACGTCCTCATCAAGGCGTTATTGCTGCAACTACAGGCCATATTGCTGTCCATGAGACGGGGGCAATTGAAGCGACCGGTCATAAAGTGCTTACTTTGCCTAGTGATGATGGCAAACTAACAGCCGCACAGGTTAAAGCATGCTATGACGCACACTGGCAAGACAGCACACATGAACATATGGTACAGCCGGGCTTAGTGTACATATCTCATCCAACAGAAAATGGAACAACATATAGTAAAGCTGAATTAACCGCATTAAGTAAAGTTTGCAGGGATTGTGGATTGCCATTGTTTCTAGATGGCGCTCGTTTAGGCTATGGTTTAGTAGCACAGGATAATGATTTATCTTTAGCAGATATCGCTCAGCTTTGCGATGTATTTTATATAGGTGGTACAAAAATGGGGGCATTATTTGGCGAAGCGGTCGTAATCGTGAATCCTGCCTATCAACGAGATTTTCGCTATATGATCAAACAAAGAGGTGGGCTACTGGCAAAAGGTAGATTACTAGGTCTTCAGTTTGAAACATTATTGGAGAACCATCTTTATTTGGATATTGCCCAACATGCGGTAGAGATGGCCATGCTCATTCAACAGGCATTTATCAATAAAGGCTTTGCATTACGCTATGATTCGAAAACCAATCAGCAATTCCCGATTTTGCCGAATGATTTACTAAAGACATTAGGCGAAAAATATTCATTCTCCGTTTGGGAAACATTCGATGAAACACATACAGTTGTTCGCTTTTGTACAAGCTGGGCGACAAAAAAAGAAAATGTGGAGCGTTTAATAAAGGACATTGAGCGTTTAGCATAAGGATTAAACTGCACTTGGACTCCCAAGGTGCAGTTTTTTCCTATTATTCCATAATTATGGCTATAATGAGAGTAGAGAAAGGTGGGAGTGTAGGATGAACTACGTAGCATTACTAAGAGGGATTAATGTAGGTGGACATAATAAAATAAAAATGGCTGACTTAAGGGAAGCTCTTATACCGCTAGGATTGCAAAACATTCGTACCTATATTCAAAGTGGAAATATCCTTTTTGAATCGACCGAATTAGAGGAAGTTTTGCAGAAGCAAATTCATGAAACAATCCAAATGAATTTTGATATGACAAGTACAGTCATCATTAGAACCGCTGAGGAACTTCAGCATATCGTCGACAATTGCCCATTTTCTCAGCAAGACATCGCTGAAGCAAGTGCCACAGCAGTTGGGGAAAGCCTACATGTTGCCTTTTTACCTGCTACCCCAACAGAAGAAAATCGTCATAAGTACTTATCATATGAAAATGATCAAGAGCGTTGCGTCATCATTGGCAGAGAGGTTTATCTTTTATTTCACAAGAGCATCCGCAACGCCAAACTTAGCCAACAATTGCCCAAGCTCGAGATGCCCGCAACGGTTCGTAATTGGAAAACTATCCTGAAGCTTACGTCAATGTTTGAATCATGAAACGGGCTCAATTAAGTTATTTCATTTATCCAATTACCTACTTTATCGTAAGAACGATCAATCAATGGAGGAAACAAGCATCTATTACATGGGGCGAAAACGTGACAATGATGATAATTACGATGGTCATCATATATCTCTTTATTTTGCTGTGGAATTGGTCGAAAAAGCCGTACCAATGGGGGAAGAAAAATAATAAGGAAACATAAAAACGGGAGCAATTTTCACTTCTTTTGAAAGGATGCTCTCGTTTTATTTTTTTAGTTGTGTTAATAAATAAGTAAACGATCATATAAAAAAGCTGTAGCGAGGTTATTCGCTACAGCCAAGAATTGGTTGACCCTTTGAGGTTTTCCAATGTATTATAGCATAATTAATTATTTCTTGCATAGGAGGGGGAGGATTGAAGTGTTTGCATTGTCACACGCCATCAATCTTCCACCATTAACTATCTATCGAGGAGGCATATACCTCGTTATTTATCTTTCGCATACTCGCTATCTTACTTAAATTTCTCCGGCTTAGCTACTTTAATGGATGCAGCTTCCCCACATTTTGTGCAAAACGTTAAAATAAGTGGAGATCCAGTAGCCATAATTGAACCGAACGGCCGTATATTTCCTTCACTCGTGAAACTGCCAATTTGTCCTGAGGCAAAGGCATCGTTTCCACATGCTTTACAATTCATTTTATTATTTTCCATATAAACACCTCTTTATGTAATATATGTAAATATAACATAAAAAAAGATGGCGCAGGTAATCAATGAGCTAGTCTTTTTAGTTTAAAAATAAATAGTTTAATGTTAAACTATTCACCGAAAAGAAGGAGTGGGTTGCTCTTTTTTGTTATAAGGAGGAATTAAATATGAATCGTGTACAAAATAAAGTAGCATTAGTAACAGGTGGCGCATCAGGAATTGGTTTATCAGCAGCAACCTTATTAGCCAAGGAAGGCGCAAAAGTGGTTATTGCTGATTTCAATATAGAGGGTGCTCAAGAAGCAGCACATTCTTTAGTGAAAGAAGGTTACGAGGCTTCAGCGATTTTCCTTGATGCAGGGGATGCTTCTTCAATTGAAGCGGCAGTGAACTTCACGGTGGAACAATACGGTACATTAACCGTATTGTTTAACAATGTTGGTTTAACAAACTTGCAGAAGGATTTAGATGTTGTGAATATCGACTTAGATGAATGGGATCGTTTAGTCAATGTGAATTTAAAATCCATTTTACTTGGAAGTCGTTTTGCGATTCCACATATGCAAAAGGCAGGTGGGGGCTCCATAATTAACACAGCTTCCATGGCTGCATTCGCTAGTGACCAAATCCGAACAGCCTATGGTGCTACAAAGGCAGGAGTGGTAAATATGACTAAAAACATTGCCACTCAATATGGGAAAGATAAAATTCGCTGTAATGCGGTCGCACCAGGTCTCATTTTAACACCAGCAGCAAAAAATAATATGCCAGATGAAATGCTAGCGATCTATTCTAAATTTAATGCCCTACCATACCATGGTGAAGCAGATGATATCGGTCACGCAGTGGTATTTTTAGCCTCGGACGAATCAAAATTTATGACAGGTCAAACAATGCAAATTGAAGGTGGCCATTATTTAGCAAACCCAACCATTGCAGACACAAATAATTGGTTAGCTACTCTTAAATAAGCTCTCAAAAAAGAGGTTGTCCTTCAATGGGCAACCTCACTTTGAATGTTGTTTGTCTAGCTTCAATTACATTTTGGGGGTTTGCAACCCGAACTGTGCCCATTCCTCTTTGGCAGGACCGTAAATGCCTGGAACAGGTAAGCCGGCTTGTCGCATGAGCACAGTCATTTGTCCACGATGATGACTTTGATGTTGCAATAAAAATAATAAAAGAGAGCCGTTAGGGATGGATTGACCAATAAATTCAATCATTTCATTCATGGTCTGGTCTGTCCATTGTGTTTTTACTGCTTCAATAAAGGAATTACTCGCTTGATGATAACTATCTGCAATCAATTGAGCTGAAGTGGGAACAGGATAATCCTCTGCTGGTGCCTCGAAGGTTAGATCGGTATTGACGGAAATAATTCGAATAGCTGTGACAGTATGCCAAGCGATACGTCCTAAAGTCCAATGTTCAGCCGTTATTGCTTGATGAAGCGATTCATCGGTAAGCTGGTGGAGTAAATTTTGCGTAGCAGTAGCTTCAAATGTCCAAGATTGTAAAAAATGCTCTACTGTTTGAAACATAAAATAACCCTCCTAAAATGAAGTCTTCCACCTAATTATATAGTTTTTAAGGTTGAAACATTTTATTTTTTCATCTATTTTGTTCCCAATAGAAAAGCAAAATAAAGTACGGCATAAACAGAAAGTGCGGTGGAAGTAACGATATACATTGTCCATTCACCAATCGTCAGTTTTCTTTTCCATTTTGTTAATTTAAGATGTCTGCAATACACCATACTAGAAATAAGTATAACTAGAAATGATAGTTCCTTTATGGATTCTAAAAGGGTAATCAAATCATCAGCTCCTTTAAACTGTTGCAATATATGAGGCGAGCTGTAGGAACATGACTACACACAACGGCATAACCGCCAGTAGCTGGATTTAAAAAAGTGCGCCTCTATACAAGATAGAAACGCACATTCTTTTACTCTTCTCGAATGACCATAAATACACCGCTAAAAATGAAAAGCGAGCCCAACCAAAATGAAAGACCAATCGTCTCCCCTAAAAGGAGCCAGCCTAAAAATGTACCAACAACGGGCTGAAAGAAGAAAAATAAGCCCCCACTAGAAGCATTCATTAGTTGAAGCCCTTTATTCCACAATAAAAAACCACCAGCAGTTGAAACAATACCTAAATAGAGCAAGCCACCTGAAATTGTTGGCTGCACAACAATGGATAAATTCATCTCTTTTAACCTTGGAATGACAAATGGCGTCAATAGGATGACGGCAATGAAGGAAGAATAGGTTGTCACCACAATTTGAGAGTAATGACTTGGAACTTTTTTTACTAGAACAGACATCAATGCCCATGTTAAGGCAGCGAGCAATAAGTAGAGTCCACCTAATTGTTGGGTACTATCAATTCCGCCATGGCCTACAATGACACCGACACCAATCGTTGCTAGGATAATAGACAAGCATTTTTTTAAGGTTATGTCTTCCTTCAAAATGACACGTGCAAAGACAACCATAAAAGCAGGTGTTGTAGCCGTAATAATTGCACCCATTTGTGCAGTGGAAAGCATGGTACCTATTTCTTGAGTAACAATCGAAATCGTATTGCCTATGAGACCGACAAGAAAAATAAGGAGCCAATCCTTTTTGGCGATTTTCCAAGATTGTTTCGTTATAATGCCAATCAAACCAAGTGCCAAGACGGCAATTACATAACGAATCCAAACAAGCTCTAACGGTGGCACGACCTCCACCACAACTTTGACAACTACATACATAGCGCCCCAAATGCTCGCCGCAAGCGATAAAAAGAAGGCGCCGATTAGTTTATTTCTCATGTTTTTTCCTCCGTTTTCATAGTTACCTATGTCCTTAACGGAGAAAAAGTGCTTCTACCGTTAAGGAAGAAGAAGTGCTGGAACGTCCTGTTCAAATAATGGAGCATACATCATTTAGATCACACCATCCTATTCATATATTTTTATCAGTATAAAGGAAAAGTCTATAATTTCATAGAAGCTATTCCAATTGAGTAGCTACGCTAATTTCGAGCTGTTCTAAATAACGATACAATACTAAAAACAGACCCTATGAATCCACAAACGAAGAATATATAAGCTACCAGTAGGGACATAGCTTCCAAGTGATCGGTAAAGATTTTATAGGCTCCTACTAAAAATAATGCTAAGCCACTAATGAAACAAATGAAATTCCTATTTTTAACAGTCATAACATTCTCCCTAAACATTAGATTGGCGAATGAAGCTCGATACACGATAAAAAACAATAAAGGAGGAGTGGCATCAATAAAACTAAAATAGCTCCTATCCCATAAACAGAAATAACAGGGATCATGACTTTTTTCATGAAAACCCCACCTAATGTGAAACTTGATTGTCAGCCATCACAGCGGTTCTTTTTATCACCATTTTACTAAAGATTGAAGCAAGCACTTGTTGAAATAACATCCCAAACACGACAGGCATTGCTACTTTACCTGGGAAGTATGTTGTGGCCACAATGACCCCGACGGCAATATTTCTCATCCCTCCAGTATAGACAAAGGTAGCCATATGTGAATAGTCTTTTAGCAGATAACGACCAATGATATAGGCGAAAACATAGCCTGAAACAGCAAGCAGAAACACTAATAATATAACGAATAATAGGTGTAGATTAAAATCTTTCAAGTATGGGGCAATCGCACTGCTATTAATTAAAATAACGGCAAATAAACATAGCTTTGAAAAAGGCGCAAGCTTCTTTCCAATTTTTTTTGGTATTTCTCCCTTTGACCATTCATTTACCAATATACCTACAATCGTCGGTAAGACAATCATTAAGAGTAAGCTAAGTATAAGCGATAGAACGTCTAGTTCAATTTTTTCACC
The DNA here is from genome assembly GCF_058795135.1 of Lysinibacillus sp. GW823-FHT06C08. Taxonomy (NCBI): domain Bacteria; kingdom Bacillati; phylum Bacillota; class Bacilli; order Caryophanales; family Bacillaceae; genus Lysinibacillus; species Lysinibacillus sp. GW823-FHT06C08. Next base: position 146,982 of record NZ_JBXAHN010000002.1, read on the forward strand.
CGACACCAAGAAGAGAATGAAAGGGAGAATAAATGGAGAAAGTAGCGTATCGATTAAAATGATCGATAAGCCTAGCGGTAAGTTTCCTTTGCAAATATTGATCCAAATAACACTTGTAACGCCTGTTGGAAGTGCAACCGCTAAAACAAATCCGACCGTTAACAAATGGTCGTCAAAGATAACAGTAGATAAGAAATACGCCCATAACGGCATGAATAGGTGAAGAAAAATAATGGAGAAGATAATAAGTCCGGGATGCTTCACAAAGATTTTTACATCTTTAAATTTCATATGTAAGCTTCCTGAAAATGTCATGAATGCAAATAGCCATGATACGAGGAATAATAAGCTTTGTCCTATGCTTTCTAATAATACACCTAAAATTAAACTTAATGGTGTCAAGATCGCAATGTATTTTTGGAGAAATACATTTAATTTTTCTAACATCAAAAGACCTTCTTTTTCATCTGATTTTATAACTTTATGTTAATAATAACAAGAAGAATAGGGGGATAGGTAAATAAAAAAGCAGAAGGTCCGATAGCACTCGGTCAAATGAAAACGAGCGCTAATCCTTATTACAGAATCTCGCCCGATTAGGGGAGATGATTAGTATATTTCTTGTTTAACGATTGCACCCTATAATACGGTTCACCTTAATGTAGCTTTCTGTATGTGTCCTTACTAACGAATTATCGCTATTTTCACCAAGACAACGTATAATAAGTGAAGCAGAAGAAAAAGAAATCATTTTTCCTCTAGTTAAAAAAAGAGGTGCAATTATTTGAAACAGTTTGAAACAGCATTACCTGAGCAGTATGAAACATTAAAAAAACAGGCCAATTATACATCTAGCTGGCGAGAGCGTTTAGATGCAGTCGAAAAGTTATCGGCTTATCAACATGACAATATCATAGATTTATTAATAAATCGTATGCAGCATGATACTGTCTACAAGGTGCAGGTAGCAGCATATGAAGCACTTGCGGCGCTTGGCGAGGACGTAGAGAAGCCATCTCCTGCACGTTTTGATATTATCAAAGGAACAGATAAAATTTTCCTGCGTGTTAAAAAGAGCTTGCCGAAGGACCATACAGTGGCAGACTTTGCGGATAAACTAAAACGTATGCGTTTAGATGTCTTTGATGCGTATGAAGGCGACAAAGGTGAACAATTTATGAACTGGTTAGAGGAACGTTGGGCAAAACTGTAATCTGTAGTATTGCGATTTATGAAGGAAAGTCATTCTCTCCGCTTGTAGAGAGAATGGCTTTTTCTTATCTTACGCTGCGGTTCATCTAAAATGATTATGAAGACACCAAACAACAAGAAACATACTCACTATCCCCCAAGCAGTGGAACTCCATATCCACCAAATGACGGAATTAGCTTTTAACGAATTTTCCTCGTTTTCCCTATTTGCTTTTATAAAAGTGACCTTACTTTCCATCCCTTTTTTCATAGAAGTGAGAACTACAAATCCAATTATTATGAAACCAATAGTTATCCAAAGTAATAGGTCCAATTTTACACTCCCTTTGAAAATTTTTCTTAAAAGAATGTTCTTCAACAATCTAGCCTGATTGTAGAAGAAAAGATTCTGCCTATCAACACAGAATTTTTAAGTAAACTTTATAAATTTCAATTTTCTTGTCTCATGTGCATCATTTCTTTTGATATTTGTCTAAATTATAGTCGAACAGCCCCTTCAAAATGAAAGGAGCTGTTCGTGGGGGGGCATAGTTGTGAAATTCTGTATTAGTGTGGAGCTTTTGTTTGCAGTAATTGGAAGCCCATATAAATAAATAGTATTCCTGTCGCCTTATTTAGAAGGCGTCCAAACTTTTGATTGCCTCGTAATTTTGTCGTCATATACGAGGAGAAGTACGCAACAACTAAACACCAGACAAGTCCAGTTGCTGTAAAAGTAAGGCCTAAAAGGAGGAATGGAATGGGCCCAGATGCGTGAACATCAATAAATTGCGGGAGAAACGCAATGAAAAATAAGGAAACCTTTGGATTCGTCAAACTTGTAAATAGGCCCTGTATATAAATTTTTCTTAAGTTTAGTGTCCCTGTAGATGCCTCAAAATCGATCGTTGACTGATCGCGTATCATCTTTATCCCTAAATAAGCAAGGTATATAACACCCATTACCTTAATGATTGTAAATAATACAATTGATTTTGTCAGGATGAGTGATAGACCAAAAGAAACCAATAACGTATGAATTAGGGAGCCAGTAATAATTCCAAAAACAGAATATACACCCGCTCTTTTCCCTTGGGCAATACTTCGCCCAATAATATACATTGTGTCTGCACCAGGAACTAGATTTAATAAAATCCCTGTTAATAAAAACATTTCATAATTAATAATACCAAACATGTCAGCACCTCTTTCTCTCTATTTTAGGGTGCCCTTATTGATAATAAAGGAAATGACTTAAAAATAAAAGGATTTATTGATGTGAAAATTTACCTGAAAGTCTAACGGATTTATCAAATATTGACTTGTTTTTTATCAGTTTCCTTTGTGAAAGGAATCCGTACAATCCCGACGATCAATAAAATATTGCCTGTCCATCTTAACCATAAATAATAGGGATGATCCTTTAACAGAAACAGTGAGGTAAGGATAATAATCATCCCAATCCCAATGAGCAGCTTTATATAAACGGGTATTTTTGACATGCACCCACCTCCTTTTATAAAAACTATTTGAATGTTAGAAAAGTCGAGAGGGAAAATCATACTAAATACGTAGTAGCCCATAACAGAGTTACTACATGTTTCGGTTTTATACTTTATTTCGTTTAAAAATAAGAATGAGGATATTTAATAGAATCGTACTTACTAATAAGAATAGGACAGCCAGTACGGAACTTCTTGTAATATCCATAAGGGCACTCCAATCCTCAATCTTCACAAGATGGAAATTGTAAAATAATTGGAAACTAATCGAAATAGCACAAGCACTTAGACTTAATATGCTTATCGCTAATCTATAATGTTGGATTTGTTTCGAAGTAGCTGAAAGACTAGCAATGGGTAACAATATGGCTATTAATCCAAGGACTAGGCTTCCCACATTTAGCATACTCATCATGGAACAGTTCCTCCTTTATAATTTGAAAACGAAAATAGGGAGGGTAATGTTTCAATATATGGTAAATTTTATGTTTACTAAATCTTCCTAATAACTTATGTAAGCCCTATTAAACATATGAAGGGTCACTTTGGTTAGAAGTGACCCTAAGTAACAAATCAGGAGGTTGTTAAACTAGTTTAGCTTAACTACTACTATATATATGATGAGTTCACTTAGTATATCTAGTTGATTGCCTCTTCAGTAGAAATTAAAACTATATTGAAGAAAAATTATTTTTTTAAGCATAAAAATAGTTATTGGAGAACGCGTATTTTCAGTAAAAATCAATAATATCCATACAAAAATAAATAAGGGAGCAAATAGGAGAAAAAGGTAAAATAAATATTCCATCCGTTTTGGTAGATGACCCTATCAAAGAAAACAAATATCCCTTCTAAAAAAGTGGTGAGCAAAGTCATTAATAGAAGAACCAAAAAAGGTTTGTTCACTTTTTTTATGAAATAGATACAGTAGCAGGATAAGACAGGATATATGTCTACATCAAAAGGTAGTGCAGCGAAACTTTTTTGTTGGGGAAAAGGTAGCACCTCCCAAAAATCGAAATAAAAGCCGAGAGCATTCATGAGATAAGCCACGACGCTAAAAAATGGAGCCACTAAAAAAAGCAATATTTTATCTTTTTTGTATAGATGCATGAGACAAATCGTCCAAGGAATTAGAAAAACTAAAAATAAATGTAAAATCATCTTTTACCCTTTCATTACTACCTAATCTAATATTTATTAGTATTACTGCAGAACCGTAGAAACATACAGATGTTGGTGATGTGGTATATAACAAGACGTGAAAAATATTTTATTGATGTGGACAATAAAGAGGGCGGGAGTTGAACAAAGTGAGTGGAATTGATAAACGAAATCGATTAAGCGAGGAGCCATTTACGTATCAAATTACTAAAAAAGGGACTGTCGCTATTTATTACGAGGGGAAACAAATTAAAGTGGTTAAGGAAAAAGAGGCAGAGCATCTTTTAGCAAAAATCCATGAAGCGGAACAACAGACAATAGAAGTTCAATTATTATTAGCGAAAATGACAGGTAATTTTAAAAGAGGTAATGAAAAATTTGGTAAACGTAAAAGGAAGTTTTAGCTATGGAGAATCAAAATTTATGTGACAAATAATTTTTCGATATAATATTTATGCAATTTTTACATCCAATTATTGTATTTTATTTTCCTTTTCAAGGCATTGATCTAGGCGCTGATCGTGATTTTTTATACTTCATCATCCACTTATAAAAATACAAACGATTGTTATGTCCAATTATAGGGGACTTCGAATGGAGTGCTTTCTTCTGAATTTGAATATTTTGTTAATCATTCGCTCGTTTTACCATTTCTGTGGTAATTCATGTTATTCTATATTAGAATAATAAATATGGAGGCGGTAATATGTATTACAGCAATGGTAACTATGAAGCTTTCGCACGTCCTAAAAAACCGGAGGGAGTAGATGGAAAATCTGCTTATCTCATTGGTTCGGGCCTAGCCTCGCTGTCAGCAGCATGTTTTTTAATTCGTGATGGCCAAATGAAAGGTGAGAACATTCATATTCTGGAAGAGCTAGATATTTCAGGAGGCAGTCTTGATGGCATACTTAATCCGACGAGAGGATTTATTATTCGCGGTGGTCGAGAAATGGAAGATCATTTTGAATGCTTATGGGATTTATTCCGTTCCATTCCTTCCTTAGAGGTAGACAATGCTTCTGTGTTAGATGAATTTTATTGGTTAAACAAAGAGGACCCCAATTATTCAAAATGTCGTTTAATAAAAGATAGAGGTCAAAGACTTGAAGATGATGGCAAGTTTACTTTATCGGATCAGTCATCTGAGGAAATGATTAAATTATTCTTTACACCTGAGGAAAAGTTAGAGGATAAAAAAATTACAGATGTTTTCTCAGAGGAATTTTTTGAATCGAACTTTTGGCTGTATTGGTCCACTATGTTTGCGTTTGAAAAATGGCATTCTGCAATGGAAATGCGCCGTTATATTATGCGTTTCATTCACCATATTGGTGGATTACCAGATCTATCAGCATTGAAATTTACAAAATATAACCAATATGAATCGTTAGTGCTACCGATGATAAAATATTTAGAAGGTCATGATGTTGATTTTCAATATAATACGGTAGTAGAGAATGTTTTGGTCGATAAAGTGGGCGACAAAAAAGTAGCTCATACATTAGTTTTAAGAAAAAATGGTGTGAAAGAGAATATTGAGCTAACAGAAAATGAATTGGTATTTGTGACAAATGGTAGTATTACGGAGAGTACAACATACGGGGATAATTATACGCCAGCCCCTGTCAATAAAGAATTAGGTGGAAGCTGGTCACTGTGGAAAAACATCGCTGCCCAAGATACTGACTTTGGACGACCAGAAAAGTTCTGTGATAATCTTCCAAAAGAAAGCTGGTTTGTTTCCGCCACTCTAACGACTTTAGACGATCGTGTGGCTCCTTATATTGAAAAAATTAGTAAAAGGGACCCGTATGCAGGCAAAGTAGTAACAGGAGGTATTGTCACAGCTACAGATTCTAATTGGATGCTAAGCTATACGTTAAACCGACAACCTCATTTTAAACATCAACCAAAAGACCAATTAGTCGTTTGGATTTATGGTTTACTATCAAATAAACCAGGTGATTTTATTAAAAAAAGCATTACCGAATGTTCAGGTATTGAGATAGCACAAGAGTGGTTGTACCATATGGGTGTACCGGTTGATGAAATTCCAGACATCGCACAAAATTCTTGTAACACGATTCCATGCTATATGCCTTACATCACCTCTTATTTCATGCCAAGAGCCATGGGGGATCGTCCATTAGTTGTGCCAGAAGGGTCTGCTAATTTAGCCTTCATTGGCAACTTTAGTGAAACTGTAAGAGATACCGTTTTTACTACTGAATATTCAGTAAGAACTGCGATGGAGGCAGTCTATCAATTATTAAATATTGATCGTGGAGTTCCAGAAGTATTCGCATCTTCTTTTGATGTTCGCACATTATTAGCTTCAACTGCTCGCTTATTAGATGGCAAAAAACTAACAGATATTGATGCGCCATTTATTTTAAAACAAATTGGTAAATTAGGAATTCACAAAACAAAAGATACAATTATTTATGACTTACTGAAAGAAAGTGAATTAATATAGACAAGTGATATTGGCTGAAGTCAGCTCCGAAAATACGTATTGGGATAAAAAGCTCGGATGGCTAGTTCCTATTCAGAGGAAAATAGGTTCGTTGTTTATGCACAACCACTGTTTTATCGAGAGGGCTATAAGCTGCTAGATGAAGCGATTAACAAAGTGAAAAATTTGTCGAATGTTGCTCAAAAAAGACAATACTTACAGCCGTACTTTACTGATGAAATGATTAATTTAATTATTATGAGAAATGTAACCTATACAGATTTGTCTCCATATACAACAAGTTATAATTATTATTATCCGAAAGTAACAAATATGTATATCTATCGTAGCGAGAGTTTACCTAATCAATCTAAGTACGTTTCACAGCAGATTTTAATCACGAAGAGAAATAATCAATGGGTAATAGGTTCTTTGAGCGAAAATATGTATGAGCCGATGCCATATAACGAAATAAACATCAAAAAAGTCGCCCTTTCGTATAGGCGACTTTTTGATTATATGCATCAGAAGGGCTGTGTGCAAGTTTTTCATTGCTTGAGAGAGAGTTCTCTACAACTCAAAGCGCATCGTATGGTTCATATCCTGAAACCCAAGTTTTTCATATAAAGCGATAGCTCCTTTATTTCCAGACAGAACGTTCAACTCCAAATAATCCAATTTGCGAGTATCAGCCCATTTTTTCGCTTCTAGCAGTAGGGCCGTTCCGATTCCTTTACTTTGATATCGCTTTCCAACAATGACATCAATAATAAAAGCGTATTTGTATTCAACCATGCATGTATAACGAGGGGTCGTCATTTCCTTTAGTAATAAAAACCCTACGATTTCTTGATCTTTTTCAGCGATTAAAATATCGGAATCATCCTCGATAATTGTAAAACGAATAAAATTAACATCTTGTTTAGTAGGTCTGATATATTTAGGTTGTAGAATGGACATTTCTAAAAAGAGCTCTTGGTATAACACCTCTATTTGTGGAATGGCATCAAGTGTGGCAATTTTTATTTCCATAGTAATATACCTCCGTTTGTGTTTTACTAATATGGAATATTTTACATGATTGGATGAATAATAGAAAGGGGAGAGAGTATGAGATTATGGCATGTAGATTTAATAGCCTTCCTACCAAAAGGGCAGCTACTTTCTCAATGGCGAGAATTAAACAGTATATTTGCCAAGGAAGATAAGCATATACTCATTAATTATATATACGAATATCCTAAAGACGACTTGTTTATTTATACGGAAATGGTCATTGCTGAAATGAAGAAGCGTGGCTATCAAATTAGAACATTTGAAAAGATGAATAAATACTTTGAGGCGTTGGGGGCAGTCGAGGCAAAAACACCTTTCAAGCAGCATCATAATAGGGAATATCTTGACATTTGTTTTTATAATTTAAAAGAGAAGTATATACGTGGTCAGAAAGATTATGATGAGGACAAGTACCATCAATTATGTATGTTTGTAAACAGCAATCATGTATAGGGAAGGCGGAATGGTCATGCTACAGGCGATTATTTTTGATGTAGATGGGACAATTTTGGATACAGAACAAGCGATTTTACAGTCGCTGCAAAGGACATTGCGTGAGGAAACAGAAAAAGAGTATGCTTTGGATGAATTACGGTTTGCCTTAGGTATTCCAGGGAAGGACACATTACGACAGCTAAACGTTGATGATCTAGAGACGGTTCATCAAAAATGGTCTGCAGCTGTACTTGATTTTTCACAGGAGGTTTCGGTCTTTTCCAATATGGAAGCAGTCATCCAATCTTTAGCAAGTAAACCATTACAGCTCGGCATTGTTACATCGAAAACAAGACAAGAAGTAACAGATGAGTTTGATCCTTTTAAGTTAAGTAATTATTTCACGCAAATTATTAGTGCCAGTGATACGGTGCAACATAAACCTCACCCAGAGCCTCTTATAACCTGTCTGGAATTATTGCAAGTAGCCCCTGAAGACGCTATTTATATTGGGGATTCGATATATGATCTGCAATGTGCAAAACAAGCAGGAGTGAAATTTGCCCTTGCCCTGTGGGGGGCCAAAACGACTAAGGGGTATGAAGAGGCAGATTATGTTTTACAGGAACCAACGGATATTTTAACCATCATTTAGAAAAAAGGTGTATCTACTAGTGATACACCTTTCATCATTAATCCCAAATTTTCGGAATCATTACGTTCGCTGATCGTAAATAATCCAATAATTGCCCCGTATGAACTGACTCATGGTAGGCAACCCTCAGCAACATATCTCCCAAATCTCTTATGTATCCTACATCTGAGCGGTCAATTTGAATACTTGTTAAATCCTCATTCGCGAATGATTGAACCGTTTCCATAAATTCAAGTCGATAAGGCTCTGCTAATAATAGTTCTGCTTCAACAGTGGTGTAAGGCTGGTTTTCAAATGGGGATTCATAATTAGCTAGACTACCTTTATTTTTTATTGCCTGGTAGTAATAATGTTCACTTTCAAGCACATGTCGTATCATCTCGATGCAAGACATTGCCTCAGGATCGGGCTTCCAAAGTAACTTTTCTTGAGGGATAGATGTCCATAGCTTAATACTACGTCTACGCACCTCCTCGAAATTTAATACAAGTAGATCAATTGCGTTCATATTCTTCCTCCATTCGCAAGTATAATAAAATTATACACGAATATACGTTCTGTTGGAAGTTATTTCTACCACCTAGAGGCCGATTTTTCAATTGTTTATGTAAAAAATCTATAAATTTGGCTTGCGCTCTTTTTTCTTCATCATCTGATTGACTCGTCTATTATGTTGAAGATATTTTCTGACGTGACGATTGGCAAAAAATAATCTGTGGTACCGATCACCTTGGTCTATTTCCTCAAACCAATCATTCTGTCGTAGTCTTTCCATATTGCGATCGATTTTTGTTGTATGAAAAGTGGTAGAACCATTCAATGCATTTGCTAAAAAAGCTAACATGGCTTCACAACCAATCATATGGAAAACTGTTAAACGAATGGAATGGAATGGAATTGCCTATTCAATGACCGAAAAATGGGAGGGGCACTCATGGAGAGTACCCCATAGTAACAAATCAGGAGATGCCTTGTTAAACGCTTTTCGCTTAACATTACTATTTATATGATAAGATAACTTGGTTTTATAGACCTTCGTAACGCTCCCACCATAAAAAAACAGATTTAGATAAATGAAAAAAATTAAACCAGGCACCGATTATTTAGGCGTGCCTGGTTTTTTGTATGAATAAGGGTGAAACTGTTTATGTAATAAGTGGGTGCCAATAAAAATACTGCTGACACCGATAATTCTTACTACTACACTTTGGAGAAATTGCTTGTCGTCTACCGTGATTACGATGAACAAGAGACCCATCGTTAGTAATGCAGAGCCAATGCCCCCTTTTATTATTCTCATAAAGATGTTCGGTTTATCATGCTGCAAAAAAACGAATCGCTCCTTTCTGAAAAGCAAAAGGATCACTAGGCTGGTTTAAGTGACCCTTTCATTATATTGAAGGGATTTTTTTAGGTGCTAAAGGGATGTATTAGTATCCACCACTCATAAAACTAGCGCCAACGATAATTAAAAGAATGAAAAGAACAACGATTAATACAAAAGCTGAACCGTTGTAGCTGCCGCCATTGTCGCCGCCATAATAACAACCGCCGTTGTTCATATTACCTACATTTCCGCTGTATCCGTATCCCATTGAAAATCCCTCCTTTCTACAACCTATAATATGCGGAGGGGAGGGAAGAGAAATGGTATTTACCCTATACTAGCTTATTTATTTTCAAGAATATCATAAATAGAGGGAAATTTCTTTGTTTGTCTAGTGAGACAAAAGGAAAAGAGGGGTATTCTCACTCCTTGTATGGTCGCTCCTTTCTAAAAAGAATCCGCATCTCGGGTTCTTTTTTTAATAAGGGAACGATCTAAATGTGTCTTAGTGTTCAAAATATGGAAGGAAATATTCCTAAATATAACATTTAATGTTGATTTTTTTACATAATATGTTATTTTAATATAGGTAATATAGTACCAAATAATAACTATATTGCCAAAAAAACTACATAGGACTATAGGAGGATATAAAATGAAGAAAAAATTTACATTCAATCACTTGTTAATTGGGGTTAGTACAATGGCCATTTCGTTAGGTGGATTACAGGCGGAAGCATCGGCAGCAGAAAAAACGCCGTATAATGTATTACAAATGAAACCCATTGGCATAGAAATGTCGAAAGATGAAATGGTGCATTCGACAATGGCTGAAGAAACATTATCCTATGAAGAACGTTTAGAAATGGGAGATTTTTCACAACGTCCAGCACCAATTATGGAACAGATGGATACACAGCAATTGCAGGAGCAGTACTCGATGGCAGAGCTTAATAATATGAGCAATCGTGAGCTCATCCATACGCTTGGCAGTATCCGTTGGTACCAAATTACAGACTTATTCCAATTCAATGATGACACAAAAGCTTTTTATCAAAATGAAGAGCGCATGCAAGTAATCATCAATGAATTAGGTAATAGAGGAAGTTCGTTTACGAAGGATGATTCAAAGGGGATCGAAACATTTGTTGAGGTACTGCGTTCTGCTTTTTATGTAGCGTTTTATAATAATGAACTAGGTTATTTAAATGAGAGAAGTTTCCAAGATAAGTGTTTACCAGCATTAAATGAAATAGCCAAAAATCCAAACTTTAAACTTGGTACAGATGAGCAAGATAAAGTTGTATCTGCCTATGGAAAATTAATAGGTAATGCTTCTAGTGATGTGGAAACCGTTCAACATGCTACGAACATTTTAAAACAATATAATGAAAATCTTTCTACCTATGAAAGTGAGAATTCAAAAGGACAAGCTATTTACGATATAATACACGGCATTGATTATGATTTGCAGTCTTATTTATATGACACTCGTAAAGAGGCCAATACAACGATGTGGTATGGGAAGATTGATAGCTTCATAGAGGAAGTTAATAACATTGCCCTAATACATAATGTGACGGATAGCAATAGTTGGTTAATTAATAATGGCATTTATTATGCAGGGCGTTTAGGGCAGTTCCATAGCAATCCTAATAAGGGTTTAGAAGTCGTTACACAAGCGATGCAGATGTATCCCTATTTAAGTGAAGCTTATTTTGTGGCAGTAGAGCAAATTACGACAAATTATGGTGGACGTGACTTAAACGGAAATACGGTTGATTTACAAAAAGTACGTGAAGAAGGAAAAAAACAGTATCTACCGAAAACATATACATTTGATGATGGATCAATTGTATTCAAAACGGGAGATCAAGTAACGGAAGATAAAATTCAAAGATTATACTGGGCTGCAAAAGAGGTAAAGGCACAATATCATCGTGTAATCGGGAATGATCAAGCACTAGAGCCTGGTAATGCTGACGATATCTTAACCGTTGTCATTTATAACTCTCCCGATCAGTACCGATTAAACCGACAATTGTACGGATATGAAACAAATAATGGTGGTATTTATATTGAAGAGACTGGAACATTCTTTACATATGAACGTACACCTGAGCAAAGTATTTATAGCTTAGAAGAGCTGTTCCGTCATGAATATACGCACTTTTTACAAGGTAGATTTGAGGTGCCTGGTCTATTCGGGACGGGTGATATGTATCAAAATGAGCGACTAACATGGTTCCAGGAAGGGAATGCAGAATTTTTTGCAGGGTCAACACGTACAAATGACGTTGTGCCTCGTAAGAGCATTATTAGTGGATTGTCACATGATCCATCACAACGCTATACAGCTGAACAAACAATGTTTGCGACATATGGTTCCTGGGATTTTTACAATTATTCATTTGCTTTACAGTCTTATATGTATACTCATCAATTCGATATGTTTGATAGAATTCAAGATTTAATTCGCGCGAACGATGTGAAAAATTATGATGCCTATCGTGACACTTTAAGTAAAGATTCACAGCTGAATATGGAATATCAAGCGTATATGCAGCAATTGATCGATAACCAAGAAACATACGAAGTACCACAAGTAGCAGAGGATTATTTAATGCCGCATGAACCAAAAGCGTTAAACGAAGTACAGCAAGAAATTGTCGATATTGCACATGTGAAAGATGCAAATATGACGAAACACCAGTCTCAATTTTTTAATACGTTTACACTCGAGGGAACATATGTAGGTAGTGCAACACAGGGTGAATCTCAAGATTGGAAAACGATGAGTAAGCAAGTAAACCAAATGCTGGAGCAACTGTCTCAAAAAGAGTGGAGCGGCTATAAAACAATGACTGCGTACTTTGTCAACTATCGTGTAAATGCGGCAAACCAGTTCGAGTATGATGTAGTCTTCCACGGTGTTTCCACTGATGACGGAGAAACGCAAGCACCAATTGTACAGGTAAATGGTCCATATACTGGCATGATCAATGAAAAAATTCAATTTAACAGTGATGGGTCAAAGGATACGGATGGAGAAATAGTTTCTTATCTTTGGGATTTTGGTGATGGTGCAACAAGTGAAGCAGCAAATCCTACTCATGTATACGAAAATGAAGGAACTTACAAAGTGACGTTAACCGTGAAAAATAATAAGGGACAAGAAAGTAAAGGGCAAACAACTGCCACTGTACAGAAAGGAGGACAAACAGGGCAAGAACATGCGATGACCATTCCATTTAATAAACCAATAAAAGGTAGTTTGATAGAAAACGATACAAATGTCTATCAATTTGACATTACATCGCTAGAAGAAATAGATATTTCTGTCGTAAATGAAAATCAAATTGGCATGACATGGGTGCTTTATCATGAATCTGATAAGGAAAACTATGTAGCGTATGGACAGGAAGATGGACAGACAATAAAAGGTAAGTACAATGCGAAACCAGGAAAGTACTATTTATACGTTTATAAGTTTGATGATGAAAATGGAACATATACCGTTCAAGTACAAAATAGTACAAAAACGGAGATAGAACCAAACAATCGTCCAGAAGAAGCCACTATGCTTCCATTTCATACACCACTAAGCGGTAGTTTAATGGAGGATGATCATACGGATGTATACGAATTCAATGTTACATCTCCTAAAGAAATAGATATATCTGTTTTAAATGAAAACCAAATTGGCATGACATGGGTGCTTTATCATGAATCAGATAGCCAAAATTATGCGTCTTTTGGACAGGAAGACGGAAACATGATAAACGGTAAATTGAATGCAAAGCCTGGAAAGTATTATTTATATGTTTATAAATTTGAAAATGAGAACGGAACATATACCGTTCATGTACAGTAATGAATTGATAGAAGGCAAATAACAGTATAGAAATATGCTGGCCAAACGGTTGACAAAGCCATCGAGAGTTCACACTCTTGATGGCTTTTATAGCATAAGTTAAAGGGCGGCGACACATAAGGTAGGCAGCTCGACTCGCCGTAGTGGTGACATCGGCTATACGTTTTTGAGCTCTACATATTAAAAGATAGTCGGTACCATACCTCCATCCATACGAATCGGAGAGCCTTTAAAGGCGGAAGCATAGGGACTACAAATAAAGGTAGTGATTCTCCCGATTTCAATGGGTTTGATAAACCTTTGTATTTCCGATTGAGGGAGGTTTGTAGTCATAAATTTGTGCTCTTTCTCGGTAAAGCTCATCTCTTGATTAGTATACATACTATCAATGATTGCATACACATTCTCAGAAAGTGTTGGGCCAGGCATAATTGTATTGACGGTAACCTCTGTTCCTTTTGTTAATTGAGATAGGCTTTTCGACAAAGAGAGGAGCATCGTTTTTGTCATACAATATTGAGGCATTTGCCCAGAAGGCATAATGGCCTCTTCACTCGCGATAAAAATAATGCGGCCGAACTCATTTTCTAGCATTGTAGGTAAGTAAAATTTACATAAACCATTAGCCGCCAGAACATTCGTACGGAAGTATTTTTCCCATATCTCATCGTCAACTTCTTCATAGGACATCATTTCATAAATACCCATATTGTTCACGAGTATATCTATATGGGGATACTTTTCGAATAAAGCTTCTCTTTGCTGGGTATCTGCAAGATCGGCTGTGGCATTTTGAGGAGACGTAGATGGGTAAGCTGACTTTATTTCATTTACAATGCGTTCTACCTCATTATAATTTCGCCCATTAATGAGTACATGAACACCTTCCTTGGCTAGCTCAAAAGCAATGGCTTTCCCTATACCTCTCGTTGATCCAGTAACTAAAGCTGTTTTATTGTTCAATCCCATATCCATACGCTATTTCTCCTTTATTATTATAGTAATTTAAACATTTCTTTCTATATGTTTAGTACGCCAATTTGCTGGTGTATCACCTTCCCAAAGGCGGAAGGCGCGGTAGAACGAGTTTTGATCTTCATAGCCAATTAAGAAGGCAACCTCTTTAATATCAAGAGTGGGGTCTGCTAAATATACCTGTGCCTGCTCATGTCTTACTTTAGTTAACAGATGCTTAAAGCTCGTACATTCGTCTGAAAGCCGACGCTGTAAAGTACGGTCGCTCATCCCTAACTCGCTGGCAACCGTCTGAATGTCTGGGCGTCCTCCCATTAAGCTGCGTTTCATCATCCACTTGACCGTCTCGGTAAGCGTATGGCTTTGTTGGTGCTCGCTCAACGATTGATCTAGAAGCGGAGTCAGCATCTCTAATAGCTCCAAATTATATGAAGAGAAGGGGTGGTCTAAATCCTCTCGATGTAACGTCAACCGGTTCCATTTTGTACCTATCTGGATACAACAACCGAAATAGGCTTCAAGCGTTTGTATATCACCCATTGAATGTGAAAATTCAACGCATTTTGCTGTCAAGGGACTATCCGTTCCTCGCCGTCCAAGCTCAAGAAGAAATGCCAGTGTGATGCCAACAAGCATCGGCGGACCCGACTGCTCCCTATCTGACCATTGCAGCTCGATTGTACAATTCTCTCCCTCCTCAGTAATACGGAGGCTCTCAGGCGGGCACAATTGTTTGTAGCGTGCCATTCTCTTGAGAGCATCACGGAAATCACGAGCATGGTAAGCTGCCAAGACTGTTGGTGGGTAATGATTGCTATCAAAGCTAGTTGCCAGTTGGATGATTCCTTTAGCCATATCGTCAATGTGATCGGCATATGCCTGCCAAATCGCGTAATATTGTGCTAGCGAAACAGTTGGTTCAGTCATCAAAGTGATAGGTAATTGTGCTTTTCGGATGACATCGTGGGGGGCTATCCCTAATTGACGGAGCCCCTCCCAAAATCCTAACGGCATTTTAATACGAGTAGAGGTATGTAACGTCAATGTATCAGGCTCCTTTATTCATTTATTGTCTTTAAGAAGTTGCGTTTAAACGGAACAGTATATATAGTATCTTTTTCATCACGCCATGTAACTAGCAAACACTGACTACCAACTTGCAAATGGCGCCAAATTTTTTTGAATGACAAGGGGGGCATTACTTTTCGAAAATAACCGGTACATATATAGAAGAATCAGAAGGAATTTAATTGTCATCAATTTATTTTGCTACTAGGAACGGATATACATTGTGTACCATAATAATTTCTTTTTTATAAACATCCTTTTTTTCTTAAAGTGTTTAAGTAAAATCAAAATTTTATTAGGTACAGCTTAGCAATATTGGTATAAAGTTGTAAATATAGGAAATTGATATAGATATTATTAAGGTATTGAAAGGTTGTAGCTTTAAATGAAAAAAAGTTATTTATTATTATTATTTTTAGTTGTACTGATGTATGGATGTTCTAACGGAGTAAAGGAGACACCTACTGCTAAAGTTGAGGATGCTGAAAAAATAGTAACAAACGATCAAGAGAGGCAAGTGGTCAATCGTCAATTATACGAAAAACTATCTGAAGCAGTTGAAACATTAGGTTATACATATGACATGCATACTTTTGCAGAAAATGAGCATGATAGAGGAGTTTTATATGCGGAATTAGTCGATTTTGATAATGATGGTGTTAACGAGGTTTATACATTCATGAAAGGAATTGACTACCCATTATCCGCCTATCCTCATCGTAATAAAGATAATTACATACAAGAAATTTGGACGGGAAATGCTAATGGAGAAGATGCGTTGCTATCTTTTTCAAGTGAAATTGATAAATTAGTATGTTCCGCTTGTGACATGAATGTTTCTTTAGTAAAGGGGAAGGATGGTCGTACTTTCCTTAAAATGTTTTCCTATCAAATGAGTCAAGGTATTGCTAATAACAACATATGGGTTTACGCAAAGGACCCCAAAAAATCAGAGATGGAATTAGTAGCGTCCGGTAATTTCGGTCATAATAATGAAGGCGATCTATTTTATACATTAAATGATGAGGAAACAGATCGAATGACGTTCGAAGAAGAGTTTGCACGATATGATGGAGAAGAACGTCCCATACTGATTAGTAATTTTGCTGAGAAAAATTACGGTTTTGATGCTTCAAGTCCAGCCACTATTGTTGGAAAAACCCTTGCAACTCTTTCGCCGAGTGTAAATAATATTGTGGGCAAAGATGAATTACTTGAGAAGGATAAAAAGAAAGAAATTGTTGATGCATTAGATGAATTTAGTAGTATGAGACGCATTAATCATCATGATCCGCAAATCGTTATGTCTTTAGTGTTAGACGTTGTCCAGAAGTACAATATTGATCATGAGTATTCGGAAAATGGCGAAATGGTTTTCGATGGAGCTATCGTTCAAGCGAAATATAAAGAAGCATTCGGTGTTGAACTTGCTATAGATAGTATGAATTTTCCATCGAGAGATAGCCAAGACATTGTAACCTATGAGTTAGGTAAGTTTTATATCTATCCAACTGGCTTTTATTTCGATTCCATTCATCGTAATTATCAGGATGTCTATAAAGTATCAAATGATGTATATTATGTAACATTTCTTGACTCTGAATTTAATAGCTTAGATTATTCCTTAACAAAAGATGTGACGGTCACTTCTGAGGAAATGTTTAAGAAGGACATTGCAAGTTGGCCAATGGATGCTCGGGTATGGCTAAAGCCAGATATACAAAGATATGCGGTGGTTAAATATGTGGATGGAGAACCAAAAGTTCAATATATGGGCGTACAAAATTTAACAGATAATCAATTACAAACGTTTTAAATCGAACAAGTTTTGATACAGTTCTTCTTATCATTCCGACAAGTGAATTATGATACTATAAACTAATAGCATGTATGTTGGAGGGATGATAGTGAAAGCAGAAAAACGTTTAAGGTTTTGCGAAAAAGGACATCGTTTTTACAAAAGCACAGATTGTCCAAGCTGCCCGACCTGCGATAAAGAAAATAAGCCTACGAGTGGTTTCCTTTCAAAACTGAGTTCTCCTGCAAGAAATGCTTTAATTCACGAGGGGATTGATACCTTGCATGAACTATCCAAATACACCGAAAAAGATGTATTAAAAATTCATGGAATTGGACCAGCGTCAATCCCTATGATGAGAGCTTTATTGGAAGAAGAGGGACTATCATTTAAGCGTGAGGGAGAAAACTAAAATGACAAATAAAGAACTATCAGTTGAACAACGCGAGGAACTATTGCAAACATTGCAAGCTCGATTTGAGAAAAATATGAATCGCCACGAAGGCCTTCAGTGGACAAATATACAGGCTAAGCTGGAAGCGAATGTAGACAAACTGTGGTCGCTCCATGAAATGGAAGCAACTGGCGGAGAACCAGATGTCGTTCACTATCATCCAAATTCGGATGAATATATGTTTTATGATTGTTCGGCAGAAAGTCCAAAAGGTCGCAGAAGTGTTTGTTATGACCGAGAGGCATGGGAAGCAAGAAAAAATCATAAACCCGAAACGACCGCAATGGATATGGCAGCAGAAATGGGGATTGAGCTTTTAACGGAAGAACAATATCGAGAGTTACAGCAACTAGGTAAATTCGATTTAAAAACGTCAAGCTGGATTCAAACCCCTGAAAAAATCCGTAAACTGGGCGGGGCTATCTTCTGTGATCGTCGCTACGACACAATCTTCCTCTATCATAATGGGGCAGATTCTTATTATGCAGCTAGAGGTTTTCGAGGATCACTAAAGGTTTAAGTGGAAAATAATCATGAAAAAACAATTTTCTCTAGGTAATCAATTGACTTGATTACCTGAGTTTTTTTAGAAATACACGCAAACATATAACGAGCCAAATAATTGTTTTTGGTTTTTTTTACTTAGTACTAGACAAATGTGATTTTTTATTATACAATGATATTAATAAAATCGGTGCTAAAGAAACAATGAATTCACATATTACAAAGAGTAATCGTGTTTTTTTGATACTTTTTGCAATATGTGAATTTTTTCTTTAACGATGTAAGATTTTATTTAATACAATTAATGGAGGTCATTTAAATGACACAAGGTACAGTAAAATGGTTTAACTCAGAAAAAGGTTTTGGATTCATCGAAGTAGAAGGCGGACAAGACGTTTTCGCACACTTCTCAGCTATCCAAGGTGAAGGTTTCAAATCACTTGAAGAAGGCCAAAAAGTAGAATTCACAATCGAAGATGGTCAACGTGGACCACAAGCTGCAAACATCGTAAAACTTTAATATTTGCATGCTTTCAATACCCATTATCGGGTAATAATAAAACCAGGCGCTCATTTATAATGAGTACCTGGTTTTTTTCTATGGATTACATAAGAGCCCTTCAATGGCATGGGGTTTTATTACATTTATATTTTTTTGATTACTTCCACACTATTTATCCCATGATAAAGATAGATGGGGGGTGTTGGTTCATGGATTATGAATATACAGTGAAGTTCCACTTTAACGAAAATCGCGAAGAAGAATATAAAATTAAAACTAATATTGGACAAGAAACTTTTACAGAAGAAGTTTTTAATGGGTTCAACGAGAAACCATGGTATACCTTTACGGAAACAGAACATTTTAAATCGATATTAATAAATACGAAAGACGTTTATAAGGTATCCATCGTGCAACAGACTATACAATTTGATTAATTTTATGTCGAAGGCCACATCCCATGTCGGAGTGGCCTTTTATCATGGCGTTTAGTTTAGTAGTGGGGCAGAAAAAAATAAAAGAGTCACCGGAAAGTGACTCATAAAATAGATAGGTGTATGGATTATTGTTATTACCAGTATTGGAGGATTTATTGTTTTCACGGGACGGATTAATAGGCTGATCCCTATTAAAGATATTAATATGAATTATACAGGAAAGCAGCTCCAACGATTATGAGAAGTATGAATAGAACAACGAGAAGTGCAAACCCTGTACCATTCCCGTAGCCTCCACCGTTACCACCATAGTATCCAGACATAATGATAAACCTCCTTTCGATAATTTATAATATGTATGCCTAACCAGATGATTAGCGATAAATGTCATAGGACACATCAGAAAAAAATTAAAAGTTTAATTCATGAAGGAGAAATTGCAATGGATCCAAAGGGAAACAGATGATTTTTTGAATTATGAAGAGGAAGGGTGTGGGTATTTTTAACGGAGACTAAGTGATTAACATACATTTGTAAGCTGTATGAAAAATCGACGATCAAAAAATGCAAGCGCACGAGCACCTGCTTTGGATAGGGACTACATCCATTTGGACCATCATTACATATTCATTTTTCGCCTTTTTTCTTTTCTTGCATAATAGG
Organism: Lysinibacillus sp. GW823-FHT06C08; assembly: GCF_058795135.1. Taxonomy (NCBI): domain Bacteria; kingdom Bacillati; phylum Bacillota; class Bacilli; order Caryophanales; family Bacillaceae; genus Lysinibacillus; species Lysinibacillus sp. GW823-FHT06C08. The sequence continues at coordinate 167,045 of NZ_JBXAHN010000002.1, forward strand.
TTCTAAGGATGGCATTAAATACAGAAGTGGAAATGATTATATACCACGGAGCCCCAATCTCCCCTGTCGTAATCCGATCATAAATTCCCCAAACCATTACAGTAGCCAATAAAAACACAGCCGTATATCTTTCTGATTTTGGATAAATTTTATACTTTTTATAGTCATGCTCACTAATGATTAACCACCTCTTTCATTTTTTATGGGACTATATTCTATTTGGGGAACCACTAAAATACAAGCTGATGAAGAATGCCAAAAGGAAGCATATGGCTTTTATTTAACCTAATAATGGAATATTAAGTGATTATAAGTATACTATAGAATGTGCCGTAAATAATCAATGGGGGCGATGAAACGGTGTCTTAACTGGGATACAACGTTTTATCTCCAAGATTCTATATGTGCGTAAGGTGGCAGTTACATAATTACGCCAGAAGCCAGACAAGTCACCATCATTTAAAAGAATTCAAGCCCACCTATAAAAAATATATCTTTCACGAAATTGAAATGGGACATAATGAATTTTCGGTACGATCAGGTATGGCGAAAAATTTTTATAGCATGCTTAAATCGGATGTCGGACGTTTGTTATGAACAACTCAATGTCTGATTTTTCCACTCATACGTGGAATCTGTATCCAAATTTATAGTGAGAAATACATCTAGCTGACGTAGATTGAGCCGTGCTTAGTTTAAACTTTATTTATCTCTTAAAAAATGAAGATGTTTGATAGGAAAGGTACGGAAACCACCTTTGTCATTATGGTGGAAAAGAGTGGATAGCTGAAATCGAAGGGGCTGTGAAACGAAAATAACTAGAAGTGGGTCATGGATTTATTCATGTTTTATTATATCTGATTGACATAAGGAGGATTTAAATGAAAAGTTTAGCAGGGACACTATCATTATGTTTTTCATTTACGTTATTCATCTATTTGTTTGGCATAAAAATGGAGCATTCCGTCAAATATGATGCAGGACTCTTTTTCCTCCCCATTATTTTACTAGGGCTTTCACTCTTTTTCTTTATTTCAGATTACAAAATAAATAGTAAAAGTTAAGGGAGGAGGGTCAATGTATTTGCTTAGGGGATGACACTATACTATTCAGTAAAGCGTTAATTGGATGAAGACTTCGAAGCTAAAAGCTGAATAAACTTTTTTAGTAAGCATCCTCTTATGATAATTTGGATGCTTGTTAATATGTATCTAACTGGAGGGCTAAACAATAGTAAAGGGTAAAGTATGAGCCCTCTGTTAGCACAGTAAATAACTAATTCTATTTCTTCAAATCAGAGGCTAACATGCCGTACACAATGCTATCGGTCCATTCATTTTTATTCCAAAAATCTTGTGTGAAATGGGCTTCTTTTCTCATGCCTATTCGTTCACATAATTTTTGTGAAGCAATATTCCGTGCATCCAGTTTAGCTTGTAGACGATGTACGTTAAAAACATCAAATAATTGAACTACTAAACTACTTACTGCTTCGGTTGCCAAACCTTTCCCAGCCACTTCATTAGAAAAGCTATATCCAATTTCAACAGTGTCTTTCATATCTGTATACCATACAGACAAATCACCAATGACTTTATTCTTATAGACAACTGCCAGACTTAACATTGACTCTTGAGAGAGTAAATCATTCGCTAGTTTCTTATTGAATTTTTCCTCCATATTTTCATGAGTCCATTGATTATGTAATAGGAACTTACAAGTATCTTCATTATTATAAATAGCAAATACATCCTGTAAATCGGTATTCTTAAAAGGTCTAATCATTAATCTTTCTGTTGTGAATTCCAAGTTAGTTCGCCTCCCTTTCATTCATTCTACAAAATTAACTAAAAACATACAATGTTCAGGTGCTTAATAGAAAACCTTACATACTAGTGAAAAAATTGACCCTGTGCCTTGCGATGTTTACTGAAAGTTTGAGGGTGGACTCATATAATTAAATATGCTCCTCTCGTTACACCAAAATCGAAAAAGCATGTCTTTGTACATTCACACAAAACCTTGCTATAATAAGGTTTGCGAATACATATGAAAGAGGGTAAAAGCATGAACGCTTATGATGAATATATGAAGCAGGTTGTGAAACCGATGCGTGAGGAGCTAGTGGGAGCTGGGTTTACGGAGCTGACGACGGCTGATGCGGTAAATGAATTTATGGCAGAGACGAAGGGGACTTCGTTAGTAGTCATTAACTCGGTGTGTGGCTGTGCGGCAGGGCTTGCTCGTCCAGCAGCGCGTGAGGCGATTGCGGCAGTGAAGCCGGATCATCTTGTGACAGTGTTTGCGGGGCAGGACCCAGAGGCGACTGCAGCGATGCGCGGTTATTTTGATGAAGTACCACCAAGCTCACCTTCCATGGCGATTTTAAAGGATGGAGAATTGGCTTACTTTATTCCACGTGAACAAATTGAAGGCTTCCCTGTGGAGCAAATTGTTTCCCATTTAACTGGCGTGTTAGAACAAACATGCGAGCAATAAATACGATTGTAACAACAGCGGGCAGACCAGACGATGAATCGATGGCGCTCGCTGCTTTTGCGTGTCAAACATTAGGGGCTGCATTTGAGCCGAGGAAAAAGCGCTCTGTTCGGAAGATGTCACAGGCGTTTCAGGCAAATATTATAGTGGCGGGGAAAAATCGCTATGATTATTATGCTTTTGGGGCAGAGGAGCCGTTTTTCTTCCATCCTAATTCTGCAGCATTTCGCTTAAAACGGATTGCTCGAGGTGAGGCAGAGCCATTTTTAGAAGCCGCACAGCTACAGCTAGGAGATACAGTGCTGGATTGTACGCTTGGACTAGCGGCCGATGCGATGTTAGCCGCTTATACTGTTGGGGAAAAGGGGCGCATTGTAGGCCTAGAAGCAAATCCAAATGTCGCCTTTATTGTCGGGCAGGGAATGCAAAATTATGATACAACAGAGCTACCGTTAACGGCTTGTATGCGACAAATTAAGGTCGTTCAGTCCGAGGCAGTTCGTTATTTAAAAACATTGCCAGCGAATGCGTTTGATGTCGTTTATATGGATCCAATGTTCGAGGAAACTATTGAAGAGTCCAATAATTTCGAGGCATTGCGCTTAGCGGGTGAGCATGTTACTTTAACCGATGAATGGGTGCAAGAAGCGAAGAGGGTCGCGAAAAAGCGTGTAGTGCTGAAGGCTCATTTTAGATCAGAATGGTTTACGAAGTATCATTTTCAGCAATATGAGCGAGTGACAGCTAAGTTTCATTATGGTGTTCTCGAAGTATAGGGGCTTGTTTTAAGACAGGCCTCTATTTAATTATAGGGAAATAATAAGGAGGCTCCAAATCCATATGACGAATAGCGAAATTAGAACCCCTTTTGAACTAGATTTATTAGCCAAAGCACAATCATTGAAAGCTACAAAACCTCCGAGTCCGTGGGAGCATGAAACGATAATTTCTGCCAATGGTGTACTAGCCTGTGGATGGGATCAAGATGAAAATATCATTCTCATAAGTGGGTCGGGCTATAGTATCACTGAACCGATAACGGGTCTTTGTCTTCATCGTGAACGAGATGCGGAATGGACGGAGGACTGTGTCAGTGAGGACCGCTTAACCTTTCACTATCCGTTATCAAAGAAACCTACCTCCATTTTTGGCTTGGAAGCGGGGGATGGGATACATGTGACATTAGATGGCTGGCAGGTTGAAGTCATTTACCCATGGTGGCCACGGGCAACAGTAGTCCTCGATTATCTATTTACACCCCGTTATAGCTATTTAAGTAATGCTACAGCTATTGATATACAGCGTTTGGATGGTGCTATAAAATGTGGATTTTCTCCTTCTGGTAAACATTTAATGATGATGGGATCAGGTGGTGCCTTAATCTATTCGAGAAAAGAATGACATTCCATTTGGTAACTCTATTTATTTTTGAACGATAATTTGGTTGGTGTTTGAGAGATTTTATAATTAGTGCTTTACATTTTTAATGTAGAGTGCTATAATTAAAGATGTGCTATTTTAGGTGGCATATTTCAGTAATCTGGCATTCTGCTTTTTGTTTTTGTAGATACTTATTCACACTGGCGCATGCTTTGGGGCTGCAAGGACGCAAAAGATGGTAGGGTTTGCGTTGCTTAAGTTAGAGAGCACACAGTGGAATTTTACCGCGGTGATGAAACAACTATTGTTTCAAGATAATATTCCCCAGATGATTGGGTTGAGACTTTTACAATTTACGAAAATGTTACCTATAAATACTAAAGGGGTAGTTTCGCATGAGCGAGGCTGCCCCTTGTCTAATTGTTGGACGCTGTCGCATGAGTTGCTGGCAGTTTTTTTGTTGCCAAAATTATGCTGGTATACATTACCGTTTACTATGCTAGTAAAATAAGTAATAATAAAAGCAAGAATTTTAGTAAAAGTCTAAATTCTATAGTTAAAAATCTGAAAAATCAAAAAGGTGAGGGAAGTTTATGGAGAAAATCAATACAATAACAGCAGATGTAATTACGCAATTAACAAAAATAGCAGAAATGAAGAAAGTAAGCATTGAGCAACTAGTAGCATTTTATTGTCAGGAAAGACTTCTCTACCGTTTATCAATATCATCCCATTATGATCAATTTTACATAGAAGGGGATCTTTTCTTCTTTACATTAGCTGAAGGAGTAGGGATGCCACCGAATGAACTAACACTCACAGCACGAAAAAGCGCGTATCAACACGACATAGTCCAACAGGCATTTACAGAAATTTGTTCGTTCGAAATACAGGAGGACGGCGTTCAATTTTTAGAAAATGACATCGAAAGTATAATAACGGATACGAGTATTCAATTAAAAATACCAGCAACATTGGACACAATCACTACATACATAGAAGTTAAAATAACCTTTATAGAAAATCGAATAGCACCAACGACCTATACTTTCCCGTCGATGCTAGACTTGAAGCCAGCGGAGCTCTCTACCTCTTCAGTCGAATTTGTAGTTGCCCAAGCCTTGCTTGACATTTTCCAATATCCCTCTATGACTTCAAAAATAGTAGAAGATATTGAGAGGGTATTACAAACACAAAACATAGAGGGTCGTAAATTACAGGCTTATCTTGAGGAATTGTCTGACCAACGTCACCTGACATGGGAGTCAACGCCTATACTAGAAAAAGGAATTGTTAAACAATTTTTCAACCCAATATATGAAGTCCTATTGGCAGATGAAGAGTTTTTTAAACAGTGGAATGGTACGGAGCAAGCTTGGCAATAACGATAGAAACCCTGCGAACAATAAAAAGTTCGCGGGGTTTTTCATAAAATGATTTCGTATAACTGGAAAAGGGAGATGATCAAAACGCATTTTGCTGGGGAGCAGTCGTTGCGCTATCTTATCGCTAGTTGTACAAAAGACGTGCATAGAGCACTTTCAATAAATTATGTGTAAAAATCATTAAAAAGAGCTTTTTGCCATGAGAAAATATATGAATCTGTACTAAGTCCCGCTTGAAAAACTACTATAGAAATATGATAATTTGTCGGTAGCATCAGGAAAAATTTCAGGTGCTACCTTTTTTATAGGTTCGCGGATGACTATTCTCGTAGGTTTCTTGTTTTGAGAGTAGTTGAAGTGGTCGTGTGAATGAAGCATTTTAGGGTTTTAAGTTACGGATTATTACTGACAGTCCGCTTTACATTAGATGCTATACAAAAATCTATTAATTTTGAATGTTAATTTGCTAATCATTAACATTATTCAGTATTACTCTTTTTTTTTCTATAGTATAGTGAAAATGTATGTATTTCTATAATGATACATAGAGAAAAGCGGCAAATCACGTAAAGGAGGGCGTTTATATTTGAAAAAAATAAGTAACATCTTCATGATTTTATTATTATTTAGTTTATCTTGGGTGGATATATCTGCCAATGCAAATGATACAAACGATGATGATTTTGTTGTGACACCTATTGATTCGGATGTCATGATAACTGACTATACAGGACAAGCGGAAGATATAGTCATTCCAGAAACAATTAATGGTCTTCGATCTGCATCGGCTGCTGATACGCTTGACCAAACATCCGGAGCGGGGGACCCGGGTGGAATCTTTCGAGCGCACGGAAAAGGTCAAAGCTTTACGGCAGGCTTGTCCGGTTATTTGAATAAAATTGATCTGTATATGGTAGATTACGGAAGCTCAGGTATTGTTTTTACACTTAGTATTTATGATGGTGAAAGTGTTTCCGGAGCTGCTTTGGCAACTGCGACATTTAGGAGCATTGATATCCCTTACAATCCAGGGGGCTGGGTGAGCGTATTTTTCGATCAGCCTACGCAGGTACAAGCGGGACAGCAATATACGATGCTGTTAACTTCCTCAATCGGCGATACGCCGCAAACGGCTTGGAAGGTTTATACTTCCAACGTATATGGAGGGGGACAAGCCTATACGGAAAACAATTGGACAAATTATGACTTCGGCTTTAACACCTATGTCGGACAATCACCAAGGGATTATACAACTACGCTCGCAGTGTCTCCTTTGAATGGTACATACGGCCAAACGGTAGTTATTTCGGCAATGCTGACAACACCTGATGGGCCTATCGTAGGAAAGAGAATTAATGTCTCCATTAATGGAAGTTCCATAGGTTTTATTACAACCAATTCAGCAGGTATTGGTTCCGGCTCCTATTCACTTAGACAAGCTGCGGGAAGCTATGAATTGAAAGTATCGACAGAAGCTTCGTATCCTTACCCTGCGGCAGAACAGACAACAACACTTACGGTCAACAAAGCCCCGCTTACTGTAACGCCTAACAATGTGACTAGACAATATGGAACAACTAATAACAATTTCACACTGAACTATAACGGCCTGATGGCATGGGACACAGCTGCTTCGATCGGGCAACCAGTGTATTCGACAGCAGCTGTTACTTCAAGCCCAATCGGCATTTATAATATAACAGCCAGTGGTTTGGCATCAACGAAGTACACAATCACTTATTCGCCAGGAACTTTAACTGTAATACCAGCGTCTTTAACCGTCATGGTTGCCAATCAATCCCGGGCATATGGACAAAGCAATCCGTCTTTGAGTGGTTCAATTACTGGAATTGTGAATGGAGATGAAATTCTAGCGTCCTATTCGACAGCAGCAACCGAATCAAGCCCAGTGGGATCGTATACAATCATTCCGTCCTTAGCTGATCCCGAAGGCAAGCTGAATAATTACCAAGTTGTTATTGAGGAGGGAGTGCTAACAGTTAAGAAAGCTGAGCTTCATGTTGCATCGGATTCGATATCACGCTGGGCAGGTAAAGCAAATCCTCCATTCACTGGCAATCTTACAGGCGCAGTTGCCGATGACTCCATTACGGCAAAGTATGATTCACTAGCGAGGGAAGATAGCGCTGAAGGTGTTTATGATATTACTGCACAGCTTCTTGATCCATTGAACCGTTTATCCAATTACGAGGTTATAAAAGACTTAGGCCAGCTAACCGTTTATGCTGCTCCAAAGCCAGTGTTCGCCATAGGAGAAACGTCCAATGCAGTGAAGTCAAATGTTGGGTTACCAAGTGCAGATGATGCAGGGCGTCCGATTCGCTGGACGTCTTCGGACAACAGCTTACTTAATGCAACAACAGGAGCCGTGCAGCGGCCGGCTTACCCAGCTGGCGACTCAGCCATAACGCTAGAGGCAGAGGTTGATGCGAATCAGACAACTTATAAAATCCGATATAACCTAACGATTTTAGCTACCGATATGATGGATAAAGAGGCAGTGGCTCGAGACATAAAGCTACTTGCGATTGGTTACACAGCTGGTGATGACGAAAAGCACGTACGAAATCGGTTGAGTCTTCCAGCTACAGGGAAGAATGGTTCTTCCATTACATGGACTTCTAGTCGGGCAGAACTGATTAATCCTGCTGACGGTTCAGTTTCTCAGCCATCATCTGGAAACCAAACAGTTACCCTCACAGCTACGGTAACAAAAGGGCTGGAATCAGAGAGTCGACAGTTTCATTTGATTGTTTTAAGGAATAATACAAATGTTGAGGAGCCGAAAGAACCTATTAAAGAACCAATTAAGGAACCTACTAAGGAATCTGAACAGCTACAATCGGAATTTTACATTGATTTCATTGACCAAAATAATCAAAAGGAAAGAATCAATCTTACCCAGTCTCAAGTGAAATCTGGCTTTATTGAGCTCGATAAGAAGACAGCAAAGGGATATTTCGAGGTGAGCGGAGAAACGGCACACAAATTACTCAAGTTGAATCCTTCGTTTGCGATTCAAATAACAGCGGCTGGTGGGATAATGAAACTGCCTGTCTCTGAATTGATTGCTTCTGCAAAGAACCAATTTGTAGGGAAAAATAGCGATAAAATCAACTTTTCAATTTTCGTTGGAGAGACGGAAGCTCCAGTTAATTTATTAAATGATCTAAAATCTCGAGGTGCAAAATTATTGTCTGGCCCTATTCAATTTGAAATTATTATGAGTATTGGAGACGAAGCCGGTATTGCTATCAAACAATTAGGTAGTAAGGTTGAAAGACGCATTGTCGTTTCCGAGAACCCTACAGATACGATTGTAACGGTATGGAACGAGCAGCTTAAGCAACTGAAATATGTTCCGGTCCGTTATGAAAACATCGGAGGTCAAGTCTATGCGTTGCTTCCCGTCAGCAGTGATGGCTTGTACTTAAATATTGGTAACCAACAAACTTTTGCTGATATGAAAAGACATTGGGCCAAAAAAGAAGCGGAAAAGTTGGCTTCAATGCTTATCTTTGAAGGAAAAGGACAGGGAATCTTTGACCCGAATGCCCACTTAACGCGTGCGGAGACAGCAGCACTATTGGTCAGGGCAATAGGCATCCCAGAGCCGGCGCATCCTGCAGCATTATCTGATATTTCTGGTCAATGGTATGTAGAGGAGGTTTCCTCTGCAATAGAAGCCGGATTTGTGAATGGGTATGAGGACGGTAGTTTCCGACCGAATGAATATGTTTCAAGGGAAGAACTTGCGGTCATCCTTTCGAGAGTACTTGAATATGGTAGCAGCACTCCTTCAAATGCTTCTGTAAACTATTCGATATCTCTCAATGATTCAAAAGAAGTATCCAATTGGGCTACTGAGGCAGTGCAAAAAATCATTTCCAACGGTATTATGATAGGTGATAATGAAGGTGATTTTAAACCACATCAAACTGCAACCCGTGCTGAAATGGCAATAATAATGAACCGTCTTCTTAACAAGCTAGGATATATGTAAACACGCCGTTGGAGCGTCATTTAACAGTTGTCAATTATACTTAGTAAGACATTTGAACATAAGTAGATTTGGTTTAAAAGAGCATCATTCCTGAAAAAGAATGATGCTCTTTAATTTTGAATGAGAATATTTGAGTCTTATAGGCAACTCTTTTTTCTTTATCGAATTATCAGTGCAGGGTGATTGATTTGGTGTTAAATTACATTTCTTGAAACTCATTTCATCCAGATTCGTTCTATAAAATGGATCATAAAAAAGGATAAACCATATATTTTTGGGAATTTCATTGAAATACCTACTCTAATATATTGTTCCTGCTAAATAATACATGAGGTGAGTGATTAGTGGCATTTGTTAAGGGGAAAACGACGTTTATTTATATGGTGAGGCACGGTGAATCTCCGTATGAGGGAATTGACCGAACAAGAGGGTTAACTGTGAACGGCCAATTAAGTGCTCAAAGTATAGCTGATGTGTTAAGGGGTGAGGGAATTGATACTATAATATCCAGTCCATATACTCGGTCCATTTTAACTGTTGAGCCATTAGCTAAACAACTGAGTCAAGAAGTTATCGTTTGTGAAGAATTAAAAGAGCGAATTTTTTCATCAGAAGAAAAGCGATTACCTGATAATGAGTTATTTCCGCTATTAGAGAAATCCTTCTTGGACCCCAATTTAGCATTAGAGGGTGGAGAATCGAATAACGAGTGTCAAAAAAGAGCTGTTAAAGTTTTAAAAGAGCTATTAAATACCTATGAGGGGCAAAAAGTAGTAATAGGAACTCACGCATTAGTCATGACCTTGATGATGGGATACTATCATGAAGCGTACAATTTAGATTTTTTGCTACAAACAACCAAGCCCGATATATACAAAATGGAATTTAACCGACAGGAATTAGTAGGGGTGAAGAGGCTCTAAGAATGTAGTAAGGACGGTTAATACATGTTTCCTTAGGTAATGGACCAAATTAGATGAAGCAAAAAAAAGTCGGTATCCTGAGCGCACAGGAAACTGACTTTTTTATGTGCTGGAATAATCTACTGTTGCCAAATGAAAACAAATCGAAAACTTTATAAAAAATGTTTAAGGTGTTTTTCTAGTTCTTCTATTGAATGAATAGAGAATTTTTTATTTTTATAATGTATAAGGCCCTCATTGATGCACTGACTGATTGAACGATTTAAGCTTCTAATGGGGGCACAGACCTCTCTTGATAAAATTTGCTTTGTAAGATGACCTAAATCACCGATTTTATAATGATTATGTATGCTTAATAAAATACGGTCTTTAACAGTTAGTAATGATAATTTTGCTGTAGTATCTGAGCTTAATGTTAACTTGGAGGCAAGTTGTTTCACGATATAAACATTAAAATTAAAATCGATTTTCATCCATTCATACACCTTTGTTTTATGGATAGCTATCGTTTCACAATTTTGTTTCGCGATTACACCGAGTGTTTTCATCTTTTCATTAAAAATTTCTATTTCCCCAAAACAACTATATGCATCATAAATATAAAGCGACAGCATCGCTCCCTCATAGCTTTGTCTATACACTTCTGCCGTTCCTGTAGTTAGGATATAAAGATAATTATTTTGTTCATGTGGGTGAATGATAGGGCTGCCTTTTGTATGTTTTCTATAAATAAATTCTTTCTTAATAGGCGCTGGTGCATCATTCACAATAGCTTGAAAATCCATATATTCACCATCTTTTTAGTTTTGGTCATTTGACCTTTTTTCATTATAGATGGAATTATATAATCAGAGCAAATATGAATGGGAGGTCTTGTTATGAGGAAATTAATTATTGATACAGATACTGGAAGTGATGATGCAGTAGCCTTAATGATGGCATTAAAATCAACTAATCTAAAAGTAGAGGCGATCACCACTGTTTGTGGCAATGTCCCGATTGAATTAGCGACAAAAAATGCACTAATGACCATTGAGGTCGCGAATGGTCAAAAGCCACCGCTTTATGTTGGAGCAGCCAAGCCACTTATGCGGGATTTAGTTACAGCTGTGAATGTTCATGGTGAAGATGGAATGGGCGATTGTCATTTAATACATCCCACACTTTTGCCAGAAAGCAAGCATGCCGTCGATGCGATCCTTGAATTGATTGAAAATAACCCTGGTGAAATCGAAATTGTAACGATTGGTCCCGTTACAAATATTGCCCTTGCTATATTGAAAGCACCAGAGACAATGAAAAAGGTCAAGCATATTTACACAATGGGTACTTCTGGCTTTGGCCCTGGAAATACTACACCTGTTGCTGAATTTAATGTGTATGTAGATGCAGAGGCCTATAGTATTATGCTCAATTCTGGTATACCTACTACCATCATTGGATTTGATGTATGTTTAGGCGAAGCAGCATGGAATAAGGAAGATATGGATGTATTACTGGCAAGCGGTAAAGAAGAGGCTGTGTTCTCTGTTCAATGTAACCGTTCCTTGCTTGCGTATAATTTAGAAAGAAGTAATGAACATATTGTTGATTTACCAGATGCCGTTGCAATGGGTGTTGTATTATGGAATGAAATCGTTGTGGAGGACAAATTATGCTATTGCTATGTGTGTACGACAGAAGCTGCTGCCTATGGTCAAGTAATCTTAAATGACGGTAGTAAACTTGCCATTTCGGATGGATTTGCCGGGCACACGCCTAATGCCACAGTTTGTAAGACTATTGACAATGCATTATTCAAGAAACGTCTAATAGAATTATTGATAAGTTAATTGAATGGGGTGGGTAGATGAAATTTTTGAATTTCGGATCATTAAATATTGATAAGGTTTATACATTACCTCACTTTGTGAAAGAAGGTGAAACATTATCTTCGGACAGCTTTGAACAATATCCCGGTGGAAAAGGATTAAACCAATCCATAGCTCTTTCAAAATCGGGCGCTCAAGTGTTTCATGCAGGTAAAATTGGAAAAGATGGTCTATTTCTCAAACAAAAATTAACCGCAGAAGGAATTAATGTTGAGGGAATAGTTGAGGATGGTTTAATTACAGGGCATGCCATTATCCAAGTGACGCCGACAGGTGAGAATTGTATCTTCCTTTATGGTGGAGCGAATAAAGAAATAACGGTCGAACAAATTGATCAAGTGCTAGAGGACTTCAATGCGGATGATTTCCTCGTTCTTCAAAACGAAATAAACAGTCTAGATTATCTAATCAATGCGGCATATAGGAAGGGTTTAACCATTGCGTTAAATCCTTCTCCAATAAGTGATACGATGAAGGATTTAGACCTTTCGAAAATTGATTTTTTACTACTAAATGAGATCGAGGGACAAGCCATTAGTGGAGAAACATCACCTAACAAAATACTCGATCATTTACTATCAAACAATAGTAATTTAAAAATTGTGTTGACCTTAGGTACAAATGGCGTCGTGTATAGAGACAAAATTCAAGAACACAAGCAAGAAATCTATAAAGTCAAAGTGAAGGATACGACGGCAGCAGGGGATACTTTTTTAGGCTATTTCCTTAGTATGATTTCTCAAAAAGCAGACATTACATCCGCACTAAATATAGCCTCAAAGGCTGCTTCCCTTGCAGTATCTAGAAAAGGTTCCTCTTCCTCTATCCCGCTTTTGGCAGAGGTACTTGGTAAAGATGCCTAATAGATAGGAAAATTGCCGATATTTCATCATGGCTATGACTCCGTTCTTTTTGGGTTCTTTTTACAAACTTTTACGTTGTTTAGCTGATTCACAAAACAGGGCGCAATGCATGGACAGACTGCTAATAAATCTATCTCATAAAACATAGTAAAGGGTGTGTAGTGAACAACATTACACACCCTCATCATTTCAAGACCTCAAATAGCTACTTTCCGTATTTTCTATCCTACATTTAAAAATATAGTATAGTTATGTAAAAAGCCTAACTGATCGAAGGGACTGGAATGAATGAACTTACTAGAAGTTGGAGTAAAAATAAAGCAGATGCGAAAGAAAAATAAAATGTCTCAGGATGATTTAGCTTCGCAGATCAATTTAACGAAAAGTCATATTTCAAAAATAGAAAATGGCAAAGCGACACCAAGCCTGGTGACATTGTCCAAAATTGCGGAAATATTTGATGTGCCTATGGCTTGGTTTGTTATCCAGGATCAATTTGATGGCATTTCTATTGTTTCGAAAAAAGAGCGCAATGAGACGGTTGAAACGAATCAGCTCGGTTATCAATACGAGCTGTTAGCGAATAAGAGCTATATGAGCAATATCAATCCTTCAATTGTCACTGTACATAATGGGGCAGAAAATTTAGCCCTTTATACACATGAAAATGATGAATTCATTTACATCATTTCAGGTAGTATCATCTTGAAATACGATAATAAGTTTTACCATTTAGAAGAAGGTGACTCGGCGTATTTTTCAGGAAAAAAAGAACATATCTTTATTAACAACTCTTCGGAAAACTCAAAAGTATTAACAATTTATGTGGAGGATTAAATCTATCTTTTAAACGTAAATATGATCGAAAATACAATTTTCTTGTTTACAATACTATTCAGACAATTTACAATTGGTGTAATGCTATTCAACTTAGTTGAATTGTATTACACTTTTTATATTTTTGGGGGTATGGGGATGACTTCACGAATTAAAGGATTTTATTTACTTTCAGTGGAAGAGCGAGTTAAGTTAATCGCTGAAAAATCAAAGTTAACAAACGAGGAAGTTGAAGCTTTAAACAGTGGAATTTCATTAGAGCTTGCAGATGCAATGGTTGAAAATGTTATTGGACACATTTCAATTCCTTTAGGGGTAGCAGCCAATTTTAAAGTAAATGGTAAAGAGGTATTTATTCCAATGGCTACGGAAGAACCGTCTGTGATTGCTGCAGCTAGTAATGCTGCACGTGCAGCATATGAGTTAGGCGGAATTTTTACTTCCAGCTCAGGAACAGTTATGCGCGGACAGATTCAAGTATTAAATATTGATGACCCTCATGCAGCAAGGGCGAAAATTTTTGAACATAAAGATGAAATCATCGAACACTGTAATGCAAAAGATCCGACGTTAGTAAAGCTGGGCGGCGGAGTAAAGGATGTAGAGGTGCACTTAATCGACACAGCAAAAGAAACAATGGTTGTTGTGCATTTAATCGTAGATACGAAGGATGCGATGGGGGCAAATGCTGTAAATACGATGGCAGAATCTGTGTCACCATTAATCGAACGGATTACAAATGGACGAGTTGTGCTCAGAATAATTTCAAATTTAGCAGATAAGCGTATTGTTCGTGCTCGTGGTGAATTCTCGACAGAAATGCTCGGGGGGATAGCGATCGCGAAAAATATTGTAAGTGCTTACGAATTTGCAGATTCTGATCCGTACCGTGCTGCTACACATAATAAAGGAGTTATGAATGGTATTACTGCTGCAGTATTAGCATCGGGTAACGATACACGTGCTGTTGAGGCAGGCGCTCATGCCTATGCTGCCCGTTCTGGCAGATATCGTTCTTTAACGACTTGGGAGCTGAATAAAGCAGGCAATCTTGTTGGTACATTGGAATTACCGTTAGCTGTTGGTATTGTGGGAGGGGCTACAAAGACTCATCCTGTTGCAAAAGCCGCGCTAAAAATTATGGATGTGCAATCTGCAGAGGAACTAGCCAGCTATATTGCCGCGGTAGGATTAGTAGAAAACCTAGCGAGCTTACGAGCACTTTCCGCAGAAGGTATTCAATCAGGTCATATGCGTCTGCATGCCAAAAACTTGGCTGTAATGGCTGGAGCAACAGGCGATATTATTGACCGTGTTGTGCAGCAGGCAGTTGAAGAGAAAGATTTCCGTTATGATCGTGTTTTAGAGATTACAAATTCTCTGCGAGGTGAGTAACTTGGCGAATACTCCATTTAATGAGCAAAAAAATGTAGATGAAAAAAAGTTTATCGAAATTCTAGGTGACACGGTTTCTGGTAATCAGTTAATCATTTCAATTATTTTAAGCGTTGCAGCCAGCTTTTTGGGCTATCAATTAGGCCAGTGGGTATTTCCGAAGTTTGCAGACCCTCAAATGATTAACTCCTACTCACTATTAACAGGAATTGCAGGTATTCTAATAGTTGTCGTTATCAATACCATTCTATTTAAACCAAAGCGTATTTTAGTAGAGGATGAAACATCTAGTCATTCTTTAAAGGAAGCGTTTGAAGATTTACAAATTGATATCGATGAGGAAATACGCTTAATTGAGGAAGACCCTGTGACAAAAAAAGAGCTCGAGGAATTTGGTATTCTTTCTAGCTTACAAGGCTTGAAGGGAGCGGATAAAAAATGAGTATATATTTAATTGCTCTGCTATTTGCTCTTCTAGGTGCAGCTATCTTCACTGTCATTGGTCTTATCTCAGGTACAGATGAAACTGCAATTATGGTACCCATTACATTGCTAGTTATTTTACTGGGAGCGCCTCCTGAAGGTGTGTTCGCATTCTTCATGGCGGGGGTGTTAGCTAAGCATTTAACACATGCTGTACCAACTGCGTTATTAGGTATTCCTGGTGACACAACGGCTGTACCGTTAATCGACCATGCAAATACATTACGCCGTTTAGGCATGCCGCATGTTGCACTACGTAAAATGATTTCAGGCGGTGTCATCGGTGCATTTATCGCCTTACCAACTGCCGTCCTATTAGGTCAGTTTTTAGGTCAATTTGCCGACTTCTTTAAATCTTCGTCAGGCATTATTTTTACACTTGCCGCTATTTTAATCGCGTTCTTTTCAAAAGGGAAATGGGCAAGTCTTTTAATCATTATTCCATTTGCGTTTTTCATTAAGGCTCTAGATAGCGTTAGCTTTGCAATGCTTGATAAACATTTAAGTATTACATTCTTTTTAGGGATCGCCATTGGGCCAATGTTTAGTAATATTCTAATGGCAGCATCTCCTGTTGCTAAAAATGATTTAACGCGCAGTAAGCAAAATCAATATAATCTTGCACCTGAAACGAAATCATGGAAAGGATATTTTCCGAATCCATTTAAAATTTTATCGAAAAGACAGACGATTTTCACGAGCATTACAACGTTTCTTTCTTCCTTAACATTTGTCTTTAGTCCTGTAGGGATGACGTCTTTAATGGGAGAAATTGTAGGCTCTCGCACAAAAGGTGCCTATAAAAAATCAACAACGAGTCTTACTGTCATGAATGGAGTAACGGAATCGACATATATCGCTGAAGCTATTATTCCATTAATTGCATTCGGTATTCCGTTAAGCCCAGTAGCACTTGGACCAGCATCACCTTTATTTAATGCACCACCGATTTTTACTGTGGATCCGGTAAACAACCTACACACATTAATGTCTTCATGGGACTTTTTCATTTTCGGGTTAATTGGTATTAGTGTGGCGGCTTTAATTGCTTATCCGTTTGCGATGAATTATGCACGTAAAGCGTCTGTATTAGTATTAAAATATATTAGCCAGGAAGCAATCGTAGCCATGTTCATAGGATTAGCATTCTTGCTTGCCTATAACGAGGCACAATTGTTAGGGGTAGTTCTAACATTTACAGTCGCAACGGTTGGTGGTTTATTAAATCGTATTTTAGGTGTAGGTGCCGGCGTGCAATTCATGGTATTCTACGCATCAAGCTGGATTATGCTGCAGCTATTCGGCATTTAGTTAAAGGAGGTGTATCTTTATGACTTTACCAAAAAAAGTGGAAATAAGAGAGGTCGGCCCGCGTGACGGCTTACAAAATGAGAATTTATTTATTCCTACTGATTTGAAAGTACAATGGATTAACTTAATCAGTGAAACAGGTGTCCGCCATATCGAAGTATCCTCGTTCGTTAGTCCAAAATGGATACCAGCCTTGGCCGATCATCATGAAGTGTTCGAGAAAATCACACGTAATGAAAAAATAACGTATGCAGCGCTTGTCCCTAACTTAAAAGGGATAGAAGGGGCCATTCAACAAAAAGTTGATGAAATTGCATTATTTATTTCTGCCTCTGAGGAGCATAATCAAAGTAATTTGAATGCTTCCATAGACCAATCTTTGCATAACCTAAAGGCTGTAGCTGAAGCAGCAAATCGTGAAGGTATAGCGTTAAGAGGCTATATTTCAACTGTATTTGGCAGTCCGTTTGGGGACGAGGTAAAAATTCAAACCGTCAAGAGAATAATTGATGCCTATATAGAAATGGGCGTTTCTGAGATTTCGCTGGGCGATACAATCGGTGTAGCAGACCCTGTACAGGTGAAGGCTATTTTAACAGAGCTGCTCACGCAATACGACAGTAATCTGTTTGCCCTTCATTTTCATGATACGTATGGCCGCGCTTTAGCCAATATATTTACTGCTCTTGAACTCGGAATCACTAAATACGACAGTGCTATTGGTGGCTTGGGTGGGTGCCCTTATGCCCCAGGTGCAAGCGGCAATGTCTCAACGAATGATTTAGTGAATTTCCTACATCGCTTAGGCATTCAAACAACTATTGATGAAGACAAATTATTTACCGCAACTCAATTTTTACAACAGGCAATGAACAGACAGCCTGATAGTAAAGTTTATAAAGTGCAAAGTAAATAGGAAAGAGAATATGGGAATCAATCAGCGCCCCCAATTGTTAGTTATATGCTAATAGTTGGGGGCGCTGTTTTTTAGGAAGAATCTAAAATACGAACATAACGACAAAGAAGCTATTTTGAACCATATTTACAGACAACCATTTTAAACTAAGCGTTCTAAATTTTGATAATCGTTTACGTAGTGAAAAAGTAAAGATTTTAGATTGACAACATAAAAAAATGTATTTACAATTATCTAGACCGTTCGTTATAATTTTGAAGGAGGCAAGATATATGTCTAGTAAAGAAACATCCCGAGAGAAAATCTTAGAAGCAGCAACCTTGCTTTTTCATTTGAAAGGTTATCACGCTACGGGGTTAAGTGAAATACTTAAAGAGAGCGGAGCGCCTAAAGGTTCGTTATATTATCATTTCCCTAATGGTAAGGAGCAATTAGCAATTGAAGCGATTAATTTATCTGCAAAGACGATTTCAACAGCTATCAAAGAAAATTTAGCCGTTTACGATGACCCAGTCGAAGCATTTCAATATCATATCGGAAATATTGCTGAACATTTTAGAGACATAGAACGCAAAACACAATTTAAAAACGTCCCACTCGGATTGCTCGCGATGGAAACCGTATTTGTCAATGAGAATCTACGACAGGCTTGTGAAGAAACCTTTACAATGTGGGAAAATCTTTATTACGATAAATTAAGAATAAGTGGCTATAACGAAGATCGCGCGTATTTAATTAGTGAAACAATTAGTGCCTTAATTGAAGGGGGCGTTACGTTATGTTTTACAAAAAAATCGTGTGAGCCATTACATCATGTTAACAAGATGATCCCTTTACTACTGTCCCAGTAAAAAGGGACTTATTCATCGTAAATTTATATAGACCGGTCTAATTATTGCTAGGGAAGAAAGGAAGTAATTTATGTCTTCATCCAATCAAGTTGTACCAGTACGTAGCCCTAAAGGTATGGCTTTTGTACTAATGTTTGCTGCATTTATCGGGCTATTTAGTGAGACGGCCTTGAATATGGCACTGACTAACATTATGTCAGATTTTAGTGTGTCAGCAGCGACTGCCCAGTGGCTTACGACGGGCTATCTATTAACAATTGGTATTCTCGTACCTGTTTCATCACTACTCATTCAATGGTTTACAACAAAACAACTAGTAGTCGGTTCGTTAATCTTCTCTATTGTAGGAACCATTTTAGCTGCAGCAGCACCTAGTTTTGCAGTTTTACTAGTTGGTCGTATCGTTCAAGCTCTTGGAACGGGAATTATTTTACCATTAATGATGAATGTAATTTTACTAATTTTTCCGATCTATAAACGTGGAGCTGTGATGGGATTAATGGGACTTGTCATTACAACAGCACCTGCAGTTGGTCCTGTTTTAGCTGGTCTTATTGTTGATTCGTTGAATTGGGCTTATATTTTCTGGATTAGTCTTATCTTTTATGTAGCTTTAGTAATTATCGGGCTTAAACAGATTGATAACGTATCAACTATTACAAAACCTGCGATTGATTTGTTTTCTGTCCTGTTATCCACGCTTGGATTTGGCGGTTTAATGTATAGTTTAAGTAATATTGCGGAGAAATCATTTAACTCTGTTTCGGTATATATGCCTTTTATTGTAGGTGCGGTATCCATTATATTATTTAGTATTCGTCAAATGAAAATGAAACAACCAATGATTAACTTGAGAGTGTTTAAATTTCCTATGTTTACATTAGGAACGCTGTTATTATTCAGCGGCATGCTCCTCATATTATCATCAGCCATTCTATTACCAATGTATCTTAAAGCATCTTTACTATTTAGTGCCACAGTAGCTGGGATGATTCTTTTACCTGGTAGTGCAATGAATGCTTTTTGTTCTCCTTTTGTAGGAAAGTTATTTGATAAATATGGCGCAAAGAAATTTTTGCCACTTGGGTATCTTTTAGCGGTTATTTCAAGCTTACTTTTTGTCTTTACGATTTCTGTAGATACACCAATTTGGCAAGTAATTTTGGCACATACCATCTTTTTCATCGGTGTTTCAATGATTATTATGCCTGCGCAAACAAATGGATTAAACCAATTACCACGCAAATTATATGGTGATGGAGCCGCAGTCATGAGTACATTACAACAAATTGCTGGTGGTATCGGAACAGCGTTGGCAATTACATTATTGGTAAATGGCCAAACATTGCATATGGAGAAATTTCCAAACGCTACACCAGGTGAATTAATGGCGGAAGGAACAAAGCATGCGTACATCTTTATCGTTGGCCTTTCAATCATCGGACTTATTTTATCATTCTTTGTGAAGCGAGTGCATGTGGAAAAAGATTAAGTAGTTTTTACAAAGCAAATTTAAAATTGTTTCCTAAATCAAAGCTTGGGCCGACACTAAAAAGTCACGGACGCTGGTATATCAACGTTTCGTGATTTTTCTAATGGACATTGTTTAAACAGTTTTTTATACAAAGGTATATAAACATAGCTACAATAATACTTTTCAAGATTTTGCTGAAAAAACTATATGCTATCTGAATAAAACGTGTATCAATAGTCAATCTATTTACGTAAATTTGCATTTTTAATCGTTCCTAAACTTTCAGGGGCATTAGGATCTACAATAATGGGGCGGATTGTGGAGCAACACAGGTAGAAAATAATCAAACTTTTTTATAAAAGCCTAACTTAAAACTGCTAAAGAAAAATCTCTTTTGATCAAACTTTTTTCAAAAGGGATTCTTCTTTTTTATTATTAAATAAGGGATTGTGCAAGTTGTTTTTGTTAACTTTATTTCAAAGCAATACCTCTTTATATTCTTAAAATGATATTTATGCTGATGAAACAGAAGTCTTCTCTTTAGGCTTTATATTAACAAGCACAATACTAAGTACGACTATGATCATTCCTACGAAAAGATTAATTGTAACTGCTTCATGTAGAAAGAAAGAACTCACTAAAATAGAGATAACAGGGATTAAAAAAGTATATGTTGATACTTTGCTTGCCTCCCCGGAACTAACTAATGTAAAGAAAGCAAGCCAACCAAATGCAATTACAAATATAGAAATAAATAATAAGGATAGAGTAAACTGTATGTTCCATGATATAGAAGACCAACTTTCCGTTCCCGTTCCTAACGCAAGTAGGAACAGTCCCCCAATTATAATATGAAGTGTAGTTAGCCAAGTTCCATCAACTTTTTGAGCTGTTCTTTTCATAAACACTGTACCGAACGCCCAACTAACAGCAGTACATAAAGCAAGAAGAACGCCGATAATCGAAATATGTCCTGCTAATCCTCCTAAACAAATGACACCCACACCTGCAAAACCTAAAATTAACCCAGCAAATTTAAGAAAATGCATGGATTCCCCAAGCCAAATCCATGAGAATATACCCATTAAAACTGGTTGGAGATAAACAATTGATGTAAAAAGTCCTGCAGGTAAGTAATTTAAACCAACTGTTTGTAGACCGTAAAATAAAATAATATTGAAGAATGCTGATACAAAGTAAATAGGCCATGTTTCTTTAAAACGAAGCATTTTATATCTTGGAATAGCAATTATAAGTAAGATAAGTCCCCCTATAAATAATCGCAGTCCAGAAAATAATAGGGGAGATGAATAATTTAAGGAAAATTTAGCCAGTGGCCAATGTATCCCCCATATGATGACTAGAAAAGTAAGAAGAAAAAAGTTTTTCACTTTTATATGGTTGTTCATTTAACATAACGCCTCCTTGGTATGATTACATCATTTATGATACTATACTTATATAGTATAAATAAAATCAATTATTTTAATAGGAGGTATAAGTATTTACTTATGATGACGATATCACAATTACAGGTGTTAGCTACAGCAATAGACACGGGGAGTTTTACAAAAGCAGCGCATACTTTACATATGACTCAGCCAGCTGTTAGTCATGCCATATTGAGTTTAGAAGCAGAATTAGGAGTTACCATACTGTTGAGGGATCGAAAAAAGGGATTAATTCTAACAGATGTAGGAGAACGTATATTATTCCATATTAAGGAAGTGTTGAATCATGTAGACAAAATTGAGCAGGAAGTAGCTGCGGAAAAGGGATTTGAGGTTGGAACTATACGAATTGGAAGCTTTTCGAGTGCTTCTAAGTTTTTGACTAAAATCATAAAGATTTTTCAACAAAAATATCCTTCTTTAAAGATTGTCATTTACGAAGGCACTTTAGATGAAATCGAAACATGGCTATCTACTAGAGTCATCGATGTAGGATTCATCACCCTTCCCAGAAAAGAGATGGATGTTATACCAATTGCCACGGACAAGATGGTTGTCGTTTTATCAAAGACTCACCCGTTGTCCGATAAAGAATTTATTCATATTAATGATTTGGATAATAAACCAATCATATTATGCGGAGGAGGATTTGAACTACCAATTATCAGTATATTTAAAAAGAGTAAAGTCAAGTTAAAGGCGGAATTTACTGTTTCCCATATAAATACAATGTTGGAGATGATCCAAGAAGGACTAGGAATAGCAATCGTTCATAAGCTTACCATAGTGCATTTACCAGATGACCTTTGCATAAAAAATTTAGAACCTAAATATAGCAGAGAAATTGCTCTAGCAGTACCCTCAATTAAAAAGGCTTCTATTTCAGTAAAGTTGTTAATTGATGAGATGCAAAATTTAGTTGAAACTTTTGATGAGTAAAGTCAATTATAAGGTTAGGGTACCGCCACATTGCTATCAAGCTATCAAAACAAAATACTCCCTAAAATGAAATAATACGCTATTCTTTCTGTAGAATCATTGGAAAGGATGAACCGACCTCCAATTGTTAGACAATAACTAACATTTAGGGGGCAGATTTTATATCGTTAAATTTACACTAGAAGATAAAAATTAATGTTATCGAATTTTATTTATTAGGAACGGAAACTTATGAAAGAATTGACGATCATAGCCGTCAATTCTTGCATCTCAACTAATGGAATAACGAGATTCTTTTTTCTTCTTTTAACTTTTTAAATTCTTCGTTCATAGCTTTAAAACAGTCGCAGAAGAAGCAGGGATAACAACAGCTATCCTTTACAACAAGTTACTATAAAACCTAAAGAGGGGACTTCCGTTTCAAAGGCTTTATTTTTAAATTAAAATATCATTTTATATGACGTGTATTGCAAGATAGCAGTTAGAAATTACCGAAAAATGCCTAAGGGGAAGGAGATTTTGGAAATGATTTGTGTCATTACAGGATTAGGAAGAAAGTTGTTTGCAGAACGGGCAAAGGAAGGATAATAAGCAAGTGAAAAAATACAATCATATTGTATGAGAAAAACCAAAAACTATGTTGCAATATCAATACTTAGTACGAGATTCCAACATTGATTGTTTTTTTGGTTCATTTGATATCATTTAGTTCTCTCTGGCATGAATCAAATGAACCTTTTTTAACATTTATAATTAATTTCATTTTCAATTTTTAATTCAAAACAAGATTGATTGTTCTAATCTGTTTATTTGATTGTCCTCGTTTTGTTCCTACTACCATGTAAGAAATGTTTCTTCAAATTTTGTGGAAGTTCAACTATAAAGAATAGCCAATCATTTCACAATACTGAGTGTGAATAAGTCTCCCATACATATTTCTTACCTTAATTGTACAAAAAATAGGTTATGCAAAAAGTTTGATGAGTATACGATGATCATTGAAAATGTATATTCGGTATTAATAATTCATTAACCCTTTAAATTCTTCTACAGTTAAAGGTTTAGTATTTTTAATACATTTAACTAAAAATCAATAATAAATACTTGTTCTTCTGTTTGAAGAATTTGAGAAATTTTTCTACCTTGTAAAAGTAAGCTTTGATTATCAAGGCTCCAATAGAGTTCATAGGGTGTTAACCCTTGATAAATGGTTTCTACATTGAGTATATTTTTACCTTGAAATCTTCCTATATAAACATTATCTTCATCACTCAGAGAATAGGCGATTTTCTTTTGATCATTTGAAAATTCATATATACTTACTTTTTCTAATAAGATGGCAAGATCACCATTACGGCTATCATATTCGTATAATGTTTCATCTTTACCAAGGAATACAAATTGATAATTATTTAACCAAGTAGTTTTACTTCCATTTGTTTGATGTGTGTACTTAGTTTCTATTTTATTACTGTTTATCGTCACGAAAATAAGACTACTATCATTAGAAGGTTTAGATGGCGGAATTATAGTAAATAACAAATTTTTTCCATCATCTGAGATATTTACCCCTACGAAAGTTCCCTTATCTTTGAGTTCAACTAATTCGTATGTTTGAAGGCTGTTTAAAACTATATCAAATACACCAATAGTTGTTGGTTCATCAATCATTGAGCTAGAGCTAAGAAAACATAGAAATCTGCTGTTGTTAGACCAAGCTATATCTTGGAGGTAGATATTCTGGTTAGACTTAAGTGGTATCTCAATTTTTTCTTTTCCATCTTTTACAGAGATAAGCTTTAATGAAGGACCATATGATGACAATCTAGTTTGAGCAATCATTTTACCATCTGGTGACATATATAAGTTAAAAATGTTGTTATTCATTTTCTGCAAAACTTCAGGTTTTTCATATGGGGAAGATAATCGTTGTAGATGAGATAATCCCTCTTCTTTAAAGATTCCAATGACTGATTTATTATCAGACCAACCCAGTAATTTACTAGCCGGTGGAAGACGATAAATGGATTTAACTTTAAAAGATTTATTCATCTGATCCATGGGAGGCTGCTCCGAATTGTCTGAAATTATAATGGTTTCTGTACGCTTTCCTATATTACAACCTGTCATAATTAAGGTAAGGGAAAATAGTACGGCTGACCAATGTAACCAATGTTTTTTCTTCATAATAAATTTTCATCCTTCATGTATATCATTTCTACATATACTATGGTATTTTGATTTTCATTAAAGATACGTATAATCCCTTTATGATCCTCTACAATAGATTTTGCAATACTTAGACCTAATCCTACACTTCCTTCCTCTGCTTTTTCTTGATTTATTGAAAAAAAGGGTTGAAATAGGTTGGTGAATTGTTCCTGTTCAATGTGATTACTAGGATTCATGAATTTTAAAATTATTTTTTCTTTTACAAGTTCTGCACTAATATTTATTTGTGAAAAAGGTGAACTGTATTTTATAGCATTATCTAATAGGTTAATAAAAAGTTGGCGAATTCGATTGTCATCACCATAAACATACAAATCCTCTTGAATGTCGCTATTTATACTTTTTTTGTAACGTTCAGCTCGAAACGACATAGAATCACAAACATCTTTTAAAATTTCACTAGTATCTACTTTTTCGAATGGATATTCTCTCGTTGTGCCTTTAGATATTTCAAGAAGTTTAACTACCATATTGTGGAGTCTCCGACTTTCCTCAATAATGTGTTTCATACCTTTTTTAAAAAAACTTCTATCAGATTCTCCTTTTTGCTCTATAATTTCTGCATATCCGAGAATGGAAGTAAGAGGAGTTTTAAGCTCATGAGTAATATTGTCAAAAAATAGCTTTTCCTTCTTGTTTAACTCTTTTAAACGATCACGGTCACTTTCTATTGTAGATATTTGACTATTAATTCGTTTGATCATATCATTGAAATTCATTGCCAATTCACCTATTTCATCTTTTCTTTTAAAATGAATATTAACATTAAGATTTCCTTTTTTAACCTGATTAGATGCATGTGTTAATTCAACGAGGGGAATAGTGATATGTCTTGAAAGAATATATGAAAAAAGAAATGCTACAGTAAAAATAACCACGGCTATATAAAAAATAATATCTAAAATCCTTTTACTTTGATTATAAAGAAGGCTAAAATCTTTCGAAAAACGTAAAATTCCAACCTCTGATCCATCAATTACAACAGGGTAAGAGAAAAGAACCTTGGCTTTATTTTGATAGTAGGAGATATGATAAGCAGTTTTTCCCTTAATAGCTTGTTGAAGATCAGTATCTATTTTTTCTAAAAAGGATTTTTTATCAGAAGAATATAATAACGAACCATCTAAACTATAAACACTTACATTACTACCTGTAGAAAAGTTTAAGTCGTGTACCATTTCTTCTGCCATTTCACCAAAATAAAGCTTGTTATTTTTATAATGATTAATTAAAAAAGATTGGCGAACATACACATTACTGTTTTTTTTTAACTCAACTAAATCAGAAGTTATAATCTTCTCGTTATTAGTCCAAGTTACTTCTTTTACAGTGTAATTAAGTACTAGAAAAGATAAAAAAAAGATGGCGAAAAAACCAAAAATAAATTTTGCTTTAATAGTTCTTAGCATCCTTTACTTCACCTGCTTTTCAAATTTATAGCCAATTCCAAATACTGTGGTAATAATGTCTCCTGCATCAAGTTTTTTTCTAAGACGCTGAATATGAGTATCAACAGTACGTGTATCACCAACAAAATCATACCCCCATACCAAATCGAGCAACTCTGATCGAGTAAAGATTTTACCCTTTTGTCCTATTAGAGTCATTAATAAATCATATTCCTTGGGAGTAAGCTCTATATTTATATCATCTTTTATTACCAGCCTTTCTTCTGGTAGAATTAAAATATTTTTAAATCTAATATCTTGGCTTTTTTCTTGCTTTTCCAAGCTATTCGTTTGATCTAATCTTCTAAAAATTGTTCTAATCCTAGCAACTACCTCACGCAAATCAAACGGCTTTGTGATATAGTCATCTGCTCCATATTCTAGCCCAATTACTTTATCGGTAATATCAGATTTAGCAGTTATCATCAAAATGGGAATATTGTAAGTGGTTGTTACTTGTTTACAAATATCCAACCCGCTACAATCGGGAAGCATCCAGTCAAGTAAAAGTAGATTAGGCTTGTATATTGCTATTGCACTTAATCCAGAAGATCCTGTTGTTTCAATGCGTGTATGAAAACCTTCCATCATTAAACCATATGACAGCAAATCAGCAATTGGTTCGTCATCTTCTATTATGAGAATTTTAGTTTTGTCCATGTAAATGTCCACCTTTTTTTATATCTATTTAAGTATAGTCCCATATCAAATTTAGTATTATCCAGTGTCTAGATGATACAAGAAGCTTTCAAAGAAAGCCAATACAAAGTTGTTTTGTGACATTTTGTTTACATATTGATTAATCTTTAGAGACAATTGAGAGTTATATTTGGCTATGGTTATAGCCCCAATATGGAAAAGGAGGAATGTTTATTGTTAATCGAAAATGAAACTCCTGATGGTTCTAAAAGGAGCTCAGGTGGTCTCGGTCGTTTGGTCGCTCTTGATGTTGCGCGTGGATTGGCAGTCTTAGGAATGTATGTGCAACACTTTGCTTTGAATGAAAAGAATGCAGCAATCGTTTCAGGAAATACAACTTTACTATTTGTACTTTGTGGTGGTATTTCTTATTCTCTCATGGCACAGGGAATGAGGGATAAAGGTATAGAAAAAACTGCTTTTAGGTCACGCATGCTAGCACGGGCGGTTTTTATCGATCTTATTGGGTATACTCTCATTATGTTAAATACACCGTTTGGGGTGATATTACCCGCTTATGCAGCGCTTTTTGTACTTGCTTTACCCCTGGTGTATCGTTCGACTCGTGTGCTTGTTACAACAGCAATTTGTTTAATCTTGTTAGGACCACCAGTAATGGTACTTGGAGGAAGTTTGTTTTCTGAAGCTTTTCTTCTGTATGATATTGCCGGGGGTCCAATGTCAGCTTTAGCACTTTCCTCTGTTTTTGTGGCAGGAATGGCTATTGGTCGTCTTGATCTTACTAGTACACATACTGCTCTTTCATTGGCAGGTAGTGGTTCAATTATGCTTATAATTAGTATTATGTTGTCTAAATTTGTACTTCCTGATTTAAGTCAAACCTTTGAAAATTGGCTTATAAGTGTTCAAGGGGTAAACAGTATTGAACTAGACCCGTACGCAATCTGGCCATATAATGTGGAACCACCAATGTGGCACAGTCTACTTTTAACAAGTTCACATAGTGCATCCTCTTTCCAGACGTTGATGGGTCTTGGGGCAGCATTTTTTGCTCTTGGAATAGTTTGTATCATATCCAAAAAAATTTCTAAATTAGTGATTCCTTTCGCCTTAGTTGGACGTATGGCGTTGACGATGTATGCAATTCAGTTTGTTGTGGTATGGGGTATTCAACTAGCTGGCGGTAATTTTAGTCTAGGTGAAATACCATTTGGAGACATGTTAATCGTTATAATAGCATTGGTGGTAGGGTGGTTATTATCTTGCCTTCCTAAAGGTCCACTAGAGGCATCCTTGCGACATTTTGATAGTTTTTTTACCCTACGCAATCAAACCGAAAGGTGCATTAGCAATCACTTGAAAGAAAAAATATAGTATTTATTGCCACAAATAAAGGTTTATTAAAAGGTATAGCAATATACATGAAATAGAAATTAAAAATACACCTCAAAAAAAATCATACATTTAAAATAAAGCGATGGGACAGTCTTTTTAAACAAGACTGTCCCATCGCTTTTAATATAAAAACTCGATAAATAAAAAACAAACTAAATCTATGTAATACATTTCATCACAAAATTCTTTGTACGACAAATTTTAGTGTGTTCGTATGATACCACAAAATTTTAAACTTCCATTTTAGTTTCACATATATCAAATTTAGCTTTTTTATTGTTGTGACAATTTGTTTACAAGTATGTTAAACTTCTGCGATATTCAAACCTTATATTAAAGATGTGGCGTTTGAATGAGAGCAAAAAGGATTTTGATGCCACTGTTCAACCTTCAATAAATAGAGTAAGGACTGAAGTAACAACATGAATAAAATCCAAAATCAAAAAAATAAACACTATATGCCAGGTCTTGATGGTCTTAGAGCTATATCAGTTCTTGCAGTCATAGCATATCATTTAAACCTTAAGTGGGCACAAGGAGGTCTCCTTGGGGTAGGGATTTTTTTTGTTATCTCTGGTTATCTCATTACTGATCAAATTATCAACGAGTGGAAAGGGAAACAAAGATTTAATCTGCTAAATTTCTGGATACGAAGATTTAGGAGGCTCCTTCCAGCTATGCTATGGATGCTATTCTGTGTAGGAACATGGCTTTTAATATTTGATTTAGATAGATTACTTTCATTAAAGGGTCATTTTGTATCAGCTTTATTTTATGTGAATAATTGGTGGTTAATTTTTAACAAAGTTTCTTATTTTGAAAGTTTCGGTCCTCCTTCACCTATTGGACATTTGTGGTCTCTCTCCATAGAAGAACAATTTTACTTTATTTGGCCACTTTTTCTAGTTATCGGATTAACAATAGTTAAACGCAGAAGCGATCTTATCAAATGGATTTTAATAGCTGCAGCTTTATCAGCTATATCAATGGGATGGATTTATGAACCTGGCACTGATCCAAGTAGAGTTTACTATGGTACTGATACTAGAGCATTTGGCTTACTTATTGGTGCAACTCTGGCTTTTATTTGGCCAAGTAAACAATTAAAACAAAGAGATCAAGTTCCATATCAAGCACGACTAATTTTAGACGTAATAGGAGTAGTAAGTTTATTAATAACTCTCATATTAATGGTTTGTACCAACAAATTTAATGAATCACTTTATCCATGGGGATTTGTATTTTTAAGTTTTATTACTGCAATTTTAGTTGCGGTCCTTGCACATCCTGCAAGCATTATTGGAACAATGTTGGGATGTAAACCTTTACGCTGGATAGGGGTTAGGTCATATAGCTTATACTTATGGCATTTTCCAATCATTATTTTATCAAATACAACCAACAAAGAATTTAGTATTACACACATCACAATTCAACTAGTTTTTAGCTTTATTTTGGCATCTTTATCTTACAAGTATATAGAGGAACCCTTTAGGCGAAGAAATTCTAAAGAAAATCCACGTAGCAAATGGCGCTTAAGAAGATATTATATGCGTGCGATATACTTGGCAAGCATTCTTTATAGCTTATTTTTTCTTATTATATTTAGAGTGTATATCACCCAAATTGAATCTAAAGCCACGGCTAATGAAGAGGAAATACTTTATGTAGAGGAAAAAATTGACACTAAGGAAGAAAAGAATGTTTCAAAAAATTTTGTTTATCAGGATGGGGCTGGGATTACAGTCATAGGGGATTCGGTTATTGTTGGTGTTGCTCCTTATCTGGAAGAGTTACTTCCGGGAATCTTGATTGATGGAAAAGTTAGTCGTCAAATGAGTCAAGTGGAAGAAATTATCAAACAGCTACAAACAGAAGGGAGATTAGGCGAAAAGATTATTATTGAGCTGGGAACAAATGGTCCCTTTAATTCAAATCAATTACGTAATTTACTTTCATCACTTCATGATAAGCAAGTTTTTATTGTAAATACACGTGTCCCTAAAGATTGGCAGGATAATGTGAACAAAGTGATTTCAGAGGTTGCTATTGAGTTCCAAAACACGACTATTATCGATTGGTATGCAGCTAGTGAAGGAAAAGAAAATTATTTTTATGAGGATGGAGTGCATTTGAAACCAAAAGGTGCTGAATACTATGCTTCTATAATACTAGAAGCAGTTAAGGAAAATATTTAGGAGAGTTTTTAAATTATATTCACATTAAGAGAGGAAAGTATTATGTATAAATTAAAAGAGAAGAAACAAACAAAAGGTAAAAAGAAACTAATCCTTGTACTAGCACTATTGCTCATTTCCATTGGCATTGTTAGTTATGGTATGAATAAAACCGTTCCGACAAATAAATCCATAGAAGAAGTAAAAGCAACTCACATTGAGGAGATTCATGACAAGGTGGAAGTGGAGGGGAAGACGGAAGTTTCAAAAAATGTTAATACTCAAGATGTGACAGGGGTTACTGTTATTGGGGATTCGGTCATTGTTGGTGTCGCTCCTTATTTAGAAGAGTTACTTCCAGGAATCTTAGTTGATGGAAAAGTTGGTCGTCAAATGATACAGGGGGAAGAAACTATTAAACAGCTACAAACAGAAGGGAAATTAGGTGGGAAAATTGTTATAGAGCTTGGGACAAATGGCCCCTTTACTTCAAACCAATTACGTAATTTACTTTCCTTACTTAGCGATAAGCAAATTTACCTTATAAATACACGTGTCCCTAAAGAATGGGAGGAAACTGTAAACAATACGATTTCAGAGGTTGCTCCTGAGTTTAAAAACGCAACTATTATTGATTGGTATGCAGCTAGTGAAGGAAAAGAAAATTACTTTTATCAGGATGGAGTACATTTGAAACCAGAAGGTGCTGAATTCTATGCTTCTTTGATTCTAGAAACAATAAATGAAAATAATTAATGATGTATGTTTTCAAAGATTACTTACACTAAGTAAATAGTAAGGACAGTGAAGTATATGTATAAATTAAAAGAGAAGAAAAAATTGAATATCAGAAAGATAATAATACTTGTGCTAACTCTATTTATTATTTTTGCTGGTTTAGTTAGTTATGGGATCTATAGAACTGTAGCACAATCAGTTGACCATATTTATAAACCTTTGAATAAAGACAAGGATAATGATAAACAACAGCAAAATAAAACTAATATAGAAAATTTAAAACCCCTCTCATTTTTACTACTAGGGGTGGATGAGCGACCAAATGATGTTGGTCGTTCTGATTCTATGATAGTAGTTACTGTTAATCCTAAATCAGAAATATCAACAATGGTAAGCATTCCACGTGATACGAGAGTTTATAATCCTATGAAAAATTCTTATAGTAAAATAAATGCGGCTTATGCTTATGGTGGAGTGGAAGGGACAGTCCAGGCTGTTGAACAATTTTTAAATATTCCTATTGACTATTACATTAAGGTTAATATGGAAGGTTTTAGGGATATTGTTGATGCGGTTGGTGGAGTGACAGTAAATAATAAATTTGCTTTCACTCTTGAAGATGTGTTTATACCTGAGGGAAAACAACAAATAAATGGTCATGTTGCTCTTAAATATGTTCGAATGCGGAAAGAAGATCCTCTTGGAGATTTCGGTAGGCAAACAAGGCAAAGAGAAGTGATAAGTAAAATTATTGAAAAGGGTACTGAATTTTCTTCATTGGTAAAATATCCGAAAATATTAAAAATATTAGAAAAAAATGTACAAACAAACTTAAAACTAGAACAACTAATTGATATTCAAAAAGCATATAAATCTGCTGCTCAAATAATAAAGCAAATAGAGATCAAGGGTGAGGGAAAGACAATAGATGGTATTTGGTACTACATTGTAAATGATGATACAAGGTTAGAGATTTCAGATGAGTTAATGTAAAATATTTGAAGTGGCATATAAAAA
This sequence comes from Lysinibacillus sp. GW823-FHT06C08, assembly GCF_058795135.1. Taxonomy (NCBI): domain Bacteria; kingdom Bacillati; phylum Bacillota; class Bacilli; order Caryophanales; family Bacillaceae; genus Lysinibacillus; species Lysinibacillus sp. GW823-FHT06C08. The sequence continues at coordinate 199,314 of NZ_JBXAHN010000002.1, forward strand.
CAACGTGTAAATATCTCAACAACTACTTTAGAAGTGAGACAAAATGTGTAAAAAAAGAATCTTCTACCGAAAACGGATTTGGAGAAAAAAGCTCTAGAATCTGGAGAAATCCCCAAAAAAGATTGGTGCCGAACTTGCTAATGTTATTTAAAAATCTTTAGAAGATGCGTAAAAGATAGGTTGGTATAAGTTATGACTGAAGAGAAGAAAGAGGCTAAAAAACATCAAATTGATTATAACGTTATATATGTGCACGTCTACTCAACAGGTGAACAGTTAATATGTAGTTTTGATAAGCCCCATCCAACAATGGAACGACCAACGTTCAAGCAAGCTATGCGTGTAACACCTAATTACGTTGCATTTGCTGAAGAAGGCGATACACTTATATTTTCAGATATGACTATTATAATCAAAGAAAATTTGAAAAACGAAGGATTGGATGAAGACTTTCTTGATACATTAACAACAGCTGGGGATGCCTTTAAAGAATGGCGTAGACTGTTAAATAGGTTGGAGAGTAAAGAACGTTTACAATTCCTAAAAATGGTTTACAATGAAGGCTTTAAGAATTGTAAATAAAACAATGAAAAGATAAAGGTAAAAGAAAGAGAAGCGCAAACAACGGGAGTGTACTCACACTCCCAAAAAACTTTGTTTTTGATTTGGTAGGTGATTTCTACGAACTTTACAAATATTTAGCCTAGAAAAATATGCAGCTATATTAGTTGTCGCTTTGCTCTCCAAATTATTAATATTCTAAAAAAATATTTGAAGATGATGCTTTTGTAGAAAGAGTACATTCAGATATCGAGCCAATGTATTTTGCGTTAATATACATTGTAAAGAAAAATGAAAAACCCCAACAAAAGACTGCGTATAACAGGCTTTTGAGGGCTTTGTAGGGTACATATTACAAAATAAAAAAAATTAGTCCGTGAAACATTAAATAAATGGCAAAAATATTGATTTATCAACGTTTACACGGACTTTTACATTAATTAGCCCCACTGCTAGCCCCAGTTCCGCATTCCAAACTTCTACTGAAAACTTCCACTGCTTGTTCTTCTAACTCTTTCATTACATGGAAACCAGCTTTTAAAATCGTATCTCTAAATATTTTATGAATGGCCATGCAATAGGTTATTGAATTTATTTATAAATACAAATAACTGAATGTCAAGTTTGCCATGTTTCAATAAAATTTGTTTACACCATACTTGGTATTTTTTTAATAGATCAATTACAAGATCATCCACCTAAATTCTTCGATAACTATTTTTAGTTTTCGGGGTACGCGTACCAATATCATCACGTGTACGTTCTATTGTAATTATATTATTTAACCTCGTATAATTGAGTGTCGTCTATACTCTCATACGATAATTTTCCGCTAAAAAGTACTGTAGTTTGGTTTGAAAAATGAATTTAATAATATTCTTCTTGAACTAACAGTTAAAGGGATACAGAGTCCTCTTTCTGATTTTTAAATAAAAAGTATTTGACAAATAAAATATATTTATGATATTATTAAAAAATTTGATAATAAACAATTTATATGTTAAGGTTAAGAAGATTACCATATTGGAGGTGGATTATTTGTTCGAAATTGGCGATAACATTGTTTATCCAATGCACGGAGTAGGTATAATTAAAGCTATAGAAGAAAAGGAAATCTCAGGGGAAAAGCAACAGTATTATGTCATAAAAATGTTAATCGGTAATATGCAAATCATGATTCCTACAGGTAAAATATTGAGTTCTAGTATACGCCCTGTTACTGACATAATTGCATTAAAACACATCATAAACATTTTTCAACATGGAGAATCAGATAGATTACTGCCTTGGAAACAAAGGTATAAAGTGAACACGGACAAAATAAATACGGGTAAAATACAAGAATGTACTGAAGTTGTACGTGATTTAATTCGTATGAAGAAAGAACAAGGACTTAATTCAAGCGAAAAAAAAATGTTAGATAACGCATATGAATTTTTGATTAGTGAACTAGTATTAATTAAAGGGATTACTGTAAATCAAATAAAAAGTTTCTGTTAAGGTTAATTTAAGATAATGTATTACGTTTTGCGTAAATATTCTGAATTTTTAGGGAATATGTTTATTATTAAAAGTAAATCATTTTAAAGACATTCAACTTCTCCCACTCACCTTTAGAGCATTAACCTCTTTTGTTCTACAATTTCATCAATTTTTATTATTTAAATTTCTTTTACGAAGGTTTGAAGTTTTAAAAAATAACTTTATAAAATAGTCACCTGATTTTTGCAATCCTGATTCACACTGGCACGGACAAGGAGCCATAAGGATGAAAGAGAGGTAGGGGTTTCATTGTTTTAGGTATACAATATATTATTTAAGTCATTTTTTCTAGAAGAAAAAACAATCAATCTCACCTCTATACTTTAAGAATTTTTTACATCTACATAGACGGTCAGTGGATTTTTCTATGTATTTACATTTTATTTAAAAAATATTCTTCTTAAAAAGAATTATTTTTGTTCGATGTAAAGGATTTGTAACTTTTCATCTTGATGATCACTGAGAGCATGGATAGTATTACATTGTGTGTGTTTACATACTAGGAGGCAAAACAAATGGAAAAAGGTAATGTAAAATGGTTTAATGGCGAAAAAGGCTTCGGATTCATCGAACGTGAAGGTGGAGACGACGTATTCGTTCATTTCTCAGCGATTCAAGCGAAGGTTACAAAACCTTAAAAGAAGGTCAAGCAGTGACTTTTGATGTGGAGGAAGGTCAACGTGGACCTCAAGCTTCAAACGTACGTACAGCTGCTTAATTTTACAAAACAGGGAAGGCAGGCTCTTTTATGAGAGTCTGCTTCTTTCTAGAAACACTATTTACTCAATTAAAAGGCAATTAGAATTGGATGTAGATTTGAAAAAAAGTCATGACGTTAATAAATAGTTTTAAGTAAAATCCTGTGTTGGTATGCAGGATTTTTTATTGTTCCACAAACTGGCCATTTAATTTAACAATACCTTTAAAGGAAAATGGATATTTATGTTAAAATGTAGATAAGAATATGAAGCTATTAAATTTAGAGATGGGGCGGCATATGAATAGCCAATTTTATTTTATCAATGCTTTTACAAAAGAAAAATTTAAGGGAAATCCTGCAGCAATAGTTTTCTTAAGAGAGAAAAGATCAGAAGAGTGGATGAAATACTTAGCAAAAGAACTCAATCAACCTATTACAGCTTTTATTTCAAAGGAAAATGGAAATAACTATCAACTTAGATGGTTCACACCGACTAAAGAGATTGATTTATGTGGGCATGGTACATTAGGAGCTGCTCATATTTTATGGAGTGAGGGTTTTTCTTCATCAGAGTCAACAATTAACTTTTATACTCAATCAGGACTTCTTCAAACTGAGCTATTTGAACAACAAATAATTCTAAAGTTTAATTTAAAAGAATCAACTCAAACAGAAGTGACTGAGAAATTAAAACGTGTTATTGATTTCCACATAAAAGATGCTGCTTGGGCAGAAGATCGGTACATTTTAGAACTGGAAAACCATGATATGGTTCATAACGTAATGCCTAATTTGGATGCAATTCGAGAACTAGAGGGTCCAGGTATAATTATTACTAGTCGTGGATTAGATAAGTATGACTTTGTATCAAGGTATTTTGCTCCAAAGATAGGAATTAACGAAGATTACGTTACAGGCTCTGCACACTGCGCATTAGCTTCATATTGGAGTGGTCTCTTAAATAAGAAAGAATTTACAGCATATCAGGATTCAGAGCGCGGGGGTGAAATAAAACTAAAGATAAAAGGAGAAAAAGTTGAGTTAATTGGGGACTGTGTAACTTTACTGAAAGGACATTTATATAATTAGCTATTCTTCCGTAATAGGGCGCGTTTATTTAAGAACGCGTCTTTTTCTTTTAAAGGACCCTATTGTTGCAGATATAAAAAGAGGCTGACATTACATCAACCTCTTTTTAATGATTTTTAGGATGCAGCGATTACTTCGCAAGATATATCAAAAAGCGAATGAAGAACTTTGATATCCTATATTTAAAGGAGGTGCCTTCGTTGTATAACCATGAAATTATAATTAAGAAAATTATTTTGTATGTGGAAGAAAACCTACATGAACCACTTACCTTGGAAAATATTGCAGCACAATCAAATTTTTCAAAGTATCACTTTCATCGAATATTCCAATCCACGATTGGCATGACAGTAACTGAATATATTCGGTTAAGGGAGATATTACAATAGCATATAAAGAAACACCCAAATCATTAGAGCTTACAGCGAACAGTGAATCATCCGACATAAGTGTAAATTTAGAAGGTTATCAGAAAGAAAAACATACAGATAAATTAAAAAAAGGAAAGATTGGAGAAGCCTCAAACAAATTAGAATTAATTAGCAAAGAAGGTGTAATAACTATAAAATAAAAACTTACAATCTGTGTGGTTAATAAATAATGTTAAGACGAGAACTTGAACAACAGGGACCACATTTATCTACTGGGATTGATATTAGTGAGAGCCATTCTATCTGTCGTTATATAAAAAAACAATTGCAATTGCTGAATTAAGAAGTTGGAAAAAAAACAATAAAAGGAAGTTCAGGCATTTGAATTCAAATAATATAAAGTAAGGGCCAGATTGTTGAGGAACGTTTTCAATAAAATTGGATTTTATTGTTGATTTATAGAGTAAGATTATGAAGTTTCTCATTTAAACTAACGGCGCAGAATAGTTGAAGAAGAACGACTTTTTGTTATTGATATATACTTAAGTATCTAGGTAGCAGCAGTAAATGTTGCTACCTTTTTTATTCTTTGGAGATTCATAAATAATAATCTGTAACGTAGTAAAAGAAGAATATTTGAATGGTTATATTTTAATTTGTGGTAGAAAAACTTTTTAAGTTAGTAGTACGTCAAAATCAATAGAGTGCGCTTATAATGAATTTTTTACCTTAAGGAGAGGTTGTAAAAGATGAATAAAACAGATTTAGGAACAAACATCGCAGATTTTGTGATGCAGAATAAAGAGAAGTACTACAGACTGGCTTACCAGTATGTGCAAAATAGGGACGATGCACTTGTCGGGCGCGTTTCTGTAACAAGAATTAGCGCTCGTTTTAATTAAAGGGCCAGATTGTGGAGGAGGTAATCTCGCATTAATAGTGGTGAACCGTACCATAAGTAAGTGCGTTTTTTGAAAAATAGAGACAGCACACTTGGTGGAGCAGTATTTTACTGCTGCGGTAAAATAAATATAAAGGGCGTAGAAGTTTTTTTGAAACCATAATAAATTACATCCAACACTTTAATGTACTGTTCTTGACATATCTTGAAACGAAAATCAAAATGATTATCATAACTGATTAAATTGTAATAGCATAGGAAGGAGCAATCTAATGGACTGGGTAGATAGTATTCGTTACATGGTTTTATTATGAATATAGGTGAACAAATTCAATTGTGGAATCAAGTTGTCATTCGTGTACTGGACGTTCGAATTAAACGAATAGGGCGAGGCGATGTGATTTATGATTATGTAACACCAGCAAGCATGTTTATGTTTGTTGCAAATGGACATGCTGAACTGTGGGTAAATGATGAAGTGTGGCTATCCGAAAGGTTTCATTTACTACATATTGGTAAGGGGCAGCGGCTAACGGTTCAAACTACTGATTTTCTTGATCTCTATATGATTTTATATAATGCTTCTTTACCTGCTTCCGCATTGCGAGAGTTTCATATGATGATGCAAACAGACAATCCATTTATGAAAAGCTGGGCAGTGTCCCCCTCCGAACCACTTTTTATGTTGGAGATGCTAGAATCTATGTTTGCAGACTGGCAACAAATTAACAATAAACAGGTAGACAAAGAGAATAATCTAAAGAATGACCACGAATTGATGAGACTGAAGGCCAAAGGGGATTTCATCCGTTTCGTACATGCAGCGTTACAGGAGCGGATGGAGCATGTACATGCCCCATCGCTAACCGAACAAGTTGTCCGCTATATCGCAAAAAATTATTGTGGCATGATTTCCATGGAGCAGCTGGCCCAGCAAATGAATTACACTCCGCAATACATTTCGAGGAAATTCAAAGAACAGATGGGATGCAGTCCACTTGATTATACGATACGCTTACGTATAGACTTAGCGCGAAGGTTACTGTGTGATACCGAAGCGACACTACAGGAAGTAGCTGCTTATGTTGGTTATCCTGACACGATCTATTTTAACCGTATGTTTAAGAAGCAAACAGGTATAACACCAGGGGAATACCGCAAGCAATATCAGGATATAGGTTCAAAAGATACAATGAATTGGACAAAATTGTCCATTGTTGCTCCACATCCAGCAATGTATCATTTAATTGATAGTGATATTCATTATCAATTAAAGCTAGATGGAGGAAATGATATGGCAATTAGAAAGAAAAATCTGTTAGCAATGGCGCTATTGTGTCTAACTATGGTCACATCGGGATGTGGGACATCATCAGAAGGGGCAAACAAAAATAGTGACTCAACTGAATCGAATCAAAGTAAGTCTGAAGTACCTGCCAACATCCAAATGCGAACAATGACAACGGCACTCGGAGATGTGAAAGTGCCTGCCCAACCACAACGTGTAGCGGCACCTGCCTATTTAGGAACCGTGTTGGCACTTGACGTCCAACCAGTTGCATCTGTTTCTTTTTTAATGGATAGTCCATACATAGAAGGGATGCTTGACGGTGTGACAGATGTGGGAGATTCGCTAGAAGCACTGGTTCAATTGAAACCAGATTTAATCATTACCCAACTGAATCAAGAAGAAGCAGTAGAAAAATATTCGCTGATTGCGCCAACTGTGGCTATGCCTTACAATAGCTTTGAAACGATTCAGGAGGAAATACGTTATTTTGGTGATTTATTAGATAAAAAGGATGTCGCTGAAAAATGGATTACCAATTTTGAAAGTCACACAAATAAATTACGTGAAGAAGTTCAACATGTACTTAATGAGGGAGAAACAGTGTCTGTCATGCAGGAATACGATGGAAAAGTATTCTTATTTGGACCGAAATCTGGGCGTGGCGGTCGAATTATGTATGAAATATTAGGTGCAACTCCACCTTCATCTGTGCCAGAACACATGCTAGCAGAATCATTTTATGAGTTTTCGTTAGAAATGCTTCCTGAGTATACAGGTGATTATTTGGTTTTAACAACTAAATCGACGTTAGAGGAACTGCAGGCTGATCCGATTTGGGGTAACTTACCTGCAATTCGAGATGGAAAAGTATACTTGTGGAACGAAAGTCAGTCATGGTTTCGAGACCCGATTGCTGTAGAAGGGCAAATAGACAACTTAGCTAAATGGATTATTGAAGCTACCAAAACAAAATAAAAGTGTAGCTAAAGAACGTCTGTGATATATAAATATCAAACATTTAGAAAAGAGACATTTTCGATTTTGGAAATGTCTCTTTTATCATGTCTTTTCAAAATATAATGTAGATACCCCTATAGTCCAAATGACAAATCATATCTATTTAATAAGTGAAGGATTGTATAAGAGTTCAATGAAACAGTATTTAGAATCAACACCTTTAAAACGATTTATCCAATGTTTTAAACGTGAATGTAGTCCGTTCACAATAAAAATTGGTTTAAAAAAGCAAAAAAAATTTATTAAACGAGAAAATTGTTAGTATTTATACTACCTAAAATTGATATAGAAATACATGAGAAAACGCTATTAATAATAAAAAATAGTTATTCAACAATCGGGCGCGTTTGTTGAACAACATAGCTGAAAAATGATTATTCCAAATTTACACCGAGTACTATTACCAGGCGTAGAAATTGTATTTACATCAGACTTTGACAAATTTGCAATATATGCTTTATCATATCGCCCTAATATGGTGCGATATTTGTCTTTCTAATGTCTATAACATCTCAAATTTGATAGAATTACGAGAGTTTTGTACTGTATGATGGTGAAGAGGTGAGTACACATGTGGAAGAAGCTAACGAGTTGGATCTGTATAGTACTATCAATTTCGATTGATTACTTCAGTTAAAAAGAGCAAAGTTTTTCCTCATTCTTTTTCATCTAATTCTCTGTTTCTTCCCAAAGAAAAAGTATTTTTTTATATTGATGCTATAATTTTTCTCCATATCTTGTTAATTTTACTCCCTTTGAATTTCTGATAAACAGTTCTTGGTGATAATGTGATTCAATCTTTTTTATTTTTGCAGTCATATTGGATTGAAGGTGATTTAGTTCAATTGAAGCTCCTGAAATGCTTCTTAACTCCGCCACCATAACAAATGCTTTCATGTTTTCTATAACCACTTTGAGTTAATACGTATTACTAAATTAAAAAATTTTGCTTACACGCCGCTAAGAATTATTAATAATATTAGCCCCAACTTTGTACATTATTTTGCGTTAATATGCATTGTAAAGAAAAATGAAAAACCCCAAAAGACTGCATATAACAGGCTTCTGAGGGCTTAATAAAGTGCTTATTACAAAATAAAAAAATTAGTCCGTGAAACATAAAGATGATAAGTAACCTAACATTAATAAAAGTCCAATACCCATTACGATGCTCATGCTTTGTACCTCCTTTAAAAAACCGACACATTATTCATAAATATTGTACAATGAATTATAGAAATATGAAACCTTTTAATGGCGAGAACGTATATAATAATAGGAGAATTACCAATTTGTACATAAAGAGTAGGTGATACTGAATGAAAACGTGGGTTAAAAAAAGTATTGTCATAATGGTTGCGTTTTTAACATTTGGTTTAATTACGCCAACGCATGAAATATGGGAAGCATTCGATCAAAATCCTTCGAATCGTGCATCTATCGGTCCTGCATCGGGGACAAGCACAGCTCTAGCTGCTGAACCTGATTATAGTAGTGACGAGCAGGTTCATATCCAAGAGGAAGAAATTGATTATAATGCCTTGCTTATGGATGCAGCGAGAGAGCAATCATACATAAAGTTTGGTACTAAAATTGGTCCTAAAATTAGCCATGAATTTGACAACATCATCTTCCCAAAAATGGAGGAGGCGATTGCCATGACTGTCGCTAGTTTGGACGAGCAATCCTTAGCATCTTTAACCATCTCTGAAAAGCCAAGTGGTAATTATGGTGAGAAAATTTTCAATGTAATCAATAACGATACAGGATCAGATGTCATCCGCTTCCATGTACGTACTGAAAAAAGACCTCAGGAAGGCTATTATTACAACTTCCACTATCACAGCGTCGAGGACGACTTCATGGCACACTATAATCTAGGCGATATTTACTGGGAAAAAAACACACCACCGAAGTGGTTGTCATAAAAAACGTAAAACACTCGTTTATATAGCGAGTGTTTTTTTGTAGGGAAACGTTGATATATCAATGTTTGTTGTGGTTCGTTAAGTAATAAGTAATAAGTAATATGAAAGGGTGAGAGGGGTGTTAGGGAATAGTACGTACCCCAAATTGTACCCTAAAATCATCTGTTCGATGGTCGAATTGAGATGAATAATAATCAAGCCGAAAATGCGATTCGTCGCAAGAACTGGCTTTTTTCTGTTAGTGAAGCCGGTGCTAAAGCAAATGCCATCTGTTTGAGTTAAGCAGAAACAGCCAAAACAAACGGCATTGATTTCTATCGGTACCTTGTGAAGCTATTAACGGAGCTACCAAATTTATCGATTCAACAACAGCCAGAGACCTTACAAGATTACATGCCTTGGTCGAAAAATATCTAACCCACATGTTTAAAATAGCCCAGCTATCTGAAAAAAACTCAGATAGCTGGCTATACGTCGTGCGTAGAAGGTGCGCTAATTTTTGTATTTCAGGCTTACGCTTTATCAGCAACTAGCATTAAGCGTATTAAGGATAACATTGTAAAACAGATGATGGAGTGATGCAGGGGCTTCGTGCCTTATATGAATTTATTGCCACAATCTTTGGATTGTGGCAATAAGCAATAAATAAGGATTTCTAAACCTAGCAAATTAATAATCAATTCTAATCAGGGTTTTTACTGTTCGTCCTCAAATACCTGTTTTATATTTATAATTATTTTTTTCTTTTTCAAAAATAGAAGTATTATGTTCATATTTTTTGGGATTAGATAACTTTTCAAGCTCTTGTATCAACATATCCTCTAAATCTATGGACTCTTTCATGTTTTCTGAGGTTTGTTTAACCTCCTTAACAAGTAATCTAACTAATTTTTGTCCATTCGATTTCACAAGATATGTCCGTATATAACCATCTTCATATCTGGTTTCAAATTTAGGTTTGATATTTTTCTCGTTTTCGTCTTTGTCTTTATGTATATTTTTAATTCCAAATAAATCTAAGAGACTTTCATTTTTTATATTTTTATTTACCTCTGTTTTCAAATAATTTAATGTATTACTGGCTTGAATTTGCATTAATAATTCTCCTTAATTACAAAATATTTTAAGTCAAACACTTTAGTTAAATTTGAAATAGGTTTAATTTAGCATTTTTTATACTTTATTATAACCTTTATAGTTAATAAATGGGGGTTTTTGAAAATTCATTCAGTATTTTTAATATCAGTTTGCTGATGCACAAACATTATAGCATTAATAACTACAATATAATTCTTACAAAAGTAATAGATGTTACATTCGTTATAGATTAGGTACTCAAAAATTTATCTTGTAAAATGGGAGGCAAGATGGTGCGATAAGGTTTTCCTCTCTTGGTATTTATAAAAACCTAAATATTAGGAAAAGACAGACCGACATTGATGATAATATTAATAAATAAGGCTAACAATAGAGCCACATCAAATCACTTTGAAAGTTTTTAATCAAGGTGGTTTAGGGTAAATGTTACTGATGGAGGCGTAAGAGGGTAGAACTGGTTCTTCTGCAGCTAACGAAGCAGTATACTTCCATGAGGAGAAATGTATATGGGAACTTATATTAGTTCCCAACGTTTTAAAATTAAAGAGAAAGTGTAGGTACTTGAGATTTAAGTGTGATATTTAGAATGTGGTGAAAAAGTAGGAAGATAGTACCGCCTAATCTTTAACGGGTGTTAGTTAAAGATCAATGTGTAGACTGAATATTGTTAAAAGCGGTATTGAGTAATTAGATAGCGTAGTTTTCTTCAATGCAAATGATGGGAGAAATGATATGGAAAACGACTGGGACAAAGCTATAGGTTCTCTTTCTAAAATAAAAGTTTTTTCAAATCCAAATAACGAGCCGGTAACCATATGTGGTGAAGCTAATGATTTGAAATGTATAGGTGTTGGTACAGATGCAGCTGTTTTTCAGTCTCTTTCTGTGCCGGCTTATGCATTTAAAATATATGCCAAAGACAAAGTACACAAAGTAAAAGTTGAAGCAACGGTTTATCAAGTATTAGAAGAATCACCTTACTTTTCAACATGTTTTGCTGCATACAACGAATACCTGGTTTTAAGCTACGAAGAAGGAAAAACGCTCTTTGACTGCATTCTTCAGGGTATTCACATTCCAAAACAGGTTATAAATGAAGTGGAGGAAGCAAGAGAATATGTTCGGAAGAAGGGACTTAACCCTCGTGATATTCATTTGAAAAATATTTTACTACAAAATGGAAGGGCAAAAATAATTGATGTCTCTGAATACACACTACAAGGTAATGATCATCGATGGGAGCATTTAAAAAAAGGATATGAGCAATACTATCATTTAATAGATGGAAATTCTGTGCCGTTTTGGTTAGTAGAAACGATTCGAAAGTGGTATAACCAGCGTGGAAAGAATACTTCATTTGAAGAGTTTGCAAAAAATATTTTAAAACTTATGTTAAAAAATAAATGAAATTATGAGTAATTTAATAACAAGAAGGGGCTAACCTCTTAAGAGATTATTTCATATTGGTCAGTAACGCTACTCACACACCGAGTAGCGTATTTTTAATAGTAAAAGGGTGAGAGTATGTCAATTTACTACTGCTATGTTTGTGTCTCTTCAAAGAGCAAATGCCCTCTTTTTTCAAGAAATCTATCTTGTAAAATACAAACCTATAGTATAAAAAACTGCTAAAGGAACTACTAGCAATGTCATTACTTAATTTAAGATTGCAAAATTGTCTATTTTTTACAAAAGGTTCTTTTGATGTAACTTAGTATGATTCCCTCAAAGCTTCTTTAACTTCTTTGATAGTATTTCCTTATTAAGATTATTACGATATACTGCACTTTCCAATCCTTCTTTAGCTTAGAGAAAAGTTGATGAGGCATCTGATATATACCAACCAAAGAATCCAGTACTCAAATAAATTTGAGACTGGGTTTTTTTAAAATATTTGACCAAGGCTTGATGCCCTTTTCTCTAGTATTTCTAAATTTCTACTTATAGGCTCAATGAAGATATTAAAAATAGCTGCAAACTCAGATGTTTTTGCGGCTTTTTGCTTTTTTATAAGACTTTAGTTCGGTAATGTTTTATATCTTGCAAAAAGATGCATACTTCGTTTTCTATACTCTATGCTACCAAATTATAAATTTTTACATATAAATATAGGTATTTTGTGGAATATTAATGTTTTGTAAATTTAATAAATTGGTGTAAAGATATTTCAGAATGGATTGAAAAACAGCAAAAAGACGATTAATATTGCAATTGTAAGCAAATGGTGTGCAAAGAGTTAAAAAAGTTAAATGCAAAAAAGTAGTAGATTAATAGGGAAGAAGAGTGATTTAATGGGAACTTTTTTTAATCCAGTGAAAATAAATATTGGGGAATTAAAGGTTTTAAAGCGAGTAATTGAAGAAATGCCCCAAAAGGTAACAAAAGTGCTTTTACTTACTCGTGGGGGGAATTTTAATAACTCGCCAGAAAGAGCTGAACTGAGAAACTGTCTACAGCATTATGAAATGCAGCAAGTAGATATTGAAATTTCCAATCCTACTGTAGATGATCTATTCTCGTTGTTCAATCAGACAAAAGAATTAGATTTTGATTGTATCGTAGGCATTGGAGGGGGAAGTGTATTAGATTTATCCAAATCATTAGTTGCGATTAAAGGAATGCAAATTGAAAACCATCAACAGCTGTTGACAATTATTGAGAAAAAATACTACAAGAATAACGAACAGACCATACCTTGGATTGGAATTCCTACTACTTCTGGAACTGGCTCTGAGCTAACATGCTGGGCAACAATTTGGTATGAAAAGCTAGGAATTAAACTATCAATTGATAACCCATCATTATATGCCTATGCAGCAATTTTTGATCATACACTAACAACTTCATTACCAGTTAGTATTACTGTTTCGACAACTTTGGACGCTTTATGTCATGCAACAGAGGCCTATTGGTCAAATAAATCGAATGATATTTCTAGAGTTTATGCAAAAGAGGCCATTAAGCGAATTATGCAATACTTAGAACTCCTAATTCAAGTACCAAGTAATTTAGAATATCGACGTGAAATTGCTTTAGCAAGTATGTTTGCAGGCTTGGCCTTTAGTAATACACGTACAACAGCTTGCCATTCCATTTCTTACCCATTAACGATGGAGCTTGGGATTTCACATGGTGTGGCAGCAAGCTTAACATTAGCAAAAGTGTTAGCTATTAATTATGAGAGTATCCCTGAAAAACAACAACTACTAGAAGCATTTGGTCATCGTTCTTTTAATGAAATACAGCAATGGATAGAAAACGTGCAAGAAAGAGCGGGTTTTGCTACAAGACTTGTGCAATACAAAGGAACACATGAAAGTATCAATCGCATTGTAGAAAATGCGTTTACAAAAGGTCGTATGGATAATAATCCGGTCCCATTAACAGAAGCGGATGTAAAAAATATTTTAATCTCAATTTATGAATAGGAAGGTAGAGAACAATGAAGAAAACACTATTAATGTCATCAGTTTTAGCACTATCAATCGCTTTAGCAGCATGCTCTGGACAAACATCAGAAGGTAAGGTAGATGACAAAATCGACATTGTTTGGTATCCAAATGAATCAGGCTCTGATTTAAAAGCATCACGTGATGAAATAGGCGAATTAATTGAGAAAGCAACAGGTAAGGAAGTGAAACATCACTTAACGACAGACTATGCTATTGCGATTGAAACAATTGCAAATGGCAATGCAGATATGGGTTTTATGGGTTCAAACAGCTATATTGAAGCAAAGAAAAAAAATGATGCTGTTATTCCGTTAGCAGTACAATCTGGCGCATCTGGAACATTAGATGATGCAATTTATTATAGCTGGTTAGCTGTAGATGTAAATGAGCAGGATGCATTCAAAAAGGATGATGAATTTTCATTAGATACAGTTGAAGGGAAATCGATTTCATTTGTATCTAATAGCTCAACATCAGGGTTTAAAGTACCTTCCTCAACAATCATTAAGCATTTCTCAGAAACGGGTAAATACGCAGACTTATCTGAGGAAAGCATCATGACAGGTGCTGGTGGATTATTTGAGCAAGTATTATTTGGTAACTCTCACCAGGGATCAGCGGTGAACTTGTTAAAAGATGATGTAGATATAGCTGCATTTTGTGATACATGCGTAGAAGAATATGTGGACCTTAAAGACGGAGAAGCAAACACACTGGGTGCTGTTTACACAGTAAAAGAAAATGCAGCAGAGCCATTTAACACAGTTGCAGGTAAAGATTTTGCTTTAATGAATGTAACTCCTGTATTAAACGAACCATTCGTTGCGAATTTAGAAACTATGGGTCAGGAAGATTTTGATACAATTCAAGCCTTGTTTACTTCGGATGAATTTTCAAATAACAAGAAGATTTTTGGTTCAGAGGATAGTGAGACTGCAACATTATTCACAAAAGAAGATAATGAGGGTTTCCTTAAAGTTGAGGATGCATGGTTTAACCCGATTCGTGAATTAACAAAATAATTAGCGACATTAAAAAGCGAGGATATTCGAGATGATACCATTATTGCAGGTTAATAAAGTAGAGAAGTTTTATAACGAAGAAACAAAAGTGTTAAAGGATATTAGCTTTGAAGTTTATCCAGGTGAGTTTATTTCCATTATTGGTCCTTCGGGTGCAGGAAAATCAACGTTACTACGCTGTATTAATCGAATGGTGAATTTTAATCAAGGAACAATCCTATTTGATGAACAAAATATCGGTCAACTAAATAAAAAGGAGCTACGAAAAGTACGCACTAAAATCGGCATGATTTTTCAGCATTATAATTTAGTTCCACGTCTTACTGTATTAGAAAATGTACTGCATGGTCGTTTTGGTTATAAAACAACTTTGCAGGGAATTTTTAATCGCTATACGCAGAAGGAAAAGGAGCGTGCCTTCTTTCTCTTAGAAAAGCTTGGCATTGAGGAGCATGCTTATAAACGTTGTGACCAATTAAGTGGGGGACAGCAGCAACGAGTCGGAATTTGTCGAGCGCTTATACAGGAGCCTTCACTAATATTATGTGATGAACCAATTGCCTCGTTAGATCCGAACTCTTCAAAAATCATTATGGATTACTTGAAGATGATTTCCTCTGAGCTAGGAATTGCTGTAGTCGTTAATCTACATCAGGTGGAGGTAGCGCAGCATTATTCGGACCGTATCATTGGCTTAAACAAAGGCAATATTGTCTTCAATAATCGCAGTGCTGCACTGACGAACTTGGAAATCCAAAATATTTATAGTTCGAACATGCAAGATTTAATCATGATATAAGGAGATCTAACATGATTGACAACAAACTGAAACGTAGTAACTGGCATATATGGTTTTTTCTAATCACTATTGTGTTATTTACCTATGGCTCTGCTGCCATCACTCAATTCAATGTTGTAGAAGGCATGATTACCTTGCCAGATGCTCTGTTGTGGATGTTATCGAATTTATTTGTAACAGGTGAGTCATTAGAAAAATTACCGACTATACTTGCATCATTATTTGAAACGATATTTATGTCTATTGCTGCTACTGTATTTGGGGCAATCATAGCACTATTTTTTGGGTTATTTGGCTCTTCTAAAACGATGATTAATAAACCGTTAATGCTATTTTCTCGGTTTGTAGCATCGCTTTCGCGAAATATTCCAGTTGTTGTCTGGGCGCTTGTATTATTATTATCGTTTGGACAAAATTCGGTGACAGGTTTTTTAGCTTTATTTGTCGGCTCAACAGGCTTCCTAACACGTGCATTTATCGAGTCTATCGATGAAGCAGGTGATAAGTCTATTGAAGGCTTACAAGCAACTGGAGCAACATATTTCCAAATAGTCTTTAAGGGCGTATTGCCACAGTGTTTACCACAGGTTATTAGCTGGATCTTATTTATGATTGAAACAAACATTCGTAATGCAACACTGATAGGCATTTTAACTGGTACTGGCATCGGCTATGTGTTTGATATTTATTATAAAATGCTGAACTACAATGTAATATCACTCATTACACTTTGTATCGTAGTAGCCGTTATTGTTATTGATGTGTGTTCCAATCATGTGCGAAAGGTGATTTTATAAATGGTACAGGCTATGGAAAATAATCCGCCTCGCAAAAGGCATATTCCGTTAAGGAAATATTCACGAGCAGATATTTATATCCGTGTGATGCTACTAGTATTTACGCTATCAACAATTTTTGCGTTCTTCATATTTAACTATAAAGGGCTAGAGCTAAAAACAGCGATTGTTGATACGTTAAGCAATATTAAAGTAATGATTTTAGAACCTGGGCTTTCGCATTTTAGTTGGGGAGAAGCATTTTACCAGATTGGCATCACAGTTGGTCTTGCTTTTTTATCAACAATTATAGGAGCAGTGATTGCATTAGGATTAGCTTTAATGGCAGCTACGAATTTATCAAATGAATGGTTGTCAAAAATTGTACGAATGGTCATGGCATTTATTCGTGCGGTACCCACCGTTCTATGGGTATTGATTTTTGCAATTTCTGCTGGATTAGGGAGTGAAGCCGCGGTATTAGGTATGCTACTGCATTCTGTAGCTTATTTAGTAAAGGCATTTTCTGAGGCTTTTGAGGAAATGGATTCAGGAATAATTGAGGCTTTACGTGCTAGTGGGGCAAAATGGTGGCACATCATTATTCATGCAGTCATTCCTACGACATTTACCTATTTACTATCATGGGTATTTTTACGCTTTGAGATTAATTTTGGCGTAGCAGTTGCAATGGGTGCAGCGGCTGGTGCAGGTGGCATTGGGTTTGAATTATTTATGGCATCAAGCTTCTATTTTGATTTGCGTGAGGCAGGGATGATTACATACTTTATTTTAATCATCGCGATTCTATTAGAAATTACGTCAACACAATTAAAAAAACGTTTCTTCCCAGTGAAGGCTTAATAGGGAAGACTGTTTGGAGGACATAATATGAAAGCGATTGAAGGAATTATTTTGGATTGGGCAGGAACAACTGTGGACTTTGGCTGTATGGCACCGGTCAATGTTTTTGTAGAAATTTTCGAGGATGCAGGTATTAAAGTCACGATTGATGAAGCAAGAAAACCGATGGGAATGCTTAAAATCGATCATATCCGTACGATGCTTCAAATGCCAAGAATTGAACAGCTTTGGCAGGAGGTACACGGAAGACCCTTTACTGAACAGGATGTAAAGAAGCTTTATGTAAAATTTGAAGAGAGCTTAATGAAAACGTTGGCTACCTTTACAGATCCGATTGATCACGTAATAGATGCTGTTACGCAATTGCGTAGTAGAGGGCTAAAAATTGGTTCGACAACAGGTTATACACAAATGATGATGGATGTCGTTGTAACAAATGCTAAGGCAAAAGGCTATAGTCCAGATTTTTATATTACACCTGATGCAACTAACTCTTTAGGAAGACCATATCCATACATGATCTATCGTAATATGGAGCAGCTCCAATTACAGACTGTACAACAAGTTATTAAAATTGGTGACACAATTTCAGATATAAGTGAAGCATTAAATGCAGGGGTTTGGGCTGTTGGTGTAGTGATTGGAAGTTCTGAAATGGGCTTAAGCCAGGAAGAGTATGAAGCATTGACTCCTGAGCAAAAGGAACAAATCATAGAAACGACCGCCCAAAAATTTAAAGACCTAGGGGCGCATTATACAATTCGTACAATGAATGAGCTACCTGAGTTAATCGATAAAATTAATGAGCGCTTAAATAGTTAAAAAAATAACACAAAGATAGCTGGGCATACGTATATTTTTTCTTCATTCAGTTTCCTATCATGTTCAAATGTTAGAATGTGTCTAACATTTGGAGTGAGTTAACAATTGTGCATGGAGCTTTTCAATAACACATTAAACGTTTCATGTTTATTTATGTATGGATTTGAAAGGACCAAGGCTTGATCGACAATCCGCAACTATATGAAGTAAGATAATCTAGTAACGTGCAAGTTAATAAGCGCAGGGATGAGTATTACATCCTTTGCGCTTTACTTTTTTCTGCTTCCTTTAGAGTTTTAATTTGGAGAAATAATTCTTATATTATGACTACTATAGACTTCTATTGTTTTAGATGAAATGGAACTATCGGAAACAATGAGATCAATTTCATTTAAAGGACAGATGTTTATATAAGAAGAAGTCTCAAATTTTGTTGAATCAGCCACAACAATTTTATGATTTGATCGAGAAAGGATAGCTTTAATGACATCTACTTCGTGGATTCTAAAATCTGTTAAGCCGTTTTTTAAGGATAACCCATTAACTGTAATAAACGCAGTATCAATATTAAAATTTGAGAGAATTTCTTCGCATTGTTTCCCGTATAAAGTATATTCATCTGGGTTATAGAAACCACCAGAAAGAATGACCTTGAAATTTTTATTCGCTCCTAAAATACTTAGAATACGAATATCGTTTGTAATTATGGTTAAACGATGGAATTTTTCTACTAGAACCTTGGCGATTTCAATGGTAGTTGTTCCACCATTTAATGCTATTGCCTGTCCCTCTTCAATTAGTTCAGCTGCTACAGATGCTACCTCTTGTTTCTTTTCTAAATTTTCTACTTCCCTTTCAACAAATAATTTATTAAGTACATTGTTATTATTTTGTTTCAAAATGGCTCCACCATGTACTCGTTTAATGGTGCCTTTTTTTTCAAGAGTTTCTAAATCCCGTCGAACTGTGTCTATAGATACATTTAATAATGTCGCAAGTTCAGTAGCTTTTACAGCTTTCTGTTGTTTTAAATATATTTCTATTTTTTGATGTCTATGTTCTTGTAACAATTTTATACCCTCCCTTATTCTTGCAATAAATAACTGCTCTTATCTCTAATTTAAATATTATCATTTATTTCAAAAATGCAAAATACAGCAAAAGAGAAAATTTGTACAAAGTAATTATTCCGTGTTTTCTATGTGAATAAAGTTAATGTTATGTAAAGAAAGTGCTAGTTAGATTGTAAAACAGCAAAAAACAGATTATTCTTGCACTATAAAGCAAAAATAACAACAAAGGAGGTGAGGAATTAGGGTGTAATCAAAATTTGATTAGTAAGATTTATACTTTTCTGCAAACCAATGATGGAAATAATTTATGGGCTACACAAACTTTTTTAAAAGAAAGGAAGTTTTTCGTGAATAAGTCAAAAGCGGTATTATCTTCTACTTTAGCATTATTAATGTTAGGTCAAAGCTCAGTATTAGCAGAATCTCAAATCGCTGAGAGGGAACCACTTACTCAGCTACTTGTTGAAACAAGTAAATTAGAAGGGCTATTCTTTGACACTGCAAAGAAAAACTCAGTGCAGTTAAATAAAGTATTGGAAAATGTTCCATCAACTTATGAGATGACTGTGAAATTTGTGCCAAATCTAAATCAGCGTCAAATATTGTTTGGAAATTTTAAATCAGGAAACAAAACTGCATATAATATTGAAATAACAGCGGATAATCAACTTAGATATTATGAAATAAATCAATTTGGAACTATTGATAAAAAAACAGTAGAAGCAAATATTACAACAGGTGAATGGACACATCTTGCTATAATTAGAGACGTTTCGAATAAAAAAATAGTCTTTATTCAAGATGGAAAAGAAATAGCTTCGTTTGATAACGTAGATTTAGTGGAAGATCTTGCTTTTGAAAATTATCATAGTATCGGTAAAGATACTAGGGATCAGTATCACCCGAATGCTGAAATAAAAGAAGTTCGTTTATGGGACGATGTTCGTACGTTGGAAGAGATTAAAGATAACGTTGATGTAGACATTAAAGGTAATGAAGAAGGGTTAACGCATACTTGGATGTTAGATGATTCCGCATATGATAGTCCTAATGTCTATGATAAAGCTGGAAAAATTGATGGAGTGGCATTTGGGTTCCAAAAAGAGTCTGTAATAGAAATACCAGAAGAGAGTGCTTATAAAGGAACAGGTATTGATTTTTCAAAGGGTGACTTGGAGATTGCAGCAGACGAACCTATTACAGAAGCTCCTCGTACAGTTGAAGCATGGGTGAAAATTCCAGCAGATACGCCAAAAGAAAAACGTGTAGGGAATATCATAGGAAACTATTACCACGAATACTATAAAGACAAATCCAGATTCAATTTTGAAATTACTAGCAACGGTAATCCAAGAATTTATTGGCAAGCTCATACCGCTCATACACTTGATTATTCAACAAATGTGAATGTCAATTTAGGTGATTGGGTACATGTTGCCATGGTATTGGATGACAAGCAGAGTATTGGAACGACATATATAAACGGGAAAAAAATTAACGAACAATCTATTAATGTACCTATTCCAAGTATTCCTCCTAGAGAAGAACTAAAAATCGGCTCGGATTATAGAGGTTACACAGCTGATGGTAAGCCTGAATATAATTTTAATGGTGAAATAGCTGATGTTCGGTTATGGTCAACTGCTAGAACTTCCGAAGAAATTAAAGCAAATTATAATAAAGCTTTAGAAGGAAACGAAGAAGGATTAATCAGTAATTGGAAGTTGGATGATGGAAAAGAGGGAGTGTATCCAGATCGTTCAAAGAAGAAGAACCATGCTCATGAGTATGATAATGAGGTTAGCAACTGGATTGATCCTGATTTTGCAAAGGGGGACTACTCAATTGCTGTAATTCCTGACACACAGTATTTTGTTGAACATTTCCCAAGTGAATTTAAAGAATATATGAATTGGTTTAAAGACAATAAAGACAATTTAAATTTAGAACTTGTGATGCAAGTAGGGGATTTAGTTAATAACCCTGGTAGTATAAAAGAGTGGCAAACGGTTCAGGAAGGCATGTCATATTTAGATGATGTTGTGCCTTATGTTTTTGTACCAGGAAATCATGATTACAACGATCAGTATAAACGTTCTACAACTAATTTCAACCAGTACTTCTCCTTTGATAAATATTCAAAAGCTCCTACATTTGGTGGTGCTTTTGAAAAAGGAAAGATGGAAAATACATATTCTTTCTTCGATATATATGGAGTAGAGTATATGGTGATTAATTTAGAATATGGCCCACGAGATGAAGTGCTAGAATGGGCTAACCAATTAGCAAAAAATAATGGAGAAAAAAAAATTATTGTAAACACTCACTCTTACTTATATCACAATGGAGAACATCATTCGCTTGATCATATGGATAACCCAGGAAGATACATTTCTGATGCCAATAATGGAGATCAAGTATGGGATAAGTTTGTAAGGATGCATAAAAATATTTTTCTAGTAACGGCTGGACATATTGGTAGCGAGGATTTAGTTGTGAGAGAAGATATTGGTGATCATGGTAACTCCATTAAACAAATATTAGTTGATGCACAGTTTATGAAGCCTTATGATCTAGGGATGATAATGCTTATGACCTTCAAAGAGGGAAGCAACGATGTAGAAGTAAACTGGTATTCAGTTAAGAAGGATAAGCTATTCCGTGCCGACAACCAATTTACTATAGATTTAAACGTTTATGATGATGAAATGCCAAACCAATTTATTGGCGATGTAAATGGTGACAATGTCATAGATATTAAAGATGCTTTTTTCTTGAGAAATCATATCAATAAGCCTGGTAAGGGCCCAGAAAAAGCAGATATTAATAAAGATGGAGCCATAGATGTTAAAGATATGAAAATAATTGTAGAAAATTACTTAAGGGTAAATAAAAAAATAGAAAATGCACCAATTCCAAAAGAGAAGCATGGAGGACAAACGCTTGAAGATATTCTTGAGGATTTGGATATGAAGGATTTATTAAACTAAAATATATTTATTAGGCCGGGACATATCTGGTCAAAACGTCACAAAGCGCGAGAGAAATCAATTTTAGAAACGTTGATTTCTCGCGCTTATCTGATGTGAAATTTTTTAGTTTTTCTTTGATAATATACTTATGTCCGAGCCTTATTATTGGATAGTTTTATGTAGCAGGCGGGGTACGGTTAATGATTAAGTACTATAGCCCTACTCAAAAATGTTCCGGTGCTAATTCGTTATTGCGTCAGAGAAGACATTCTCTACTAAAAAATTTTGTATGTACTGCCATAATTCATAAGCACCTGAAAAAGACTTCATTGTATAAAGATAAGATATTATAAACAATATATTAACATATTAGTAAAGTCATATTTACAAAAAATAGTATAATAATTTTGTGTTAAATACAATAAAAAAGTTGATTTGAGAAAAGTAAATGAATAGAGGTTGCTTTATGTCCGTTTTAAGTGAAATAAGAAAAAGAATTATTTTACAATTGTTAGATCGACATGGAAAAGTGAAATCTGCTGAATTGTCTGACACACTAAACGTTTCTACAGAAACGATACGCCGATATATATTAGAACTTGATAAACAAAATAAATTAAAAAAAGTTTATGGTGGTGCTATCAAAGTATCTCACTCATCTTTACAGGAACCAACAATGTTTGAAAGAAATATTATAAATATTGAAGAGAAGAAAAGAATTGCTTATCAAGCTGCAAGATTTGTTCAAACAGGTGATGTCATACTAATTGATGAAGGAAGCACAACCCTTCATTTAGTAAATTTTTTAAGGCATGTTGAAAATTTAACGATTATTACTAACTCTTTTTCCATAGTGGAAAAATTAATTATCGCAAGAAATAATAAACTGTTTAATGGTGAAGTTATTTTTATTGGTGGGATAGTGAACGCGCAACATTTTAGAACAAGCGGCTTAATATCAGAAGAAATTTTAAAAAATTTATCTGTCAATAAAGCATTTGTTTCTGTGGATGCTATAAACTCCAAGTCGGTATTAACTTGCTTTGACAAAGAAAAAGCGCAATTAACAAAACTCATGATAATGCAAGCCAATGAAACGTATGTATTGATAGATGAATCTAAAATAGGCAGAACGTGTACATTTAAAGTAACTAGTTTGGAGCGAGTAGAGTATGTTGTTTCCAACAGCACATACCCAGACGACTGGCATCCATTTGTCATAAAACAAATGGTTCAATGGATAACTTGTTAATTATGGGAACCACTAATCTGATTCTATATTAGGATGAGTGGTTATTTTAATAATTAAGTTGTTTATTTTTAGTTTGATACAAATGTGAATAGATTCTTTTTCTTTGTTAATATTTTTAAATACATAAAATGCTTTGGAAACACCAATAATTATAAGTGATAAAGTTACAAACGGAAACAAAGAAATCGTTGTTATGAACTCTGGAGGAGGAGCAAAAGGCAATTATGTTGTGCTTTCTACAAAAGGTGATAAGTATACAAGCGTAAACGAAGGAACTGTTATTCAGGGACTAGAAGGAGTTACTGGAGAGGCAATAATAAGCAATGATTTATTGAAAGATATGGAGGACGGAAAAGCATTGTACCTTCATAAAGAGTAGGTATTTATATTTATAGATATTGACCATCCACTGATTTTCCTATAAGAAAAGACAGTGGATGGGACATTATTATGATTCATTTTAAGTATGATATATTAATTACTATAAATAAAATCATTATTAAAAGCCTCCAATTGTATAGAGGTTTTTTTTATGCATTTTACCTTATCGTCTATATCATGTTATTAAACGTTTTTAATATCGCTATCTACGTCTTTGTTTTTTAATCTTCTGAACTTAGCTACGAATAGCAGTAATAATGGTAATAAAATAGCAAAAACGGCTATAGCTAGTGGCCAAGTCTGCTGGTTGTATTGATCAGAATGAATGATATTCGCATGAACAATTTGAGAAAGAGCTATGGAAATCATTCCAAGTGGAAGGATTAACGGTCTATGCTCCTTTAGTTTAAGTATGTGACTTAATCCAATTAAAGAAGCATAAAAATACATAAAAGCTCTTACAAATATTGTAACCATCCATATAAAAGCCATAATAATTTCAACGCGTTGTAAAAAGTTTCCTACAGAAACTCTTTGCGCTAATGTATAACTCGGAAATGTTCTTAAAGTAGTATTAGTTACACCTAATACTAATATAGATAAAGCTATAAAAGCTGTTATAATAAATCCTCCAACTATTATTCCAATGTAAAAGCCCTTTTTCCCAGATTCAAGATTATTAATAGCAGAAGGAAAAATCATTAATAGAACAATTAATGGAAATGAAAACAAGCCCATGAAATGTAACACACTATATATTAATGGCGGAATGGATACTTCAAAAACTGGTTGTACATTTTTAATATCTATTTGGGGAGAAACAAAGAACAGGAAAATAATAAAAACAAACAAGAAAATCGGAAACAGTATTTCTAAAGTACGCGCAAAAACTTCTATACCTTGATATGCTGCAAATAGAATAATAAAACTAAAAAGTATAGAAAATACAACCGGCGGCGTTTCCGGCATCACTTCTGTTTGTAAAAAATTACCAATAAAGTATAGTAGCTCACCTGATGACAGAAGTGTTAACAGCACGAATGCTAAAGATATAATTTTTCCTATAAAGCTCCCCAAAAATTTTTCAGTTACTTCTGTAAGAGAAAGATTCATCATTTTATTGGATAAAGTGATATAAAGCTTTATTAAAAGTAAGCTTAATATTGTACCTATGGTGGCTACAATCCAAGCATCCTGCTTTACTTCCAGCGCTAGGCTTGCGGGAATAATTAATATTCCTGTCCCAACTGTGAAGAAAATAACAAGTATTGTGAATTGACGTGAACTTATCAACTGTTTTTCCATATAAATGCCTCTTATAAGTTATTTTTATTTAACAATGTTTCTTTTAGCAAGTTACTGATTGGTTGGAAAATATACATGATAGGCTCCAATGGGCTGATAATTAGAGCATTAAAAACTACAGCAATATTTAAGAATGTCCCCATGAATAACAAAATAGAGAATGTCCAAATTAATTTAGTGCCACCTTTTTTTAATTTTGGAAGTTCAATAACAACAATAACAATTGAAATTATTAATATGCCTAAGGTGATAAACATAGTCAATTTTACTCCTTTAATTTTGAGTTTTGCAAAGTTCCTAACCCCCGTGTATAGACATTAACCTTAACATTTACTTCTACCTCAGGATAAATGGTTTGCCAGTCGTCTTTAATTTTTCTCCATTCTGTAGGATTAGCACGATGAATCGCTTCTCCAAAGCCAAGTACATCTGCCTGATAATTTTCTTGAAATATATTCAGCACTTGATTAGTATTTTTTTTAATGTGTTTTTCAGTTTGATTATTAATCCAATCGATCGTTTTTATGTCTGTTAAATCAATATCACATTTCACCTCAGCAACATTTTGAACAATATCAATGTTAATGTTTATAGTCGGTTTGCCGTCCTTAAAAATTCCTTTTGTTTTCGTTTTAGATTGAGTAATTTCGGTTGTTAGCTCTCCATCTGAAGGACAGGAGATAATTTCAATTGTTGATTTAATATTATCGTTTAAATAACTAAAACTTTTACTGTTATATTCATCGATGTAGCCTAATAATTTATCCTCTTTAAAAATGGCGAGGCCCGTAAACTTTAGTTTTACTGGCGTTTCAATTCTTTCAACATTTGTTTGGTCAATTCCTAAAGTTTTATCCCCTAGAACTTCAATTGCTGATAAAACAAAATACTGATCATTTACTCCTAAATCTGTCACTAAATCTTCAACATCGACTTCTAAAGTAGAGCCCCATGCATCTTGCGTGATTTTAAGAGAATTTAACATCCTACTTGCAGGTATTTTTTCTATGGGAGTTAATACATTTAAGACATCCTTTGCAGTTGCTTGCTGAGAGACAATTATAGTAAAGTCATTTCGAATCTCCTGATCTCTTGCTAGAAAATCAACAGAATCTCGTATACCTTTGTCTGCTAATTCTTCTCCAACAACAACTAGCTGTAAATGGGCAAAATATAGTTTTCTTGGAGATAAAGCTAATATTTTTCTAACTGCTTCAAATACAGTTTTTCCTTCGGCATGATAAGTAACTACTGGTGCTTGTCCATTAGCCGATTTTAAAGAGACTTGACTAGGATCAATTACTTGTACCGAAATGGCATATTCACCATCAATAAAGTCTATACCTAGCGCAGCGACAAGAGCTAAATCATTTAATTCACGTTTACTCCAACAACCACTAAGAATTAAAATTAGAAAAATCAATGAAAGAACGATTAAGTTTTTCTTCATAATGTAACCTCATTTAACAGTTAATTATTACTAATTTTTACGCCCTCTAACATTATTAATTTGACTGATCAATCGTGGACGTGTGAGTAAGGAACGTCGTGGAAAAATAATGAGCGCATCTTTTTGATCTTTTGGTATTAAAGGTGCAAATGGGCTCATGTATGGAACACCAAAAGAACGCAAACTACATAGATGGATAATCAAAAGCATAATTCCTACAAAAACTCCAAACAGTCCAAACATAGCTGCTAACACCATTAATGGGAAACGTAAAATACGGATAGAATTGGATAGACCATAGGCTGGGAAAAGAAAACTACAAATGGCTGTCAAAGCAACAATAATAACCATTGCTGCTGATACAATACCTGCCTCAACGGCTGCTTGGCCAATGATTAGTGTTCCGACTATAGAGATTGCGGATCCAATCATTCTAGGCATCCTTAATCCTGCTTCCCTTAACACTTCAAATGCAATTTCCATAATTAAAGCCTCTACAAATGCAGGGAAAGGAACACCTTCTCGCTGTGCATATATACTGATAAGTAGGCGTGTTGGAATCATTTCTTGATGAAAAGTCGTTAGAGAAATATAGAGAGAAGGGGCAACCAAGGCAAGGCTGATACCTAAAAACCGAATAAGTCGAATAAATGAACTGACAAAAGCGCTTTGATAATAATCTTCTGCAGATTGTAAAAAAGAAGTGAATAAAGCAGGTACGATTAAAACAAAAGGTGTACCATCTACTAAAATAGCAATTTTACCTTCAAGCAATTCTCCAGCTATAACATCTGGACGCTCGGAATTATAAACAGTAGGAAATATAGTAAACTTTGAATCTTGAATTAATTGTTCAATATAACCACTCTCCAGAATGCCATCTATGTCAATTCTATCTAATCTTTTGAGCACTTCCTTCACTATTTTTTCATTTGCAATACCATTTATATACATAATGGCTATTTCCGTTTGGGTAACTTCACCAATAACTCTTGTTTTTATCCAAAGATTAGGACTTTTTATTTTGCGTCTAATTAAAGCTGTATTGGTTCGTAATGTCTCGGTAAATGATTCTCTGGGCCCTCTAATAACAGCTTCTGTTACCGGTTCTGTGATAGATCTATCTTTAGAGCTTTTTGTACTTGTAGAGATGCCTATAGCAAGTCCCTCTAATAATAAAACGGTTTCTCCACTTAAAATAGCGTTAAACAATGAAGGGAAATCTGAAACATTTTTTATACTCCCTACAGTTAAGCAATATGTTTTTAATCGATCTACAATTTCTTGTGAAGTAGTATCTGATGTTACCTCAAAATCAGAGATAATAGATTCTAATATAAAGTCAGTAATCGAGGTATTATCAGCAAGACCATCTGTATAAATAATAGCTATTGGTACTTCTATAGGTTTACCAATCAAAAATTCACGGATAATAATATCATTGCTGTTACCGATTGAGTTTTTAATAGTTTTGATATTTTTCGGGAGAGATGTAGAAAGTGACGTAATGGTTTTATTTTTTAAGAGATTATCGATTTCTGAATTGCTCACTACAATGTCCTCCTTTAGTTTTCTATTTAATAGAATATGCAATAGATAGTGAGTTTATACTAGATTTAATGAAGAGAGGAAGAGTTTAATAGAATTATGTATTTATTTTTTGATAGAAATAAAAAAGCAGTCAACAAAACTCGTTGACTGTTTAAAAACTTTAGCTGCTTAAAATAGTAGGTTTATCAAATGAAACAATATCAATTATATGGTCTAAACACACAATCTGATAATGGAATAGCTCCTTGTAGGAATATATATCGAGAGCTATAGTCCCTTTACTTATGAAATCTAAATAAGTTGATTTTGTAAAAAGACGTACTGAGTTACCCAAGAAATTATCTTCTTGATTTACAAAATGAAAAGATTCGTCAAAAACAGAGTAGGCTACATATGTATCGAATTCTAAATGTATGACCGGCAATGTCTTATCAATTTCAATAGGATGGACATCATTAAATGTATTTTCATCAAAACTTACATCCTCGCCTTTTGAACTAATGGAAGCTCTATTAATAGAAATTCTTAAAGAGTTTGTCCCTGGCTCTACTATATTATCTAAAAACAAATAACCTTTCCATTGCATTAAATCTTCATAGTACAAAAAAATCACCCTTCCAAATTAACAATGAGGTTATGGTCATTTTATAGGTAGAATATTAAAATGTCAATTTAAAATAAGTTGAATAGAAATAAAAATTTATTGTTTATCAATAAAAAAAGATTGATTTAGAATATATTTCGGGTTTATAATTGTTACAGCAAGTTGTAGGAAGAAGCAGTGGAAGAATCAAAACTTTTTACATTAAAATATTTAGAATGGAGGAAAAAAGTTATGAAAAAATATATTTTTGCATCAACACCAATTATATTAGGAGTACTTAGTTTTTTAATCTTTATGATGAAAGGGAGTAATGTAGCACCTGATGGTACATTAGAAGAACCATTCTTTCTTATTCCAATAGGATTTTTATTGTTATTTATTGGATTTATATGTGTAGTAGGGGTAGCATTAATTTCGGTTATTAAAAAAACACAATACGTTAAATAATAATATATAAAACAACCAGGTCTGATGTGACCTGGTTGTTTTATATATTTACATATTTATTTTACTCAAAGAAAATATTATTTTTTCAAATTATACTGCTCTCCCCAATCTCTCATAAGTTTTATTATTGGTTCAAGTGTACGACCGAATTCAGTTAGCGAATATTCTACTTTGGGTGGTACTTCTTTAAAGATTTCTCTATGGATTATACCATCCTTCTCTAATTCACGGAGTTGTAACGTTAACATTCTTTGAGTAATATCGGGCATCAAACGTCTAAATTCATTGAAACGCTTCGTTCCTGACATAAGGTGATATAAAATAACACCTTTCCATTTACCACCAATTACCGCAAGTGTTGCTTCAACAGGACATCCATAGGCATCAGGACAAGCTGAATAAGGGTTGATTTGATTACTATCTGTCATTAAAATACCTCCAGATTAATTAGTATAAAAATTGATACTATACAACAAAAATGTGCGTACTTACATTAAATATATCATCGTATTATTATAGCTGACATAAGGAAATAAAAAATGAAGGAAAAAGGAGCAATTTTAATTATGGAAAAAATGAAAGCTGTAGGTTTACATCAATACTTACCTGTTGATCAACCAGAGAGTTTATTAGATTTACAAATTGCAAAGCCAAGTGTTAAAGATAGAGATTTATTAATTAAAGTAAAGGCAGTTTCAGTGAATCCAGTAGATTATAAAGTAAGAACTCCGAAAGAAAAGTTTGAGGACACTCCTAAAATTTTAGGGTGGGATGTGGCAGGCATTGTTGTAGAGTCTGGTCCATTATGTACATTGTTTAAACCAGGTGATGAGGTATATTATGCAGGCGATATAACACGTCAAGGTTGTAATAGTGAATTTCATCTTGTCGATGAGAGGATTGTAGGTCATAAGCCAAAGTCATTAAATTTTGCAGAATCTGCCGCATTACCATTGACTTCAATTACTGCGTATGAGGCCATATTTGATAGAATGAAAGTTAGTAGTTTATCAAATGAAAATAAAAATAAAACAATTTTAATTATTGGTGCAGCTGGTGGGGTAGGTTCTATTGCAATCCAACTAGCTAAATGGGCTGGGCTAACGGTTATAGGTACAGCTTCTAGACAAGAGTCACGTGTTTGGGCTACTGACCTAGGTGCAGACTATATCATAAATCACTATGAGGAATTTATTCCGCAGCTTAAAATAATAGGTTTTGAAGCAGTTGATTATATTCTATGTTTGAATTCGACACAAGAATATTGGGCCAATATGGCCGAGGCTATCGCTCCACAAGGAACAATTTGTTCTATTGTAGAAACAGATGAGCCAATTAATTTGACATTACTTAAAAATAAAAGCGTAACATTTGTGTGGGAGTTTATGTTTACACGATCTATGTATCAGACTGAAGATATGAATGAACAACATAAATTATTAAATAGAATAGCTATTTTAGTTGATAGTAATATTTTAAAAACCACAATATCTGAAATTCTATATCCAATTAATGCAGATAATTTAAGAAAAGCTCACGCTATTCTTGAGAATGGAAAAACTATTGGGAAAATTGTGCTTGAGGGTTTTAAATAAGACATTGTGACTGCCTTTGTTTTTCACCTCCATTGGCAGTATTTTATTCGTGTGATAAATAGAGTGAAGGGCAGAGTAGGCTAACAATCGACTAAATTTGATCGTCATTATTGATGTTTTATTTAAAAGGATTGGTTGCAAGGTTAAAATTAATTTATAAAAGGGCTAAGATTTTTCGCATTTTAAACATTAGATAATGTTCATGTTTGGAATCTAAAACATGCCTTTGATTCAAAGTAATGTTCGGAGATGAGAAAAAGCTGCAACGTCCTCGCACGTTACAGCTTAGATATAGATGTTAATTATTCATATCTTTAAGGCCTATGCTGTGTTCATTTGGCATCTCTGGCATAACTGGTACTGGGAATCCTTCAGGTGGAGGAGTCACATTTAGATCTCCACCATTTCTACTTGGAGTTTGTCCTTGGAATATTTCACCGATACGAGTTGGATCTAATGCGTTTCTTTGCCTCTAAAATTAGAGCTTTGGAAAAAGTATTGCATCATGGTTCTCATTTCCCCATAATGACCACCTAGTATTTCTTGCATGACACGTGCTGCTTGTGGATCTGGTATGTCAGGTTTAATAATGTTAATTAATTCTTCTTTGTAATCATACATTTTAATTCCTCGATTCGGGGAAATTGGCTTTATTTTTCAGGGTAATCTACATGCAATGGTGGTGGTACAAGCCAACCTTTATTTTTGTTGAGACGCAGTAGTTTAGCACCGATAAGAGCTTTTGCAGTATGGAATTGGCCATACATTAAAGCAATATCCTCTCGAGTGGAAGTGCCCATTGCCTGACTACATGCAACTAATCCAGCAGCTAGGTCTACTGACAGTGCAGCACTAATTTCTGGATCATTAAATTTAGCACCAGGAGGGATATCTTCCATTCTTGCTACAGGTCGTTCAGGTGAAGCAGGTGGTAAAGCAACACCATTCGTTTTTAGAATTTTTTCTAATTGTTTTACTTCATTCCTACATGTTTCGATGATATCTTCAATAATTTTTTTAAGATCTTCATCCCCAGCGTGATTATAAAACGTTTGATAGCCCGAAATCATACCATAGTCTGCAATTAAACTTAACCAGACACTAAATACTTCACCATAATGCAATGGTTCATCTTTTGGATTTCCACCAAGAATACCCATAATAACACTTCCTTTTCTTGTTTTTCGCCATTAAAAGCAAGGTTAGTATGGATGAAATAATAATTACCATTCAATTTTTAATAAAATATTTAAGGGTTTGAGGTAATAAAATGAACTAAAAAGGACCAACTTCTATACAGAAAGTGATCAAGTAATTAAGTAAATGTTAGGAGCAACAATACCTAGATTTATATTATGTATCCAAAGCTGACTATGATAGGCGGTTACTTTATCAAAAAAGTCACAGCAAGTGAAATCTCTGCAGTTCCTTTAACGGATTTAAGTATGACTTCCTCAGCCGTTATCTTGATAGAAATAGACATAACTCTTATGCGTTGGTAATGTAGAGAAAGATATAAGTAGTGATATGGTTTACTTACTTGAAACTAATTGTGCAGTGAATCAAAATGAAGAGACTAATATAAAGCTTTGCAATAGCGGTAACAAGTAGGCAGGTGATAAATTGGTATTCGTAGTATTAGATAAGGAGTAAAACTATGAATGAATTTAATGAAATATTAACATATGTAAATGAATTACTTTATGAACCTAATCAATTAATTATAAAAAACATCCGAGAGGAAACTCAAAATTCTGAGTACGGGGCTGGGATATTTCAGTTGAATTCTAAATCTGTTAGATTTAGAGTCGCAAAAATAACACCTACCAAGGTAGGCCAATTTGTTTCCTTTTGGGAAAAGGATGAAGCTAATAAAAACCAAGCATTCTCATATGATAATGCCACTGATTTACTAGTAATAAACACTTTTAATAATAGTGGTGATTTTGGCCAATTTGTTTTTCCAAAAGAAGTTCTTTTAAAACAAAAGATCCTTAAAAACGTTAATTCAAAGGGAAAAATGGCTATTAGAGTTTATCCTAGTTGGGATACTCCTACTAGCAAACAAGCAATAGCAACTAAAAAATGGCAATCACCATATTTTGTTAAAATAGACGCTAGTACTAGTTTTCCAAACCATGAGCTATTAAAATTATACTCCTTCTAAAATTAGATATCTTTAACTGTGTCATTCAAATATTTACTATACATTTCGAGTTCATATATAGCTTATTCAACAATCGGGTGCGTTTATTTAGGAACGCGTTTTTTTAGTGCCAAATTGTGGAGGAACGCAGTCTAAAGTCATTAAATGCAGCATTAAACTATTCGTATAGATTACTTCTATTACCTATAAGAACGAGCTTTTTTAAAAACTCACTTTACAAAGTATATTAAAAGTGTAAAATTACACTTAATACAACTTATGTATATTTACAATAAAACATAAGATAAATGGAGTGGGATGATGAAGAAGACGATTGTTTTAGGTATATTTGTTGTTAGTTTATCGGTAAATTTTTATATGTTCGGGAAATGGCTTTTTTTGGATCTATGGTACGAGCCAACTGAGGAAGAACAAATTTTTTTAAATCAAATGGCTCAGTTAACAGTTGAGAGCGAGGATTACCAACATATAGCGAAATATTCGAACGTCATTGCCCTTGCACCTTATATAAACAAAAGTACAGGTGGACATTTTCCATTCAATATGGAGATTGAGGTTAAAACCACTAAAAAAACATTTATTTTTACATGTGAGGATGCTACTTGTTCGAAGATGCACATGGGAGGGGAATACCTCACTACTTATACAGATGAAGATTTACTACTGCCCTTTAAAATATCAAATTAAAGTAAAGTCTAAAGTCTCGAATGCTTTTAAAGTATTCGAGGCTACTTGTGTTTATCATTTTCCGACAGAAGAATCCTCCTTCCCAGTCTTCAACAAACGGGCGAGGTTGTTGAACAACATTGATAGAAAATGAACCAAACTCTCTAATTAAATTCTTAATAAACATCAATCTTTGAATTCGAAGTTATGATATCATCCACGAGTGTTTCTAATGGCGATAAAGATGCTAAAGCCTGTTATTAATTGGTAATGGGCTTTTTAAATGTACAGTCCAATAAGCGTAAAATCACATTTTATTGCTATTAAATTTTTTAATGACAGTTGCTAAAATGGCGAGCATCAAAACGATGACACTATTGATCAATAAAAAGTACCCTATTTGCATGCCATAAAACAACGCAAAAGGATCGCGAATAACCATTATCGCTAAAGTCCCACCAATTGCACCAAAGAAGACTGCTAGTAGTAATAGTATGAACGCGGAAACATAAAGATTATTCTTTTTTCTGTACGCTATAAACGCAATCATATTCGCAATAATGATAAACAAGACCATAAGTATTATGAAAAACCTATCCATATGACGCCCTCCTTCATAAACAAACACACCATTAATACGATTGTTGAACTATTCTGCACCGATGGTTGAAAGATAAGCCTTCTTTTAACTTCGGAAGCAGGATTTTCCATTTTACATCTATTTACTTAAATACGCTTACAATGAGTATAAGTTCCATTATAAAACAATTCACCTATCTAAAAAGGATGGACATGGCTAATGACGACGCAGTGTTACAAAGGCGTATCAAGATTTTTATCTACAGCAGAAAATGACGTGGTACTACGCTATGTTAATATTGCTCTTCAAGCACAAGTAGAAAATTATTAAAGCCCAGGCACTGCATTAATTTTGAGCCTGGGCTATTTGTGTATTTTCTTAAAAAGTTGACCATTCTATTATGGATAGGAGTGAAACAATGAACGATATAGGCTACTTACAAATAGCTATTGAAACAATTATAACTTTTTTTGTCCTTCTGGCTCTTACACGTCTTTTAGGAAAAAAACAATTAAGTCATTTAACTTTTTTTAATTATGTAACAGGAATAACAATAGGGTCCATGGCTGCAAATATGGTTATTCTTAGTACAAAAGATTACACAAAGGATTTACTTAGCCTAGTAATTTGGTGTTTACTTACTATAATTATTAGTTATATAAGTCTTAAGTCAGGGAAAATTAGAGTAATCCTTGATGGTCAACCTACAATTATTATAAAACATGGAAAGATAGACAGAAAAGCATTAAAAAGAACAGGTGTGAATATCGATGACCTAACGATGCTGATTAGGCAAAATCAAATCTTTTCAATAACAGAAATTGATTTCGCCATACTAGAACCCGATGGTAGACTTAGTATTCTCAAAAAGCCTGAATATCAAGGGACACAAAAAAGTGACTTAAACATATATCCTTCGCCACCCACTTATTTACCGATTGAAATAATTACGGATGGAAAATTATTACCTAAAAATTTATTAGAAGTTGGTAAAAGTAGAGATTGGTTAAAAAATGAATTAAGCAGGGCCCATATAAAAGAGATAGAAGAAGTATTTTATGCTGAGATTCAATCTGATGGAAGCTTATTTATACAAAAATTCTAAACAAAAGTAACCAGTCACTCAATGGAGTACCTGGTTATTTTTTTGAAGCTCACGCAGCAGCCAGTAAAAAAACAATCGAAGGCTAGCTACGAAAGTAATAAAATATAGCTATTTTTATTGACCTTCCCCTTACAGGAAACATTATATTTAAAGTAATTGATTAAAGGAGGTGATGATTATGCTTTCAATTGGTGAGTTCTCGAAAATATCACATCTTACGTTGAAGACACTTCGATACTATGATGAAATTGAGCTTTTAAAGCCTGCTTCCATAGACAGTCAAAATAACTATCGCTACTATCATCTTTCCCAATTAAAAACGGCTCTATTGATTACGCGATTAAAAAACTATTTATTTTCGCTTGAAGAAATCAAAGATATTTTAGCAAATTTGGAAGATACGGACTTTTTAAACGCTAAAATGCAAACCAAGCAAGAAAAATTAACAAAACATATAACTGATTATTGTTCGCTATTAAAGAAATTAGAGCTTGATATTCAACGCTTAAATAAAGCGGAACATATCATGGGTTACTTAGATAAAATAGAGATTAAACTTATGAATCACTTGACCTTTCATATATTATCTCAACGAAAACAAATGAATACCGCTGATTTTCTATTACACTTTAATGAATTATTGAGTAGAGCTTTGTTTGCAAATTTAGCACCTATTGCGAAACCACTTGCCATTTTTCATAGCGCAGAATATGTACCAGAAAAATATGATGTAGAAATAGCAATTCCCTTGGCAGAGGCCACACATGAAACAAAAGTGTTTAACCCCGGTCTTTGCGCAATGGCAACGCTTACTGGCTCTTATGATGAATTACCGTCTATTCATACAAAGCTACATATGTGGATTAAAGATAATCACTATAATCTGAATGGTGCGCCGTTTGAAGTTTATCAAACGAATCCATATAGTACATCGGAGGAAAATAATATTGTAGAAGTATATTTTCCTATCCAATAAGAAGTTGAAGGAGTGTAATACAATGTATGGCATTAACCAGCCAACGATAAAAGAAAAAATCTTGATTGTAGTTGCTGAAATAATCTATCTGGTCATTGCATATTATTTACTTTTCATTACTTATGACAAATCAGGCATTGCACTAGGGCTTTTTATTGCTTTGATTATTACAGCTTTACGATTAACGGCTATGATGTTTATTTGGTTGACTAGAGGCATAGCATGGCAAGAAGCTATTATGAACAGTATGGCTTTTGGGATCTATTATTTAGGCTTCCCAATCTTAATGATTACTAGTAATCAAGATCCAAATGTAGTTGTCCTTATTTTAGGTTGGGTATTATTTGTAGGAGGAAGTATGCTAAACACCGTTTCAGAGTTGTTAAGAAAGCCTTTTAAAGACAATCCTGATAATCAAGGAATGCTATATACTGGAGGATTATTTAAATATGCAATTCATATTAATTATCTAGGGGATTGCCTCTGGGTATTAGGTTTAGCGCTCATCTCTAACAATATTTATAGTTTACTTATACCACTTGGTCTAATTTTAGTATTTGTATTTGGATATATTCCTAAATCCGACGATTATTTACAGAGCAAGTATGGAGAACAATTTACAGTATATAAATTGAAAACAAAAAAGTTAATTCCGTTTATCTGGTAAATCCAAAACAAGCGTTTCAAACAGAGCAAGATCACCCTTTAACTTGGGACATTTGCCTATTTTTATTCTATAAAAAATAATTACTAATACGTACCATTAACGGGTTTTGCTTGTTGCTTCGCATATTTGGATTAGCTAGTTCTTCGTCTTACAAAGATAAAAAAGCTGCGGCTTTTAATAAACGCCACAGCTAATAAAAAGTGCGTGCGAGGCACCAATATCAATGTATGCAATGGAATGTTACTTATTACTTTTAATCATTTTAGCTAGGATGAGATGTTTTAAAAGAAAGGAATTAAGAAGAAATGAACTTGTCATAATAAAAAACAAAAGCCACTTTAAATCTCTTCAGCTTCTTTAGTAGAGAAAAACAATATGGAGTTCATTTTATACTTCAAAAAGCTTACTGAACAATAACTTTGAGGGAGAACTTTATAAAAAAGAATATAAATACAACCGGCAAAGGCTGCCGGTTGTGGATGATGAGTAAATTTACTTTGTATTGTTTTCGTTTGAAAATCGACCTGACGCAAATTTTTTGTTAGTTTCAGCTTGTTGAATTTGCTGTCTGATTTCATTAACATCCGTCTCATTTCCGAATTCTTGGCTCATCGAATTCGTTGAACCAGAAGCTTGCATTTTCTTAGCTTCAGCTTGTTGGATTTGTTGTTTAATTTGATTTACATCAGTTTCATTTCCAAATTCCTGGCTCATGGCATTTGGAGTTTTTGAGTTAAAGTTTTGATTGTTGTTCGCCATTATAAATCACCTCCTGTAATTAGTGTGTACAGAAGGTGTATTTATATCCGTTTTTTTCTAAAGCTTATACGTTTAAAGGTTTCGACTTAATCAGCAGCTTGGCTTGAAGAGGCAGAAACAAATTAATAATTTAAATAGCAGCAGTAACAAATATTGTAGCTAGCCTAATAGAAATGACCAGCAAAGCCAATTTAGTCATGCTGGTCATTTTAAGTTACGTCGTTAATTATAGGTCTTAAGCCTGAAAGGGGATAAGTCTATCATTGTATTTACGAACATAGTATACTACGATATTCTATTTATAGAAAATATTTCTTTTTTCTAAGAAATATTTTCTTAAAATCTATTACTTCACTAAGGAGGAAATTTTTTTCATGAAAAATAAATTATCCGGGGTGTTAGCTGCTACTTTAGCGTTAACGATAAGCCTACCAACAGGGGCTATGGCAGTTTCTGACAATCAGACTACGGTTGTAGTGAGCCAAGAAGTTGCTAACCATAAACTGAAAAAAATTGCAGCAGAGAAGGCAAATCTACTCACGCAGTCCTATGAGACGACTAGTGTGCAGTATGCGCTAATTGATAATGGTAAAGTTATTTTGTCGGGTCAAGCAGGCAAGAACGATATGGAAGGAAAACAGCCGCTGACTAAAAATACCCTTTACGGGATTGGTTCAGTTAGTAAAATCTATACAACGGCGGCTGTGATGAAA
The DNA here is from genome assembly GCF_058795135.1 of Lysinibacillus sp. GW823-FHT06C08. Lineage (NCBI taxonomy): Bacteria > Bacillati > Bacillota > Bacilli > Caryophanales > Bacillaceae > Lysinibacillus > Lysinibacillus sp. GW823-FHT06C08. The sequence goes on from NZ_JBXAHN010000002.1 coordinate 237,810, forward strand.
TTGGTCGACGAAGGAAAAGTTGATTTAGATGTTCCAGTCGTTCATTATGTTCCTGATTTTCAGATGAAAGACGAGCGTTACAAACGCATTACGCCACGTATGCTGCTGAACCACTCCTCCGGCTTGCAAGGTACTGGGTACGGTAATAGCTTTTTATTTGATGATAATGATACGTATGCCCATGATAATTTGTTGCGACAATTGTCCAACCAGAGCTTAAAAGCGGACCCTGGTGCATTCTCGGTATACTGCAACGACGGCTTTACGTTGGCTGAGATTATGGTGGAAAAAGTAAGTGGAATGAGCTTTACCGAATTTATACATCAGCAGTTTACGGAACCCTTAAAGCTCAATCATACGAAAACACCGCAGAACACAGGGAAAAATGACAAGTTTGCTGGACTTTATTTTCCAACATACGAAGGGCAGCTTCCTGCTGAATCGGTGAATGTGATTGGAACGGGAGGAATCTCATCCACAGCAGAAGATATGGTGCGTTTTTCACAAATATTTATGGGACATGAAAAAGGAATTCTCTCTGATAAGGCAGTCAAGGCAATGGAGCAAGAGGAATATAAAAAAGGAATGTGGCCAGGAGATGGAGATAATATTATCAACTATGGTCTTGGCTGGGATAGTGTGAAACTATATCCATTCAGTGAATACGGGATAAAGGGCTTGGCTAAAGGTGGAGATACAGGACTACAACATGCTTCATTGGTCGTACTTCCTGAGCAGAAGATGGCAGTGGCTGTGTTGTCATCTGGCGGTAGTAGCTCTACAAATCAACTGATGGCGACAGAAATACTGCTCGCTGCGCTTAAAGAAAAAGGCGTAATAAAGGATATCAAGCCGAACAAATCCTTTGGCAAGCCGGTCAAGGCCAAGATGCCTGAAGATATAGCAAAGAAAGCGGGTTTTTACGGCAATAGTTTCAGTCATTTCAACATAGAAATTACGAAGAATGGAGAACTACTCTTACCCGGTAATTCAGAAGAAAAATATGTCTATACTGCAGATGGAAGCTTCATTCATGAGACAGGCACTTCCAAGCTCTACTTCATTAAAGAAAAGAATGACCGAACATATTTAGTGGAGAGCTCATTTATTTCGTTACCGGGTTTAGGGCAAGTAGCGGTTACTCAATATTTAGCCGAGAAACTAGAAGACAATATGCTATCGAAGGAAACGACTGTCGCATGGGCACAAAGGGAAGGGGTTAAGTATTATCTCGTAAACGAAAAATATAGTTCTGCGCTATATCTCTTACCAATGATGCTGACAACACAAATTAATCGTAATGAAGATCTAGATGGCTATTGGAATGGCAGAAAAATTACAGGTCCAAACACGGCTGCGCATCAGCTTCAGATCCCTGTATCGGCAGGTCGTGATACGTCGGAAGCTCGTTTCTATACAGAAGGTGGTAATGAATATATGGAGATGGGCGGATTGTTATACGTAAGTGGGTCCAACGTAAAATCACTTGATGCAGATCAAACATCCAAAGTGAAGTTACAAGCAAGTGGGCATGCAAAATGGTTTACGATCCCGCAAGCGGCAGCAGGGAAAACGATGACAGTGTCATTACCAGCAAAAAGTTCGTTCGCAGTGTATGATGAGGAAGGACTATACGTCAATTTTACTGTTGTGAGCGGCAATAACAAAGTAAAGCTGCCGAAGAACGGAACGGTTGTATTTGCGGGTGCACCGAACTCGGAGTTTACAATCACGTTGAACTAGTTCTAATACAATCTGATGGGTATTCTGAATATACATGTAAACCACTGCCCACATGATAACATTCTTATTTTATGCCATGAAATAGATAGAAGATAAGAATTAATACACACAAAATCACTCATTTGAAAAATAATGAGTGATTTTCATTTTATTCTTATATTAATAGTGAAAAGATACAACTACTGAACTTCATTTTCTAATATTCCATAGAAGCATCCTACACATTGCAAGATATGGTCAATTGATTTTGGGAGGGAAGTAAATTAAAAAATTGAGCCATTTCCATAATAGGAAATGGCATAATGGGCAATTAGAATAAGGGTACAAAATGGGATACGCGAAGCTAAACCATATGGCTTAACACTATTATTTATATGATTTTTTTTCTGTGTTTTTTAGTTAATTGTCTTTAAATAAAAATTATATGGTCTCCATTGTATTGTAAATTTACAGGACCACCTTCTAATTTAGGAAGTGGTCAAGATGAAAGAAAAAATTAGGAGAGCCTAGTATCTGGGAATAGGATGTTCTAAGTGTTATTTATGTATCAAAAGTTTTGTGATAGAAGCGTTCAACTCAGATAGACGTTCTAGAAATAAGAGCTGTAGCGGTACACACGCTACAGCTCGTTGGTTGTATTAACAGTCTTTTTCTCTTTTTAAGAAAGTTGCGCCGACAATGATCAAAAGAATAAATAGAACAACAATTAGGGCAAATGTTGAGCCATTATTAGATCCGCCGCCATAATAGCCACCATTTTCTATGCCGCCTACATTTCCACAGTATCCCATAATATATCCCTCCTTTCTACAATACATAGTATGTTAGCGGTAGACAAGGATTGGGGTGTTAACCTATCAATTATAGGGCTACATAAAGTATATTTTTGTTAGACGAGACAATAAAAAAAGCCATTTGGAATAGGAGCGATCATTAGATTTAATTAGGGTATGTGTGATCAGGTTAGCTTTACCTTACTATTAATAAATGTGATAACTAATCATGATAATAGTTAAAGCATTTCAGAAACTACTGGAGCAAATTTGAAGAGGATATATACTGGATAAAGCCCCTTCAGATAGTTTGAAGGGACTCTCCTATACGATTTGTGTATGACGATAGTACTAAAATAGTTATTTGTATTTTTTAGCTAGAGATTCGCTAACAATTGCTCCAATGATCGTCATAAAAAATGGTGCAATTTGAAAGAATAGAGAATCCTTTAGGAACACAATATTTAAATCAAATAACTTATTTCCTATGACAATGAATATCTTAGCTAGTATGAATAAGAATCCAATGATTAAAAGAATATCAAAAAATAACTTCCATCTTGGATAGACTAATTTTTGGCTATCTTTGATGAGTTTCTCTTTCTAAGAATGATCCTCCTTTACTAATTCATCAAGCGTAATATCAAAAATGTCACTTAACTTAATTAACAATTCAATACTAGGATAACTTTCTCCACGTTCCCATTTGGAGATAGAATGTCTACTAATATTAAGTTTTTCTCCAAAGAAATGGGGTGAGTATGATGACGAAAATTTCCTATAGTGGTTTGAAATATGGAAAAAGTGATGTGGAAATAAAAATATTGGTGGATATACAAAATGATTGGTTAGAGATATCGCATACCAAGGAAGTCTCTCAAGTGATGAACAAAACAACAGGTGAATATATCATAGTCGATCGAAATACCTTGAAACTTGAGATAGTTTAAGCTTTCAATGAAGCTTGCAAAGAGGTAAAGGTCTTAATTAATATTAAAGGGTTTATAAGTGGTAATTATATCCATATCATCTTTTGTATTGTATAATAAAAGTACACTATTTAAAAGGTGATGGTCATTTTGCTAACAATCTTACAAATTGTTTTTTCAATCCTAGTAGTCTCATTTTCAACTTACGGAATTATCACAGGTGATTATCGGTTAAAGTTCTTAATGATATTGTTCTTAGGTGTTTTGCTTTTAATTTTAGGATTGAAAGAATTTCAAAAAGAGAGAAAAATTAATGGCTGGCTCTATATTGGGGTATTTTTATTTTTAGTATTTGTGTCCATTACTAGTATCTTTTAATAAACAGGAGGTATAAAGTTACCTCCATTTTTTAAGCTTTCACCTTTGGGTGGAGGCATTTTCTTTTGCTTTGATAACGACATCAAACAGCCAACATGCAACAGATTGAGAGTGGAGAGTTTGGTGTGGTTATGAGTGGGCTTGGTAGAATAATATTCCAATTCGGTAATTCTTGCATTATGATAATGTATGGGGGCTGTAGGTTTCCTCGCCATCATGGATAACAATGGAGGGTTTAAATGACACCAGAGCATATTGTTAAGAAATTTTTTGAAGAAGTACGTTCAGGAAAAAATCCAGATTATGCAACTGAATTAATGGCAGACCAAGTATTGGCACACCAAGTTATTTCAGAAGAAGAAATAACGGTTGTAAGAACGCCAAAGGATTATGCTGAACATGTAAAAGAAATGATAGACGCATATGGCGATTTTTCATTAGAAATACAAGAATTCATAATACAAGATCAGAAAGTATATGTACGTTGGAAACAAGCTGGTACACATGTTGGAGAGGTTGATGGATATCAGCCAACTAATCTTCCGGTTATTGAAATAGCTAGCGCGATTTATAGAATAGAAAATGAAAAAATAGTAGAATACTGGATACAAATTGATCGAGCTGGTATTGAAAACCAACTCAAACGCAATACGAATAATTAACATCCTTGAAGTGACCCCTAAAAGTTAGACACGCTTCATTGTTTAATAGGGGGGTAATTTCAATCATACGTTTCACTGGCTCCTTCCAAAATTACATATTTGGCTCTTTTAATAGGTGCAATCAACCTTTTATAATCAAATTACATGGTGAAAGGGAAACTGTAAACAAATTAAGACGATCGTTATTTTTTATTTCACAATGATTGTAAAGAGGAGGGGTTTATATGTTTATTCCAAAGTATTATAAAATAACAGATATGAAAGAAATACAAGAATTTATTAAAATGAATTCATTTGCGACAATTGTGGCGATAAGTAAGGGGAGGCCCATAGCGTCCCATATTCCATTACTGCTTAATCAAGATCAGGATGACTATTACCTAACAGGTCACTTAGCTTACGGCAATCCGTTATGGAAAACTTTTGAGGAGACGGATCAACTATTAACTATATTTAATGGTCCACATGCTTATATTTCTTCGTCTTGGTATGAACAAGAAAATGTACCCACTTGGAATTATCAAGCCGTTCATATTTATGGGAAAGCAAGTATTATGGAAGGTACGGAATTAGAACAGGATTTATCAAAATTACTAGAAAAATATGAGAAATTCCGAGAAAACCCTGTCCTGTGGGAAAAGCTATCTCCTGAAATGTTACAAAAAGAAATAAAAGGAATAAAAGGATTTAAAATAAAAGTAGAAGAGGTTCAGGCTGCCTATAAATTAAGTCAAAATCGGAATAGTACGGATTACGCCAATATTATTAAAGAGCTTTATCAAGAAGACGATCCATATGCTTCTGCAGTAGCTGAGGCAATGAAGAAAAACAGAAATGACTAAAACAAAAGGCAGAAACGAGGTGTTAGGAACGTTTCTGCCTTTTGATGAAATTGAAGAAAGAGAAGATTAAAAATGAAAAATGAGTTGTCCTATAATAGAACAGCTAGTAACTAGTAAAATTATTTAGCAGATTTAAAAAGTGCTTTCCTTTTTTGTATACAAATCTTTCCCACTTAGCTAACAGCCCATTTCCATTCTCGCCATTTTCTAAAGCTAACGCGTGATTTTTATGGAAATCTTTTACTCGATGATGATGTTCTTTTTGCCATTGGTGTAAAGGACGATGATTCATTTTCTAACCTCCTTTTAGTGATTTAAGTATATGGCGAAAAGAGATTAATGAAAAGTAATCTGTACCTTTTAGGAAAAGCAAAAATAATTTGTTAACTTATTTCAATCGAGAAAAGAATTTAGCGGTCCATGATATTTCTCCTTATTCATTTCGTAGATTTAAAAGTTACAATACCATTAGTTCTTTTAGGCAATAATTTTATGGATAAAGAAATTGGGTTATTAAAATTAATTCATTCAGTAAGTTTTTTCTAGATCAGAGAGGTAGAAAAATAGGTATAGTAACTTTTGGTACTTTGATAGCTTTTGCACTTGTTTCACTTGGGATGGTTTGCTCGCCAGGACCGAATATGATGTATCTCATTTCTCGTTCTATTACACAAGGACGGATGGCAGGATTCATATCATTATTAGGTATAATGCTAGGTTTCATCATTTACATTATTGCCACAATGTTTGGACTTACAGTGCTGTTCATTACGGTTCCATTTTTATATGAATTGGTGAAATGGTCAGGAGCCGTGTATTTATTATGGCTCGCTTGGAATTCGATAAAACCTGGCGCAACATCTATACTTGAACCTCGGACAGTTTCTATAGAACCATCAAGGAAACTATTTTTAATGGGACTTATGACGAATTTGCTAAATCCCAAGATTGCCATTTTGTATGTATCACTATTACCTCAATTTGAAGATCCAGCAAAGGGTTCTTTACTGATTCAGGGAGGAATATTGGGCCTAACACAAATCACCGTGAGTTTTATAGTCAATCTCATTATTGTTTTGGTAGCTAGTAGAGTTGCTAAATTATTGGGCACACGTCCTACATGGTTAAAAGTTCAACGATGGTTCATGGCAAGTGTTTTGACATGTCTTGCTGCTAATCTTGTATTTGATCGTAGATAAAGTTTGATTAGTATATAACTAGCTCTTTATGAAATGAAAGATTCTGGTGTAGTGGGCGTTGTATATACAAATGGGCTAAAATTTGCATTCCTACAACGGCATTTTGTTCGACTATTCGAAAAGGCATATAGAGGGAGATTAATGTTAGTCGGAAAAGGTCGTATACAAGAAGCGTATTCTTAGAATTAATAAGAATCATTGTTATTTTTATAGTTTTTGGATGTCTTATGTGGGGAGCGGTACAACTCATTTATTCCACTTTACAAACAAATATGGATCATGATATTGGCTGGTTCCCAGGGATAGCAATATACATAATTTTATTCATTCTGTATCGTAATAAGTTACAATTCTCAGGCTTTTATGAAGGCCCCAATCAAAAAACATTACCCAAAAAAGTAACTCTTGTATTAATGGCTTGCTCTCTATTACTATTCATACTACCAACCATCATACAATAAACTTGAGAACTTAGTGGCAACAGGATCAGGGCTCGTTTTTAGAGTCCTGGTCTTTTTTTATTCTCTAATTTTGCCGTACTTCATTTCCATAAACCTAGCGTGAAGTATGAAATCCTATTGTTGTTGGACTGAGGAAAAAGAGAAATGAAAATTAAAAAAAGGGTCAATTTTCGGGGCGACCCTTTTATGGTAAACATAAAAAAGGCTGTTATGATTATTTTACCTCGAAGAAGGAAGGCTATTTGGAGACTATTAATTATTGCCCGACATTTATGTTGAACAAAGCTAGCGCCTAGTGCCGACAATAATTAAAAGTATGAATAGGACAACGATTAGTGCGAATGATAAATTATCGTGTTTGTCATAGTTTGTACCCATTATAAATCCCTCCTTTCTATCATCTAGAATATGTAAAGTTATAGATAGGAGAGATGCTATTCATCTAATCAAACCTTTCTTTTGAAAAATTTAATATGAATTTTTCAAAAGAAAGGTCCTATTTATTTCATGCAAATAGAAGATTGCTGAAATCAGTCGCTTAGTGCTGTAATATGAATCGATAATGTCAGTTCCTGCGCTTACCCGGGAAATTTTTTTCTTATTTCCTAGGCGAGTAACCCAATTGATTAGGGAAATATAAATCATGGCAGCATATGAAATAACAGCGGATGAACGGATTACCGAGGAAATAAGGCTGTACAGGGAGCGTCATTTGGTAGTGAAATGATTGCTAGCATATAGAGAACATTTAAAAAAGCGGAAATAAACGTGATCTATTATATAATGGCTGCTTTTACAAATGCGAAGTTTGATGGAGGCCAGTCGGCTTAATAAATAAACATAATCCAAGAGTGGTAGTAGGTGGACATGTAATTATACGGTAAAAGGTCAGCTCACGGCTCTAAAGATATGAATTATGTTTTAAAAACAGGATACAATTTGTGTTAAAATGATAAAAAATTAAGGGGTGATTCATTTGATCAACTATCCATTTTTAAAAGATGACATGACCATTGGAGTTACAGCACCTTCCTCTGGTGTACCCGTTGAACTTCATGATTTATTGAAAACAGCATGTATTCGTATGGAAAATAAGGGGTTTAGAGTCATTTGTGGAGAAACTGCTTGGACTCAGGATAAGGCAAAATCTGCCTCTGCTATTAAGCGTGCCGAAGAATTTCATCACATGATGGCTAATGATGATATCGATATTATTATTCCTCCATGGGGTGGAGAGCTCCTTATTGAAATACTTGAATATATTGATTTCTCCAATATTCAGCCAAAATGGGTATTAGGGTACTCAGATGTTAGTCTATTATTGTTGGCAATTACATTAACAACGGGTATCGCTACTGCACATGGAACGAACTTAGTAGATTTAAGAGGAGAGTATTTTGATGATACAACCGCCATGTGGCAATCAGTTTTATCCTTAAAAAAGGGCGAGTCCATCGTACAGCATTCGTCAGACCACTATCAAAAAGAATGGCAGTTCGATAGCCCCTCGCCTTATGTTTTTAATTTTACGGAAAAAACGAAATGGCAATCTACATCAGTGGAGAGGGTGAAAATTCAAGGGCGTTTACTTGGTGGATGTATAGATACTATCAGACATTTGATTGGAACGAAATTCGGTGATGTTCAAAGCTTTCAAGAAACGCATATTCAAGGAGAATCTATTATATGGTACTTGGAAAACTGCGAATTATCCACGACTGATCTACGCAGATCCCTTGTACAAATGAAATTAGCTGGATGGTTTAATAATTGTTCAGGTATTCTATTTGGTAGAAGTGCTGCGAATACATCCGTTGGAAACTATACAATTGAAGATGTATATCAAGAACTTTCTGAGGAGCTACAAATTCCTATTATCTATGACATTGATTGTGGGCATGTGCCACCACAAATCACTTTTATAAACGGAGCATATGCAGAATTAGAATCATATAACAGTAAAGGGACTATTGTGCAACACTTTATATAAGTATTTCCCAATGTAAAAACACCCTCTAAAAGATTTAGAGGGTGGGTATTTGTATGGTTATGCGATTAGATGGAATTTCGATAAGCTTTTTGTGTGGTGAAGTACTTAGATTTTGATAAAATATTTTGGAGATTATGTTGCGCTAATGGTCCTAATTTATTACTATTAGAGCCCAACAAACCATCCTTAGCCGCATTTTTAAGTGTGTCAATTTGTTTAGTTGTGAGTTTAGAGGTTTTGCTGCTTTCAATAATTTTATTCACATTATCGATTCTCTGTTGTTTCTCTTTAGAAGTACGGTTAATGTCGTTACTGTTTTGGTTGTTTTGTTTTTGTTGTGTGAGACCTTGTTTATAAGATCGACGAGTCATTAAATATTGCATAGTTGATGAGTTTCTCGATGTTATCATAAAAAGTTTCCACCTTCCTAATTTTTTTAGTTTTTACCATACATATCCTATTATCGTCCAAAACTCTCTTTACATTAGCTTCAAAATTAAATTATGGAGAAGATGAACATGAAAATTAACTTAGCACAGATGAATTTAAAAACTTTACCTGATTTTAATGTATCCCAAATAAAGGGAATAAAGGATTTGAATCTATTTGATAACGATTTGAGGGAAATACCTACAGAAATCTTTCAAATGACGAGTATAGAAATACTGAATATTTCAGTCAATAAAATTAACAATTTGCCAGCAGAAATCACGAACTTAAAGAATCTGAGAATGTTAGATGCAGGGCATAATCATATTGACCTCATTCCTCCTGAAATTGGTCATTTAGTGAATATGGAGGACTATTTGTATTTTCATCATAATCAATTGCAATCGATTCCTCCCGAAATCGGCCAGCTTACAAAAGTAAGATATTTAAACTTAAGTGATAATTTGTTGAGTGGACTACCAGAGGAAATAGGGAATTTAAATAAACTGGTAGAACTGCGAATAATGAATAATCGATTAACGGAGTTACCAGAAAGTTTGTGTAGATTAACGAATTTAAGAGAATTACATTTGAAAAAAAATAGCATGACTAGTCTGCCTGAAAAAATCGGAGAACTAGCATTATTACGGGTTTTAGAGTTAGAAGACAATCAATTACAGGAAGTACCTGATTCATTACATACATGTATAAAATTAAGGCGGTTAAATCTCAGACAAAATAAATTGAAAACATTGCCAGCATCGATGGGTCATTTGAAAAATCTACTAGAATTAGATCTACGAAGTAATGATTTAAAGGAATTACCGGAATCATTATTGGCAATGGAAAGCTTAGATCGACTAGATTTAAGGTGGAATCATGAATTAAAAATCCCGAGCTGGTTAGATGAATTAGAGGCAAGAGGCTGTATCGTATATTTGTAGAATTAGAACAGTTGAGTATGCTTTGACCATATAAGTAAAGTTCGAAAAGCACGTGAATAGTACTAGCTAATCGTTTTTATCGTAAATAAAAAGGTCTTCCACAATCAAAGGTGGAGGGCTAATTTTATGCAATTGTCTAAGGATATCCAGTATGGTTAAAAGTTCTTTACCTTGATCAAATGTTCTTGATAAATTGTAGTTTCAAAATTACGATGAGACAGTAGTAATAAGTGTTAAGAATGATTTTTGAGATATATTCAAGGACGTCCTTTAGGCAATAAAAAAGGTTAGGAGATTTGATATGAGCAAAATAATAGATATCTCGCACCATCAAGGTGATATTGACTGGTCTCAAGCGTGTAATGATGTTGATTTGGCTATCATTCGCATTCAATATGGGACTAGCACGATTGATCGAAAATACCTTCTAAATATTGAAGGTAGTACCAAGTACAAAATACCCTTTGGCGTTTATATATATGTAACCTATAAAAATGCAGCAGAAGCTTATGCGCTAGTATTGAAAACATTGTGCAAGGTACACAGGCGTTTATTGATTATATAAAAAATAAGGGTGTAAAAGTTGGATTATATACGGGACACCATTTTTACAAGCCTTATCGGATGGATACGATTAAAAATTATGATTTTCTATGGATACCACGATACAGTGGCGCAAGTGGTCCAGGGAAAAAGCCCAATTTTGCATGTGATGTATGGCAATACACGGATAAAGGGGTAGTACAAGGCATTAAAGGGAGTGTGGATCTCAATTTCCTAAATGGTCATAAACCATTATCATGGTTTACTGCTGCTAATGACCATAAAAAGGAACTAAAATTTACACAATATGAAGAATTAAAAAATGAAAATAATCAATTAAAACAGGAACTGGCCGACATCAAAAGATTATTAGCTGGAAAAGCAGAATTGATTTCAACTATGGCTGTAGCCACAATCCATAAGGAAGATTGGGCATGGGTCATTGAAGAGGGGATTATTAAAGGAGATGGCAAAAACCTGAATCCTAAAGGCACCTTAACGCGTGAGCAAATGGCGACCATGCTAAAACGTTACCATGATCAGAATAACAAAGACCAGAACCGTTAGATGTTATAATATACCACGTTTTATTTATACAAAGAAAAAGGATAGAAGAGCATGAAGAAATTCGCCTTAACTATCCTCTTTTTTGTGCAAAAGTATCTTTCTTTCAGACAATAAGGATTTATGTAACGGATAATATAGTATTGTAGTTTTATAAAAATGTTTGTTCATTTAAAACAAAAATTGATCATTTACAATAAAGTATGATTAAACATCCTGTGTTGATATGCAGGATTTTTTTGTTCAACAAATGGGCCACTTAATTGAATAACGCTTCTAAATTAAAAATACGATTTTATGTTAATCTTGATTTGAGTTTGTGAAACAGTGTACTTAAGCTAACGGGGCAGGATAGTTGAATAAGGATGATGATATAATTAAGGGGGAATTTACTTTATTTTATAATTTATGAGGTGGAAAATGGACTCTTTAGAATTAAACAAATCTAAATATATTGTCTCTAATATCAAAAACATTTTGCATAAAAAGCTTATACTTGATAAACCGTTAACTAAAGATGAGGTAAAAAAAATAAACCTAGTTAATCCCACTGTATACCAAAATGAGAAGTATCTCATTCAAGAACGGTGGTTTTATAGTATTAATATCGGAGAATGGGAAGATGTGGAGATTTTTATTCAAGGGAATAATGAAAATCCCGATGTGGAAATTATCGAAATGGCAGAAAAAATATTCGATGAACTCCATCTACATATAAGCCGAGCATTAAAATATTTACAGAAATTCTTCCCTAATCAAGAAATGAAGAACTACTATCTATCCACAATATATTTTGGAAAGATGGTTAATTTTGACGATTATATATTTTCAGGGTTTAGTTTAGCTTTTATTTTTGATGGTCACTTTGAGTTTCAGTATAAAGTAAAATTTAAAGAGGATGGATGGCCTATTGGTTTTGAAGGTGGGCCACTTTAATAATTATAGATATTTTTTTCTTATTGAACTAACGGGGGCTTTAGTTCAATAACGATCTTCAACAATCGGGCGCTTTTCTTTAATGACGAGCGTCTTTCTTCATGAATAGGTCCATTTAATAGAATAACATCAGAATAAATTGGATATTTATGTTAAAATTTTAAAAGGGTTACCTGAGAGATTATCATGCAGCTTTCATGCTTTTAACCCTCAGCAATCGGATTACAAATTATTCAAAAGACAATGGACAAAAAAATAGCCATCTTTCATGCTATTCTTGAGCTCTTATCAACGATTGTCTTTATTGTGATAATAAGTAATCCGAATGTAATGAACCAAGAATTTATAACTCACATGAGTAAATTATTTACCACAACAACGAAGCAATTTGAAATATGGGTAGTTAGCGGGGGAATCATCATATTTATTTTATCTGTAGCCATCAATATATTTGATGGATTCCGTAAGGCTCGAATCCGTTAATTCTTTTAGTATCTTCCATCACTCCATCTAACTTAAATCATTTTAGCTAGTCCAAAAAAGAACACATTGACGAATACGAACATTGAATAAGATAGCTTCCATCTATTTTTTTGTATGCTAGCTCATGTTATAATGAGGAGCTTAAGTTAATTAAGACCTTGAACGGATGCCAAGAAAAGCCTCCGCAGAACGAGAAAGTATGGAGGTGTAAGAAAATGAATAAACGTTGGACGATTGGTAAAATTAAAGAATTTGTTGAGAACAATTCGGAAAGTAAGTTGCTATCAACGGAATATCACGGGTTTTCTCAAAAGTTACTATTTAAATGTGCATGTGGTAGTAACTTTGAAAAAACATTTACTAAATTTAAAAATAAACATCAACGAAAATGTGATGTATGCCAGCCACCAAAAGAGTCACGTTAAACGTAGTGTCGATATTTCATAAAGCTTTATGTGACCTAAAGTATTAATAATTTTATATGAGTTTGATTTGAAATCACCTTCCTCCTATAGTTCCTTTATAGAGGAGGTGATTTTTTGTGTCTGAAATTATTTCTGAAGTTTTTCCAAACAGTGGGAGGGGAATAGTGTCATCAAAAAGGTAATCAAATATACAGTAACGATTATTACTCATGAAAGAAATCTTCAGCAATACCATTTATCTGTTTTGGGTGTTGAACATCTGGGATGGAGAGAAGGGGATAGTGTCATTTTTCACTCAAGCTATGCCACTACAAAAGTCAAATTGCGCTAGCCATTAAAAAGGCAGAAATGTTGCCTACACAACATTTCTGCCCTTATTTCATTTATTTTTGGGTTATTCGTTGGAAAAAGTCGCGCGTTCTATTCATATCTGATACATGCTCATTACATGTTTGGCTATCTGCACAAATATAATTACTATGGTTAGTAAATGTACCAACGACTTGCCCTTTAATGGAAGTCGTAAATAAGCCAACATCTGAATGACGATTGCAGATGGCGCAAATACCGCGAACAGTATTGTTGGAAAATACCCCTTTAATCCCCTGGAGTTTGTCGTCTTGTTCGAGGACAACGTATTTTCGATGTGTCCCAACATCATCCCATGCTAGGTAACAAATTTGTTGAAAATCAAGTTCATCTAAATTAGGTAGCTTCAGCTTTTTCTCCTTTTTAAACAATGATTTGAGGGTGCTAGCTGTTACTGGCTTAAACGGTATGACATAAGGCTTTAACTGCTCTAACAAGGCATCGCCCTGCGCACGGTCTGTGACGGTGAATAGCTGTTCAACAAGCTGTGTTTCCTCAGTGGATAACTCTAATTTGGTAGTAATTTCCGTTTCGACAAGCCCACGTACTGCAAGAATGACACTTTTGTCCTGCGTTGTGGTAAGGGCATGTAAAATTTTACTTAATTGCTGTTCCAGTAAGTGATAGTTTGCGACCGTTAAGAACGGCTGAATAGTTTGTTTTTCCATTTGAAATCTCTCCTGTTTTATAGGCTAATTTTAAAAGCATTTGGCCTAAGAGATCATTCAATTTCTGTTATGGATATAACTTAATTTAGACCTCTTTGACCTCAGAAGCCGTTCTAGAGCATGCATTACAAGTGAATGCGGACATTTCGATCCCTCCCTTAAGGATTGTTGATTTATATAAGTTTTTTATTTTTAGTCTAAAAAGTGAATTATCTTGATTTTTTAATTTTATCAAATGTTACGCTTGTTTTTCAATAGTCAAATGACCGGTGAAGTGGTGATAAGTATTTAAACATGCATATGACTCAATTGCCTTTGAAACATACTTCATTAACGATGGCATATGGAGCGAAGTTATATCTAAGACCATGTAAATTTATATAGTTGAGATCGAATATACCTTAAATAATTCAGGCACGAAGATAATGCGCGATTTTTTATTTTTTGGAAGACTGAATGAGAATGTTTTAGTTTTCACATCAAAGTACAATTGTTTATTAATGTAAATTTTATTATACTCATAAATCTATATAACAGCCCATTGGTATTGAAATTCAGAGCTTCTTAAGAGAAAAATTAGGATTGTTTGCTTATTTTTAATAAACCAATTATTTTTCTAACATAAAAAAGAAGAAAGTAAATAAGTGTAACATCTATAAAAAAATAAAGTATATTAAATTGAATTGATGTAATACCATTTTTGATAAATAAAGAAAATGTAGATGATAACTCATTCTCACCGATGTAACTTATAAATTGAAAAGGGGCTCCAAATTTGTTGGTTCCATAAGATACAAAGAAAACGGACAATAAAGTCATGATAATGCTAATCCATAATAACCCCTTTTTATTTGTAACTTGCATTAGCCACCTCCTTTTTAACTACCCAATATAATTATTGTATCATAAAAAAGAAAAAAAATGTAATATTTTGTAAATTATTAATGGTTTACATTACGAGAAAACCACTATTAGTAGCAGTAGCTTCATTTTCAGTATGAAGTTTTGCATTCGGACAGAGTGTTAATGTGCATGAGCTAGTAGCACAGGAAGAAGTATCTACAGCTGAACAAGAGCTTAGAGAAATTCAACAAAAGTATAATATTTGCTTATTGCCCTATGTATTTTCTGAATTGTTCGATAGATAAAAGATTGCTATAATTGAATGAATTGGTTCATAAAGGAGGAATTGTGATGACACAGAAAGTGAATAGTCAACGAAACAATGCTTGGAGAATTTATTCAATTTAGGAGGCACTATGCTATTAAATCAACAAGGTTTTGATCTCTGGGCGGATGGCTATGACCAAACCGTTCAACTTAGTGAAGAAAATAAGCAATACCCATTTGCGGGCTATAAAGACATTTTAAATAAAATTTTTAATGAGGTCATGCAAGTTCCGGCATCGACTGTATTAGATATTGGCTTTGGGACAGGTGTTTTAACAGCTAAACTTTATGAGCATGGGCACAAGATCGATGGTTTTGATTTTTCTTCGAAGATGATGGCTATTGCACAGGCAAAAATGCCACAGGCTAACTTACTCGAATGGGATTTATCGAATGGTCTACCTACAACACTGATGAACAATCAATATAATGCGATTGTTAGTACGTATGCCCTACATCATTTTACTGATGAGCAGAAGGTTACGTATATCAAGCAATTATTACAGCAACTAACACCCGATGGTAAAATTTTAATAGGCGATGTTGCCTTTCAAACAAGAGGGCAGCTAGAACAATGCCGTCAGGCTAGCAAAGGCTATTGGGATGATGATGAGTTTTATTTTGTCCATGAGGAGCTAAAAATTAGCCTGCAGGATCGTTGTCAGCTACAATTTTACCCAATCTCGCATTGTGGTGGTGTTTTTGTAATATCGAATTGTACTGAGGTAGATAGATAAATGCTCAATCAAGACGTTTTATATGGAGAATTCAAAATAGATGGTGTGCTAGAGGAACTTATTCAGTCATCGCCTGTTCAACGATTAAACGGAATTCATCAAGCAGGAGCTGGCTGTTTGGTATATCGTCAATGTAAAAGAAATAAATACCCATGCGATTTAAAAAAATAAGAAGGGTATTTATGTGAGAATCATCAAAAGTTAGTCTATGACAGATAGGGCTAATGTAAATAATGCGAAGGAGCTGTCAAAAGATAGCTCCTTTTGCTTGTTAGGCGAACATCGATAAAATATATTTGCCAGAAAGCATAAACAGCTAGCGCACTCATTACCGAAGTACCAGGCTTAAACCAGTTCGTTAAGAGGAAGACCAGTACAGTAAATAACAGCATGCCGATCGCTCCGAGCACGGTGTTTTGTAGGACTGTATGAAAGGTAGATGCTTTCATATTTTTCATTTGCATGCCCATGTTAATCAATGTCAAAATCGGCAGGGCAGTAATGACACCTGAGAGAAATAATTAGTTGGATGGGCTTAGTAACGCTAACACCATGATGGTGCCGCCTACTAAAAAATACAGAAAGTATAACATAGATTGCCCTCAATTAAATTCAGAATAGAGTAATAATACTGTAGAACATCCATGTCTACAAGTAGCAATCGATGATATTTAGCAAGATGCGCAAAAAATTAAATTTTTATGAAAATGAAATAGCATATTTTTGTTAACGTGAATCATCAAACTTTCTAAGTTGGTTCTTCTCATAGCCTCCAATTGCCATTTTTGCTTTAGTAAACTATCTGAAAATATAAACTTTATGGGGAGTACTTTGAATGTATCGTAATTTACGATATAATCGTATTCAACGATATATAAAAGGGGTACCAACATGATTACAAATATAAATGAGTATTTTACTACGATATTTTATCATCTACATACAACACATGAAGATGTGATTTCTCACCAAAGTGTGCGGATTTTACAGATGATTCAAAAGGAAGAAGAGGTAACAGTACGCGATATTGCAGGGTTATTAAATATTTCTCCTAATACAGCGTCAGAGCATGTGAAAAAACTAGAGCGACATGCCTGGGTGACAAAAGAACGTGCGAGTGACGATCAACGTAAGGTTATTCTTCATTTGACAATAGAGGGCTTACAAATACTGAAGAAAAACTCAGAATTAGATGAAGAGAAGCTCAAGCATGCACTTAATAAGCTAACAGAACAGGAACAACAGACCATCCTACAGGCATTCCGACGTCTAAGTGAGGTGGCGAAATAATGTATACATTGTTTAAAATTCTTAGCTCGGCAGCAATTATTGGTGTCGTCACAGAAGTGGCACGAAGATTTCCTTCCTATGGAGGAATTATTGCGGCATTACCTTTAGTGAGTATTTTAAGTATCATTTGGCTGACGGTGCAAAGTGAATCGAGCGAGCATATTCAACGCTTTACAGTTGGTGTCATTGTAGGTTTACCGGCAACCATGTGCATGCTGTTTGTTATTTACATGGCGATGAAATCCTCTATTCATATTGTCTTTGCTATTGGTCTAGGTATTCTTTCCTGGGCAGTTTTCTTAGGCATTCAAAAGACCATTGCTGGTGTTTTTCATCTATCCATGTAACGAGGAGTTCAGACATGACAATCATTGAAATTCAACAATTACCACAACAAAATGTGCTTCATTTTTTTAAGGAGCATTGGGGAACTACAGAAATGGTCATTTCAAGTGGCGTTTATGACTGTAGTCAATTAGAGGGCTTCGCTTTTGTCAATGACCGTCAAGAGATGATAGGACTTGTTACTTACATTATTCGTAAGCAAGACTGTGAAATCATTTCTCTCGATAGTCTTCAAGAAGGCAAAGGTATCGGTTCAGCGCTTGTACAAGCAGTAGAACAAATAGCTTTTGATAACGGTTGTACAAGCATTACTCTTATTACAACGAATGATAATTTACATGCCCTAAAGTTTTATCAAAAAAGGGGATATTACTTCATCGAAATCTTGCCTAATGCGGTGGAAAAGGCAAGAGCCTATAAGCCTTCCATCCCATTTATCGGCAATGATGGCATTGCGATACGAGATGAATTACGACTACAAAAACAGCTTGACTTCTAAAAAGTCAGGTTGTTTTTTGTTATACTGAGAAAGTGGAAAGAGAGGGAACATATGAAAAAAATAGTATTTGCCTTATTACTAAGTGTGCTTGTGGTGGGCGCCGCATTTATGATTTATCTTAAGAGTAATCCACCGCTTGTCATTCAAAGTTACACAAGTAAGCAGGGCAATGAAGCGGTCAAGATCATTGCGATTGAAAACAAAGGATTACGTGAAATTAAGCTTACGCAACTACTTGTTAATGAAAAACTTCCTGATAGTGCTGAGCTGGTCATTAGTAAGTCTGAACCATTTGAGGTCGAAACAAAACTAGAGGGAAATACCAATATGTCATTTCATAAATTAACGCAAGTTAAAGTTTTACCTCGTTCATACATAGATCAACAAGCAATTGGCAAGCAGCCACAGCATTACGCGGTTCAAGTCAAAGCAGCCGACATCAAAAAGGTGAAGATTCAATATGAATATTTACGCATACCTTTTACCCTAACCGCGGAACTTCAACAAGGTCAATAGACAGACGATACGCTAATTTTGTCTTATCATTTATGCCTGTGTCATTTCTTAAGATTGTTTGCTGAAAAGCACTAATTCCTCCTAAATCATGGTAATATTATAGTAATAGCAATCGTGATACTAGGAGGGACCTAATGGCAATTATCATAATGGGTATAGTACTATTTATCTGTGTTATCACTGTGGCTTTAGTGTTAATGAAAAAGTTATCGAAGAATGAAATTATGCTTGAAGTAACAGCCACCTCAGAAGGAAAAAATGAATTAGATCAAGCGATAATGAAAATATATTTTACGTATTCTATCGGCAAACTTGCTAGTAGGAAACGTCAAATCCTTGGCAGTGTTGAATGGTCTGATGGGTGGATGCCTGTTAGCTATAATCTAAAGGAAAATGGTGTGTATCGTGAGGAGCGATTACTTTATGCAACAAAAAATCAGTCCTACTCAACCTTTGAGATTCATGCACCCAATGCAATCGATGATCAAGGGCGAGGTGAAGGGTACGCTGTTCTTGTATTGGAAAATCCCGATATTTCCCATAGATCATCTAGAGCAGGTGTCATCCTTGCCGTCACAGCCAATATGATTACATATCAATTATCAGATTCCACTAGCTGGCATAATGAAGTTGTTATCAATTAACTCGAAAAAAGCTATCCAAATAGGGTAGCTTTTTTTATTAGTGCTAAAAAGTAAAATTAGGCTGATTATGGAACTAAATGAGGGGAATAACGTATAGAAAGAAGAGGGACTTGTAGGATAGAGGAGGATGTAGATGAACGAAATGCCAAGCATACACCAAAAACGATTGGCAATAGATGAGCAAATATGTGCACTCTTATTTCAACGGAAAGAGCTCTCTGCTCATACAAAAGATAGCCCAACAGATGAAATGATGAAGGAATGGGCGCAAAAATATGGTTTCGATGACAAATTTTTAACCATGATTTTCAGTGTGATTAAATCAGAAAAATACTATCAATCACGTGTCGAGCCAGTCGGATTTCGTCAATATATTCCGGTATTACAATCGCAGGGAGTGGGAGATCGAATCTATACGATTTCTTATGTTCGCCAATACGAAAATGCAAGTGTTGTACAGCTTTTGATTGACTGGGATTATGAGGAAGATTCCTATCAAGATATTCATCAAAGATCAAATCGCCATTATTTAGGGTTATTTATAGACCAGAATTATGAATGCCGCCATACAGGTGCATGTGGTTCAGATGGATATGAAAGTAATAGATATGTAGTGACGCCACCATTACCAGATGACATACAAGGACTCAGCTTTATTTTTACAGAATACAAAGATGTGTTTGAAGAAAAACCAACAGGATTGACTGTCACCATGCATTGTTAGGGGGAATAAAATATGAAGAAATGGATAGTGCCAATTGTTTTACTACTTCTGTTAACAGCCTGTCAGAGTCCTGAGCAGGAAGTGCATTATATCGCTAAGAGTGAGCATTGGAAAGCGATCTACCATAGTAATTCTGATCAAGGATTACGCTTATATTATCTTGATGAGAAGGATGATTTAGGGCCCTTACAAATCACCATTGAAGGGGAAAAGGAATCCCAAAATATAATGGATGTGCAGTTAAATAAAGAGGGGTATTATTCATTTACGAAAAAAGAAAGTGAGAAGTTTTTTAAACGGAATGCTAAGCCAATTATTCATATGCAATGGCTATCTGAAAATGAGTCTTTAGAAATAAAGAATCATTAATGGATAATAATAATTCGATACAGAACTTTTGGGCTCATTGTTTCATTTGTTATAGGGATATCGTGTATGACGCGTTATGTATGTAAGTTGAAATAAATGTAAGCGTTACGAATTTTGACCAGAACAACCGTGGTCATTGAAACAGACGATTTTTTTATTTCAAGGTTTGACAAAAAAAACAGAATTCGTTATAGTAATTAACAATTTCATGCAAAAATGAAATGAGCCATGATAAGGACAAGAGATTCGATCAACCATTTTCAGAGAGGGAGGCCTTCGCTGCAAGCTTCCTAATGTTGTGATCCCTTCTTACTACCTTGGAGCTGTGCTTGGAAACTTGCACCGTCTTTTGCAACGTTACGGCAAAATCAATGAGCCACTAGTCTATTTACTAGTGGGAATTTGGGTGGAACCACGGGTAATGAACACATACTCGTCCCTATGTAGGGGCGGATATGTGTTTTTTTATTTTGGTCCCCATTCTAAAAGCTGAATGAGGATCAAGTCTTTGGCAGGTCCATAGTTTTTCAAATTGTAGTCACAATTAGGACTTCTATGACACACCATAGCAAAATTGATAAAAATTAAAGGAGTCGAGAACATGTCAAATCAAGTTATTCACATTCAATTTCCAGATGGTCAACAGCAAGCATTTACAAAAGGCGTGACACTAACCGAAATTGCCCAAGCGATTCGTCCTGAGCTTCGCAAAAAGGCAGTAGCGGGGAGTGTCAATGGAACCATCGTTGATTTGACGCGCCCGATTATGGAAGATGCTCAAATTACATTGTATGATGCTAGCTCTAAGGAAGGAATTGAAGTTATTCGTCATTCAACGGCCCATTTATTAGCACAGGCTGTCAAACGTCTATACCCCCATGCACAGTTTGGGGTAGGACCCGTGATTGAAAACGGCTTTTATTATGATATAGACATTGCGGATACACTGGCACTAAGTGATTTACAACAAATTGAAAAAACGATGAAACAAATTGTGCGGGAAAATGTACAAATCAAGCGACGAGAGGTTTCGAGGAATGAAGCTAAGGAGCTTTTTGCTCATGATGCGTTAAAGCTGGAACTGTTGGAGTCTATTCCCGCTGATGAAACCGTGACGATTTATGAGCAGGGTGAATTTTATGATTTATGTCGAGGTTCCCATGTTCCGTCTACGGGGAAATTACAACACTTCCAATTAATGCATGTATCGGGTGCGTATTGGCGAGGCGATAGCGACAATCAAATGCTACAACGTATTTATGGGGTTGCCTTTGCAACAAAAGAAGAACTTCAACAATACTTCGTGTTTTTAGACGAAGCAGAAAAGCGAAATCACCGTAAACTAGGCAAGGAACTTTCGTTGTTTATGTTTTCAGAGGAAGCGCCGGGAATGCCCTTTTATTTAGCAAATGGTCAAATTTTACGGAATGAGCTGGAATCCTATTTGCGAAATTTACAAGCAAAATATGACTATCGAGAAGTACGGACACCTCTAATGATGAATCAGCGTTTATGGGAACAGTCAGGTCATTGGGATCACTATAAAGACAATATGTACTTTACACAGGTGGATGATCAAAGCTTTGCCTTAAAGCCAATGAACTGTCCAGGACATATGCTCATCTTCAAAAATAGCCTACATTCTTACAGAGATTTACCAATACGAATGGCAGAATTCGGGCAAGTGCATCGCCATGAATTTAGCGGTGCGCTGAATGGATTGTTACGCGTTAGGTCATTTTGTCAGGATGATGCACATATTTTTGCAACACCGCAGCAAATTGAAAATGAAATTGCATTGGCTCTAAAAATAATAGATGAGGTGTACAATGTATTTGGTTTCCAATATTCGGTAGAACTATCGACACGTCCAGATGACTATATGGGAGAATTGTCGTTATGGGATCAGGCAGAAGAGGCGCTTGAAAATGTGCTGACAAATTTAGGCATCGACTATACGATTAATGAGGGGGATGGGGCTTTTTACGGGCCGAAAATCGACATTCATATTAAAGATGCCATCCAACGAAGTCATCAGTGTGCCACAGTACAACTCGATTTCCAGCTACCTGAGAAATTCGATTTAACATACATTAATGAACACAATGAAAAAGTTCGACCTGTTGTCATCCATCGTGCGGTGTTTGGTTCCATTGATCGTTTCCTAGGTATTCTCATTGAGCATTTTGGAGGGGCGTTCCCGATTTGGCTTGCACCGCAACAAGTGCAAGTCATTGCAGTGGCGGATGCACATCAAGACTATGCTAAGCAAGTAGTAAAAGCCCTACAACATGAACAAATTCGGGTGCAACTTGACGATCGTCAGGAAAAGCTCGGTAAAAAGATTCGGGAGGCACAATTGCATAAAATACCGTATATCCTTGTTATCGGGGATCGAGAGACTGCCCATCAAAATGTGTCTGTCCGTAGACATGGACAACAAGCCACTGTTGAATATTCCATATCACAATTAATAGAGGAAATGACAGAAGCCATCAAACTAAAGAGCTTATAAAAGAAAGCTTGCTTTGAATAGATCTACTATTCAAGGCAAGCTTTTTAAAAAAAATTTCTATTTTTTTGAAATGACTACTAGAATCTAGTTGCGATGCATACAATGAATTAAAGGTCCTTGGTCCTCTCTTGGAATTGGGATTGACCAAGTAATACTGTTTGTGTTTCAGCGTCGATGACTAGAAATTTTCGATAGGTCTCATCGGTATTGTGCTGAAAAGATGCTAAAAAATAAACTTGTCGATTGGGATGAACAAAAGTATGTTGAGAGAGGTCTATTATTTCTTGTTTACTATTGGTTTGTAAATAAAAATTTTCTGTCGCCTCTGCTATATCTCTAAAGGCCATTTTTTGCCGAATATTCCATGACGCATGGGGATATTCCTCGTAAATTGTACGATTAAGCTGCTGATAAAATTCGTCCTCATCACGAAACGATTGAAATTGGTTGTTTGGATATTGATATAGTGTATTTATTTCAGTTGGTGTGCAAAGTGTGGGTGCCGTATGGTCTACTGAATGTTGGGGTGGCAATAATATTTTGGAAACAACCATAAAAGTTAAGATGAATACATGCATTATTCAACCTCCAGATGTCTTCTTATCAAAAACATCGCCTACTTTTTTTGGATCTATACATGTAGAGGTTGGCTAGCCGAATGCAAAGATAAAACCAGCCAGAATTCAGGTCTGGCTTTACCCATATCTATACTTTCTTCTATTATATGCCTCGTTATGATTAGGAAGCTTGTGCTTGTTTTAAATATCTATTTAGTAGGACGTCCAATTCTTGACTGTAATCTACTACAGCCGGATGAGTGAAACCAAGATCCTTTGCTTTTTTATACATAATTCTACGTTTGATCTCAATTTCCGCCTTCAAGAATTGTTTAAGCAATAAGTTTACCAAGATATTTTCCTCCTAATTTTTTATCCTTATTCATAAAATTAATTTCTTATGACCTCGATTCAACTTTTTCATTGTATATCACTTATATTAAAAAAAATGTCATATTGTGTATCGTAACTCAAATTCGTAATTTAGTCACAGATAGGGACCTTCATCCTGTTATGCGAAAAACAAACATTTTTCATTGTTTAGTTAAAAGGATTTATTATAATATCCATTTATTTCATAAAAATTAAGTATATTAACCCTAACTGTTGAGCTGTTAGGGTTGTTTTCGTGTTTCAATTTAGAAAAAATTAAGTGAGAAAAAGAGTGGCCTTAAACCATTTATACTATGAAAAAAGTTGTTGTTTGATATTGAATTTTCCAACAATTTATGGCGTTATTCGTATCTTGTCACATTTTATCAAATAAGCTTTAATGTTGTTTAGAAATGGGGACATTTCATTGAGTGTGGAGAATTATTGAGAATTTTTGAAATTAATGGAATAATAGAAGGGGTATGAAAGAGTAACTTTGTTGTCGCTACTTTTCCAAATAAACGAGCAGCATGTGAAGTGGAGGAGCTCTCACATGGGAACCATCCGTTGGAATACCTTTACTAAAATATGAAACTTATCAGCTTTTCTTAAATTAATATTATTACTACGTTGAAAATAATTGAGTAAATGCTGTCTCGCTGGATGCATTATAGGCCATTACATATAGTAATCACGAATACGCAATAAAAGAATTGTTTGAGCAACAACTTGAAGTGAATTGGCTTGTTTGATGTAATGACGAATAGCTTTAATAAAACGCGCAATTCTGATATGCATGTTTATTTGGAAATTACTGTGGATAGCAGGCGATTTTTGCATGGTAATTTCATTTACCTTGATTCGGCGAATGATGAGTGGAGGAGACAAGAATGACAGAATTATATTTTGTGAGACATGCACATGCCGATTATTCCGAGGATGAATATCATCGTCCACTATCATTAAAAGGAATTAGGGATGTAGAACGAGTGACATCTTTATTTAACGATCAACGCATCGATGCAATCTATTCGAGTCCTTATAAAAGAGCCATTCAAACAGTACAGGGTATTGCTAAGTATCATGATGTACCAATTCAAATTGTGGATGCACTAAAGGAACGACAGCTTGCCAATGGAGCGATAGAAAATTTTCAGGAAGCACTACAACGAGTTTGGGAAGAGCCTAGTTTTGCATGGGCTGGTGGAGAGTCCAATCAGCAGGCAATGTCACGGGCTGTACAGAGCCTACAAACTATCATTCTTTCTCACCCCCATGACAGCATTGTTATTGGTACACATGGCAATATAATGGTGCTGATGATGCAATCCTTTGATTCACAGTATGATTATGTATTTTGGCAAACGCTGTCTATGCCTGATATCTACCGATTATCTTTCCGTGAGCTGACTTTATTAGAAGTGGAGCGAGTATGGCAAAAGGGCTGATAGACAGCTAGTGATGGTCTTATGGGAGGGTCCATGTAAAGGACGATGATTGAGGCAGTTGGATAGCTACGTGAATGGATTCGTTAAAACCCAGTCGAGTTGATGTAAAGAAAGAACCCCAAAGAAGACACGATTTATGTATCTCCCCTGGGGACATTTACTATTTGACTTGGTTCCATTCCGAACGTAATAAGCCAAATACTATGAGGTCATGGAAGGTGCCGAAGCGGAATATTTCATTTCGTAAATGCCCTTCCTTCGTGAAGCCGCATTTTTCATAGGAGCGAATAGCTGCAGGATTAAAGCTGAATACTTGCAGTTTGATTTTTTGAATGGCCATGTATTGGAAAATGAATTCAATGAGTGTTTTCATAGCATCCGTGCCATAGCCTTTTCCTTGCCATTGCTGTCCAATTGAAATGCCCACAGAGCAAGTGCTATTTTGCCAGTTAACAGCAAAAACACCACAGGAACCAATCAGTTGGTGAGTCGCTTTTTCATAAATACCAAAGAAGAATTCATCTTTTTTTCCACTGATAGAGTGAAAGAACGCGGAATGGTCCTCCATCGTTTGGGGGAAGGGAATTTCATCATTAGCTAGTAGTAAAGTTTTTGTCTCACTTTCAATGGCTACGAATGATTCTAAGTCAGCGGGGGCCATTTGCTGTAAAGTAATGGATTGACCCGTTAAAAATGTTTTTAAATAATGATCCATCTATGATTCTCCCTTTAATAAGGGCTGCAAGTATCGTTACAACCCCTAGATTGATAGCGAAGCTTTAACGTCTACTGCCATTTTCGCACTCATAGGCACAACTCCTTTAGTTTGAGTGCTTAAATTGTACCATGTCTACCAATTTAGGGGAATATTTTTTAAGAGAGGAAGGAATAGCCGTGCATACAGCCTATTTTAAGAATTTACTACAATATTTACCGCAAGAGGAGCAACAACAATTACAGAAAGCAAATGGTGCCACAGATGCACAAATTGAAAGCTTACTAGAAATATTTCCACAAAGTCCGCAATCCTTCATTGAACTACTACAGGATGTCAACGGTACTTACCATTGTAAGCATGGACAAGAAAACATTAGTGTGCTTGTACTAGGTTCCGATTTGGGGGATTATCCGTATTATTTAAAGGCAGTTGAGCAAATACTAGCAGATGCTCAAAATCAGCGTGAAACGATTTTTGAGCGTTATCAGGACTTTTTAGAGTATGTGGACATAGATAAAAGGATAAATATGCATGTACCGTTAAACGAACGATTATGCTTTGCAGATTGCATGAATAATGGAGGAACATCCAGTTTGTATCTTGATTTTTCGCCAGCTGAAGGCGGAAAAATGGGGCAAGTGGTTCGATATGTCCATGATCCCGATAGCTTTGAGGTCATCGCCTCTTCATTTGATGAATATTTACAACAGCTTGTTGAGGGGGAATATGAGTTTACAGCTCTCTACGAGGAGGAGTTTTGATGGCTCTGACATTGAAGTTTTATGAGGACAAGGCACAATCGTTAGTAGATCAATATACTATTACAGAGGAGCAGCTTCGTTATACAAAGTCGCCAAAGGATAGCATTGAACTTGCTAAGGAGGATGACAGTAGACATGCTGTTTTAGCTTTCGATGGAGACAAGCTAGTAACCTTTTTTGTGTTACATGAAAAAGAAGGGGTGAAGCCTTATTCCTCGAATGAACGGGCGTTACTAATTCGCTCATTTTCGACCGATTATCATGAGCAGGGCAAAGGCTATGCAAAGGCAGCTCTCCGATTGTTACCAGACTTTGTTCGTCAGCATTTTCCATTGATGAATGAGCTAGTACTAGGCGTAAATATCCCAAATGTATCAGCACAGGCACTCTATATAAAATGTGGGTTTGTAGATGAGGGGAAACAGGCGACAGGCTTTGGCGAAGAACTAAAGGTAATGAGTTATTATATAAAGGATGTGGAAATTTGAGCAATATAAAAGTGGCAGGGTTGGAGCATTTGCAGACACTATGTGCAATCGATCAAGAGGTGATTGGAAACGCATCCAGAAGTGATGAAATTCAGCAAGCCATCGAGGAGGAACGTTGTCTGCTTCACCATTTTGCTGATGATATTACAGGATTCTTAATTTCTACTGAGGACTTTTTTGGCTATGACTTTATTTCCTTAGTCATTGTTAAGCCATCAGCGCGAAGAAAGGGGATCGCCTCTGCCTTAATAAATGCATATGTAAAAACAAGCAATTCGTTAAAGGTTTTTTCCTCTACGAATCAATCTAACACAAGTATGCAACATGTATTTCAAGCCTTAGGGTTTGTCAAAAGCGGGGTTATTAATAATCTGGATGACGGCGACCCAGAAATTATTTATGTAAAAATAGCCTCACCACTGTAGTAGGGTGAGGCTTGCCTTTATTTTTTTGCTTTTACAAATAAAAAGGATGGTCGGCGAAGTTCCTTTTCAATAGAAGGAAGCCGTTGAATAGCTTCCTCGCTTGGCTGAGGTTCAACCATTTTGTCGATCGATAAGCCATGGTCGATTAATGTATTGATGATTGTAGCAATAGTGCGATGATATTTGACCACTCCGTCTACCAGCCATGTTTGCTGTCTTATGCCTTCTTCTTGGTAATTATCCATTGCATAGTGTAGCCGTTTACCTTGTTCATCGTAAATCCAATTACCCTCCTTCGTTCGGCGAGCAGTAGCAATCGGATGCTCCACGGAGAAAATAAAAACGCCGTCTGGACGTAGCATTTGGGCAATTTGTCTAATGACTGCCTCAAAATTTTTAACATAATGAAGCGAAAGTGAGCTTGTTATACAATCAAAACGATTGGCGGATGCTTCATAATCCTCAATTGCTTGAAGCTGATAATCAATTTGTGGATGTGCATTTTCTGACTGAGCGATGGACAGCATATTACTTGAAACGTCCAAAGCAGTCACATGCTTGGCGTGGTGTTGGATACAGTATTGGGCGAAGTCACCCATGCCACAGCCAATATCGAGCATTTCTAAATTCGTTAAAGAGGGCAGTAATGATTTCATGGTAGGCTGCTCTAATAAGCGATTATAATTAGATGGTCTTTGCCGTAATGCCTTGTATTGATGGAAAAATTCAGGGTTGTCATAAATATTTTGTTTCATTATAACCTCCAGCTTGTGAAACATAACGTTATGTCATTTGTGCGCACTCTTATTTTCCCATGCGAGACGAAAAAGAAATAGACTTATAATCCGATTTTTTGTAAGATGTAGATAGAGGCATGCCATCATTTAATAACGATTAAATTCCATATATTAACAAATATATGGTTTGTTTTTTGAGGAGGAAACTAATGAAAAATTATGTTCTACTCAGGACGATGTTTTGTATATATAGCCTCACAGTTTTGACCCATTATTTTCTGACTTTCCTAGAGCATGGAAGAGCATTTTTTGTTACCATGATCATCCCACTACTATCAGTGATTATTGTTCAAAAGATTTTCACCAAGCTACCCATCCTATCAACTTTTTCCTTCACAAAGCCTAAATGGTCATGGCTCCTAGCCAGTATTTTCATCCCTTTTTTGTTAGGTCTCCTAGTACATAGTTATTTTTACTTGACGCATCATCCATCTTTTCTCATCATCACCCCATCTCAACTGAGTATGTTATTACTAATAGGGCTCACCATTAGTACAGGCTTGGCTTTACTAGAAGTAGTCGTCTGGCGAGGCAACTTTCATGTATATTTGCGGCAACGCTATAGCTTTTGGTCGACCGCTACCCTTACTGGAGTAGGGTGGTCTTTATGGCATCTACCTATAGTTGTACTATATAAGCCCTATATGATGCCAGCTGTTGGAATACCTGCGTATTTGTTGCTCCTTTTTGTGTTATCCATCGTGCTTTCAATCATTCGAGAAGTAGGTCAATCCATTGTGCCTGTTGCTATTTCATGGAATGATGAATGTCTTTTACTTAGGGGTTAGTCAGAGTATGACCGTTTCTCCAGATAACCAAGAGATCGTCAAATGTCTTACGATTATCTTGTTCCTCTTCCTTTATTGCCATAAAAATGTAACAATTTTTAAAAATTAAAAAATTAAAAGGAAAATATGGCACTTCTTGTCATCTGTAGCGTTCTTATTATTTGGAAGCAAATTCCGTATTAAAAGACGTTGGAGGGATTTAGTTGAATCAAGAAACCTTATTATCCTTTAGTAGCAATTCCTTATTTATTGCCTTCATTCTACTACTGATTGCGATTGTGCCATTAGGGCTTGCCGTCAAATCGAAAGGGAAGATGTTTGGCAAGCTAGGTATACTTCTTACTTATGCAGCCTTTGTCCTGCAACTCGTTTATTTCGTGGTGAGATGGGTAGCTGTAGAGCATGCACCCGTCAGCAATATGTATGAATTTATGACGTTCTTTGGCATCATGCTCACAGGGAGTTATCTCATCATCCATTTTTTATACAAGCAGCTTGTTGTGGGCTTATTTACAATTCCTGTGTCATTAATCATTCTTGGCTATGGAAGCGTTTTTGCGAAAGAAGTGTCACCACTCGTACCTTCCTTGCAGAGTCACTGGTTAACGATACATGTGATGACCGTCGCTTTTTCCAGTGCGATTCTATCGGTATCCTTTGCCACTGGATTAATATTTTTATTAAGCACATTGGATGTTTCCAAAAGATCCATACGTACATATTCGTTAGAATTTGTCTTGTATTGCTTAGTTGTCGTAATTGGATTTATCGGCATTTCGACTTTTTTCAGCCTAACAGCGGATGACCTACAAGTACAATTCGAGAATGTTCAAGGTCAATCAGAAAAAGCAGTCTATTCCATGAAACCCTTAATCGTGAATAAAGGAGCAGTCACAGAAAATGGTGATTCTGCTGGTTTAATCGAAATAACAAATAAAATAGATGCTAAAAAGTTAAATTCGATTGTCTGGGCATTTATGATTGGTACGGTCTTATATGTTGCCATTCGTCTGGCTACAAGAAAATCGGTGAGTGCTACATTAAAGCCATGGACAAGTCGGGTTCAGCCACAATTAATGGATGAAATCTCCTATCGAGCAGTTGTCATTGGCTTCCCACTATTTGCATTAGGTGGGCTGTTATTTGCCATGATTTGGGCACAAATAGCTTGGAGCCGGTATTGGGGATGGGACCCTAAAGAGGTTTGGGCGCTAATTACTTTTTTATTCTATGCAGCCTTTCTCCATTTCCGCTTATCCAAAGGCTGGGAAGGGGAGAAAACAGCCTGGCTTGCCATCATTGGCTTCAGTATCATCGTGTTTAATCAGGTGTTTGTTAATCTAGTGATTGCAGGCTTGCATTCTTATGCGTAGGGACCATTTGCCATTTGATGCCGAAGGAACAACGCATTTAGATAGAAAGGACGCCTTCAACTTATTCAAGCGAAGCCATATAATGAAAGGGAAAAATCGATGACCATGTCCTTTTTTCTAAAATTGAATATTGTTAGTCTGCTGTACGGTTGGATTTTCTTTATATGTATGACATTACAACTCAATTATTATCGATTACTACGACTTACAGGCTGGACAGCTGACAATTTGGATCTTTTCTTGCTTATTGTTCAATTAGTAGGCCTTAGCGTAGCGACGATATTTATATATAAGCTCA
Source organism: Lysinibacillus sp. GW823-FHT06C08 (assembly GCF_058795135.1). Taxonomy (NCBI): domain Bacteria; kingdom Bacillati; phylum Bacillota; class Bacilli; order Caryophanales; family Bacillaceae; genus Lysinibacillus; species Lysinibacillus sp. GW823-FHT06C08. The sequence continues at coordinate 268,982 of NZ_JBXAHN010000002.1, forward strand.
CCGTTACGTGGCTTGGGCATCGCCGCTGGATTTATGCAACAATGATTCTATGGTTACCGTATACTGTGATTTTCACAATGGTTTTTACCTACCTGTTTCCCATTTCCGATCGAGGAGATATGCCAGTACCTGTGCAAGGGCTTATTCTGTTGGTCATGCTTTGGGGATATCCGTTGTATATTGCCATCATAAGTCTTGCTGCGAGGACATAAAAAAAGAGACATCTTCAAAATGGATGTCTCTTTTTTCATTTGCTCGTCTATGTTTGGTGAATATTATATTTTCACTACATTCGTTGCTTGAGGTCCGCGGTTGCCTTCTTCTACGCCGAATTCAACTTTTTGGCCCTCTTCTAAAGTTTTGAAGCCATCTGTTTGGATAGCTGAGAAATGTACGAATACATCATTGCCACCTTCAACTGCAATGAAGCCAAAACCTTTTTCTGCGTTAAACCATTTTACTGTCCCTTGTGTCATGTAAACACCCTCCCAAAAAAATTCAACAATCAATTTCTTCAATACATATAAAAAGCGGATTCAAAAGCTGTATTACCTTTGAATACAAGTTTTTAATCGTAGCAATGAAGTAATGTAATTATTAGCTTTATTATAGTACAGAATTGTTTGTATATCCAGTAAATTCCGTTTTTAGTAAGAAAAAATTTACAATTGTAATCTATTAGTAATGAAATGTTCTTCTAGCATTAGTTAATCCATGCTTTTTCCTTTGCTACAATTACTGCCTCTGCACGAGATTCAACGTTTAATTTAACGAATAGTTTCGATAAATAATTCTCTACGGTTCTTTGGGTCACACCGATAGCAGACGCAATGGCTTTATTTGTACAGCCTTGAGCTACGAGCTGTAAAATTTCCTGTTCTTTATCGCTGAGTAATACTTCCTGCTGGGTATTCGGCAAATTGGATCGTTGCTGGACAAAATCTAAGAAGTCTGCTGCCAGTAATATTTCGCCACGTAGAGCTGCTTGAATCGTTTGGATGACTTGCTCTTTTGTAGCTAGTTTTGATAATAAACCATCAATCTTTTTCTCAATTAATAGCTCATAATAATCGGCAAGCTCGTAGCCTGTATAGAGAATAATGAGGGCCTCTGGTTGTTTTTTCTTGATCATTTCTGCTAGTTGGATACCGTTGATCGGTTTCATATTAATATCAATGAGAAATAACTGAAAGGCTTCCGTATCCATTCTTAGTAAAACTGCTGCACTATCCTGCTCTGTTTCAATCTGGACATTGACTAAATCCTGTAACAATGTTTTTGTACCATCTAAAACGACAGGATGGTCATCTATAATAAGTATGTTCATCATATGAATCCCCGTCCTCTTGTATTTGAATAAAAATATGCATTCCTTCATTGTGTCTAGATTGGATGGTGATGTCCCCGTTAAAGGCACGGACACGCTCACGAATTCCATTAATGCCCATGGAAGCTGAGGACTGAATTAAATCCTCAATATCACAGCCTACTCCATTATCTTCATATTGTAGAATAAAGCCTTGAGGTATCGCTCGTAGAGTTAGTGAAACTTCTGTAGCATTAGCGTGTTTAATCGCATTATTTAATAGCTCCTGAACTAGGCGATAGACGACTAGATGGAGTGTGGCATCCTGAAATTCCACTCGTTCAATTTGAGAGCTTACTAAAAAGTCAGCCCGTATTTTTACCTTTTGTATTAATTTTTTTAGGGCTATTTGTAAGCCGAAAGTATCGAGTAATGGTGGACTTAAATTCTCACAATACTCTCGTAGATCCTTTGTGGCATTCAGGAGCTGTTCACGAATATCCAAAATGGTGTCCCTTTGAATAATAGGAGTGCCAGCAAGGACATCGAGTTCTCTTGCTAAATGTAGCTGCTCCTGCAAAATCGTATCATGTAGTTCCTGAGCTAAAATACTCTTTTCCTTCTCAATAATATTCCATAATAGTTTATCAAGCCAAGGAAGCGGTGTATCACTGGTGTTTTTCATATGTTGAACTTCGAGTACTAAATCTTCAATTTGCTGTAAATTATTAATAGACATTGAAACATAAAGTGCGAGTAGCTCTAGCCATAATAATTCTTCCTTTTGTAGCGTATGCTTTATTTCTAACATTATTTTTTCGTCACCTGCATCATGCAGCAGCAATTTTGTGTAGTAGCTTCCGAGCATGGGAGCTGGTGTATCCTCTGTGACCGTTCTTATAAGAAAGGCTGTCGTGCCTAATTTTTCAGTAATTTCAAACTTAAAGCGTTCCAGTAATTCTTGTTGATTTTTAGCCTTGCCCATACGTTGCACGGCGGCATATAAATTATGTACATAATTTCCAGTAGAAGAAAAAATAATTTTTCGATACTTAAAATCAATACGTTCCTTAATATAAAAACTAGCCATCATCACCATGAAAACTAGTAAAAAAATACTTGTAACATGGACTACAGATAATTGACCCATAAACAAAAGGGCAATACCTGTTGTCAGTAGAAGGGCACTGAAAAACGCCAGTGTCGAATAATAACGTAATCGTGATAATTGGTATTCAATATCAAATAATCGTTCATTCACTTGGATGAACAGAAATGAAAAAGGAATAAATAATAAAAATAACGCGGCGATATCAGCATGTAATAACGGCTTATTACCTAAAATTTCAGGTGTCACGAAAAAGATCAGGAATGGCAAAAATGGAATGATAAAGGCTATGGCAATCAACCGAATTTTAGCTAATTTTGTGCGCAAATAACTTGTTAATAAAATATAAATAGCGTACAGCACAAGGATTGCGAATATACCTAAGTTTAGGAGAGGAGTAATCTCTCGGAATGAAGGTATAAAACCTTCCAGAAAGTAACAACCTGGGATGACCAATGATGAAAAATAAAGCCATTTGCTGTCAATATAAGCCCATTTGATTTGAAGGTAACGGAAAAAGTGCTGTAAAAAATGAATGAATAGTACCATGCATAAAATAATACATAGGCCAATCACAATCTGGCCAATAAGATTGCCCCTTGCCGATGCCCCTGTACTAATATAGGCCAACGAACAGGTTAACAAAAATAAAGTCAATAAAAATGTCGGAGGGTTATCTTTATTGCGTTGCCATAAATAAATGGCCACACCGAAAGCTAAAAGAAAATAAAAGATCGGGAATAGAATTTGCAAATATAATTCTTCTGGCATATCAATATGCTTCACATCAATTGTTTGAATAGTCCCATCAGTCTTTTGGATAGTTAATTGTTTAGCACTTCTAATCAGTGAGAACAATCGCACAGAGCGATTTTCCAAAGCTGGCTGCCCATCAATAGCTAGTACAATATCACCCCGTTCGATATTTTTTTGATGAGCCCATGAAGTGTAGTAGCTATCCATAATAGCTGCTTGCCCATTTGTTGTATCAAGGGTGAGACTAATAAACGGTGTTTTTATGGCAATCGCTAATACGTAAATGCCGAGCATTAAATAGGTAAGAAAAATACAATATGTCCATTTTTTCATTTTGAAACCTCTGTTTGCTAGATGATAATAAACTCCTATATATTATCGCTAATTATTGATAAATTTGGAATACCGAAATAGAGGCTTTCGGAAAACCACTATTGCGTTTTCGGAATGACGAAATAGTTTTTTCGGACATGGCTATGATAGTGTAAGTTTAATAATTATGACGAAAAGGGGGACGGTGACGTGAAAAAAGGCGTTTTAACACTAATTCTTTTTTTCTTAATCGCTTTGATTATGATCCCATTGACCACGAAGGCTAAAATGGTTCATGAAGATAAAGTCGAGGTTGAAATTTGTCTAATCGGTAGTGATAACCATTTTGTTTATAAAATTCCAAAGAGATTACATAAAGATATACCCTATACGGAGATGAGAAATGGTATACAAGCATCTTTAGCCAGTCATTGGGAAATTGAAGAAGCTCGCTACGATACGAATAAATCGGATGTTTCCTATACTTTTTACATTCAGGATTTATTCCAAGAAAAGCAAGATGGGCAGCTAAAAGTTGCCATTCCCTATAGTATTTTGGTAGGGATGTTTGGAGAGCAAGATCCGATTCAATTGAAAATTTTAGCGAGTAAGTTATCGAATTGGACGGTGAACACGAAGGATTGGACAGCGCTCGGTTTTATGGAGCCTTTTACTTTTTTAAGTGAACGTCAATATGTTTATGAAGGAGCCGTGAATGATTTATTGAACCAAAGAGTAGGTCATTTTGATGGTACGATTCAGAAACGTCCATTTATCCTTTACGCGGTCATCTATTTTAGTTTTATGGTAGTCCAATTGCTAGCTTGTTTTATTTTATCGAGACGATTAAAAAGGAAAGTCATCAACAATCCGGCCAATTTACATCAGTTCCGTAAACTAAATTATATGTACCAATCATTGCCAATCATGATTATTGTTGCGCAAATTGTATTCCTTGTACTTTCGGGCTTGATTACGGCATTCGGTCTTTATTTTAGTCCTGGCATCGATTTATTAGTTATTGTTGGACCTGTTTTATTAAATATCATCTTGCTTCCTACCTTCTTTGTCACAACAGAGAGTGAAATTTCAAGAGAGCTGAAGAACACTTCCTCCCATTCTGGCTTCTAATGAAATAATTTCTTCATACGAAAATACGTGATGAAATGGTATAATGGTCAACAGCAAACTGGAAGGAGCTGTTGAAGAAAAATGACGCATCCAGAAATGGCGTACTTAAATTTACTACAACATATATTAGAAAATGGCACGAAAAAAGAGGATCGAACTGGGACGGGTACATATAGCGTCTTTGGTTATCAAATGCGTTTTGATTTAAGTAAAGGATTTCCTCTTTTAACGACAAAGCGCGTACCTTTTAAGCTTGTCGCGAGCGAATTATTATGGTTCATTAAAGGGGATACGAATATCCGTTATCTATTGCAACATAATAATCATATTTGGGATGAATGGGCATTTAAAAAATGGGTTGAATCAGATGACTATACAGGACCAGATATGACTGATTTTGGTCGACGTTGTTTAGTGGATGACGCATTTAATACATTGTATCAGCAAGAGTTAGCCTTATTTTGTGAGCGTGTCTTAGCAGATGATGACTTTGCTCAAAAATACGGAGAGCTTGGCAATGTCTATGGCAAGCAATGGCGGCATTGGACAACTTCTACTGGGGAAAGTATCGACCAGTTGCAGGATGTCATTCATCAAATCAAGCATAATCCAGATTCACGCCGTATTATCGTCAATGCGTGGAACCCAGAGGATGTTATCAATGCAGGTGCGAAGGGCAGTAAAGCCGCATTGCCACCATGTCATGTCATGTTCCAATTTTATGTATCTAATGGCAAATTAAGCTGTCAGCTCATGCAAAGAAGCTTGGACACTTTATTAGGCTGTCCTTTTAATATAGCTTCGTATGCATTGTTAACACATTTGATTGCACATGAGTGTGGATTAGAGGTAGGCGAATTTATTCATAGCATTGGGGACGCGCATATTTATGCGAACCATGTGGAACAAGTAAAAGAACAGCTTGCTCGGGAGCCAAAGGAACTACCGACGTTACACATCAATCCAAATAAAGCATCGATTTTTGATATCGAGCTTGAGGATTTATCAATCGAGGGGTATGATCCACATCCCGCTATTAAGGCTCCGATTGCCGTCTAACATAAACAGCAGCCATTTTGGTTGCTGTTTTTTTTGGCACTATAACTAGGTCAAATTATATGTTTTGCTAAATAGGCTAGTAGTTGGATGACTGATAGCTAGGAAGTTGATTATAGTAATTGTGGGATTGTTAGCATTATTTGGAATGGGTAGTCGGTCAAATTTATGGTAGAGGTGAAAGTTGTGAAGAAAACAATGGTCCTTCCGGAAGTAGAAGAAAATGAGCAACAGTCCGATCATCTAGAACGAAAAAAGGTTTCCGAGCAACAAGCGCAGGACGCTAATACCTCCAATTTATCCCGGCAACAACTTTTCGACATGATGCAAGTGATTGAAGAAATCCGTATTAAAGGCTATAAAGAAAGACTATAAATGTAAGCGCCTTCTAAGCTATAATGGCTGAGGAGGTGTTTTTTTATGAACGTAATCTTTATAGATTCAGTCACGGGTGATGAATTATTGCACATGGTATCACACGACGTGGCAGGTATACTTGCGGCAGCACAGGGGGAAAGCGTGACTTTTCCAGTAGGTCATTTTAAATATGAATTTCATAATTTAGATTTTTATGAGGACAATGGGCAAATACGGCAGGAACTAGTGATTTATGTCAATAAAATCTAAATGTATGTATAGATAAGTCAAGAAACGGAACTATAAAAACAGGTAGCGAAAAGCAATGTGCTTGCTTTTTTATTTACCTGTAACTATAATAGTTACAACAGGTGGTGATACATATGGTGAACAGTCGATTTTCGGTGGCGATCCATATTCTTTCGCTAATTGCTACAACATCTGATAAAAGCTTACTTACGTCCGATTTTATCGCTGGAAGTGTAAATACAAATCCAGTGGTCATAAGACGTATGATTGGTGTTCTGAAAAAGGCAGGCTTACTTTTATCACATTCAGGGGTTGCGGGGTATGAGCTTTTAGTGGAACCAAAGAATTTAACACTTTTAGCAATTTATCAAGCAATCGATGGGCCAGAACAGCTTTTTGCGATTCATGATGAGCCGAATCCAGCGTGTGCAGTGGGACGAGAAATCCAACATACTTTGGAAGATGTGTACACATCTATTTGGCAGGCAATGGAAGGACAGCTACAGGCACAGACTTTGCAGGATGTGCTAGATCAGCTTCGTACTTAAGCGAAGATGGTCTATCTGTATCTAACATGTAACTAAAATGGTTACAACTATATATTAAGGAGGAACATACAATGAAAATTGCTGTCATTGGTGCAACAGGTAAAGCAGGACAAAAAATAGTAGAGGAAGCGGTGCAACGTGGTCATGAGGTAACAGCTATCGTTCGTTCTGCCGCAAAAGTAACAACAGCTATCCCCGTAATAGAAAAAGACGTGTTTCAATTAACACAGGATGACGTAAAAGACTTCGATGCAGTAGTGAATGCGTTTGGCGCACCAGCTGGTCAGGAAGATTTACATGTGAAAGCGGGTCGTCATTTAATCGAAATTTTCCGAGACATTGATACAAAATTATTGGTTGTGGGAGGGGCAGGTAGTCTTTTTGTAGACCCTGAAAAACAAATCCGTGTAATGGAAACGCCTGATTTCCCAGCTATGTTCCTAGCAACTGCGCAAAATCAAGGACAAAATCTACAAGACCTACAACAATCTGCTATCCATTGGACATTTTTAAGTCCATCTGCATTTTTTGATCCAGAAGGTCCACGTACAGGTCACTATACAACAGGAGTCGATCATTTATTAGTAAATGAAGCTGGTGAAAGCTATGTAAGCTACGCAGATTATGCAGTGGCAGTATTGGATGAGCTTGAAAATCCTCAGCATCAAAATAGCCGTTTTACTGTAACTTCGAATAAATAATAGAAGAATGAACAAACCAATAGAATGGACCTAATCGGTTTATTCTATTGGTTTTTTTGATTCACAATGAAATTTTTAACGCTATCGCATACAGTTGCCTAATTATTTTGTATCGAACCTTTATCCGCTAATAATGCTAGGGAATTATTAAAATGTGCTCGGTTTTTAGCGATTTCTTTGCTTTTTTGAAGGATTTTTTTCGTTTACAGAAAAATGACTGTTTACAATACGACTTTTATTAGCTACTATCAAGTGTGAGTATTACATAAAAGGAGACGACAATGATGTCAACACAACGTATAGAAAAAGATTTTTTAGGTGAGCGCGTATTACCAGCAGAGGCTTATTACGGAATTCAAACACTACGTGCAACGGAAAACTTCCCGATTACAGGCTACACAATTCACTCTTCACTTATTAAGGCTATGGGGATTGTGAAGAAAGCAGCTGCGTTAAGTAATATGGAAGTACACCTATTATCAAAAGAAATTGGTGAGGCAATTGTCGAAGCAGCGCAAGAAGTAATTGATGGCAAATGGGATGCAGAATTCCTTGTAGACCCAATCCAAGGTGGAGCAGGTACATCCATCAATATGAATGCAAACGAAGTCATCGCCAACCGTGCCCTAGAAATTTTAGGGAAAGAAAAAGGTGACTATCATACAGTAAGTCCAAACAGTCATGTCAATATGTCACAATCAACAAACGATGCTTTCCCAACAGCCATTCATATCGCTGTGTTAAATTTAATAGATGAATTATTAGAAACGATGGACTATATGCAATCCGTTTTCCATCAAAAAGCAGAGCAATTTGCACATGTCATTAAAATGGGACGGACGCATTTACAGGACGCAGTGCCAATTCGCTTAGGACAAGAATTCGAAGCTTATTGCCGTGTCATCAACCGTGATATTGTACGTATTCGTCAAACACGTCCAAACTTATATGATGTAAATATGGGCGCAACTGCAGTAGGTACAGGCTTAAATGCTTTCCCAGATTATATTAAATCTGTCGATGAGCATCTTGCAGAAATCTCTGGTTTACCATTAAAGGGTGCGACACATTTAGTTGATGCTACACAAAATACAGATGCTTATACAGAAGTATCTGGTGCGTTAAAAATTTGTATGATCAATATGTCGAAAATTGCAAATGACTTACGCTTAATGGCTTCTGGTCCACGTGCCGGCTTAGGGGAAATCCTTTTACCAGCTCGCCAACCAGGTTCTTCGATCATGCCAGGTAAAGTAAACCCTGTGATGCCAGAAGTACTGAACCAAGTGGCTTTCCAAGTGATTGGTAACGACCATACAATTTCATTAGCTTCTGAAGCTGGTCAATTAGAGTTAAATGTTATGGAGCCGGTATTAGTATTTAACCTAATTCAATCTATCAGCATTATGAATAATGTTTTCCGTGCGTTTACAGAAAACTGCTTAAAAGATATTGAAGCAAATGAAGAACGTATGAAAGAATATGTAGAGAAAAGTGTAGGGGTACTAACTGCTGTGAACCCTCATATTGGCTATGAAGTTGCTGCTCGTCTTGCACGTGAAGCGATTCTAACAGGTCGTTCAATCCGTGAGCTTTGTATTGAAGCGGGTGTTTTAACAAAAGAACAACTGGACCTAATTTTAGATCCTTATGAAATGACACATCCAGGTATCGCTGGCTCAAGTATCATGAATTTAAAATAATTAAATTATAGGGACTGTAGGTATGCCTTTGTGGCTGTCTACAGTCTTTTTTTATGCGCTTTTTAGAACTTTACTCATATAAAAGGGGCTTTTTCTTATGTTTTTTAGGATTATTCAACTATAATAATGGTATGGAAGTAATATTTTAGTTGGGGGAATTTGTTATGAGTTTACGAAATAAGAGTTTACTTGGCTTTTCAGCTTTAAATGTGTTAATGATTATTATTTTATTTTTAGATTTGGCCAATGTAACAACATTAGAATGGCTTGCAACCGTTTTAACCATCTTGGGAATTGCCATTACACTTTCGTACACGGTCTATGTCCATTTTAAAGTGATACAGCCTATTAAACAGTTAACGGAGGCTGCTCAAGGGATTACCTCAGGCAAATTGGATACAGTTGTCATTGAGGTACATGATAATGGGGAAATCTCTCAGCTAGCACAATCTTTTTTAGATATGAAAAATCAATTACGAACAATGACACAAAAAATTGCGAATAGCTCTACGGATTTATCGACAAGTATTGAAGAACTATCAGCAAGTACGAGTGAAATTACGCTGGCTGTGGAAGAAGTAGATCAGCAGATAGAGAAAACATCAGATGGCTTGAAGCAAGCTGCACAATCCGCTAGTGAAAGTGCCCATGCGATGCAAGAAACTGTCGATGGAATTGAACGTATTACCGTTGCTACACAGGATGTTTTTAGTCATGCGAAAGAGGCCAATGAAATTGCCGGAAACGGGGTAGCCATTTTACATGTAGCAAAGGAACAAATGCAATTTATTTCATCATCAACTGACAAAACAAGTAGTCTGATGCAGCAACTATCCACTAAAATGTCAGATATTAAATCGATGACCGATATGATTACAGCCATTACTGATCAAACCAATCTATTAGCTTTAAATGCTGCCATTGAAGCCGCACGGGCTGGAGAACATGGTAAAGGCTTTGCAGTAGTAGCAGAAGAGGTCCGACAATTAGCTGAGCAATCGAAGCATTCTGCTACGCAAATTGTTGACTTAGTAGTAGGCATTGAACATGATACAAAACAAGTCGCTTCATCGGTGGAGGAGGATTTGAAAAATGTTCAGCAAGGTGTTTATGTCATTGATGAGGCGACAAAATCATTCGGGACGATCACACAGCATGTAAGTCGCATGAATAACCAGCTTGAAGACATTTCCGCAACAGCCGAACAGCTTTCCAGTAGCGCAAATGAAGTGGCATCAACGGTCATAACTATTGCGGATGGAATGGGCCGATTATCGAATTACACAGAGTCTGTTTTGCAGTCAATGGATGAGCAAACTGCCTCCATGCAAGCTGTCAATCACGTCACACAGGATTTAAGTGTGCAGGCTGATAGTTTACAAAAATTAACCAATCAATTCGGTGCTTAAGAGGCCCGTGGGAAATTTCAAGGGTTTATAGCCCTGAAATAATGATTCGAAACAAATAAATTTACAAGTTTTTTAGTATAATTTTATTGTTCCTTTACTCCATAGGATAAGAGGCTTTTTTACAGTTGACCAATTTTCTGTAAAATAAGCCTCTTTTTTTATGAATTATTTATAAAACTTGTAAATTCACAGATAAATAAAAATGTTGAATTTTTTAATTTAGTTTCTTATAATGGACTAGCTGTTACCTCTATTACTCACTTCAACTATTGCAACCCGCGTTCGCCGGGTCAACAAGTCATTTCTATTTCTCTTCGCATATCCCTTGCGAAATCATAATTTGTAAGACAACAATTAAATGCTAAAAAAACTAAATGGTATTAAAAAGCTCATCCAATTGAAAGGAAGTATGCTTCGAAAAATATTATTGAAAGATAATTCTGAATATAGGAAAGAGAGAGATTGATTTGAAGCTATCACCAGTAGAACAAGAAAAAATACTCCTCCATGTGGCAGGAGAACTTGCGCTGAAAAGAAAAGCTCGCGGTTTAAAGCTAAATTATCCAGAAGCTGTTGCCCTTATTAGTAGTTTCATCATGGAGGGTGCTAGAGATGGAAAAACTGTAGCACAGCTAATGAGTGAAGCTAAGCATGTTCTGACAGCAGAGGACGTAATGGAAGGTGTCGGTGACATGATTTCAGATGTACAGGTAGAATGTACCTTCCCAGATGGGACAAAACTTGTCACAGTTCACCGTCCAATTCAGTAAAGGAGTGTTGGCAGATGATTCCTGGAGAAATTCGACCAAAAAATGGTGTGATTGAAATCAATGTGGGCAGGGCAACAAAAAAGGTTTTAGTAGCCAATACAGGTGACCGTCCAATTCAAGTAGGTTCACATTTTCATTTTATCGAAGTGAATCGATTTCTAGAATTTAATCGTGAAGATGCAATCGGTATGCATTTAAATATTCCATCAGGGACGGCAGTTCGCTTTGAACCTGGGGAAGAAAAAGAAGTAGAGCTTGTCGAATTTGGTGGGAAACAACATGTCTTTGGCTTAAATAAGCTAACAGAAGGGTCAACTCACCATAAAGATGAAATTTTAGACAAGGCAATTGAAGGTGGCTTTAAAGGAGCGGAAGAAAAATGAAGGTAACACATGAAGCTTACGCGAAAATGTTCGGTCCTACAGTTGGCGACAAAGTGCGTTTAGCCGATACGGATTTGTGGATCGAAATTGAGAAGGACTATACATCCTATGGAGATGAAGGTGTCTTTGGTGGTGGTAAATCACTGCGTGTTTCAATGGGGCAAAATGGTAAAAATACACGCAATGAAGGTGTGCTAGATACAGTCATTACTAACGTCATCATTATCGATTATACGGGTATTGTGAAAGCTGATATCGGTATTAAAGATGGCCGAATAATTGGTATCGGCAAAGCAGGCAATCCGAATAGTATGGATGGCGTCGATCAGGATATGATTATCGGCGTAGGGACAGAGGTTTATGCAGGGGAAGGGCTTATAGCAACAGCTGGTGCCATTGATACACATATCCACTTCATTAGTCCCGATCAAGTTGAAACAGCCCTATTAGCAGGCACAACAACTTTTATTGGTGGCGGAACAGGACCAGCAGCAGGTTCAAAGGCGACAAGCTTAACTGCTGGTGAATGGCATCTACATCGCATGTTACAGGCTGTGGAAGGCTTTCCAATGAATGTTGGATTACTTGCAAAAGGTAGTGCCTCGGACCCAGCACCAATTATCGAGCAAGTTCGTGCGGGTGCCATCGGATTGAAGATTCATGAGGACTGGGGGGCAACACCTTCCGCACTGGACCAAAGCTTAACCGTTGCAGACGAGTACGATATTCAAGTAGCCTTGCACTCCGATACATTAAATGAAGCAGGATTTGTGGAAGATACAATCAATGCCATCGATGGCCGTGTTATTCATATTTTCCATACAGAAGGTGCTGGTGGTGGACACGCGCCTGATCAGCTAGTAATGGCATCTTTACCAAATATTTTGCCAGCCTCGACGAACCCTACGAAACCATTTACGACGAACACGATTGATGAGCATTTAGATATGCTGATGGTATGTCATCACTTAAAGCATGATGTGCCAGAAGATGTCGCATTCGCAGATTCACGTATCAGACCTGAAACGATTGCTGCAGAAGATATTATGCAGGACTTAGGAATATTGAGCATCATGTCTTCGGATTCACAGGCGATGGGTCGTGTGGGAGAGGTGACGATACGGACGTTCCAAACAGCAGACAAAATGAAAAAGCAACGTGGACCTTTGCCACAGGATGAGGGCAAGGAACACGATAATTATCGCGTCAAGCGCTATATGGCGAAGCTAAATATTAACCCAGCAATCGCACATGGTATTAGCCATGAAGTTGGTTCACTGGAAGAAGGGAAATTAGCCGATATTGTTTTATGGGAACCAGCGTTCTTTGGCGTAAAGGCAGAAGTGGTCATCAAAGCTGGTATTGCCGTTTATGGTATTACAGGTGATCCAAATGCATCCATTCCAACACCGCAGCCAATGAAAGGGCGGCAGACTTATGGCTTCTATGGACAAGGTCCTCAAAATTGTGGTATGACATTTTTACCGAAAATTGCGGTAGAAGAAGGATTGCCAGAAAAATTAGGCTTAAAACGAATGATTGGGACGGTTTCGAATTGCCGAAATATTCGTAAATCTGATATGAAGCTTAATAACGAGACGCCAGAAATTGATGTGAACCCAGAAACATATGAAGTAAAAATTGATGGTGAATTAGCAACATGTGAGCCGGTAGATGTACTACCAATGGCTCAACGATATTTCTTATTCTAAGCAATTAAAGTGAGAGTAACAGCCAATAAAAAGACAATGAGGTGCTAAACATATGTTAATCGAAAAAATTATTGGGAATATTGCCCACGAAGAAGAACATCAACAAAAGACAACAGAATGGATTGAGCTAGAATGGGAGGAATTAAGCAAACGAATTCTTCGCACAGAAACAGATCAAGGTACAGACATTGCTTTACGACTAGAAGGTGATGAACCATTAAAATATGGTGATTTATTATTTGAGGATGATCACCTTCGTATAGCAATTCGTACAAAATTAGAGACTGTCATTGTTATTACGCCCAAAGACATGCATGAAATGGGAAAATCAGCTTTCGAATTAGGAAATCGTCATACGCCTTGCCTCATTGAAAACAATGAAATCATCGTACGAGCAGATCATACGATAAATCCATTATTAGATGAAATAGGGGTGCACTATGAAACAACAGAAAGACGTTTCAAGCAGCCATTCAAATACCGTGGACACTCTCACTAATTTATCGATACTGCAACTTTTACAAATTCATGATTCGGCATTTCCAATAGGTTCATATACACATTCCTACGGTATGGAAACGTATATTCAAGAAGATTTCATTCGTACAAAGGAACAATTAATCGAATTTTGTCAGGGCTATTTATTTCATAATTTAGTGCACGGAGATGCGATTCTTATTCAAGAAGCATTCCATGCAGCAAAAGACAGAGATATTGCTCGTCTTACAGAGCTCGATGAACTTTGTGGGGCTATGAAGCTTGCTAAGGAATCTAAAGAGGCGAGTGTCAATGTAGGGAAGCAATTTGTGCGAACTGTGACACCGCTTATGGAATACCCTTTTTTATCGCAGTGGAAGGAGAGAATCGAGCGTGAAGAAGTGAAGGGACATTACGCCGTGATTTATGGAATCTATTGCGAGGCGCTAGGTGTCAATGTTTTTCACGCAGTGATGACCTTTATGTATGCATCAATTAGCGGCCTAGTACAAAATGCTGTACGTGCAGTACCGTTTGGTCAGAATACAGGTGTCCAAGCATTGAATGAGCTATTGATTTCGGTAGAAGAAGCAGCGCAAACAGTGATGTCATTAACGATGGATGATTTAACGAATAATGCGTTAGGGATTGAATTGGCATCCATGAAACATGAGTTTTTATATTCCAGATTATTTATTTCATAGAAAGAGAGAGGATAACAATGAAACCAATACGTATTGGTATCGGCGGCCCAGTTGGGTCAGGAAAAACATCTTTAGTAGATCAATTAACACGTGTGATGCATGAGCATTATCATGTAGCGGTTATCACAAATGATATTTATACAAGAGAAGACGCTCAATATTTAATAACGAATGGTGTTTTAGAGGAAGAGCGTATTATTGGGGTGGAAACAGGTGGTTGTCCTCATACAGCTATTCGTGAGGATGCATCGATGAATTTTGCAGCGATTGATGATTTAAATAAACGTTTCCAAAATTTGGATATTATTTTCATTGAAAGTGGTGGCGATAATTTATCTGCAACATTTAGTCCTGAGCTAGTGCATGGCTATATTTACGTAATTGATGTGGCAGAAGGACAGGATATCCCACGTAAAGGCGGTCCAGCGCTAACGCGTTCAGACTTACTACTAATCAATAAAACATCATTGGCGCCTCATGTTGGGGTTGATCTAGAAATAATGGATCAGGATGTGAAAAAAATGCGTGGTGGCCGTCCATATATTTTTGCAGATGTTCGTTCACAAACGAATGTAGATAAGGTGGTTGAATGGATTCAGCACCATATGCTACTTGAAGGTGCCGAAGCTGTTGACAACCATGCTTAATCAACAAAAGATCAATCATTTCGGCAAATTAGAAATGGCCTTTGAGCCTAGGAGGGGCTATACACGACTAGTTCATGTGTACCAGCAGCCTCCCTTAAAGGCTAGCCGTGAATTATATGAAGGTAGTGATCCAACTGCCACAGTATTTTTGATGGAATCCTCTGGTGGGATGGTAGCGGGAGACCGCAATGAAATCGATGTCAAACTGGCACCAGAAAGCCGAGTAAGACTTAAGCAACAATCAGCATTGAAAATCTATCCTTCGCATACAGGTGATCATTGTACCCAGGCTATTACGGTTGAAATTGCTGATGAGGCACGGTTAGAATGGCTTCCTGAAGTGACCATTCCATTTGAACGAGCCAAGTTTCAAGCGTATACAAATATTCACATGAAGGAGAGCTCGACATTAATTTGGGGTGAAATTATCGCACCAGGCCGAGAAATGCGGGGAGAAGTCTTTGATTATCAAGACTACCAATCTAAATATAAGGTTTATGTAGAGAATAAACTTATAGCGTTTGATTCCATCCATTTTAAACCACAGGAAATGAATTTTGCAGCGCTTGGCTTGCTCGAAAAGGCACTCTATATCGGTTCCTTATGGATTGTGTCACCACTTGTGAAAAATATGAACATGAGAGATTTACAGGCTTTGATTCAACAGGAGCAATCTCTTCAGGCAAGCGTAACAAAGCTAACAGATCAGGCGATTCATTGTAGATGGCTCGCCAAAGAGCAACGAACACTTCACAAGGAAATAAATCGTATGTTTGAACATATGACAGCATTACTGTAATTTCTGCTGTGATAAAGGAGATAGTGAATTGAAAAAGTTTTCAGTATGGATACTTCTAATGATACTTTGTCTTGCAGGCTGTTCGAAAGAGTCCAGTCAAGGCGAGGAGAAACAGTCAACTGCTTCGTCAGCTTCTCAGGCGAATGAGCTTGTTTTTGCCTCAGAGTCAGAGTTTGCAGGTTTAAATCCTCTTTTAGAGGAAACGAATGTGGATGCCTTTTTATTTAGAGGTTTGATGCGTTTTGATGAACAAAATGTACCTGTATTTGATATTGCTAAAAGTATTAATATATCAGATGACCAGATGACTTATACAATTGTGTTGAATGATCATGTGACATTTCATGATGGGCAGGCTTTAACAGTCGACGATATTATTTTCACCATTGAAAGTATTCTTGACGATGCAAACGGCTCCTATTTAAAATCTGATTTTACCCATGTGACGGGCATGAAAAAAATCGACGACACGACAATGACCCTCCAATTAGATGAACCATTTACGCCGATGCTAGACAAACTAACTGTGCCTATTTTGCCAAAGCATGCCTTCGAAGGACAGGAAATGAGAACCGCACCATTTAATCAACAACCAATCGGTGCCGGTCCTTATATGTTTGAACAATGGGATAAAGGGACAAGCTTGACACTCAAAGCATTTCCTACTTTTTATGGTACAAAAGCTTCAATTGAACAAGTCATTTTTAAATTTATCCCTGATAGCAATGTGCGTGCCTTACAGCTAAAATCTGGTGAGGTTGATATTGCATTACTTGATCCAAATCAGGTTGAGGAACTATCAAAATTAGAACATTTAAAAATGTACGAGGTTGAATCCGCCGATTATCGCGGCGTTCTATTCAATATGCAGTATCCGATTTGGAAGGATGTTTCACTAAGAAAGGCGATTAGCTATGCAACGGATCGTGCTGGCATCGTAAAAGGTATTTTACATGGCTACGGCACAGAAGCTTATTCGCCACTACAAAAACATAATTTTGTGAATGAAAAAATCGAACATTATACTTACGATGTAAAAAAAGCAAATGAGCTGCTCGAGCAAGCAGGCTGGCAATTAGCTGATGACGGTTTCCGCTATAAAGATGGCCAAAAATTAACATTTACCATTACCGCGCCCATTACTGATACTGTGCGTGTGAATATGGCCAATTATGTGGCGGAGGGCTATAAAGCTGTTGGGGCAGATGTGAAAGTGGCTGCACTGGATTGGAGCAATATTGTTATTGAAGAAACAGAAGCCTTTATGGTTGGATGGGGAAGTCCATATGATGCGGACCATCATACGTACAGCCTTTTCCATTCTGGAGAATCCAGTCTCACGAGTGCTGGCTATAATTACGGCAGCTATGCCAATGCAAAAGTAGACGCATTGCTAGAGGAAGGCCGTACTACGGTCGATCCTGAGCAACGTAAGAGAGTCTATATGGCATTGCAGGAGGAGCTAGCTCAAGACCCACCGTTTGCCTACTTTGCTTATGTGGATGCTGTATATGGTATCGATAAACAAATTAGCGGTGTTAAAGAGCGAATTTTAGGTCACCATGGAGCAGGCTTCTTATGGAATGTCGAGGAGTGGAAATGGAATGATCGCTAAATGGCTTGGGAAGCGAGTGATAATGGGGACAATTGTCCTCATTATCGTGAGCTTCCTCTCTTTTTTCATGATGCATACCGCTCCTGGCAATCCCGCAGCAGCGTATTATGGAGGCAATGCCCAAACATTAACGACGGCTGAGAAAGAACGTATTGAACAAGCCTTTGGTCTCGATCAACCCGTATTCTTACAGTATGGGACTTGGTTGGGGGAAGCATTACAAGGTAATTTAGGGTACTCAGCTAAAGAAGGAAGACCTGTCTTGACGATTTTACTTGAGCGCTTACCGAATACGCTACAGCTCGTTATTTTAACGTTAGTCCTTGTAACCATTGCCTCTATTTGGCTTGGCTTACAGGCTGGCATGAGGGAGGGCTCATTACTCGACCGTGGACTTTCTATCTTTAGTATTGCTAGCTCCGCGATACCCCCATTTTGGCTAGGCATATTATTCATTATGGTCTTTTCCATAACATTAGGTTGGTTTCCGTCTTCGGGAATGAATGATGTGCGGGGCGATGGAGGGTTCGTGGATCGTTTATATCATATGGCACTCCCGCTAACAGTCCTCGTTATTTCCCATGTTGGCATCTTTGCCCGTTTTTTGCAGGATAGTGTAAAAGTAGAGAATCATAGCTACTATGTACAAGTGGCACGTGCGAATGGAGTATCTGAACGTGAAATTCGAACTATGATTTTACGAAATGCTGTCATTCCTTATATTAACTATGTCGGTGTGACCATCCCATCATTTTTCGGAGGCTCCATTGTAGTCGAAACATTATTTGGTTGGTCAGGATTAGGACAGCTTTTGGTAAAATCCGTCATGCTCAAGGATTTTCCCGTTTTAATGGGGGCTATATTGATCATCGGCGTTGTTGTGGTCATCTGTTTATTTGTCATTGATATTCTGATGATTGGCTTGAACCCTCGATTAAGAAGAGGGGGATTTGTATGAGAAAACAGCGGAAGTACCCGATCTTTTGGCTTGTGCTTTTAGCTCTCATTTGTACAACGACTATTTTTTCTTCATTATTAGCTCCTTTTGAGCCGAATATGATGGATATGAATCAAATTTATCAAGCACCGAATGCCATTCATTTATTAGGAACTGACCAGCTAGGGAGAGATGTTCTTTCGCGCTTATTAGTCGGAGGAAAGGTGACGCTCCTCATTGCCACTGTGTCTGTCGTGCTATCTAGCATAATTGGCATCATTTATGGGGGCATAAGCGGTTATTTCGGCGGTGTCATTGATGCTGTAATGATGCGTATTCTCGAGGCCTGTTTAACCATTCCCTCATTAGTGATCGTCTTAGCTCTACAGGCAATTATGCAGGGCAGTGTGTGGCGAATGGCGATGATTATGGGGATCACTGGATGGTTTGTTACTGCTCGTATCGTCCGCTCTGAGTTTATCCGGTTAAAGGAACAAGAATTTGTGCAGATGGCGAAAATTTTCCACACGCCGCTGTGGAAAATTCTCTTTGGGCATTTATTGCGTAATTGTATCCCTGCGTTATTTGTGGTGACCATCTTTAATTTTGCTGGGGCTATTTTTAGCGAAGTTTCCTTAAGTTTTTTAGGAATTGGTGTCCCCCCAGCTACTCCATCATGGGGAACAATGCTGTACACAGCTCAAAATGATTTACTTGTAGGTGCTTGGTGGATGGGACTTTTCCCTGGGCTGTTAATTTTTATAACGATTTTATGTGTGCAAGTTATTGGAGGTACTTTCAAACAAGGAGGGAGCCGATCGCATGTTTAAGGTTGATAATTTAGCTGTTCGCTTATCCGGCAAATCCCTTATTCAAGGTTTGACTTTTACTGTGCCTAAAGGGCATATTACCGCTATCATTGGTGAGAGTGGTAGTGGCAAAAGTACGACCCTTTCAGCTCTGCTTGGGATGCTGCCAGCACGAGCAAGTATGGAAGGCTCGATTTTATTTAATGAAAAAAACCTCATGGCCATGTCTGAACAGGAGCGTGTGGAGCTACGGAAAAAGCATTTCTTTACCATCTTTCAGGATGCCACGAATAGTTTTTCACCAACTCAAAAAATGAAGCCGCAACTCTATCGGTTGACGGCTTCGAGGGTGGGACATAAGGAAGAGGAATTTTTAAGTAAAATCATGGCTATTTTAAAGGAATTAAACTTACCGGAGGATGTGCTACAACGCTATCCATTTGAGCTTTCTGGCGGTATGCTACAACGCTGCATGCTTGCCTGCGCCTTCTATAATGAACCCGATGTTTTAATGGCAGACGAACCGACCTCTGCTCTAGATATGCTCCACCAACAAGAATTTATCAAATTGCTAAAAAATCTCCATGCCCGCCTTGGGACGACCATTCTCTTCATTACCCATGATTTAGGGGTTGCTAAGATTGCTGATTCCATGCTGGTGATGAAAAATGGTGAAATTGTAGAAAGTGGGCAAGTATCGGAAATTTTTAAGGAGCCCAAGCATCCATATACGAAGCGGCTTGTCGCTCATCATTTTTAGGAGGCGTTGATATTGTTGCTTCATGTTGATCAGGTGAATAAAAGCTATCGAGCAGGACAGCGAATATTGAAGAATATAAACCTAACAGTTGGAAAAGGTGAAATCGTAGGGCTTGTGGGAGAAAGCGGTAGTGGAAAAAGTACTTTGGCCAAACTAATTATGCAGCTAGAAAAGCCTGAAAAAGGGGCTCTGTTTTTTGAAGAGCAATTAATGACGAAGCAAAATCGCTCGTATTTTTATGAAAATTGCCAAATCATTTTTCAAAATGCTACGGCTGCCTTAAACCCCGTGTGGACCGTCAGGGAATTGTTACGCGAGCCCATACAGGTGGCACACAAGTCCTTCACGGACCGCGAACTACAGACAATGCTTGAAATGGTAAAGCTCCCATCAGATATTTTAGAAGCCCTGCCTTCTGAGCTAAGTGGAGGGGAGCGACAACGGGTTAATATACTAAGATCGATTTTAGTCGAACCTCAACTATTAGTATGTGATGAAATCGTTTCGAGCTTAGACCGCTTGATTCAACGAGAGATAATCGATTTATTAGTGACTTTAAATAAAGAAAAAAACATGGCGATTTTATTTATCTCGCATGATTTAAAGGCAGTTTCTTATTTGTGCGATCGCATTTACGTGATGAAATCGGGTGAAATTGTTGATGAGAGCCGTAAATGCGAAGGTGGCTTTGCTTTTACAGACAAGTATGCGCAAATGCTCTTCCAAGCCGTAGAAAACGGATGAAATATCCATGTTACCAATAGAAAATAAACCGAAAAACACTTTCCTTATTTGAATGGAAAGTGTTTTTTATTCTTCTTTCAATGATCTGAGTGGGGCGGTCAAATCCTCAGAGGGGCTATAGATTGTATGGGTATCCCTTACGTTCATCCATGTACCAAAGATGAAAGCTATATTGGTTTCCAACCGTATCCACTACTTGTACGTCAAATTGTGGGGCAGCCATATTGACAATTCCCTCATTTATCACTGCTGTCGTCATTCCTTTATGGAATAGGTTGAGAGAATCCTCATCCTCATAACCTTTCATAAAATCAGTATGCACAGAGCCAAATATAACGCTGTTAGAAATGCTAATCTTAGCCAATTTCTCAACTGCAAGCTCTTCATTCGTACAGCCTAAAACAACAGTGGCTAATAGGGACATGACAATGAATAGGTGTGTTCGCAATGAGCCTCCTCCTTATAGAATAAATATTACAAAAACGGGGGTCGTAGCCCAGTTCTCATCATAATATAGTAAACAAACAAAAGCTGAAAGGGGATAAAGCATGGGTTTATTTGATGGATTAATCGGCAATGCAAGCGAGGTGAATTTTGAAAAATTACAGGAGGAGGTCAATGATTTACTAATTCCAAACGAAACCATTAAAAATGCCTATAAAATTATTAGAGACATATTTATTTTTACGAATAAACGATTAATCCTCATTGATAAGCAAGGAGTGACTGGCAAGAAAACGGAATACCATTCCATTCCCTATAAAAATATTGTCCATTTTTCAGTAGAAACGGCTGGTACATTTGATTTAGATGCTGAGCTAAAAATATGGGTATCAGGCAGTTCATTACCCATCCAAAAAAACTTCAATAAGGCGACCAATATTTATAAAGTGCAAAGTGTTTTAGCGCAGTATGTTTTAGGCTCGAATTAATGGTACCTATAGAAACAAAAGCAAAACACATCCAAAGCCCGCATATATGCGAGGCTTTTTTTGTTGTGATTAGAGGACAAATCATAGTGTTAGGTGTAGTTAAAAGTATATGGTAACTTTCGTATTACTTATATTTGGCATTAAACTATTCATTAGTAGAAAGGGGATGAATGTCATACAAGGTGCGAGATTTCTCGATATATTTTACAGTACAGTCGTAGGTTCCTTGTCTAACATCACTAAATTTATCAAAATCTCCAGTGAAATCAAGTTCGCCGTTAATGTCTACAAGTAGTTCGTGGATTGCGGTTCTTCCGTTTGATTCAAACTCTCTTACGGTACATTTACCAGTAACTATTTGAAAATTTTTAGTTTGAATAGCAATAAAATCTTCGATTGACCATACAACAAGAAACAAACATAGGACGCTGAAAAAAGACGCAGTAATTATAACCCCATAAAAATCCTTGTGACTACGTTTATTCTTTATAAAAAAGATTAGGAGAGATGTGCAAATGAGTAGCCCAATTAGTGGGAAGATGATGTCTAACAAAATATATTTCTCCTTTTGAATAACATATAGGCTATTATTCTACAATTATTTTTAATTACTTACTAGTAGAAATAATTTTTTGAAACAGTTTATTTAAGAAGAAAATCAATCACACAATGTAGTTATTAGAAAGCAAAGCTACAAAGAAATCGAAGCGCTAATTGAAATCTCTCTCGCAACTTTAGCGAGCGAAAGAAGTGAGCAAATAATCTTGATCGATTTTTTGCGTTGAAAGTTCGTGACCCAAAAGTTCTCTATGCTGATCGGTGCTTTCTGCTGCTCTGACGCACAACTTTTTTTCTTTTTGAAGAACAATAGTTATAATATACACATTAATATTTGTAAAGATGGTGAAACAATGGAACAGATGCTAAAGGAAATAATGTCTCCAAGTAATCAATATAAAGTTCAAATTATAAAACGGAGAGATGGTCTTTTTACAACAGAAGTATATATGTGGCAAGAAGACTGCGGATATGAATTTTGGAGTCCTATTAAAATAGGATTGAGTTTGATTGAAACTGAGGAAGTAGCCGTAACATTAGCCATTGAACAATTAAGACAATACTCTGGTGAAATTATTACTCTGTAGTTACATCACTCAACACTGTCATACGTAGGGAGAATCAGTCAATCGGGTAGATAATTGTTTAGAGTCTTCTAAGTGAAGTTAGTTATTAGTTTGAATATTCTGAAATATCGTAAGATAATAATAAAGAAACTGGAATATTTTATGTTATTTGACATCGGAAATAGACTACCTTACAATTGATTTTAATAGTCTGTAAGGAATGTATAGAACACAGCATTCCTCCACAACTGAATAGCGTGTAGTAATAGGTGTAAATTGCGTGCAATTTGCTTAAAAGGGAAGTCGGTGTGAATCCGACACTGTCCCGCAACTGTAAATGTGAGCGACTTTTCAGCAACCACTGTCAAATGATGGGAAGGGGAAAAGTGGCGATGACCATGAGTCAGGATACCTGCCTAGTTACGAGTACACACCATAAACCTACGAGGAATAGCTTTTTACTATGGGATGGTGATACGCTAGAAACATTGTCATATCAATATTTTCGAGTCTACATAATGAAATTTAGGATAGTGGGGTTATGCAGCCACTTTTCTAATTAACGAAGACACTTTCTTTAGATTAATGAATCTAAACGGGGGTGTCTTTTTTTGTGTTATTAAAATTTGCTATACAGGATTTTTTAGATGAAAAGGAACTGCAAAATCTAAGTAAACATACTTTGCATAGTTACAAGGCTTTCTTTAGGGAGTTTAAAAGATGGCTATATGAAAAAGAGATAGTTGATGTAGATGATATTACACCTAAAATTATCAAAAGTTATCTCCTTTATTGTAAAAACGAACGTGGAAACTCAGCACCTACTATAAATACGAAACTGAAACATTTAAAAGCATTTTTCAATCATTTACAAGACAATGAGTTTTTGTTAAAGAATCCAATGATCAAAATAAGTAAGATGAAAGAAGATACACAAATTGAAGTATTTACGGATACCCATATAAGAAAAATGTTGGCATATTACAGGAGAACAAAAGGGAAGGATAAGCAATTTATAGCTTTTAGGAATAGTTGCATTATTACCACATTACTTGGCACAGGAATACGTATTGGAGAGCTGTTAAATTTGCAATGGTCGGATATTGATACAGAAAACTACTTAATGACTATTTACGGCAAAAATCGTAGACAAGAAACTGTACCGCTAACATCAAAGGTACTACAAGAATTGTTGGAATATAAGCTGTTCTGTGAACGGCACTTTGGTAGATTATCAAATTTTGTATTTGTAAAGTACAACAATACACAATTGACCTACGATTCGATTAAAAACATGTTTATGAAGTTACAAGAAGTCATGAACTTTACTGATGTTCGACTTTCAGCACATACGTTTAGACATACTTTTAGTCACCGATTTTTGATGTCGGGCGGAGACGTTTTCACACTTCAAAAAATTTTAAGACACAAAAATCTCAGTATGACAGAAAAGTACCTCGCACTATGGGGAACGGCTCTACACGAACAGAATGAGAAATACAATCCATTGAATGATTTTGACTTATAAACAAAAGAAAAAAGCCGTTAGTGCTGCGAACACTAACGACTCTTAAAACGATTACACTATTTGCCTGGCAGCGATAGTGTTCACTCATAACTGAATATGAGCGATTATATGCCTTATTTTACCTCGAAAATTCGTAAAATGCAAAGGCTTACTTTCCTATTGTCTTTTTTAGGAACGTTCACTGACGAGAAGCCGTTAAGCGTCATTAAAAAACACGTCAGGTTACGCCGAGCCAACGCAGTAAATTCGGCTATATCGCAACTCAAGCTGTTTCCTGTTACGGCTGCGACGAATTGGCGAGCGCGGCCATTAACGGCGTGGTTAGGTTTACTGGGGCATTACGGTGCCGGTAAGCATATTCTGCAATCGACGTGGACAGTAAAACGTCGGGAATATGTGGATAGAGATATCCCGATTAAACAGGAGCATACGAGAAACCTCGGACGTCACCATGACGCTAGCATATGCGGTCGTTACTTATTGTCGCTTGATTCGTTTTCCTACGTTTCTTGCGATAGTAGGTAACGACTTTTGCGCCGATTTCCTGGAGCAAGCAGCCATTTCTGCTAGCAAATGAGTGTGGAAGTCAAGTATAATATAGAAATTGGAAAACATTACTTTAAAAGTTTTTGTTTGCTAGAAAGAAAGTTTAATACATTTAACAATTCGTAGAGTATTATTTTTGGAGGAGAGAATAAATATATGGAAGTAATTAGTAAGTGTATTTATTGTGATACAACTAAGGATTTATCCAAATCGGATATTATACCTGACGCTTTAACAAATTCAAAAATATATAATAAGAATGTGTGTAGAATAGAACACAATAATAAGTTTAGTGATATGTTTGAAAGTGAAGTAATACATGAACTAGCATTTATAACAAATGAACTAGATATAAAATCGAAAAAAGGAAAGGATTATCCTCAGTATAATGCAACATTAAAAATTGATAATATATCATACAATGCCAAAAAAATAAAATCAGATAATCAATTATTTAAAGGTGGCTCTGTCCTTGAAAGTATAGATAAAAAATATAAATTTGGCCCTATAGATACTTTGAAAAATATTGTGAAAGATGAGTCTGAAATTACAATAATTGATTTAAATTCTATTGAAATTGAGAAATCTGTGAGTATTAATCCTTCAATATTTTTTAGTGAATCAATGTATAGGTTAGTATCTAAAATTGCATATGAATGGTATTGTGCAAAAAATAATATTATTGGTAAAAATATTATTTTTGATAATATAATTTCATATATTACTGCAGGGGAAGGTGTTAATCCAGTTTCAATTATTACTGAACCCTCCCTGTACCAAGATTTTAATCAAATATGTACACATGGTAGTCATAGTATATTAGCTTATTTATCTAACAATTCTATTTTTGTAACTGTTAATTTATTTGGGATTGTTTTATATAATGTTAAGATATTAGATAAATTAGAGATTGAAAACTATAAGACTTGTTTGTATCAAGAATTACTTACTGATGGTAGTAAAATTGAAATTTATGAGGATTCAGTACAATCTTTAGTAAATAATATTGGGGCCATTTTGGACAGTTGTGTTAGGACTGATCATGATGATTTTTTCTTTATGGTTGCTCCTCCTCAATTTTCCGATAAGAATATGGATATAAAACTTCAATTAGTTAGTATCTACAAAAAACTTGAAGATTCAAATACAATTCAAGAACCAAATAATGAGGTAATTGAACTTGTTATTAAAAATACTGAAAGTGTACTCCAAGCATCTTCTGTTCATAAGAAATCGTTGAAGAGGTTTGTAAATGAAAACTTTAAAACTGATGATGTATCTTTTGAAGTTAGTCCAAATAATAATGATAAAAAAACCTCTTTTTTATTTTATGTAATTTATTTGATTGGCAAAAGTGGAAATGAGATTCTTAATCAAAATATTGTTAACTCTTTAATAAAGTCAGGGTTAAATATATTTGATAGTGAATTTGTTCTTACAGATGAAACAAGTGAAAGGTTAAGAAGTGTAGTTTTAGTTGATCCTAATTATCAAGAAGTTTTAATTAAAGGGGTTAAGTTAATTAAGTCGTGGGAATAAATATTAAATTAATGTTCTCTTTAAAATAGATAGAGATAAGACCATGGTGCTTTGAGCAATCATGGTCTTTTTGTTGTTCAACAATATTTTTGGCTAAATACACGTTTAAACTATTTTCATTTGAAATCAATTATTAATTCTAATTCAAGTACTTCTGCAATCTTTTCAAGATCAGATACAGTATAGGTTCCGTTTTTCATCTTCTTAGACAAGTTAGATTGAGTAGTTCCTATTTTCTCAGCTAATTGTGTCGCTGTCATATCTCTTTCTACTAATAACAATTTAATCTTCTTTGTAATATTCATCTTGAACCTTCCTTTATGTAGTGTTAATCACAATATATCATAAATTATGAATTTAATTCATAATTAATATTGACTAAGTAATAATATTCATTTATTATGAATTTAAGGAATAATAAATGAATGTTGGAGGTTGTTTATGATTACTCAAATGCAAATCATAGAGGTTGAGCCGGGCTATAGTTACGTTGTTGAACGAACACAATTACTTGATGGAGTACGTTTAGAGGTTTTCAAACAACCAGGATATGAAGATGATGCGATTTTGTACATCGGTGATAATGAGATTTTATTCAAGTGGGATGATGAAGCACGCTCTATCTTCTCCGAATTGGATACAGCAGAACCTATCGAATTGCTAGCGATCCTTGCGCAAGCACCGAAAGTATTAGCTTAAACTGAATCATACTCGCGCCAACGAGTTGAGTCGTCCGTTTTGCGCCAACATTACGGACAGTAAATATGCTAGAGTCAGCGCCAACTGGCTTTAGCAATTAATACGAAGGATCATTGCGCCAACAATGGTCGTTGAAAGCTGGGTGCGCCAACGCCTAGCTTTTCTTATTATTCTTCAACTGATTCTTTGCTTCATCCATAATGGCTGTAATTACTTCTTCCTTCGTTAAATTAAAATCATTACCGCCATATTGAAATTCATCTACCATGTCACTTATGATGAACCATTCTTTAAGGTCTTCTGGGTAATCAATATCTCGAATCACTAAATTTATATCATAGACTATTTCAAAAACGTTCTTCTTATCTTGTAGTATTTTTTCAGATAAATGCAGAATGTAATATCTAGCACACTCTTCATATGATGGTTCTTGCAGTTCCATCTCACTTAGTGCTCTTCTAAAGTAATCTTCTACCTCAAAAATATTAAGTGGTTCTCTTAGAGAGGCTAAGATATTTAAAGAAAACGATGAACAATTATCTTCCAACATGGTGAAAGCCCAATTAATATAATCCACAGACTTAATATCCTTATGATTTTGATATTTTTTATAAAATAATTGTAGAGTATTCATAGTACAACACCTCTAACATTTTTTACTTATTATACCAAACATAAACAGTTAAATAATAACAATTTTTGAATCGGTCTTACTGAAGGAGTGGGGACCTAGCGCCTTCATTTCGCCTTTATAAACGTGGCTAATAACGGCTTTAAATCGCAAGTCGATGTATTTATCATACGAAGGCTAGAACGTCTAAAACGAAAGGAGACTAAAAGGGAATGGGAGACGAAATCGCGGTATTCAAGTATGAAACGTTAGATGTACAGATAGCAGCATTTCTCCGGCAAAAGGAGCGTAATATTCGTACGTCCTATGAGAGGATGGTCGATGAAGTGGGCACAGAGCTACTCGACGCGCAGACAAGATTAAGTGGAAATAATCAATATGATGGAGTGTTTGAGCGTTGGTACACATCACTAGGGTTTAGTAAACGAACAGTCTATAACTACATTGGCTATGTATCGGTAGTGCAACAGGTGCACGAGCAAAAATTTCCAATAGATGTGGAGACACTGCCTAAAAAGCTAGTGTATGAAATCGGCGCAAAATCGTCAGAATCAACGCCAGCAAAAGCACAAGCGAAATCAGAAGTCCTAAACGGTGACATTGATACATTAAAAGCCTACCGTGAACGCATCGCCGAATTAGAATCGCAAGCTAAACAGGCTACGGAAAAAGCAGAGAAAGCTGAGTCTGCCCGACAAATAGCCGAAGAAATAAATTTTTGCGAAAAGTTGTCCCTAAACGGAAAATTCAAGTGTGCATGTATAGTAGGAAGAAAATTATCAGATACATGTCCGGAACTGCGTTTTTGTTCGGGTATATGTAATAGAAGAAAAAAGTTTAAAAAAATGAAAAAAAGCACTTTACATTCCTCAAGTGCTGACGATATAATAAAAGTTGGTATGTCTGTTTTTTTGCAGACTTAACCTATATTATCAAATATCAATTTATAATGTCATTATACAGGAGGATGAACAGCAATGCAAGCGAAAATCGAAAAATTTATCGTAATCCATTCTCGCCAAGTAGCACAGGAAATCATCGATGCAGGACAGGCCTTAATCAAAATGGAGCCGAGTCGACATAGGCCGGGCAAACTTGTCTTTATATTCGAACGATCACATCTTATCGATGAAATTCTCGCCAAAAGTTCTAGACGGCCTCAACAGCAACACTTATCTGAAATAAAAAGTGCTTATTGGCCGTTAGAAACCGCGTCATATCAACGTTTGTGAGGTGTCGTCCTTAAAGAGAGGTATATAAAAAGTGCTTATCATCGATGACAGTTTACTGGCAGCGATAGGCGAATGAAATGAGCCGTAGAGTTCTTTACGAAGCATTCGCTAACGCTCATACTTCTATTTTTGCTAATCGCAAAAATGATATCTGTTGATAAACACTTATATCGATATAAAAGTGCTTAAGCGCTGAGGCGGTGAGGTCGTCGTCTACAACAATAATTCTACAAATCGGGAGGTTTTCAAATGGAAATGAAAAACGTAACGGTAATTGATTCGGTGATGGGAGCAGGAAAGACGACTTATGCTATTGACTACATAAACGGCGCAAGTCCGTTGGATCGTTTCATTTATGTTACGCCGTTCTTAGCTGAGGTCGATCGTGTGATTAGTTCGGTAACGGGTCGTGAGTTTGTACAACCAACGAATAACGTAGAAGGCGGTAGTAAATTAACGAGCCTAAAGCGATTGATTGAGGACGGTAGAGACATCGTAGCAACGCATAGCCTTTTTGAAATGGCAGACGATGAACTGCGCTACTTGTTGCGTGAGAATAACTACACCTTAATATTGGACGAGGTTATAAGTGTGATAGATAAGGCAGGCGTTTCACCGTCTGATATGCGACTTCTACTTGATAAAGGCTTAGTAAAAATGGAGAACAACAAAGTCGTTTGGACTGCGAGCGAAGTTGAATATGAGTACGGAGTATTCGACCGTATCAAGCTACTAGCGCAAGCGGGGACGCTTTTTTATCACCGTGACAAATACTTAATTTATGCGTTTCCACCTTCAATCTTCGAAACTTTTACTAGTGTATATGTTTTGACATATCTATTTGAAGCGCAGCTAATGAAATATTATTTCGAGTTATATTCGATTCCTTACGATTTAAAAGCAGTCAAAGACGGCCAATTAATCGAGTATGACAAGCGCCAGGAAGGACGAGAGCATCTTCGTTCATTAATTAATCTCTATGACGGACCGCACAACGATCATGGCAATGTTCCGACCGCGTTTTCTAAAGGTTGGTTGAGTCGTAGAAGTGATGGAGAAATGACGGCAATCCGTTCTAGCATGCAGTCGTATATCCGAAATATCATCAAAGCAAAGACTGACGAAGTTTTATGGACAACGATTAAAAGCTATCAAACGGATTTAAAAGGAAAGGGCTATACAAAGGGATTTCTAGCGTGTAATGCCCGTGCGTCTAACGAATATGCAGACCGTTCAACGTTAATGTACTGCTACAACCGTTACATGCATCCTATCGAGAAATCGTTCTTTCAAGATCACGATATAACTGTTAGTGAGGATAAGCTAGCGGTATCAGACTTACTTCAATGGGTTTGGCGCTCACGCATCCGTAACGGTGAATCTATCAATCTATATATGCCTGCTAGACGTATGCGAGAATTGCTAGATAAATGGACAAGATACGAAATCTAATGGTAAAACTCTTCAAAAAACTATTCTGCAAAGGGGAAATGAGATTATGACAACTGTAAATACGAGTATCACATTGAAAAAAGGCGATGTACTAAAACACACATTCTTAAAGGTTCTACCGGGAGCAGGAGCAATTGAGCTAGCACGTAAATACTTTCCGCCAAACGTCGAGTACCATGACGCTTTAGAGATTGCATCAGCATTAATCGACGGCCATTTTGAAGGCGTTGACGACCCAAAAGTACGTCGTTGCGCTCACTGCGGATATTACTACCGTGATATAACTAAAAACAATAGCTCGATAACTTGCTGTAAACAGTGTGCCGGTGGAAAAGATATTGTGTTAAAAGCATGGAGACGAGAAGTGCGTAAGGTCGGTAAGGTGCGCCGCCTGACGTGGTTAGATTTACATTACGCATCATCGTATAAGGGAGAGCCATTAGAGTACCCGTTTTGGAGCTCTGATTGGCACATGTTTGAATACGACCGCAAACGAAAAGTATATTCCTTCGGAGACGACTTCGAGCAATATGTAGCGCAACAAAAACGTAAGGCGGAAATCGGAGGTAAGCGTAAAACGCCGGAGCGTATTGATTATGATGGATATAATGCACCTCGTAATATTCACGTCAAGTTAGGCGGACATGTAGGGTATGGAAAAGTAACTATATTAAAACAAAGTCGTGAGGAAATCGAGGCGGAATTGTTAGCACGTTATGGTGCCAAAAAGCTACAACAAGAACGTATACGCGCACAAATGGCAGCGTTAGGTGAGTATAAAATTTAGGTACGACCAACTCGGCTATATATGAGGAAGCCGATACGGAAAAGTCGGCTATTTTATTTACCTATTAGTTATAAAAACGTATAAAAAATGAAAGGATTGATAATCATGGACTTTTCAGAGTACCTACGATTTACTAGGCTTTTTCACGGGCTGACACAAAAGGAAATTGCAGCTCGGCTTGGCTATACACAAGCATTAATTTCGGAAGTAGAAAATAAAAGAAAACATCCGTCGACACGGCTAAAAGTAGCGCTCACTCGCGAGTTCCCACGAACAATCGAGTTTGAGCGTTTTTTAATTGAATTGAAAATGGAGATGGTGTGAAATGACACGCAAATGTCGCACTTGCAAAGAAATTAAGAATCTAACCGAATTCACTCGACGTCCAAAAGCGCCACAAGGACGAGAGTACCAATGCAAGGCATGTCGCAGTAAAGCACGTTTCGAAAGCTCTTCATATATCAGGGAACGATTCCGTAAGCATGTATACCGCCATAACACGGTCAATCTCTATACGGAAGCAACAATTGAAGAAGTATTGAGCGCTACAAATTGCGCTTATTGTGACGTAGAAATGACAAGAGGTAAACGGGAGATAACAGAGGCTACAGTCGATCATGTTTATCTAGGTCACAATATAGACGAAAATATCGTCGTTTGTTGCCGCAGTTGTAACTCAAAAAAGCATAGACAGCATGTTTATGATTTCTATCTATCTAGCGAAAAATTCACAGACAAGCTTTGGCATGAGTTTGTTAAACAATTCGCAAGTCGTTTCTTAAAACACGAAGCGAACGAACAAGAAATCGAAGCCTGGAAACAAGGCTTTAAAGAAGAAAGCGAGGAAATGAAACGATATGGAGCATAAAAAGTATTCATCTAATTATCACGGCGAAGGTAAGCGAGCAAAGCCGAAACGCCGTAAAAAGCAGTACAACAAAAACGGTATAGAAATCATCGGACAGTGATATCTAAGACCAAAAATTATAAACGGGACGGTGTTTAACTAATGCAGATTTATTACAGTAACGACAACGGAGAGCATTGCGTTTACATTGACGAAGAGGAACGTCAGCATCGGATATTCTTGCCGAAAGAAGTGGCCACGCTGGATGCGCGATATTTTGCGCAATCAGAGGCAGCTAATTACGTAATTCAACAGTTATTAAAAGATGAAGTAGGCGCCGTTTAAAAGAAGAACTTTTAGTGCAGTAACAAATTATAAAAATACGGGGGAATATAAAATGACAAAAACAAAAATCGAGTTAATTAATGAATACTTAGAAAAAATCGGTACTTTAAAAGAAAAAGCAAGACAACTACAACTTAAGACAGTTACAGAAGCACGCGAAGATTACAACAAAATCAAATTAAATAGATTACTTAGTGGAGAGGGAAAATCGATTGAACGTGAGCAAGTACGTCAGTTTTACGCAGAAACTTTTTTGAAAGGTATGCAAGATATTAACACAGAATATGCGCGTTATATCAAGTTTGTAAAACAAATGTCGCAGGAAGTAGTGGCTACACCTAATGCGTATTCTGGTACAGACGCACAAAAAGCCTCGTTTGAATTATCTATGCGCGATTTACAGACGCGCGTAATGCTACATCACAATCTAGACGAAGCTGTAAAATTAATAGAGGATTTTGTGCGTAAGCAGGACGATGCATACTATGCGCAACAAATAGCACAACAATTTCCGAATTTAGTCTCGACTTTAGCAAGTACGACCGATCCAGCGTTAAAACAGCGACTAACACATGCCTATAAAACCGCTCAGAAAAATTCAGTAACAGAGGAAAAATTGGCGGCTCAAAAAGCACTAGAGTTGAGCGATCAACCTGACTTTGTACTAACAGTAGCAGATGCGCCTTCATTTGTTAATTTAAGGAGCGTATTAGGTCGTCAAGCTGCGCAATCTGCTAATGAGCCTGCCGTACACTTAGAACGAATGGCATTAGGTAAGGAATCGAAAGAGCATTACGAGTACGGCGAGTTCGAACAGCCGACTTTTAACGAAGGTCAATAAAAGTAAATTAAATAGCACAATTTCAAGACATGACGTTTTAAATCGACATTGTGTCTTTTATATGTAAAAAATGTTTTGATTAGTTTATATTTAACACAAAGGAGGATGATAAAGATGATTAACGGACAAAACGTAACTAGTATTATTGAAAAAATGAAAAAGTTGCATATAAATGATCCTTCCATCAAGATTTATTGGGCTCAATTGATTTTAGAATTTAATGACGTGAACGATACTATATGTTTTTTAGACGGTTGCACAGAAGAAGAAATTGGTTGGTTATCATCGGTTTTTGACGATTTGGCCTTTAAATTTCAGAGTAAGGAATATGCAGAATGTCTTAAAAGACTAGATGAAAAATATCCGGATAATGTGTTATCCAATTTGGTTGAATTAGCAGAATCGTGTATCGATTAATACCGCGCTCTTAAAAAGAGTTGCGGTTTTTATTATTACGCGGGTTTTACGCTCGCCCCGGGACGCTCTATTTTAGGGCGTCTTTTTTCTATTCAAAAACGCAAAGGAGATGCGAGAAATGAAAATAAATCACCGCAGACAGGAAATAACACAATTACTAGACGATAACGAAGTAATACTTGCTGCAGCTAAGTTTGTAGCAGAAGTGGAACGCCTTCACGGTAAAGTTCCGCAAGTTAAGGTTAAACTGGCAACCGAATTAAAAGTACCATTACTAGCTATAGCAATGAGTGGCCGTATACAAGCCGACCATGCTCGTAAACGATTAGAGGCGTTGAATGGAGCCGTCGAATATGCCAACGGAGATAGAAGCGCACGCAAACGATACATTACAGCAAGCCAACAAGCTGATCGATTGGCTGACGTAGTAGCAAAGATAGTTGAGCGAATCTAATGGCTATTAATCTAACGGCGGTTTTCAGAATGAGGGACCAGGGCTCGTCCCGTATGCGAAGATTAACGCAGTTGATGGACCAGATGAACCGCACAAGTAGAGCGACAGGGGAATCAGTAAGTCACACACAAACAGCGGTAAATAGGTTTGGGGGTGCTATATCTTCAACGTCCAATCGTATGAGCAGCTTTTCTACTCGTATGACAGGCTTACGTGCGGGAACTAATGGGCTTAGTGCAAGTTTTAGTGGTATGCAAAGTTCTTTAATTGGTCTAATGGGGGCATACGCTGGTGTGAATGGGGCGGCCAAGTTGTTTAACGCAACAATAGGCGCTGCAGCAAACTACGAACAAAATGCGATGGCTATTAGCGGAATGTTTGGGGATGATAAACAAGCTAAAAAGTATCTTCAAATGATTGAAAAGGCAGCTATTGATAGTCCAGTATTGAACAGTACAGATATGATGACAAACTCAAAGGCATTCATAGGAATTAGTAAGAACCTCGATGAATTAAAACAAGTTTGGGGTTTAGTTGAACGTATACAAGCGCTTTCTGGCGTAGACACTCAACAGGCAGCTTTCTCAACAAAAGAGCTTATGCAAGGTGACTATGTTTCAATGTACGAAGCAGTTGGACTAGATAAAAAGGAATTGCAAAAAATCACTAAAATGGACGGTATGTCTGCTAAGATGGCTGGTTTAGATAAATTATTAACCAAAATGGGTGTAACTGATGAAATGGTTAATAAGATGGGGAATACGACAAAAGGATTGTGGTCGCAACTTGAAGAGAAGTCACAGACGTTCTTTAGAAACATGGGAATGGAGAGCAATACAAAACTAGGAGAATTCTTACGACGACTAAATAAAATGTTTGATGGTCTTGATACTACCACTCTCAGCAATAAATTGGGAGGTATGCTTGCTAAAGCCACAGATAAAGCGATTGCTTTATACGATATATTCGTGAAATGGCGAACACAAATAGCATACGTAGCAGGAGCGATTGTCACTTTTGTAGCTGCGTTAGCTGTAGTAGGAACAATTTCTGCGTTGGCAAATCCGATAGCTCTAATCGCCGCAGGAATAGCCGCAGCAGTAGTCGGATTCAAAGCGCTATACGACAATAGCGAAATGTTCCGAGGAGCAATCGATGGCATAGTTGGCAAGGTTAAATCGTTATGGTCCGCATTTAAGACGGGCGGCACGGGCGGTTTAATCAGCGCACTATTTCCGCCAGATATTGCGAATCAGATTAACTCGTTAGTTGGCGGAATTAAGGCGAAAATCTCCGGATTGATGACTGCATTTAAGACAGGCGGATTTAAAGGCGTACTGGAGATGCTAATTTCTCCCGAAGCTATCAGCGCAATAATGGCGCGATTTGCAACGGTGAAGGAACAGGTTACTAGCGTGTTTTCTAGTATTGTATCAGCCGTGTTGCCAGTACTTCAAACGTTGTGGGCAGTAGCTCAGCCGATTCTTAGCGCACTATGGGACGCATTGAAAATCGTAGCTGACGTCGTAATGCTCGCTTGGAATAACATTATCGCTCCTACGATTACATTCGTTATGAAAACTTTTAAGCTTATGTGGACGGTGATTGGTCCGATATTAGAGCTTTTAGGTGCAGCGATTGGCGCAGCCTTTAAGATATTGCGCTTAGTATGGGATACGATTGTAGGTCCGTTTGTAGCGTTCCTAGCCGGTGGATTTACGCAGGCATTCGGAGCAGCTACGGAAATTGTTAAAGCGTTGACTCCCGCATTCAAAACTGTGGGCAGTTGGATTAGTACAGCGGCAGGATACTTAAAGGACTTCGCAGCAATTCTAGGAAACATTAAAATGCCAGACTGGATAGGTAAAATCGGTTCTGGTGCCGTAAGTTGGGCGAAGAAGTTGATACCAGGCAAAGACGGTGGAGCTGCTAAATCGCACTATAGCGGATTAGATTCCGTACCATATGACGGATATGCAGCGCGTCTCCATAAAGGTGAACGCGTTTTAACTGCGCGTGAAAATCATGATTATTCGGAAGGCGGCGGAGGAAACGGCACTGGCGGAGGAGTCGTTATCTCGGGCAATAACTTTACAGTACGTGAAGATGCGGACATTCATCGCATAGCGTTTGAGCTAGCGAAATTAATCGAACAGGAGATGGTGCAAGTTGGCTAAGCCTAAGATACCTACAGAAGGCAGTGGCTCCTCTCGCTTAATTGGATCAATCCGAGCAGTTGGATATAATCCTGGCGGTACTTTAAGAATAGCAACCGTTACAGGCGAGCATCCAAACTTTAGTATTCGCCTCGATGGTGACACAATCGATATACCAGAACCATTTACCGTATGTAATCCGCACTTGTTGCCTTACACCGAAACGGTGATGATTAACGATCGAGTTGCGAGTATTGAATACGAGAATAAGTTGAAAGTAGGCGTTCGCGTGTTAGTTTTCGAGCCAGAACATCAACAACAATTATACGTATTATCATTATCAGATGAATAACAAACGGGCGGGCATCGGCTTTTACAGCGGTGCTTGCCTTTTCTAATAAAACTAAATGAGGAGTGACGAAATGACGACTTTTGATATTGAGCGGATTAAAGAAGATACGAAGCGATTACGTGAAGCTAAAGAACGAGAAGATAAGGAGCGTGGCTATTGTATATTACCGAGAAACACTTACGCACCAAAGGTTAGCGATCAATTTGCGCTAGAAGTATACCGCCGCTATTGGGACGAAATCAAAAAATCTATGACAGATTATGCAACGCTACTTTTAGCAGCTAAAGGAATCAGAGCATTAGGAGAAGATGCGAAGCTTACCGAGTGGCTAGACATTCTTTCTGTTGCTAAGTTTTGTAGAGATAAACATCTACGCCTACATTTTAGCATTATTGCTCAAGTGTTTATACCTACAGTCGTTAGCGGGCAACATCATCCGGAAACGAACTACGCAAATCTAGCGCAATTAATAGCTAATGTATTTAGTAGATACCCGCCTAGTATTCAGTACGATAGCAACGATAACTACAACGGAGATTTTGAAGGATACTATGCGACAAAACGCGAGGAGGTATTGGAATGGAAACAGACGTATTGCATCGAGAATTAGACGTTCTCCTAGCCGATTGCGAGCAGAGAGAGCCGTTTCCGCCAGTTAGCGATAAGTGGGCTTATGAGTGCTACGACAAGCATTTTCCCGAGATTAAACGCTTCTTGGTAGATTACGCAACTTTACTTTTAACGGCTAAAGAGGTCGTAGCAATTGATGAGTCCCAGGAGATACAGCGGTGGATTGAAGAACTAACGATTGCGGGAGAGTGCTACGAGGACACCTTACGTTACACATGCTTTTATTTAATCGAGTTTTTACTTAAGCCGTGTATTGACGGCAATTCAACGCAAACATATGCAGAACTGGCGGACAGTATTGCCCATGAACTTTCTCAATACGAATATAGGCCTACCGATTTATTCCTCGATGAATACGACGGAAACTACACTGAATACTACGAACGAAAACGAATGGAGATGGCGGAATGGCAAGAAAATTAGACGATATTTTAAAGGAATTGACGATGGATCAAGCGAAGGCTGCTGAATTGATGTATGAAAACGACTTACTGCCGATTGGCAAACGTAAATCATTCACAGATATCGCAAAAGAGGTAGGGGTGTCTGACCGTTCACTACGTAAATGGCGCCAATTACCGGCGATGCTTGAGTATAAATCAGCTGTCACAGCTACGTATTTAACTGACAGTCGTACTCGTATTATGCAAGCGCTAGTACGCGAGTGTGAGGCGGGTAATGCCTCAATGATGAAGCTATATATGCAAACGGAGGGTATGCTTATTGACCGTGCGGAACTAGACGTTAAAACGCATGCGGTAGATGAAGCTGCGGTTGCTGCACAGTTGGCTCGCATTAAACAAGGGCTAAATCGTTGATATATCAGCGTTTTAGAGCGGTAAAGTATTAAATTGGCGGTGGTTGGCTTCGGCTGACTGCCGTCTTTTTTTTGCGTTAAAGGAGCGTTAGGGCTTCCGACTGATTCCGAAATACGGGGAAAACATCGGGCGGAAGGCGCTGGCGCATATGGGTACTCGCAAACAAATCGTTATCTGACAATTTATCCGATATTTTATACAGCTTTTTATGCAGTATTGTAACGTATGTACAAACAGGGATAGTCGCAAGAATTGCAGTATATCAACGGTGTATAAGATTGTGTATATCTTGTTTTTACATAAAAGTTATGAAAGTCAGTAGAATCAGCATTTTGTAGGTGTTTTTAGTTTACATAATCAAGCTTATGGGAAGTTGAAAATGAATATTTATTCATTTGATATTTATTGCGTCAATTAAACGTTGGATAACTCGAAAATCCCCCCAAGCCACCGACTTCCTACAGGCGCTTTCTGCTGTCCGATAATTACAGATACCATTTTCAAAACAAGCCAGTTTTTTTCGCTGTCAGACGTATCGAGAATCGTTGAATCGGATAGTTGTGCTGGTGGAATCGTCTGAATGTCGCAAAAGATATTAGTTATATATTACTTTAATTGAAAATTATAGGACTTTATTACAGTGATTTAACTTGCGTTAGTTTTGCGTCAATGCTATTTCTCTGTATTTTAACTATACCGCTAAGTGCAACCAAATAGTATCAGTCGACTTTCCTTTGTTTTTTGGCGTAACTAATTCGGATAATTTAGCGGATATTTACAAAAATATATTTGCGCTAGAATATCGAAGAGAAAGTGAGGTAATTAAAAATGTGGCATAGGGAAAATATTTTAACAGCAGACGTTAGAGCAGCGTTTAATTTAACCGAAGGTCAAGTGAGATCAATCGTAATGGCTATGAGAAAAAAAGTTGGAATTTTTACGACTAAAGTTGGCGGTGATTTACGCTATAATGCCCGTGAGGTAAGTGTTATAGAGTTCGTTCGCACTCGAATGAACGAGAATTATTTACTAGATGATGCGTGTGATTTAGCAGTATTAACGCATTATGGGAAGGATGAAAACGATGTAATAAAACAGTATCTACTATCTGAGTTACAACGAATAGAAGGCAAAGAATGAGAAGCTGGAAAATATTATGATATTTGACTTTAGAAAAACACTACTTTACAATTGATTTTAGTAATCTAATAGGAATGTGGAGTACACTCGATTCCTATGACAACTGAATAGCGTGTAGTAATAGGTGTAAATTGCGTGCAATTTGCTTAAAAGGGAAGTCGGTGTGAATCCGACACTGTCCCGCAACTGTAAATGTGAGCGACTTTTCAGCAACCACTGTCAAATGATGGGAAGGGGAAAAGTGGCGATGACCATGAGTCAGGATACCTGCCTAGTTACGAGTACACACCATAAACCTACGAGGAATAGGAGGTGGCATGTTGACAAAACAGAATGCTCTGTTCGTCACAGTACGTCATACGCCCAAAGTTCATGAAAGGGTTCATTTTAGAACTCCTTCACATTTACTTAGGGTTTGTTTGGCATTGTGTGATGAAGCACATTAAAGCGAAGGATTTCCTCAAACATAGTAGGAAGTCCTTTTTGTTTTGAAAATATGTACGCAAAGGGGATGCACATAGGATGAATATTCATGCAACGACAACACAGGAAACGCCTTTTGTAGATATGACGATTTGTAAGCAGCCACGGACAGAAATTGCTAAGAAAGCGAAAACAAGAATGGTGGTCGAATCACTAATTGATCAATTATTAGCAACGAGACTGATTCGCAACAATCGTTTTTTTGAGCAAATCTTATATAATAAAGACATTATTTGGATACAAAATGGGGAGGTAGAAGGCCATCTTTTTGCTCAGGCGAATTTAACGGATCAACTGAAAACGAAGACGAATAGCTTTATGATGTATATGCCAACCAACCCTATTGTTTATGAGGTGAATGGGGAGCAGTACCACTTAATTACACGCATTGATTCAACACGAGCAAAGCCTAATCTTGACCGTCTTTCACAGGAGCCCAATCCAGTGTTAAGCGCTGCACGTGTCAATGATTTACTATGCTCGATTGTCATACGTTTTTATGAAACGTATATGAACGATTTAGAGCAAATTCCTCATCAGGATAAACTAATTGCATTTGCACAGCAGGAATACACGCAGTTTCTTCAAGCCGTTCAGGAATTAAATGATTATCACTTTAATTGGCATCCACGTGGGAACGGCCACGAGCTATTATTAACATTAATTGATCAACTACAAATATTAAAAAGTCAGCCTGGAAAAGTAGTTATCGACTTCACGAATACGCAAGGTTATGTGGTGGTTGAACCTGCCTATCCGGTGCACAAGCCTTCAAAGAAAGCTGTTGGTGCCATATAAAAGCAAGCCCTCCATGAAGCGGAGGGCTTGCTTTATTTTTTGTAGGGATATTCTACCTTCATCTGAAGTACTAGTTCAACAGATTTGCCATGCTAGTACATGAACTTAGCTCTGACAATGCATGGCTGCTTGCGCCTCTTGCCAAGGGACAGAATAGCCTTTACCTTTTGAACAAAAAATGCTGGAAGAACTGTATTCAGGGTCGGCATTTTTATCATAGCCTATTTGAGATATTACTTCTTCTGCATGATGACACACATCATAGCCATCAAATTGGAGGGTAAGCGCACCTTTCCCATTTGTATAGGCGGCAAAAATCGTGCTATAGCTCATGAAGGTCGCTACTGGTGCACGTCCTGTTAATACAACGTCTGTTTCAGTGAGTACAGGGTCGTCGAAGGTGCCAGCAGCCTGTTGAATGTCGGTCATCATACGGCCAATAAAGTCATTGGAAGCCTTCATTTTAAAGCGATAATACGGCTCAAGCAGGACGTTCTGTGCTTGTTCCAGTCCTTGGCGCAGTGCTCGGAAAGTGGCTTCTCGGAAATCACCGCCAGACGTATGTTCATTATGTCCACGTCCCGTTAAAAGCGTAAAATGAATATCTGTTACTGCGTAGCCTGTGAGTAAGCCATGATGATCACGTTCAAACAAATGCTTCTCTACGAGGCGCTGGTTGCCCACTGATAAATCATCTGCATGGCAGGCATTGCTAAAGGTAATGCCAGTCCCACGTTCATTTGGCTGCATTAATAAATGAATTTCTGCATAA
Organism: Lysinibacillus sp. GW823-FHT06C08; assembly: GCF_058795135.1. Classification (NCBI taxonomy): domain Bacteria; kingdom Bacillati; phylum Bacillota; class Bacilli; order Caryophanales; family Bacillaceae; genus Lysinibacillus; species Lysinibacillus sp. GW823-FHT06C08. Next base: position 310,498 of record NZ_JBXAHN010000002.1, read on the forward strand.
TGCTTAAGTGGTTCAAAATGTCCGTAGCCTGTAACGGTTGTCGCAATTGTTTCCAAATATAATATTTGCGGCTCTCCAAAAGAGATGTTTAATGTAAAGCGCTTCAATAATACTTCTATCAGTACCTCTAACTGAATGACACCCATTATATGCACATGGATTTCCTGAAACTTTTCCTGCCATACGACACGCAATGATGGCTCCTCGGCCTCTAGTAGACGGAAAATCTTTAATACTTCTTTAATATGTTGCTCACCCTCATATTGAACTTTTGCCTGTAATGTAGGGACAAGCTCATAGGGCTGTGATAGCGTGTTACTGCCAATGCGATCGCCAATGTGTGCCTGGCTGAGCCCTTTAACAGCGAAGATTTCACCAGCCTCAACATGCTGAACAGTTTCAAAACGGCTGCCGTTATAAAGACGAATTTCTGTTACTTTCTCTGTAAGGTCTCCAAACGTAAATTCATCTCGAACATGTAATTTGCCTGTTAAAGCCTTGATGAATGTTAAACGCTGATGGCCATCATGTCGTATTTTAAAGACCTCTCCTTGAAACGGTGCTTCCGGCTCGAAGTGAGTACCCGTTATGAGTGGAAGTTGAGCAATCAATTCTTGAATGCCTTCATCTTTTAATGCCGAACCAGTAAAGCAGGGGAAGGCAGATTCATTTTTAATCATCGATTGTAGGTGCTTCATACACAGGCCATGCTCCAATGCTTCATTCAAAAAGGCATCCAGGAGCTTTTCATCACGCTCCGCCAGCCATTCCATGATTGTGCTGGAAACATAATTCTCCTGAAGTGGTTCATCGACGAATAATACATGTTCCGAGAAATCTTTATGGAGCTGGGTCATCACAGCCCTTACATCTGCTCCGTCACGATCTATTTTATTAATAAAAAAGAATGTAGGGACATGATAGTTTCGTAAAAGCTGCCATACCGTTTCAGTATGACCTTGAATACCCTCTACCGCACTTATAATAATGATGGCATAATCCATGACACGGATGGCACGCTCCATCTCTGGGGAGAAATCGACATGTCCTGGTGTATCAATCAACGTATATGTATCGTCGCCAATAGTCATGCGTCCTTGCTCGGCAAATATCGTAATGCCCCGTTTGCGCTCAAGCTCATGATTATCTAAATAGGCATCCTGATGATCGACACGTCCCCGCGCTTGAATACTATTTGTATGAAAAAGCACTTGCTCAGAAAAGGTTGTTTTTCCTGCATCAACATGAGCAAGAACCCCAATCGTCTTGTACATAATAAATCCTCGTTTCTATAAGTAGCTATCTTCTCATTGTATCAGAATACTAGCACAATTATTTCTTGTAAAATGATTCGTCTTTTTGTCGAAATAGTGCTAATATAATGATGATTATATTTTTTGCATTCTATTACTGATTGCGAATTAACGCATGAACTGCTAGTCTATCAATAGCATAATTAGAACATATTGGTGCAAATGGCATTTGTCATTTGCTTAAAAGGGAAATCGGTGCAATTCCGATGCTGTCCCGCAACTGTAAATGGGGAGTCTATACAGCATGCCACTGTAGTTTAACTATGGGAAGGCGTATAGATGATGAACCTAAGCCAGGATACCTGCCAGTATATGTATGTTAACTAAGAACCACGAGGATGGGGATAGTGATAAAGGTACTAATACCGTTTTTTCACTATGCAACTCTCTTGGCGACAAGAGGGTTTTTTTATGCCCTTCCAATTATCCTAGTAGCAAAGAAGTCTCTGATTTCTTTCTATATTTATGACAACAAAGGAGAAAAGGACATGAAAAAATGGAGAAGTATATGGCTAGTCATGGTCATCGCCTTAATCGCTGTATTAGGAGCGTGTGGCGCAAAGGACAAGCCTGAATCAGCAAAGCAAACTGAAAAAGTTGAACCGTCTGAGGCGACAACAACTGAGGTCATCATTGAAAATAATGAAACTACCCAAACCTATAAGGAAGCACCTAAAAAGGCCATTAGCTTAAATCAGCATGTAACAGAAATTATGCTTGCATTAGGCTTAGAGGATTCCATGGTAGGGACAGCTTATTTAGATGATAAAATCTACGAGCCGCTTCAAGCAGCCTACGATAAAGTTCCAGTTCTTTCAGATCAATACCCAACAAAGGAGCAAGTCATTGATGCCGAGGCAGATTTCTTGTATGCAGGCTGGAAAAGTGGCTTTGGTGAGAAAGGTGTTGGAACACCAGAGGAGCTTGAGGAATTAGGAATTCATACGTATTTACATACGGCTTCCAATATGACAAAGCCAACATTAGAAGATATTTTCACGGATATTCGTCATATCGCGGAAATATTCCGCGTGGAAGATCGCGGTGAAGCATTAATTGAACAAATGACAAAAGATGTCGAAGAAGTTCAAGCAAAATTACCAAAAGACAGTGAAAATTTACGTGTGCTAGTCTTTGACAGTGGTGATAAAGACGTATTCACGGCTGGTCAAAACTTTATGAATGAGCTAGTAACAATCGCTGGCGGTCAAAATATCTTTGGAGATGTGGAGTCAGGATGGACAACGGTATCGAAGGAAGATGCAGTAGATCGCAATCCAGAGGTGGTGGTTGTCATTGATTATGGCGAAACAACTGCTGAACAAAAGATAAAATTCTTAAAAAATGATCCAGCGTTGAAGGAAATGGAAGCAGTCAAAAATGATCGCTTTGTCATTCTTCCACTTTCAGCGGCATCTGAAGGGGTACGTGCTGCAGCGGCCATTCAAATTTTAGCCAAGGGCTTCTACCCAGCCAACTTTTAAAAACATTCGAGCTAGCGCTTTGCTAGCTCCTTTTTCTTAAGGAGCGATAACAATGAATGCATTTCGTCAAAACATACCAGATAAAACGTTCGAAACTCTAAATCAGCAAGGTGGTTATGCACGATTAGCGGTAAGCCCTGGCATTATTAATAAGCATTATACGCCAGCCCAATTTCAAAAAATAGCTGAAATAGTAGGGGAGAAGGGGGCCATTAAATATTCGGCCTCCTATAGCATATTATTATCGATCCCCTCTAGTGAACTGACAGAAGCGACCCATGCCTTACAGGAGGCTGGACTGTTTGTTGCTTCCTCAGGACCTCATATTGCCATGAAGGCATGTGATTTTTGTGATGGAGAAAAAATGGAGGCAGTTCCTCAAACAGAACAACTCTATCAGGCATTGGACGGTATAACTGTGCCTGCAAGAGTACGAGTCAATGTGAATGGCTGTGCATCGGCTTGCTATAATCCTACATATGATGATATTGGTTTAGTCTATCAGCATGAGAGCTTTGATGTTTATGTAGGAGCCATCCCTATGGGGGCGAAGGCACAGGCGGGTACTCTCTTCGCGAAAAGGGTAGGGATTGATCATATTGAGGATTTTTTGCTACAAATCATTCGTCTCTATCAAAACCAAGCTCGTTCCAATGAACCTTTTTATAAATTTTATCGCAGAACAAAAATGAATGCTGATTGGGAACTAGTAAAAAAATCAATAGAGTAGCAGGAAAAATACTTAGGGTGTCGAAATATTGTAGTAGAGCATAGAAAATGACAATACAAAGGAGCAAGAACATGACAACTAAACAAGGGATTCAACCAGAAGATCTTTATCACTTGAAATCAGTGGCAGATCCACAGCTCTCACCTGATGGGACTGAGGTAGTTTATGTAGAGACACGTATTGATGAGAAGAAAAAAGACTATGTATCTAACTTGTTTTATTTAAATTTAAAAGACAAACGTCCTCAGCAATGGACATATGGTAACGATCGGACAAGCTCTCCTGTCTGGTCGCCAGATGGCAGTCAAATTGCTTTTTCTTCGACAAGATCAGGCAAGCCGCAAATTTTTGTACTGTCGAAAACAGGGGGAGAGGCGAAGCAAGTGACGTATTGCAAAAACGGTGCGTCAACGCCTGTCTGGTCTCCTTGTGGAGAGAAAATTGCCTTTTCAGTTTTGCTAGGTAAAGATGAAACTATCTTAGACAAAGCTGAAGATGACAAGAAAGAAGAAAAAGAACTCAAGCCACTCGAAATCGATAAGATGAAACATAAGTCGGATGCGGGTGGATTTATGGATATGGACCAGCATACTCACATTGCCATTGTCGATTTAAAATCTGGTGACTTAAAGCAAGTGACAGAAGGGAACGAGGATTTCCATCTGAGTACATGGTCGCCAAATGGCAGTTATCTTACGTACTTAGCAGATCAAGCAGAGGACTTAGATTTTTCGTTTAATGCGGATATTTATTTATTCGATTTAGAAACAAAACAGAGTCGCAAGGTAACAGAGGGGATTGGCTCCTATTACCAAACGTCCTGGTCGCCTAATAGCCGCTTCCTTTCCTTTGTTGGAGGAAAACGTGAGTTTGAAAATGCCACACAAGCGAAGCTATGGATTTATGATATGGAACAAAATCTGCTAAACTGTGCAACAAGTGAATTTGATGCCCCTGTCGGTGACTATGTCATCGGTGATTTCCTGCAAGGGGTAGCAGCACCAAGTGTACAATGGATGAATGATAATCATAGTTTCTATTTCCAAGTAACGGATCACGGCAATGCGGCAATTTACTTTGGGAATGTAGATGGTGAAATTTATCCAGCTATTCACGATGATCAATACGTTTATGGTTTTTCATTAGATGCTCAAAATGATCAAGCCGTTGTCGCCATAAGTACGACAACGAATCCGGGCGATTTATATTACGTCAACTTAAAAACGGGTGAAAAAGAACGATTGACGACAGTCAATGAAGACGTTTTAAAGACGAAAGAGTTAGCTGTGCCAGAGAGCATTGAGTTTGAAGGAGCTGAGGGCTGGAAGGTCAATGGCTGGATCATGAAGCCAGTGGGCTATGAAAAAGGGAAGAAATATCCTCTTATTCTTGAAATCCATGGTGGTCCACATGCGATGTACGGCAACACTTATTTTAATGAATTCCAAATCCTAGCTGCTCAAGGCTTTGCGGTGCTGTATACAAATCCGCGCGGAAGTCATGGCTACGGACAAACGTTTGTGGATGCAGTACGTGGTGATTATGGTGGCAATGACTATCAAGACCTAATGGCTGCAGTGGACTATGCTTTAGAGCAATATGAGTTCATTGATCCAACTCGACTAGGTGTAACAGGTGGGAGCTATGGTGGCTTTATGACCAACTGGATTGTTGGGCATACCAACCGCTTTAAGGCAGCAGTTACACAACGCTCTATTTCAAACTGGATTAGCTTTGCAGGAGTGAGTGATATTGGCTATTACTTTACAGACTGGCAAATTCAAGCGGGGCTCGAAAATATAGAGAAGCTATGGCATCATTCACCATTGAAATATGTAGACAATGTTGAAACACCATTGCTTATTTTACATGGTGAAAAAGACTATCGTTGTCCGATTGAACAGGCGGAGCAATTATTTATCGCCTTGAAGTATCGGAAAAAAGAAACGAAATTCGTCCGGTTCCCTGAAGCTAATCATGAACTGTCAAGAAGCGGAAAGCCAACATTAAGAATTCATCGTCTCGAATATATACGAGATTGGTTTGTGGAAAAGCTTTAAAAAAGAGGTGGCTTAGGAAGTGAACATACTTCTTAAGCCATTTTTTATAGAAAAAAAGAACCACAGCAAAGTGTGATTCCAGATGAGTTAGTCCATTTTTTGAATAAAAACGACCTTCAAATAATTAAATTCAGGATATTCACGAGGCACACGGAAATCCTTTGGTAAACCGTATTCCTCTACAATTTTATAGCGTGTACGAGTCTCTTTAAATGCTTGGTCGATAAACCCTTTAAACTTTTTCATACCGAAGCTTGCGTTGTTTGTGGAAGCCACAATAATGCCATTTTTGGCTGTAATCGCAATCGTATCCTTCAGTAATTTTGGATAGTCCTTCGCCGTTGAGAACGTCATTTGCTTTGTGCGGGCAAAGCTTGGTGGATCTAATACAACAAGGTCAAATTTTAATTCGTGACGCTGTGCATATTTAAAATAATGAAAAACGTCCATTACTTTTATATCCTGCGCTTCATAATCAATTTGATTGACGCTAAACTGCTCAATCGTTTTGGCTAAACTGCGCTTTGCAACATCGACACTTGTTGTTTTAGTAGCTCCTCCAAGCGAGGCTGCTACAGAAAATGCCCCTGTGTAGGAGAAGGTATTTAGCATATTTGTTGTGCTCGCATAGCGCTCACGAATAGCTAATCGTACTTCCCGTTGATCAAGGAAAATTCCAGTCATCGCACCATCATTTAAATGGACTGCATAGGTCATCCCATTTTCCTTAACCATGATTGGAAATTCGCCAGGAGTCCCCATGACAAAATCATCCTGTTCCATATATTGCCCTTTACTATCGAATCGTTTTTTCTCATAAATGGCCTGGTAGTTGATGGTTTCAGCAAGCGCCTCATAAACGACTTCTTTCAATGAGTAAATACCCTCGCTATACCAACTCACCATATAGTAGCCATTAAAGAAATCGATCGTTAGGCCACCGATACCATCACCCTCGCCATTGAAAACACGGAAGGCTGTTGTATGTTCATTCTGGAAGAATGCTTCTCGTAGCTGTATAGCTTTTTTGAATTTTTTAATGAAAAAAGCTTTATCAATGGTTTCATTTATATCTGTCGTCAGGACCCAGCCAATCCCTTTATTTTGAATACCGTAGTAACCTGTACCAATAAAACGATTATGGTGATCCATCAGCTTAAGTAGAGTCCCTTGCTCGTAAGGTAGTTGTCGTGCATCCACTGCATCTTTTGAAATTAATGGGTAGCCTTTTTTTAATTGATCAGCAAAAGGCTGTTTTATTTGTAGTGCAATTATTTGTGTCATGTTGTCATCCTTTAAAAACGTTTTGCTTTATTATCGCACTGTTTGGATGGGATAGCCAAACTTATTTCAGGAATTCAGCAATTTTTGCCACCGTTTCGATTGTTGCCTCTTCAAAATAATTCATTTTGCTAAAATAGCTATGAATTAAACCAGACATGGTTATATGCTCCACAGGTACTCCAGAGTCAGACAATTTTTGGGCATAACTTAAACCTTCATCAAAGAGGACATCTGCCTCTGCTGCAATGAGGAGTGTTTTAGGCATACGTCTTACATCCTCGAGCAGTAGGGGAGACACCAATGGATTTGTAAAGTTCAATTCATCTGTATAGTGTTGAGAAAACCATTGCATGCCCTGTTTATCTAGGCCGAACTTTTCTCCATAAGCCTGATAGGAAACGGTCGTAAAATCCACATTCGTAACAGGATAAATGAGTGCTTGTGCTTGCAATGATGGTCCACCTGAAGTTACAGCTAAGTAGGCCACGACCGTTGCTAAATTTCCGCCAGCACTGTCCCCAGCCACGGTCAACCGAGCAGCATCGCCACCATATGCTTCGATATGGTCATGCACCCATACTAAGCTATCGTAGGCATCCTGCAATGGAGTTGGAAAAGGAAATTCAGGAGCCAAACGATAATCCACTGAAACGACAATTGCTTGCGCTTGGTCTGCTAAAAGCTGACAGCCAGCATCAACAGACTCTAAATTACCATATACCCAGCCACCGCCATGATAATAAACAATAACAGGTAATGGTTGATCATGAGTAGGTATATAAAGTCGTAGCGTAATTTGAGCCCCATCACGCATGGTAATTAGTTGATCTTGCATCGCCGCTAATATTGGCTTATGGGGTGATTGCCATGGCGTAACCGTACGCATCGCGCGAGCTTCCTGTGGTGTAACTTGATAGTAGGGTGTAGCAACTTGTTGATCTTGAATATAATGAACAGCTTCTTTTCTTAAAGTAGTCATCCTCATCAGTCCTTTATCGTGACGTTTATTACTTACATTATAAACTATTCATATAATTTTACTAGGATTTAATTTTAGAAAAAGAAAATTCTTTCATAATAGAGGTGAAATCAACGAATTGTGTTTATAATAAAAGGGAAGAAAGTATTTGGAGGGACAGTATGATTTCTTTAATTGTGGCACATGATGACAACCATGTAATTGGTTATAATAACGGAATGCCTTGGCATTTACCGGGAGATTTGCAGTATTTCAAAAACAAAACAATGGGCAAGCCAATGATTATGGGACGAAAAACGTTTGAATCCATTGGTCGTCCACTACCTGGACGTCGCAATATTGTTATTACACGAGATGAAAATTATCACGCAGAAGGCACTGAAACTGTGACGAGCCTAGAAGAAGCAATAGCGATAGCAGGGGATGTAGAGGAAATCATGATTATTGGCGGTGAGCAAATTTTCCGTTTATCAATGGAAATGGCAGATCGCTTATATATTACAAAAATCAATCATTCATTTCAGGGCGATACCTTTTTTCCGAGCTATGAGGAGAAGTTTGTAGAGGTTTCTGCTGAACAGCCCGAAACAGCTTCAGAAGGCTATACTTTCCAATATCAAATTTTTGAGCGTAAATAACATGGGAAAAGCACGGTTTTGATAGACCGTGCTATTTCTATATTTAGGGGAGATATTGATGCGCAACATACGATTATCGAGTGGAGAAATTGCTCAAGTTGATTGCTTGAGCTGTGCCATCATAAGTGGACAGGTCAAGCCCAATGGTGGTGTTATCATTGAAACGGATTATTTTCACGCCCACCAGGATGTAGCTTATCCAATCAAGGGATTAGTTATTTTAGCTTCAAAGCGTCACATCCATTGCTTCGATGAATTAAATAATGACGAAAAACTGGATTACATCAATCTCTTAACAAAAATTAGACAAGCTCAAAGGGAAGTATTGGGCATTGAATACGTTTATTATTTTTACAACGAAGATACGACTCATCATTTCCATACTTGGATGGTGCCCCGCTATGAATGGATGAATGCATTCGGGCGATCCGTTGAATCCTTGAGGCCAGTATTACTTCATGCCAGAAATAATTTGAGTAATGAGGAGCATGAAAAAGAAGTAAGGGAAGCTATTGAGCTTTTAAGAGAATCCATAAAAAATCGCTCCTTATGAAGAAGGGCACTGAAAAAGTCCATATCTTTTTTTTCATTTGGCACTGTGACTCTACTGTTGTTTTCCGAAGCATTCCGCTCGCTTTCCGCGGGCGAGCGCCGAGTCTCCTCCTACGCTTCGCTTCGTGCGGGGTCTCGTCTGTCTCGCTTTCCCGCAGGAGTCGAGCGATGCTTCTCCAAACAACGCAATGTATCATTCTATTATTTTAGTCACACTTTCCTTTATAATAAAAAAATGAATATGTAGGTGGTGCCCCAATGATTTCAAATCAGGAAACCCTTAATTTAAGTCCATACATGGCAATCTACGATATTGTTGTGCCAAAAGATAATATGCTTCGCCAGATCAATGAACTTGTTGATTTTTCATTCATTTTAGATGAGCTAAAAACAAAATATTGTTTAGACAATGGACGTAATGCCATTCCTCCAATTCGCATGTTTAAGTACTTATTATTAAAAGCGATTAATGATGTATCAGACGTCGACCTAGTAGAGCGCTGTCATTCAACTATTTCTTGGATATGGCAACAGAAGATCCAATGAGACAGAAATAAGGCACTTCCTGTTCAAAATTGAACAAGAAGTGCCTTATTTTTATCTGAAAAAGGTTCGCATTTATGAAAACATAAGTTTTTCAGTGCCCTTTTATGAAGGGAGCGACTTTTTTATAAATAGAAGTACACACAAGCGTACATGGAAGCACAGCCAGCTAGCACAAAAAGATGCCAGATTGCATGGTTATAAGGTAGAGAGCGCCAAGCATAAAAGATGGCTCCAATTGTATAGAACAGTCCACCTGCAAGTAGTAAAGCAAAGCCATAAAATCCTAAGTATAAATAAACAGGCTTAATAGCAAAAATGATGAGCCAGCCCATGCCAATATAAAAAATTAAGGATAGCACTTCAAAGCGGTTAATGAAGAAACATTTAAAAAGAACACCTAATATTGCGAGTGACCAAATAATACATAATAAAGTAATGGCTAGGGTGCCACCCACCGCAATTAATAAAAACGGCGTATACGTACCGGCAATTAAAATATAAATGGACGAATGGTCCAAAATAGCGAAAAAGTGTTTATATTTTTCTGGCATACTGTGTAGCAATGTGGACATTAAAAACAGGATGATGACAGAGACGCCAAAAATACTAAAAGTAGTAATATGTAGAGCATTACCTGTTTGCACAGCTGTAAGCAGTAAAACAACTAGAGCCGGAATACTTGCAATAAAACCAATACCGTGTGTAATGGCATTCCACAGTTCTTCCTTCCAAGATTTATAGTCAAATGAATCAATCATTTACAACACTCCTTTCGTTCATGTATTTACTATACCCCAATAATTTATACATGAACATTTACATTTGTCATATATTTCATATCAAAAATGTCATAAGGCTGTCATATTCTTTTAGGGGCTTTGATAGACAAGAGATAAAGGAAACGCTATAGTATCAAAGGTAGCGTTTACATTTTCAAAAAATCAAGGCTTTGCCTAATGACAAATGTCATGTTTACATAATGATTCATTAGTCTATATAATAAATTTTAATGAAGTAAAAGGATGTGTCGAAGTGGGACGAATTCATATAGTAACGGACTCAACTTGTGATTTAACAAAAGAAGAAGTAGCACAGCATGGCATACATATCGTGCCATTAACAATTCAAATTGATGGTGAAACATATATAGATGGTGTGGATTTAGAGCCACAACCCTTTTTAGGCTTGATGAAAAATGCTAAAAATTTGCCGAAAAGTTCACAGCCTGCACCAGGTAAATTTAAGGAATTATATGATGAGCTAGGCAAGGATGGCGATCAAATTCTCTCCATCCATATGACAGGTGGTATGAGTGGCACGGTAGAGTCAGCACGACAAGCGGCTCAAATGACAGACGCTGATGTGACGGTGATTGATTCACGCTTTATTGCAATCGGTTTAGCTATTCAGCTACGTGAGGCTATTAAAATGCGCGATGCTGGAGCAACAGTTGAGGAAATCGTAGCTCGTCTGGATAAAGTACGTGCAAACACACATTTATATGTAATTGTGGATACGCTTGAAAATCTAATTAAGGGCGGTAGAATTGGTAAAGGTACAGGCTTTATCGGTTCATTGCTGAACATCAAAGTTATTGCTAATTTAGAGGGTGGCGTTTACAATCCCGTTTCCAAGGTGCGTAGCCATAAACAGGTAGTGAATTACTTATTTAAACAATTCCAAGCTGATACGGCTGGGAAAACAGTCAAAGCTGTCGGTATTTCTCATGCAGATGGCCTCATCACAATGGGGAATCCATTAAAAGAGTTAATCGAAGGTACTGGCTTTAATGACGTTGAGATTGCCTTTACATCTCCAATTATTTCGACACATACTGGACCGGGTGCCATCGGATTTATTTATTTTGCAGAATAATAGTGAGGAGCTACTACATAAGTAAATGTAGTGGCTTTTTTCGTTTTGGCCCTTTTAGCTGGATACTTGTTCGGCTATTTGGAAAAGAGGAATTTTGGCAACAACACAAAATTATGGAGAACAGAGAGTAAGTCACTTTTCATTAGGGTATGAACTATTCTATAATAGAAGGTACAGAAAGGGATGGAAGGTGGTCAAATGGACATTCGGCGATTTATGTTGTCATGTTTGGCCGTCTTAGTACTTAGTGGTTGTGCAATATCAATCGATGAGCCGAATCCGCAAGCAGAGCCTGACGGTGAGCAAGCAGAAACGGAGCAAGATATGACGCAGGATGAGCAACAAACAGTAGAAGAGGAAAAAACCTCCAAGAATATGTTGACGCAAATTTTTGAACATTTTTTTGAGCCATCAGCAGAGGATTTATCGCAAATTGATGAAGAAAATGCAAAGCAACTGCATTATCTGGCACTAGGAGATTCATTAACAGATGGTGTCGGTGATGAGTATAGTCAAGACGGTTATGTAGGAAGATTAGCAGATTCATTGCTTACGTGGCCCTCGATTTCCGAGGTAGATGTTGATAATCGTGGCAAACGTGGTAGACGTAGTGATCAGCTACTAAAATTAGTGAAAAAAGGGCATTATGATGAAGAGTTGCAACAAGCGCAGCTCATTTCTTTAACAATGGGTGGCAATGATGTCATGAAAGTTGTTAAACAGGATTTGTTTAACTTAAAGCGTGACGCATTCGATAAAGAATTGCGGACGTATAAGCAGCGCTATAGCAAAATCGTTGAAGGCATTCGTGCAAAAAATCCGACAGTGCCCATCCTACTCATTGGTTTCTATAATCCGTTTTCGATTGTGACCAATGAGGCGAATGAATTCGATACAATTATCACAGAATGGAATAATGTGATTGAGGAAGTAGCGAGTGAAGATTCCAATGCTTGCTATGTATCGGTGGAGGATTTATTTGATTCAAATGAAGAGCTCGTCTATCATACAGATTTTTTCCACCCCAATGCAAAGGGATATGAAAAAATGACAGAACGTATACTAGCGGCAATGGAGCAGTGTGGTATGGAAGAAAAGATTAACAAGGCAATAGGCTTCGAGGAGTGACAAAATGAATAAATGGAAAGTCGCGTTTTTCGCCTTAGCAGGCACAGTGCTTTTTGCAATCCTCCTCGTCGTTTTTTTAGCAACTAGACCAGTAGATGGAGTCGATGTTGCCAAGCGTTCAGCAGGTGAAAGTGAAAGCAAAGGAAATGTACTCGTGGTGCAAACCACAACAAAGGAATTAGAATCGATTTCCAAAAAATATTTAAAGGATGCAGCAAAAGGCTCGCCTTTACCACTTGATTTTACAATCGGCGATGATATTCAATTACGAAGCACGCTCACGGTGTTTTACACGGAAATTCCGATTTCCATGAATTTTGAACCCATTGTAGATGACAAGGGCAATATTATTTTAAAGCAAACGGGGATGAATGTCGGGCTATTAAATATTCCGCCGGAGACGACGATGAAAATTATGCGGGATTCGGTGGAATTCCCTTCATGGATTACCGTGAACCCAAATAAAGCAGAAATCTATATTGATTTATCTCGCATTAACATAGCATCCGGATCACGCGTCCGTGCTAAAGAATTGGACTTACCAAATGACAAAATTTTATTAGAAATTATTGTTCCTGGTGAATAAGGAGTGAACTGAATGGCAAAGCAATATGCAACATTTGCAGGAGGCTGTTTTTGGTGTATGGTCAAGCCATTTGACGAAACACCTGGCATTGAATCGGTGCTATCTGGCTATACAGGTGGACATGTTGTCAATCCAACCTATGAGCAAGTGTGCTCAGAAACTACTGGACATGCCGAAGCCGTGCAAATCGTATACGATGATGATCTTTATAGCTATGAGCAACTACTGTCTATCTATTGGACCTTAATAGACCCGACAGATGCAGGTGGACAGTTTTATGATCGCGGCGAATCCTACACAACAGCCATTTACTATCATAATGAAGAACAACGTCAACTAGCAGAGCGTTCCAAGGCTGATCTAGAAGCTTCTGGAAAGTTTGATAAACCGATCATGGTGAAAATCTTACCTGCTAGCACATTTTACCCGGCTGAGGACTATCACCAATATTATTATAAGAAAAATCCAATGCACTACGAACGCTATTCGGTTGGAAGCGGTCGCCGAGCGTATCAAGAGCATCACTGGGGGAATAAACATGAATAAAGAACAACGTTTAAAAGAACTTACAGACATGCAATATTACGTGACACAGGAAAATGGCACAGAACCACCGTTTCGCAATGAGTTCGATGAGCATTTTGAAGAGGGCATCTATGTAGATATCGTCTCTGGAAAACCACTATTCAGCTCATTGGACAAATACAACTCAGGCTGTGGCTGGCCAGCATTTACGAAGCCCATCCAAAAAGAAGAAGTAACCGAGCACTTCGACACAACCCACGGTATGCGCCGAGTAGAAGTACGCAGTAAAGAAGCAGACTCCCATTTAGGACATGTCTTCCCAGACGGCCCAAGCGAACTAGGAGGCCTACGCTACTGCATTAACTCAGCATCCCTTCGCTTCATAGCAAAAGAAGATCTAGAAAAAGAAGGCTACGGCCAATTCCTATCATTATTCAAATAAAAAATCCTAGCAAGAGCGATCTTGCTAGGATTTTTTTGTTTTGATGGGTGTAGAGGGAGGGAGAGTTCAGATGAATGGCAAGCAATAGCAAAGTGACGGATAGAAAGTGAAAAGAGACGGATAGCACTCTCAAAGTGGTGGATAGCCATCGAAAAGTGAAGGATAGCCCGCTAAGAGCGATGGATAGGACTCTAAAGTTGAAGGAAAGCCGCATTAAGTGAGGGAATTCCCCAATATAAAGGTGCAAAATAGCAAAGTGACGGATAAAGCTCTCAAAGTGACGGATAGAAAGTGAAAATTGGTGGATAGCCCGCTCAGAGCGATGGATAGAATGCTAAAATCGAAGGGAAGTCGCATCAAGTGAGAGGATTCTCCAATATAAAGGTGCAAAATAGCAAAGTGACGGATAAAACTCTCAAAGTGACGGATAGAAAGTGAAAAGTGGTGGATAGCCCACTCAGAGGAATGGATAAAACACTAAATAGCAGGAGACAATTCAAAGAGACGGATAGCCGACCTGACTATGGCTAATCCATATCTCCCCAATTGAACCCCCTCCAGCCAAAAAAAGAGGGATCCTCCAACGAAAGGATCCTCCTCAGAAATTCGCAATAAAACTTAAACTTTAAATGCGCCTACTAGATTACGGAGGCTGTCTGCTTGTTGGGCAAGCTCTGTGGCAGCCGCATTGATTTCCTGCATGGAAGCGGAGCCCTGGGTGGCAGCGGCGGCGGATGTTACAGTGTTAGCTGCGGACTGCTCGGCATAGGCATTGACGTGAATGAAGTCGCTTGCTACTGCGTTGCTAAAGTCCAGTGTCGATGCAATTTTATCCACCATGGCTGCTATAATCGTTGTAGTTTCTTCTGTATGCGATAAAATGTTGGCCAAGGATTGATTAGTTTCATTGGTCACTTCAACGCCACGAATGACAGTAGTGACCCCTTCATGGTTTTGGGCAATGATCGATGTGACTTCATTCTGAATAGATGTCACTATCGCAGTTACTTCCTTGGCGGCACTTTGGGATTGTTCTGCTAGTTTACGAACTTCATCCGCTACCACGGCAAAGCCCCGACCATGCTCGCCAGCTCGAGCTGCTTCAATTGCTGCATTTAAAGCTAATAGATTTGTTTGCTCGGAAATAGCTGTAATGGTACCAATGATCGATGTAATGTCGGCAGATTTTCGACCTAACGCCTCGACCGTTGATGTTGTGGAAGCCATTGTTTCTTCGATTGATTGCATAACCAGCGAAGATTGCTCCACAGAAAGGCTTCCTTCATCGGCTGCTTGCTGCATGGCTATAGAGGCACGATGTACGGCACTCGCTTGTTCGTTTAATTGATGCATAGAGTGCTCTAGGTCGCTCATTTTTTGTTGCGCACTATTCATACTAGAAATGGTATTATCACTATCGCTTGCAATATCGGCTGTTGCATCCGCAATATCTTGAATGGTACGAGCATTTTCATCTGCTAACGACATGAGCTCCTGACTACTACTTGATACATGATCAGCCAGTTCGCTTACACGTCGAATTAAATTGGAAATCGACTCAATCAATGTATTTGTAGAAGCGGCAATAGTGGAAAATTCATCGCGATTTCGCACTTTCACACGTCTTGTTAAATCGCCGCCTGCCTGAGCAATATCAAGGATGGAATCATTAATCGCTTGTGTATTACGCTTCAAAGATTTAAAGAGCATGAAACCAAAAATGACGATCGCTAAAAAGCCGATAATGGATACAATAAAAAATGTAGTGATTGAAAGATTGACTTGCTGATTAAGCTTGTCTAACTTTGCTTTATTCGACTCATCCATCACCATATTTATGGATTCAATATTATTATCAATATGCGTTTTCATTGTTTCTCCAGTAGCCCCCATCATGAGCTTACGAGCCTGTTCGAGACCAAGTTCATCACGCATAGTCATTACTTTTTTTGAATAATCCAGGTAATTTTTATAATATTGGTCGATGGCCTGCATATGACCAAGCTCAACTTGCCGATCCTGAAATTGTTCATTTAATGCTGCTAATTTTTTATTAATGGTATCAATTTTTAAATGATAGGAGGTAGAATAAATGCCATTCCCTGTTATTAAGTAACTTTGTTCCAAATTCGTCAACCTTGCTATCTCATAGGCAAGTTGGTTAACTGTTAATTGCTCTAGGACATTTTTCTTAGTGAAATCTTCCATCTCCTGCTGAAGCTTCTGTATATTGACATAAGACAATATACCCATAACACCGTTAATTACAATAAGAAGTGCGAACATAATAAGCACTTTGCCCCGAATTAAATGGTAAAAACGTTGTCGTTTTTCTTTCATAGGAGGGGGATTGATCCCGGTTTCCTCTTGTATAGAAGCTTTCTTTCCTTTAAAAAAGCTAAAAGTGAAGAGAGTCGGGCGTTTTTTTGCTGCATCATGAGTTTTTTTAGTCTTTTTCATCGCATCACCTTCCTATTTTTTAGTAATCGATTTCAATTTTATCTTATTTTACTAGATTTTTCTATTATTTTTTCTAAAAATTAAAATTTTTCTGATAGATATAACTGTGACAAAAGTCAGGATGACCAAGAAAATAGTTCTAAAATCGAGAATAGGAAATATATCTTAGTAGTGGGAATTATGACGAATACCTTTTTTTCTGCTACACTATCGAAAAGTAAATGCAAAAAAGGGGAAATTGTGTGATGAAAAAAAGTTTTTATTTATATGTCCTTACATTTCGAGGCGGCGACTGGTCAGATGCCAAGGTACGGTTTGCGGAGGAAATGTTTCATGAGCATAATTTTCCAAAGCAAAGTGCAGACTTTAATGAGTTATCCAACTACATTGAATCCTATGCTACAGAAAATTTAACGATTGAAGCTTTTGATCATTTGTGGGAGTTATATGAGGGACAGGCATAAATTGTACGAAAACTATAAATAATTTTTAAGTTGCTAGACGTCTAGCATTGCGTAAATGACAGAAACACAGTATTATTTATAGTGATAACTGACAGAAAAGAGGGATTGCAGTATGAGTGTTCATATTAATGCAAAAAAAGGTGAAATCGCTGACACAATTTTACTTCCAGGAGATCCACTTCGTGCAAAATACATCGCGGAAACATTTTTAGAAGATGTAACTTGCTACAATGAGGTACGTAATATGTTTGGTTATACAGGTACGTATAAAGGCAAACGTATTTCAGTACAAGGAACTGGTATGGGTGTGCCATCTATTTCAATCTATGCGACAGAATTAATGCAAGAATATGATGTTCAAAAATTAATCCGTGTAGGTACTTGTGGTGCAATTCAAAAAGATGTGAAAGTGCGTGACGTGATTTTAGCGCAAGCAGCAACATCTGATACACGTATGAACCAAATCATTTGGGGCGGTGCTATCGACTTCGCACCAATCGCAGACTTTGACCTATTATTAAAAGCGTATAACGCAGGAAAAGATGCTGGACTTAACTTACAAGTGGGGAATATCTTCACAGCAGATTTATTCTACTCAGATGAGCATCAAAATGAAAAATTAGCACAATACGGTGTACTAGCTGTAGAAATGGAATCAGCAGCTCTGTACACATTAGCAGCTAAATTCGGGCGTAAAGCACTTTCTGTTCTAACAGTAAGTGACCACATTTTAACTGGCGAAGTAACAACATCAGAAGAACGTCAAACGACTTTCAACGACATGATGGTTGTAGCGTTAGAGGCAGCTATTCAAGACTAATTGATATAACAGCGTTTTCAACGTGTGTTAAATACCATTAATAAAAGCAATCGACCAAAACCGACCATTTTTTGTAAAATGGAGTTGAGTAGTCGGTTGCTTTTTCTTTATCTTTCATAGTTAAATGGCTATAAATATTAATCGATTCTTGAGTGTTAACATGCCCACGTTGTTCTTGATATCTGGATGTAAGGGAAAGACGTTTGTTTTTGTGAATAGTAGATTTTTCGAGTTGTCCTCATTATCCTTCATCGGTTTCCAAGCTTCACCAGATGTAAGTTGTAACTTCTGATTCCGGCTCCTGAAAATATTTTTAAAAAGGGTGAAAAATATCGATATTGGGTATCAAATTTAATTAATAATAGTTCAGGCACAATTATTAAAGGACGAACAAATGATAATAGTCTTTACTATTATGAAATTCCACAATAGAAATGACGATTTAAAATATAACGGAAAATAAAAATTATTACAACAAAGACCGCTCCGTGAAGGGTGGTCTATAAGGTTTTATTACAACAATAAGGCGACTTTTGGCGACCAAAAAGCGACCAACATCTTATATTTAGTTAACACAATAAAAAAGTAAACAATTTTAGATGCATTTTGAATAGTATAGAATGTTATTAAATCAACATTAATGAAGGTATCTTGTCCTTTAAAAAAAGTACAAGTAATTCAACGACATGATGGTTGTAGCGTTAGAGGCAGCTATTCAAGACTAATTGCTAAATACTAGTCGGTTGCTTTTCTTTTTCCTTCTAAAAAACCAAGGGCCACAGCTGAGTGTGACCCTTGGATTATTGACAGAAAGAGTTATAGTTATTTGTTTTACAACTAACTAATTAACAATCTTCTTTTTGCATGAATGTTGCGCCAACGATAATGAGTAGAATGAATAGAATAACGATTAAGACAAATGTTGAACTATTACCTTTGCCGTGGTCCATGCAGTAGCCCATGCTATATTCATTCCCATAACCGCTGTAACAACAACCGTAATTACCTACATTACCATAATATCCTGCGTTTCCTACGTTTCCGTAATATCCCATGAAAACCTCTCCTTTCTTCAATTTATAGTATGTAATTTGTCATTGAAGGGAGTGGGGTATTCGTCTAATGTAAGCTAAAAAAGAGTCCTCGATATAATAATGGTCTACTTCTAATCCATAATTAAACGCCATTGAAATCCGATTTGAGGTACTATGAAATTAACAAAAGAAAAGGAGAAATAAAAAATGTTTACCTTTCTTAAAAATGATATGAAATTTGTGGAAACCGAAAAGGACATTATGAATTCGAATCAGGAATATAATTTAATTGCCTATGATAAAAAAGTTCTTGGGAATGAGGATATTTTAGATATACATGAAGAAACAGAAGAATTACAGATTGAAAGATATTTGGTGAAAAAAGGGGATGACTTTATAGCTATTTTGGATTATGGAATGTCAAGCCCTCGTCATCAAAAACCTTGGATAAGTTTGTTGGCGGTACACAAAAAATATCAAGGTTTAGGATATGCCAAAAAAATTTACATGTTGTATGAGGAACGGATGAGAAGCCAACAAGTAAAATGTATTCATATTGCTGTTCATTCTACCAATAAAAATGCAGTAAACTTCTGGTCGTCGCTTAGTTTTATACAATTTGATGAGAGAGTTTACGAAGATAAAGTTATCTTAAGTTTTGAGAAGGTTTTAGATTAAACAAAAATACGAACTTCTAACTTTATGAATAAGAGGTATTCCATGAGTAGCAACTATCAGATAAGAGACAGCTATTTTATACTTGTTGATCCACTTTCAATGATTTTTATTGGAATGACTATTTTAATTCCAATGATGTTCGTTTTAGTATTGTGGAAAAAAGTTTTGAAGAAATAAAATCCAGTCAGTAATTTAACAATGAAACCAAGGCCTATCTGTATAACCATAATCGAAAGGAAGAGTTCTATGGAAATTATTCAATCTATTCCTATTCAGCCTACAGTGAAAGTTTTATTATCCTATGCCACATCAAAAACAAAAGTGGATCAGGAATATGATTTGTATATACATGCCCCAGCAAGAAAATTATATGGCTATTACATGGATCAAGAACTTGTTGGCTGTCTAGGTATTGAATTAGTTGATGCACATCAGTGTGTCATTAAACATATTGCTGTATCACCAGCGCATCGTGGGAAAGGCATTGGGGGTGAGATGGTACAATTTATTAACCATCATCATTCATTTTCTTCCATTTATGCTGAAACGGATAGAGATGCTGTGATTTTTTATAAAAATATAGGATTTCACATTACGAGTTTAGGAGAAAAATACCTAGGTGTGGAGCGATTTGCATGCCTTTTAACCGGCCCTCCATTGCAGCGTACCGCTTTCAACTAGTACATAATAATAAATAATCTATATTAGGGAAGAAAGGAGCTGCATCTATTAAGAAGAAATTGTGGTTGATCATGAGTGTCTTGGCATTTTTAATAGCGGGCTATTCTATCGTTCAATATATTGTGTTGGATGCACAGCAAGCAGGTTTTGTTCAATTAAAGCTTATGCTAAATGCTACTTTACACTCATTGTGGTTCATCGTGCTGTATATTCATATTATTTTCGGAGTGTTAGCGTTAATAATTGGTCCTTTTACCTTGTCCTCAAAATTAAGAGAGAACAATGTAAAACGTCATCGAATATTGGGGAAACTATATTATGCCAGTATTTTGTTCGGCGGTAGTGCAGGTCTTTATTTAGCATTCAACGCCACAGGGGGATGGGTCTCGCAATTGGGCTTTGGTTTATTATCGATAGGTTGGTTATTGACAATGTTGCAAGCGCTCATAAAAATCAAACATCGAAACATTCAAGCTCATCAAAAATGGATGCTAAGAAATTATGCTTTAACGTTTGCGGCAGTGACCTTACGTATCTGGTTACCTCTGTTTACCATCCTATACGGGGATGAAAATTTTCAGTATTATTATGCTGTTATTGCTTGGTTATGTTGGGTACCGAATTTAATCGTAATCGAATGGTATATCCGGCGTAAACTCGGACCATTTCTTGCGAACATACATTGAAATATAATCAGACATTGAGTTCTCAATAGAGCCCAATGTTTTTTTAGGTTATGGCCAAATTCAAAAGCATTTGTATATTAATTAACTAATTAGTCAATAAACTAGGTGCATTAATTATCCCTATAGTAAATTTTCGAATATGATGCAAAAGAATGGGAGGTGAAATGTTTGAGGTTTAGTTACAGCCGTAATTTTGATAATTTCAAATGTGATTCCAAATGTAACTATCCCATGAAGTATAAGTGTAATGAATTTGGTTGTAATGGCTATCCATATGATTTTTCTGGCATCCAAGATCCGATAGGTGTAACAGGAGCAACAGGTGTCACGGGTGCGACAGGTACAACAGGTCCGCAAGGTGCACAGGGTTCGCCAGGGGCAATGGGACCCCAGGGCATAACGGGGGCAACTGGAGTGACAGGTGCCCAAGGACTAGCAGGAGCAACTGGAGATACAGGACCACAAGGAGTGGCAGGAATAACCGGAGCAATGGGACCTCAAGGGCTGGTAGGAGCAACTGGTGAGAGAGGACTGCAAGGACTAGCAGGATTAATCGGTGCGACGGGATCTCAGGGAGCAACAGGAAGAACTGGAACTACAGGAACTACAGGAACTACAGGAACTACAGGAACTACAGGAGCTCAAGGACTAGCAGGAGTAACAGGAGCGACAGGACCTCAAGGAGAAAAAGGAATAACAGGAGCGACAGGACCTCAAGGAGAAAAAGGAATAACAGGAGTAATAGGGCCCCAAGGAGAAAAAGGAATAACAGGAGCAATGGGACCCCAAGGAGAAATAGGAATAACAGGAGCGACAGGACCTCAAGGAGAAAAAGGAATAACAGGAGCGACAGGACCCCAAGGAGAAATAGGAATAACAGGAGTAACAGGACCCCAAGGAGAAATAGGAATAACAGGAGCAATGGGACCACAAGGGATAACGGGATCAACTGGAGCGACAGGATCTCAAGGGATAACAGGTCAAACTGGAGCCATAGGCATTCAGGGAGTGACAGGACCTCAAGGGCTAGTAGGAAATACTGGGGCCACAGGGCAACAAGGTACAACTGGATTCACAGGAGTGACAGGGAATACTGGAGTAACAGGAAACACCGGAGCGACGGGTCTCCAAGGGATAGTAGGAAATACCGGAGCCACAGGGCAACAAGGTACAACTGGATTCACAGGAGTGACAGGGAATACTGGGGTAACAGGAATCACGGGAGCCACGGGTCTCCAAGGACTAGTAGGAAATACCGGAGCCACGGGTCTACAAGGTACAACAGGAACCACGGGAGCGACAGGTCTGCAAGGAGCCACAGGAATTGCTGGAATCACAGGCGTTACGGGGGCAACTGGAGCAAGGGGGACTACGGGTGTTATTGGTATAACGGGCACTACTGGCTCTACGGGTCCAAGTGGTCCGGGTCTCATGGAAGTATACTTATCTACAGATCAATCAGTTGGTAATAATGATTTTCTAGGAACAGGCAATTCATCAGCTTCTTTTGTGAGAAGTTCAATCGTAATTCCGGAAAATGCTATTATTCAAAGCTTAACGTTGAATATACGGGATCATTCACTTAGTGCAGGACAAACCGCTTCAGCACAAGTATTTACAAGCACGAATGGTGGTTTCACTGCCCCAACTGCAACGGGGATTATTGCGACAGTGACAGGACCAAGTTCAATAACTACTCCAAATAGTTGTGCCAAGGCAAATGCGAACTATTCAATTAATAGTTGTACACTTCTTTCTGTACAAGTGACTACAACTGGTGGAGCTTTTTCTAATGGCGTTTCTGCAACTATCATTTTGACCACTATTTAGTGTCGTTTAATGAGACTCATTTAATATAGGAAAATCTGCAAATTGTCATGTTGATCGATGGTTGCTACGAGTATATTTTTTATATTTACTTTATGAGTTGTCGTTAGTTGTTCATGTAACCAGTCTTTCGTATGTTTAGGTTTTGTAGCCCATGATAATCAATCTTTCCTTCTTTAATAAGAATAATTGGTAGAAAAAAGGGCTGAGATTTTAGGTTCAAATCTGTACGCGTAGTTGTTTGGAGTTGTGTATGCAAAAAACTAGAGATTGATTCGTCTGGTTCCCATAAAGCAAGCGCAACATTTTGAACCTCTTCTATTTTTCCCTTCATTCGGTTAATAAAAAAGCCAGCCGAAATATCAAGCTTTACGTAAGTTTTCAGATAGGATTTCCTCTTTTAAATAAGGGGGATAGGCAATAATATTACCAAGAGATGACTAAGGCAAAGTTCAATAGTCTTAGTTGTAAAATAATCAAAGAGTAAAAAGAAAAAGGCTACAATTGCTCGAAGTACCCATTGAATGGCAGTACTTTCGATTTTGGAAAAAATTCACATGACACATTCAATCTATATTGTTAAAATAGAAAGAGTAATTATTTAGAAAATTTAATAAAATCAGGGGAGTCTGTATGGATACAAAATTACATAACATCATAATGGACATTCAACAGAAGGTTGATTTTTCAGGGACCGTGCTTGTGGAGAATCGAGAGAAGGGTGTCTTAGTCAATCAAAGCTTTGGGTATGCTAATCGTTCTGAGCAAATCAAAAACCAGGCAAAAACTCGATTTGGAATTGCTTCTGGTTGTAAAATTTTTACGGCAATAGCTATTTGTCAGCTAATAGAACAAGGGAAACTTTCGTTTGATACGAGATTACATGAATATCTTAACCATCATTTTGACCATTTTGATCAGGATATAACGATTCATCATTTATTGACGCATACTTCTGGAATACCAGATTATTTTGATGAGGAAGAAATGGAAGATTTTGAAGAGTTATGGGTGGAAAATCCAATGTATCATCTTCGAACATTGAGTGATTTTTTACCGTTATTTCAAAATCGCCCTATGAAATATAAAGTAGGCGATAGATTTCATTACAACAATGCTGGCTATATTTTATTAGGATTAATTGTCGAGCAAACATCTGGATTGGTTTTTTCAGATTACATTCAACAATATATTTTTGATCGAGTGAAAATGACGGAATCAGGCTATTTCTCGTTGGATGCTCTGCCGTCAAACACAGCCTTAGGTTACATCGACAATCCAGATGGTACATGGAAAACAAATATTTACTCATTACCCGTAAAGGGGGGTTCTGATGGGGGAGCATTTGTCACAGTAGGTGATATGGCGAAGTTTTGGCGTGCCCTGATGAATTTTGAACTTTTAAATGAAGATTTAACGCAGCAACTTCTAACAGTACATGTAGAAACGAGTGGAAATAATGGCTATGGACATGGTGTATGGATTAAGAAAAATAGCAAACCATCTATTCTGAAATATCATGTTATGGGGTACGATCCTGGGGTCTGCTTCCACTCAGCATATTATCCAGAATCCTCTTTCAAGGTTGTGATTTGTTCCAATAAATCAAATGGAGCCATTGATATTATGAAAGGAATAGAAGAGGCGTTAATTTCAATTTAAGAGACTTGAACTGTGCGTATTTTATACAAAAATTAAGAGGAAAATCGATTTTGTTTTTTTAATTTTTTTTGCTTATAAGTAATATAAGAGGTTTTCAACGCAGCATAACTACCAATGGCCGCATAGCCATAAAACCAGCCCATAAATAGACCCGCTAACAAATTGTGGCGATGGCTGATGAAGATGGAAATGAGTAAGCCGATAACTAAAGCGATGGAGGGTACCCAAAAAGATTTAATATGGCAAAGCCTCTTCATCAACTGTGTTAGAATCATCACCACTGGAACGGCAATGACGGCATCCCAAAAGTTCGTATGTATGAGTGGGAAATGTTCCATACTTTTCACCTCGATTAGAATGATTTACAACTATTGTTAGCTGTAAACATGATTTTATACTCAAAATGACGGAGCATTTCCTAGGAGGTAACGAATGAAATTTGTTCTTATATTTGGTCCTCAAGCTGTTGGAAAAATGACAGTCGGGCAGGAATTAGCTAAAATAACAGGCTTAAAGCTATTTCATAATCATATGACGATTGATTTAGTTAGTCATTTTTTTGACTATGGTACGAAAGAGGGGAAAAGGCTAGTCAATTTGTTTCGACAGGAGATATTCGAAGAAGTTTCAGCTAGTCATTTATATGGATTGATTTTCACCTATGTTTGGGCGTTTGATTGTCAAGAGGATTGGGACTATGTGAAGCAAGTTACTGAGCTTTTTGAATCCAAAGGTGGCACGGTGTACTATGTAGAACTTGAGGCTGTTTTAGAGGAGAGACTTCAGCGCAATAAAGGATCTAATAGACTTGAGCATAAACCTTCAAAAAGGGATCTTGCTTGGTCTGAACAGGATTTATTAACCTCTGTAGAAAATTACAGATTGAATTCAGTCGATGGCGAAATCCAATTTCCCAATTATATAAAGATAGAGAGCACAAATTTAAGTGCGGAAGATGTTGCAAAAATGGTCCAAGAAAAATTCCGGTTATAAGAAAAAACGCTTGGCTCCCAAGCGTTTTTTTATTCAGAAGAACCAGATTTTTTAATTTTAATGATTTCAGAAAACGTTTTGCGCCCTGGGTTTATTTGCGAAACATCAATAGAAATTTTACGAATAGTATTCTCTTGTAAAGGGATTTTTCCATCTTTCTCCAACTTTTTCCATATTTTGACTTTGTTGCGATAAAGTACCTCTGATAATCGAAAAATATCTACATCTAATTTTAATCCCTCATTATAGGTCTCGCGGATTTCCTTTTTCACTTCCTTAATAATCTGCCTCTTCAGTTCTTTTTCGCTAACTTTTCCTTTAAAGCCATTGACGGTTGCACGAAGTTTTAATTCGACATCAAAATAAACTTCCTCTTTGTTCACTACAGGTATTTTTTTGACTTGTAATTTGTCAATACTGACGGTTAACTCTTCTTTACCATCTGTTCTCAATTTAAAGGTGATTTCTCCTCGGTTTGTGTAATTATGCATCCATTGATTACCTCGGGCAGCATTATCCTTCACAAATCCTTTTAAGCCGTCTTTCGATAAAATGCCGACACCTGAAAAATAGGTTTCCTCTACATTTTCCTCGTCCGTTTGCCAATCTTTCCTAATGGATACATAAGGTACTGTCACTTCGTGGTTAGGCTCATTTAATCCAATAACGATTTCTCGTAAATTTTTTGGTTCAACAAACGTTTCCTGTTCTGTTGGGTTAATCGGGTTACTTAGCTTTGAGGAAGACAGTGAATTTTTTAATATTGGTGAGACAAGGAGGACATCGTGCACTGGATCCTTTGTACAATACATCCAAATTTGATACCTTGTATCTCGAAAACGAATAAACGTATCAATAACGGGGATAAATCGCTCATTTTCCATGGCACTCTCCGAGAAAATGATATATCTCATATGCCCCCAAAAAATTTGCTGGTCAGATGATCGATACAATTTGTAGATAGCCTCTTCTACGGTTCTTCCTTTAGCACGGCCGATTTCAGCAGGTTCAGCATTTGAACTAGGTTGAACTGATTTTGCGACATCAGCAAAATTGATAATTTGTAAATAGACCTCATATTCATCATCAACGTAATCAACACCGACTGCATTGATATAGTACATTCTTTGTGGCTCTGTAATATCCCAGCAACCTGCGAGCAGGGTTGTTAGAAAAATCATTACTATAAATTTGAAGGTTGTTTTCATCGTTTCTCCACTCTCAAGTAGCTATTTTATAATAGTAGCTTGGACAAAAGCTGGTGTTTTTATAAAAAAATGTAGGGTATTTTAATACGTTTTGATTGTTTATAAGCCAAAGGGAAAATGAATTGAAGAAAATGAAAAAATTTATTATTTTATATGTAACTTTTTTTAGCGGAATACGACTAATCCATTAGTAGAATACAAAAAAACTGAAGCAAAGTAGTAAAATTCACTTTTCACAAAATGACCAGGGCTCACGATCGAGCACCTGGTCATTTTGTGTTTATCGAAAAAAGGACATGCGTTATTTGCATATCCTCAGTTCTTTAATCGTTAAGCATAGCTTTTAATGTTCGTTTTTGCCAGCCTAGCTTGAAGTAAGCATACTGCATAATGAAATGTACACAGAAGGTAATTGGGTAGGCTAACCATACACCATTTAAGTCTAGTGAAGTGTGGTGGGATAGTAGGAACGCTAATGGTACCTCAACTACCCAAATCGTAATGACTAAGAAAATTGTCGGCCATAAAACGACACCTGTTGCACGCATCGTAGCTGAAACCGTTTGTGTATGCCCAAAAATTAAATAACTCCAAAAGGCGATATATAAATAATTTTTGGCAATGAGCACAGTATCATGTGAATCGATAAAGAAGGCCAAAATTGGCTCAGCAAATAGATACATGATCAGTATAATGGCGCCTCCTAAAAGATAATTGATACGGACACCCATTTGGCGAATTTTTTTAATCATTTCTGTAGAATTTGCACCTAATGCCTGTGCGACAAATACAGATGTAGCAATGGCAATACTCATCGCAGGTACCTGTGCATAGCTAGCGACCTGATTAACAACGCCGTAAGCCGCCGTCGCATTGGAGCCATAGACGTTGACAAAGCCAATGACAGCAATTTCTGCGACAGAGATAGCGACCATACTAATACTAGAAGGAATCGCTAGCTTTAACAATGAAGCTAAAATATCTTTCTTCAATTTAAAATGCTGTAAAATAGATTTGTCTAAACGCAGTAAATGCTTTGTTTTATGCAAATATGCCAGTAACAAGATCATTGTTACTAGGTTTGATAAAACGGATGCATAAGCGGCACCATTTAAGCCAAATGCAGGCAAGCCAAACCAACCGAACAGTAATGGGGGAAGGAAGGCGATATTTAACACAACACTAATAACTAAAAATAGAAATGGTGTTTTGGAATCGCCAACTCCACGCATAAAGGTTGTATACACCATATACCAGAACATAATTGGTAACGTGAAGAATAAAATTTGCGCATAGCTAATACTCATGTCTAATATATTAGCTGGTGTTTGCATAAAACGTAAAATCCACTCAATAAAAAAGCCGCCAAAGATTGCCACAACAATGGATAAAATCGTTGTGAAGGCGAGCGTTACTCCAACAACTTCCTTCATCTTAGCATGATTACCAGCCCCGAAAGTTTGCCCGACTAAAATGGAGCTACCTGATCCAATGCCAATGGCAAATGCCATTAAAAAGAAGAAAAATGGGAAAAAGGCTGAAATCGCTGCTAGTGCATCGACACCTAAATTACGCCCCACTAAAAACATGGCAAAAACCTGGCCAACGGATTGCAGGACATTCGCCAACATAACAGGAATTAAAAAATTAAAAAAGGCTTTCTTAAGTTGTTGATCATCTTGTAACATTTGTGCATTCATCAATAGGTTCCTCTTGAGTTTTAATAACCCATTTCTTTTAAGATTCGTGACAATGTGCGCAGTCGTTCACCGATTAGCTCACCATCATTATTTAACGCTTGCTGAAAAAGTTGAATATCTTCATTGATTTGCTCATTTTCTGTGCAAACTTCCACAGTCATGGCATCTCCCTGTAAGCCTACACGCTTAATCACAGGGTTTTCTTCATCATATAAATGTTCGAAGCGATAGGCATCTTTAAAATGAAGTTGTGCCTCACATACTAAAATAGCAAGGTCCAGCACACGATGCAGGGGAAGTTCTTCTGATTGACGAGACCATTTACCACCAGTATGGCGCCAAACTTTCGCTGAAATATCCACCTTTCCTCTGTCATTCCACTGTGCTAAACCGAGAGAAAGCCCTTGAGCATCAGTTTGATAAGCTGTACGCCCATCAATATTGGCATAGTTTTCGGCAACAATTACGGGTTTATGTTTTAAATGTGTTGGGATGTTCATGTAAAAAAACTCCTTATCATTTGAATTTAGTAATTTACTAAATTACTGCTTTAGTAAATTTAGCATTAGGGACTTCATAAGTCAATCCAAAAATTAGTGGCGTTTACCTGTATGACATTGGCCAAACAATATAACGCAAGACAAATGGAGGGTTTTAGCGCCTGTTTTTGTGAACCTAGGTTTACCCTGTTTTTCTGGATAAATCGTATCGGTGTATGGAGCGGTATTATACATATTGCATAGGCAATTCAAAGGATTATGAAATATACATGTATGGGGAGGAGTATGTACAAGCAGCATGTAGGAATCTACTTATTCTAAAAGTATGCTGGATGCTTTTGACTATGTCTTGTGATTTATTCTTATCGCTTGCCTTGAAGGAATCGTTTAGGTGGTTATCCAAAAGGTATAAAAAATTTTTAACATTAGCTGTAACTTTTCTAGCGTGAACACGACTACTGTAATAGTAGGATACAAAAACTAAAGCAAACTAGTAAGTTTCACTTTTCACAAAAAGACCAGGACTCCCAGTAAGGTGAGCATCCTGGTCTTTTTGTGTTTAGAGAAGAGATTGCCTGTAATTTCATCGATTTTCATGATAGTATGGAATAAACATTTAGAAATTTCTTACAAAAATATACGTAGGAATTAGATAGTTCGTATGATTTGTTTCATTAAACAAAGAGGTGAATAAGGATGGAAGTAGTATATTTTGCAGGTGGTTGCTTATGGGGAGTACAAGCTTTTATAAAAAACTTACCTGGCGTTAAGTTTACAGAGGCAGGAAGAGCCAATGGAACAAGTTATACCCTTGAGGGGGATTATGATGGGTATGCCGAATGCGTAAAAACAGGATTTGATCCTTCCGTTGTAACCATCCAGGAGTTAATGGGGTATTTTTTTGAAATTATTGATCCTTACAGTTTGAATAAACAAGGACAGGATGTTGGCGAGAAATACAGAACGGGAGTTTATAGTGAAAATCCGGAACACTTACTAGAGGCGAAGGCGTTTCTTGGGGAAAGAAATGATTACGATTTGATCGTTGTTGAAGTATTACCTCTTACGAATTATGTGAGAAGTGCAGAAGAACATCAAGATAGGTTAGCAAAATGTCCAAATGATTATTGTCATATTCCAGAAGAACTATTAAATAAATATAAGTAAGAGAGATGATTATTTTCGGAGGAAAAATTGACTACTACATATGTAAATTGGGGAGAATCAAACGTTAAATTAACTTGGGAAAAAAATAACTTACTGCCCCCTGATCATTTAATAACAAGTGTACATGTCTTTTGTTTTCAAGAGGATCCATTATTATTGGTAGATGTCAATCATAGAGGATGGGATTTTCCAGGAGGACATATTGAACCTGGAGAAAGCCCAGAAGATTGCTTTAAACGGGAAGCGCAGGAGGAGGGGTATGTGGAAGGCAAATATGAATCTGCTCAACGGATGTTTGTTAATCCCAATGATATGGCCTCTTATTATCACAATTGGAACATTCTTTATAAGGAAATAGTAGATTGTGCAATACAATAACATTTTCGAATATATACATTGAGCCTATCAGAGCTCGAACATAAATGTATATATCTTTTATTCCTTAGTCTTTTAAAGTATATACTCTTTTCATTGTCTTTAATGTTATAATTTGTTAAATAATGAAATGTGTATATTGCTTATGGGGGGAACAAATGAATAAAAATTTATTGTCTGTTTCTATTATTTTTTTAGGATTCTGTTTGCTTTTAGGTGCATGGTTTATATCGCAGTCTTTCACATCCGAACAAGTCGATAAAACGAAGAAAGAACAATTCAGGTATGAGTTAATCTCGCCAAACGATAGTAATATCATTATATTTGATAAGCAAAGCGGGGAGTATTGGCGGAAGTATATAGAACCTAATGAGGGACCCACTGATTGGGAAAAGCAAAGTTCGCCAATTACTAAATAATGTAATTTCTAATGAGGGTACATAATAATCAACCACTTGTTGATGTAACGCATCTTTAGGCATGTCCTCTTCATGCACGTTTGGCAAGCCACTTGATGAGGAAGGCATTTTATATGGATGCTCATAATACTCATCGCCCTAATCTTGCTTATCATCTTTGAATGTAAATGGAAGTTCCACGTTAGAGATGGAAGTATACAGTATTTTTATAAAAATAAAACTTTTACCAAATGGATGCGTACATAAAGAAAGAAGGGGGTTTTTAGAATGAACCGAAAACATTATATAATGATGGTTATTGCATTTATTGTAGAATTTTCCCTAACTTATTGGATTGCCTCCGTATTTTCTGTCAGGTTTATAGAAGTCATGTTTTTCACAGGGGCTGCCTTTACATTAGGAACGCTCTACTTTACAAGTAGTGGTGGTGCTATGTCAAGATTTTTTGCAGCTCAATCTGGAGCCGTAACAGGCATTATCCAGGAGCGAGACCGATTTCAGTTTAAAGCAGGTCCTGTTTTTATAGCATCACTTATATTCGTACTAATAGGTTTGGTATTCTTTATCTTACTTGTTACAGGCATCATTCCACCGCAGAAATGATAATAGGTAAGGGAAATCAAGATAGTCACTAGACTGTCTTGTTTTTTTGGGGGAAAAATAGATTGTTCAGATTCTGTATAAGTAGACTTGGTAGAATAGGAGGTTATGGGATTACTTTTAGATTGAGGAGGTGTTATGATCATTCACTATGAAACATAGAAAAATTGCTGTCATCATTATATTCTTTATAGTCTTTTTAACAGGTTCTCGTATTTTATGGCTTCAATCATTTACGCAGCCCGATCAACCATATGCAATGAAAGGGCAGATGGATGTCCGTAATTTTGATTTTCAACAAAGTGCATTAACTCTTGATGGCGAATGGTCCTTCTATCCATCGCAATGGTTGATGGATAATCATTCTTCCAACCAGACATACATACAAGTCCCGGATGGCTGGGACAAAGTTTTTCAGGAAGGGGAGCAAAGCCCATTTGGATATGGCTCTTATCAACTAAAAATACTGGTTAATCCAGATGAGACAAAAACCTTTAGTATAAGAGTGCCAAGTATTCGTAGTGCCGCAGAAATATATGTGAACGATCGCTTCATTGCGAAATCAGGGGAGCTAGGTGAAAATCGAGCGCAAACGGTGGCTAAAAATGTACCGTTTACAGCCTCATTCGAGACAAATGGTGAAAGTGAAATCGAACTGATTATTCAAGTAGCCAACTTTCAAGATCCTCGTAATGGGGGAATTGTCCGTTCTATCAAATTTGGACAAGAAGATGTAATCAATCGGGAGACACAATTGTCCGTCACAATGCAGCTATTAGTGGCAGTTGTTTTAGTCTTGCATGCCATCTACTCTGTTATTCTCTATTTAGTTGGAAATAAAGATAAACGCTTACTATTCTTTTCGATCTTAACCGTAAGTATTATGTTTTATTATTTATTAGGAAGTGATGATAAACTTCTTTCATTTTGGTTTCCCATAAATTATGATTGGGGTTTTATTTTAGTCCATCTTTCTATGGTGGGCATTGGCTATTCATTACTGCAATGTATAGAACACTGGCTACCGCCACATTTACAGCTCTATAAACATGTATACACTTTTTTCAGCATGGTAGCGATCCTATTAGCCTTCACATTACCTATACGTTATCTTGTTTCCATGCAAGCATTTTATATGGTTATTTTAGGAGCTCCGATCGTTATTACTTTAATCTTAATGATTGGAAAATCAATAAAGGATATTCGCAGGAATGTTTTTATTTTATTAGGATTAGTGGCCTTTGTGAATAGTATCATTTGGGATGTCATACTGCTGATTACAGGCATAAAAATCATTTCTTATCCTTTTGATTTGATTGTGACAATTGCCTGTTTAGCGACATTGTGGTTTAAAGATTATGCAAAGGTACATGCCGATACGAAGGAGCTTGCTCATAAACTGCAAGAGATTGATAAAATCAAGGATGAATTTTTGGCAAGTACCTCTCATGAATTACGTAATCCACTTCATAGCATTATCAATATGTCTAAAGCAGTACTTGATCGTGAAGCTAAGACGTTAACTACAAAAAGTGTGAATGATTTAGAAACTGTTCTGTCCGTAGGGAATCGAATGTCTTTGTTGTTAAATGATTTGCTGGATGTCATGCGCTTGAAAGACGATACACAACAATTACAACTAAGTATGGTATCCATCCATTCTATTGCTGTAGGTGTATTTGATATGCTGCGCTTTATGATTGAGGGAAAGCCTGTTCAGTTCGTCCTGAAAATACCAGAAGATTTTCAAAGAGTGCAAGCTGATGAAAATCGTGTGATCCAAATAGTCTTTAATTTAGTGCATAATGCTGTGAAATTTACGAATGAAGGGTCGATTACGATTTCGAGTTATACGCGTAATGGGATGGCGAATATCGTCATTACAGATACAGGTATCGGTGTGGACGATGAAACCATGCGTCGAATATTTGAACCATATGAGCAAGGAACGATCAGTAAAACTATGGTAGAGGGAGGGTTTGGGCTAGGGCTTAACATCTGTAAGCGGCTCATTGAATTCCATGGAGGAACATTGGAAGTGCAATCCGTTGTAGGACAAGGCTCCACCTTTACCTTTACATTGCCCCTAGCAGATGAATCGAATGTCCAAGTGCCACTTGAAAAGGTACGACAGAGCGTTAGCAAGAGTTCAGAGCGCACAGCAAGTTTACAAGCAGCCTTGGAGGATGATCAAAGTGCGGAGTGGAATCATCCACGTATTTTAGTAGTGGATGATGAGCCTATTAATTTGCGAGTAGTTGAGACAATTTTAGCAAATGAACAATATGACATTGTTACGGTGACAAGTGGCTTAGATGCGCTAGTAAGTATTCAATCACACGAATGGGATTTAGTTATTTCAGATGTGATGATGCCGAAAATGTCAGGGTATGAATTAGTGCGCCTCATTCGGAAGCAATTCTCCATCACCGATTTACCTATATTATTGCTGACAGCGCGTAGTCAACCCCAGAATCTTGAAAAAGGCTTTTTAGCAGGTGCGAATGATTATGTGACCAAGCCTGTCGATGCACTAGAGCTACGTTCACGAGTAGCGGCATTAATAAAGGTGAAGCGATCCATTCAAGAACGTCATCGTATGGAAGCTGCCTGGCTGCAGGCACAAATTGAGCCTCATTTTCTTTTTAACACGTTAAATGCCATTTTAACGTTGAGTGAAATGGATAGTGAACGAACAAGTAGATTAGTAGAGGCACTCAGCGATTTTTTAAGAGAATCCTATAATTTTCAAAATGTTGAAGCACTTGTGCCGTTAGAAAATGAACTTACATTAATTCAAGCTTATCTTTATATTCAGCAGGAGCGCTTCGGCGATCGTATTCACGTTAAATGGGATTTAGAGGCATCTACCGATGTGCTCATCCCCTCATTAACTATCCAGCCCTTAGTTGAAAATGCTCTACAGCATGGTATTTTAAAACGGACAGAAGGGGGTACGATCCATATTCGGATTTTTGAAAGTGAATCACAACTTGAAATTACAGTTTCGGACAATGGTGTTGGCATGGATGAACTACGTTTGTCCCAGTTACTTCAAACAACGCAACAGCCGTCCAAAAGCATTGGTTTAATGAATACCCATCTTCGCCTTCAACAGCATTATGGGCAAGGATTGACTATTACGAGTAAGCTACATGAAGGAACATCCGTTTCTTTTGTAGTTCTTGTGAAGAAGCCCGTAAAACATGATGCATGACACGTCTGTGTGCCATGCATCTTTTCTTTATAGTATAGCCTGCGGAGCTTTTGTTTTAAAATGGGTGAATAGATAGCATCCCATAATGACGATAAGCCCACCAATTCCCTGGAGCCAGGACATATTTTCTCCAATAAATAAATAGGCGAGAAGGGCAGTGAAAATGGGATTGAAGTTTAAAAAAATTCCCGATGTGGTCGCGCCTAACTTCTGTACACCTATATTCCAAAATACCATACAAACAACGGTGGAAATAATGCCGGTATATAGCATGGAAAGAATGAAAGATGTATTGACATTCGTAAAGGTAAAGTCTGCACTCGTAAATGGTAGGAGCAGTAGCACACCGAATACCCCGGCATACAAAGTAGCCATTAAGGGGGAGGCTGTTTGCATAGCCCATTTACTACATACGGAATATAGACCCCAAACGCACACAGCTGCCAGCATCCATAAATCACCTGTATTCAATTGAAAATCCAGCAATAGCTGCCAATCTCCTTTTGAAAGAACGAGAACTACCCCAAACAATGATAAAACCATTGCCGATAACTGCCATTTCGTTATTTTTTCTTTCAGCAAGACAAACGAAAAAAGGGCAATGGATATTGTATTCATGGTAGAAATAAGCCCTGCATTAGTAGAAGTCGTACGCTCTAATGCTAGAAACTGAAAAATATTAAAGAGAGCAACCCCTGTAACACCCATTAAAAGTAACGGGACAATCGCTTGTTTGGGGGGAACTAATTTTTTTTCTTTCCACCAAACCAATGGGACAAGGACAATGACGGCAATGAACCATCTGACTGTTGTCAATGTCATAGGAGAAGCATGGGCAACAAGCGTCTTGGCAACTACAAAATTCCCTCCCCACAGTAAACTTGTGACAAGCATTAGACCCATATACAATTTAACCAAAGCTCGTAACACCCCTCTTAACTTTATGTATATTAAGAATCATAGCATTAACAGTGATTTCGCTGTATAATATTTTGTGAAATTGATTAAATTTGAAATAAAATTAAGTATATGGAGTTTTTTCGGAATATTGTTCGGAAAAGAAGCTCTGTGGATACATCATGGGAAATAATCAAAAGGGGAGACATCAATGGAGGATAGCAAGAATAAAGAACTAGACAGAACGGATCTTCAAATTTTAGATATTTTACAGCGAGAGGTTCATATTAGTAATGCCGAATTGGCGAGACGTGTCAGCTTATCGCCACCAGCGACTCATACAAGAGTCAAACGAATGGAAAACGAAGGCTATATCGATCAGCAAGTCGCTATTTTAAATCAGGAAAAACTAGGATTTGATTTACTGTGCTATGTTTTTATGAGTACGGATATCCATCAAGCAAAGGAAATAGAGGAATTGGAAACAAGCCTACAAACGATGACAGAAATATTGGAATGTCACTGTTTAACAGGTGCCTATGATTATTTATTAAAAATCGTTATCCGAGATCGTCAAGAATTGAATCAATTTATTCGGAAATTAAATAGGTTAGGTATCTCTAGAATTCAAACAAATTTATCCTTACGAGAAATCAAATATTCCACGGTGTTACCCTTATAAAAACACAGCAAGTGTGAGTGTCCTACTCAAGCTTGCTGTGTTTTTTATTATTATATATTTACAGAAATATATATATTTAAAATTGCTTTGTTTTTACTTATAGGCAACTACTAGGTTGCTTATACTTGACATGCAACCAAAAAGTTGCCTATAATCAATTTATGAAATGGGATAAAGACGCTATATTTAAAGCACTTGCAGACTCGACTCGGAGGCTTATAATAGACGAGCTATGTGAACAAAATGAGATGACCTTATATGAGTTAACGGTTCGTCTACTTATGAAGTACGAGCTTTCCATAACGAGACAAGCAATTGCTAAACATCTTGCTGTTTTGGAAGGGGCAGGGCTTGTCACATCTAAGCGGAAGGGGAAATATCGAGTTGTTATGTTTAACAATGAACCACTTAAAGATTTATTGAAGGGGTGGGTAGAGTAATTTTTTGAACATCATACAATAGGGCGTGAAGCATTTTGTACAACTAACAGAGGGGGCTATTCAAATGAACATTATCGTGAACAGTATATTTGTAACAGACCAAGCAAAGGCATTGTCATTTTATACAGAAAAGCTAGGATTTGTTAAAAAGGAAGATGAACCATTAGGAAAGCATAGATGGCTGACGCTTGTATCGCCAGATGAGCAAGGTGGAACTGAGCTTTTACTAGAGCCGGATGAGCACCCTGCCGCAAAGGATTATCAAAAGAGAATATTCGCTGAAGGTATTCCAGCAACAATGTTTGGTGTTGCAGATATTCATGAGGAGTACAAGCAATTATTAGAAAAGGGCGTAGAATTTACGATGACGCCAACAAAAATGGGGGCCGTCACAATAGCTGTCTTGGATGATACTTGTGGCAACCTTATACAGATTATCCAAAAATAATTCATGATGAATGCGTGTTTTGAGTCTATTCAAAACACGCTTTTTCTATTTATTCATTCATTCATGTATGGCTAAACCTCGGTCATTCTCTAATAAATCAAGGGTTTCTTTTGGTTGTGCATTTACGGTTTGTTCTTTAGCTTCAGCTTCTTCGCTTGGCGGCGCTTCTTCCGATGAACAGGCTGCTAAAGCCAATAGTAATAATAATACCAAACTACATGACAGTAACTTCTGCATGAGGCAAACCTCCATCCATAAATCGTTGATATGAATATTTTGCACATTTTCATACAGAATATGTTTAGTTTACTGTTATTTTTTAAAGAACGGTATTGCTAATAATTTTATTAAATCCGTTGTTAGTTGCGGCATTCATAAGCTGTTGAATAGACTGCATTTTATTATCTGAGAATATATACCAGCTATCATTATGAACATCATGGAGAAGAAGCGTAGGATAACCTTTTAATAGTTCATCAGGGAATGCTTGGTTTAAGGAATACGTATCCAACTGCTGAACACTTTTATTGTCAGCGTTTAAGAAATCATATTGTCCAAGCTTATAATAGGAACCAGGTATGTCCAGATTTAATTGCCAAGAATAGTCTTTAGGCGCTTCTACTTTATCTCCTTTTTGCTGAAAAATTTTGTACATAGCGTTGTGATAGCTATGTCCCTTAACTTCTTGAATAACTCCACCCATCGTCATGTGATATTCATAGTGAAGAGCCTTTATTTTTTGATTGTTAATGAATAGTGGCTTTGTCGCAATATTAACAGTACTTTGTTTGTAATCGACTTGACTGCCGAATGTTTCAGCAATAAAACGGATTGGAACGAAGGTACGATTATTTTTAAGATATGGTGTTGTATCCAATTGTTCCGCTTGACCGTTTTTAATAACGGTCTGACTGTTTAAAGTTAAAATAACGGTTGATTGGTTCGTTGAAAGGATAATTTGTGAATCCTTCCATTGTACTTGCGCACCTAAATTTTCACTAATTACACGCAAAGGTACCATTGTTCGATTGTTTTTGACCTCAGGTGGTGTATCAGTTTTCACGACAACCTCGTCAATCTTTAGTTGTAGTGTTGCTGCGTCAGCAGGGGAAGCTGTCCATAATACAGCTGTTAATAATAGGCCTGTGAAGATTTTTTTCATGGTAGTTGCCCTCCTTTATTTTCACGACCTTATTTTACCATAAAATTCTAATGTGATTATAATAGTTTACTATTTATTAATTTTTTACAGTGTATAAACCGATTTTGAAATCGAATACTAAGAGTGAAAGGAGGTTTTTTTGTGAAATATTTAACATGGGGCATAGTTGGTGCAGCATTGTTTGCTGCGATGAAAGGCTACGGGAAATCAAACCAAGGACAGAAGGATAGCTACCAACAAACGACAACACCTGTTCAATTAGTAGCTAATGCAAATCCTTTAACAGCGAATACACCGAAACAGTAAAAGACATCACAGCTTATAGATTATTTTGATCTATAAGCTTGTTATATTTTACATAAAAATCCTATGGTTTCTTTATGAAAGATGGGTAGAAGATTGGCTTTATTCATGATCAATTTGAAGAGCTTCTGACTAAGACTCGTTAAGAATCCGATGAATCGTTAAGATTGCCTGCACATGCATGCCCTCATGGAAAATAGTTCGCAGTAGTACTTGTTCTATAGTTTGCATGCCCATCTCAATGGGAGGGAATACTTCCATTAATCGATGACCATATTGTTCCTTTAGCTGTTCGGGCTGCTGGGCCAATAACATTTTTAATGCTTCAAAAGATGGGGTTTTTTCATCAAAATGATCAGGTGAGGTACCGAATCCAAACCAGTTGGTGAAATGGTCTAGTTCCTTATGTTTGTCTTTTGTTAGAGCCTCTATCCATAAATATTGATCGAGATATAAATGGCCCATATTCCAGCGGATATTATTATGGAAGTCAGTCGGAATGATATTGGCCGTTTCGTCTGTTAGTTGATCTAGTATTTGTAGTAACTCGCTTCGATAATGCTGTAGTTGTTGAAATAAATTTTCTTGTCGCTGATTCATTGTAAAACCTCCTTTTAGTATGTATTAGCTATTGCCACCAATTTTCCTCCAAAAAAAAGAAGAACTCCGATTTGGGTTCTTCTCGTCATTTATTTGCTTTGTGTTTGTAGGGCTAATCTGACACCTAGACCGATATAGACAAAGCCAACCGTTTTCTCAAGCCAACGGGAGCTTCCACTTGTTTTCGTAAACATTTTTTCTCCGATAAAGCTTGTTACAACAGCTAGTAAAATAGTATACAACGCACTCATGACAACAAATGTAATGCCAAGTGTCAGCAGTTGAACTGTAACAGATGTCTCATTATGCTGGATAAATTGAGGTAAAAAGGCAAGGAAAAATAATGCCGTCTTTGGATTTAATATTTCGGCTAAAAAGCCTTGGCGGAATGAAGTACTTGCTGGGCTTTGTTCCACAGTAGGCTGTTCAATTTTCTTCGGCTTTGTTACGAGCATTTGTATTCCTAAATATACAAGATAAGCTACACCTATATATTTCACTACTTCAAAGGCTGTGGCAGATTTCATTAAAATAGCAGATAGACCTAAAACAGCTGCCAGAGTATGGACTAAGTCGCCGAGACCGATACCTAAAGCTGTATAAATGCCATTCTTTTTACCACTTTTTAACGTTTGTGTAATGGTGATAATGACTGCAGGTCCTGGAATTAAAAATAATAAAAGAACTATTGCGATAAAAGATAACATGCTTACCATCCTATTCTAATAAACTAATCATTCTAGGGTGAATGCATGACATATTATATTCTAGCTACTATAGAGCTGTCGATAAAGAAATATTGAAAAAGGAATGAAAAAATATTCAGAAAATAATAAGCGGATAGTATATGCGACTTGAATGGATGATTCGCTTTATAGTTCAGGGTATTTTTTAGTACCAACTAATAGTATTTAATGATAGAATGAGATCATTAAAAAAATGGAGGTATCCGCATGTTAACTAGTCAACAAATACAAGAAATTTTACCACATCGTTATCCATTCCTTTTGGTGGATCGTATTGAAGAATTGGAGGAAGGAAAACGTGCAGTAGGTCTTAAAAATGTGACGATCAATGAGGAGTTTTTTAACGGTCATTTTCCCCAATATCCTGTGATGCCAGGTGTTCTGATAGTGGAAGCATTAGCGCAAGTTAGCGCGGTCATCATGCTAACGAAGGAAGGCAATGAGGGAAGACTGGGATTGCTAGCAGGCATAGATCAATGTCGTTTTAAAAAACAAGTGAAGCCTGGAGATCAATTACGTCTTGAAGTAGAAATTACACGTGTAAAAGGCTCAATCGGTAAAGGGAAGGGAATCGCGACGGTTGATGGAGAAATGGTTTGTGAAATGGAGCTTGTGTTCGCATTTGGCAATTAAGAAATTTGCTCAATAGACGGTGTTATAGCCTTTTTAGCGTAAAAATAGATAAAGACTTGCTTCAAGGCGTACTACACCCCTAATTTTCTTTCATATAATAGTAATCATTATGACCGAATGAGGGGGATTGAGGGTCGCTATAGTAGAATGTAATGAAAAGCGGTTACGGCCAGAGGAAGCATTAGATAATGATTTTTGTGATCGATTTGTACAAAAAATGCATAAACAAATTCTCCATAAGAAGCTTCACCAAGATATTTATCAGTCCTATTTTGTTATTTTTCAGCAACAATATACAACACAGGAGCTATGCTTTATCATTCGTATGTTAAGGCAGCAGGCGGAGGAAATTATGCGTTTAAAGCCCATTTTCATCACTTTAAGTGGGGTCATTTTGTCCGTGTTTACGTTGATTGCTGCTGCCGTGAATAGCCAATTGATGATGGGACATTCGCTTGTCCAAATTGTGGCCTTGGCGATATTGAGTTTGAATGTCACGATTCTCTTTATTTCCTATAAAATTGAAAAAGAACATAAACGAGTGCAGGCTGTGATAGCGTTAGTAGATTATTACGTGACCATTTATCAAACAGGAGATGATCATTATGCAGAACATCATTGAATCATTACGTTATTGGTTGCTGAAAATCCCCGAAATGTTTCACATTATGACTGAAACAGAAATGACAGAACGCACTGCTCCGAATAGATGGTCTAAAAAAGAATACTTAGGTCATTTATGCGATTCTGCTCTCATCAACCTTGAACGATTTATAAAGATTCAATACGACGTTTCACCATATGTAGTGTCTACATACGACCAAGTTCAATGGGTCGAGCTACAGGGTTATCAAAAATTACCTATAGAAGAAATCTTATTATTATGGACGAGCTTAAATAAAAAAATATTGGTGGTATTGGAAAACCTCTCAGAACAGGCATTATCTCGACCTTGTGATATGGGTCAACAGCAAAAGGTGACACTCAAATGGCTCGTTCAGGATTATCTCGATCACCTAGAGCATCATGTGAAAAAGCATTTATAATATTTATCGAAATGTAAGCATTTTTTTGCGAAATCCTCAAATAATAAAGTACGAAAAAATTTTGGGGACGTGAAGATTTGAAAAAATTATTACTGTTTTTACTGCCACTTTGTCTGATTACGGTGTCATTTTTCTATGTCAAAGCAAGTTCTTATGACAATAAAGGCAGAAAGTATTATGAAGAAGCTGGACAAATACTTTGGGAAATCCAAACAGAGGAGAAAATCATCGCACTCACATTTGATGATGGCCCACATCGCACATACACATCGGATGTTCTAGATGTTTTGGATAAATATCAAGCAAAAGCCACATTCTTCATTGTTGGACAAAATGCAGAAAAAAATCCTGAGCTTATTTCGAGAATGTACGATGAAGGGCATGAATTGGCCAACCATACGTATACCCATCCTTTAAAAACAAATGTAACGAATTTGATGAAGGAAATTGATCAAACGAATGAGACTCTTTATAGTATTACCGGTTTTAAACCCACTTTATTCCGTCCGGTGGAAGGGCAGTTCTCAGATGCGATGATAGATGCAATCGCAAAAGAGGGCTATAAAGTGGTGATGTGGTCATGGCATTTGGATACACTTGACTGGAAGAGCCCAGGCGTTAATCGAATTGTGAATACCGTCATAAAAGGAGTAAAGGCAGGTAATATTGTGTTGTTTCACGATGGTGGAGGGAATCGGGCACAGACAGTGAAAGCGCTAGAGCAAATTTTACCAGAGCTTGAAAAACAGGGCTATCGCTTTGTGACCGTTTCAGAATTGCTTGAAGTACAGATGGCTCACAAAAAAATGGAAAAAAAACAGTAGTGTTGAGAGCCTTCTTTCAACACTACTTTTTATTGCGATTTCTCTTTATGTAAAGGTTATTTCAGCATTTTTTTGATGTGCTTCAGCTCACCAATTAAATAATCAATTTGCTTCTGCATATTATCAATTTGAACGTTTGATTGGCTGTCACCATTATTATTTTGAGAAGAATCCTTATTCGCATTAACGAGTGCCTCTAGGGCAAGACCTGCTGCAATGGTCTGTAGGCCATCTCCTAGTGTTGAAATGGCTGTGCCAATATAAGATAACTTAGCTGCATATATTTCCAAGGAATCATTGTTTTGATCGGGCTTATTATTTCTCCCCATTATCCTTCCTCCTTTTGTTTGTCATTACTTGCATCATATGCGTGAGGAAGATAAAAGGAGAACGATTTAAATGATTCACAAGAAATGGTAAAATTAGCTGAACGACTAAATATTGGAGGAGCTGCCATTGACACATATAGAGATAGTTGAAATGGATGGACAATTGTTGGAGGGGATAGGGAGTTATTGTTTAAGAAGCAAGAAAATAGGTGAAGGCTATAAAAGCAAAAATAAATGGCTAAATCAACAATTTGAAAAGGGCTTACGTTATATACAGTTATTAGAAGAACAAAAACAAGTGGGCTTTATAGAGTATACTGACGCAGAATATTCCTCTAGGGTTGTGCATGCGGAAGGCTATATAATGATTCA
Organism: Lysinibacillus sp. GW823-FHT06C08; assembly: GCF_058795135.1. Taxonomy (NCBI): domain Bacteria; kingdom Bacillati; phylum Bacillota; class Bacilli; order Caryophanales; family Bacillaceae; genus Lysinibacillus; species Lysinibacillus sp. GW823-FHT06C08. The sequence continues at coordinate 353,613 of NZ_JBXAHN010000002.1, forward strand.
TTGTTTATGGGTAAGCGCTGTTGGAAAGGGGTACGGTACACAATTATTGCAAAAGTGCATAGATGATGCTAAACAACGGGGCAAAAAAGGAGTAGCGGTTCTTACTAATGACCATACTTCGTGGACCCCAAGCAAGGCTTTATTTTTACAGCACCAATTCCAACTAGTCGCCACTGCACCTTTTGATTTCGAATTATTGGTTTACCCATTTAGTGGAGATGTAGAGTTACCGTATTTTCCTGAAAATTGGCATGAACGTTTAGCAGGCTATCACAACTTGACGATTCTTCGATCTTTTCAATGTCCATATGTAGAAGTCGCAACGGAGAACATTTTAGCCGCTGCCAGTAAGCTAGATATTTCAGTAGACTTAGTCGAAATCCAAAGCCGTGAAGAGTTGATGGAAAAATCGCCGACACCCTATGGGATTTTCTCTGTCATCTATAAAGGACAGCTTATTTCCTTTCACCGATTAACGGTTCATTCTATTTATAAAAAGCTTCAAACCCTATTAGAAGAACCTGTGTAAAAAAAATTACCATGATTTGAAACTTTTTCAGTCACTGGCACGTTATATTTTTATAGTATTTCTATGATTCAATTGAATTTTTAGTTGACTGCTACTAGGAAATGAGTAAAATTAGAAGGCAGTACCATTATATACCTTAAGCTTCTATAGGGAATGATGGGTCCATAAGCATTTGGATGCGAGATGCTTGGAAGCAGGATCAGACAAGGTCTGTCATAAAATTTCGACAGTCTTTTTCTTTTCGTCTTCTGTATAACCTGTTAAGATGGTAGTAGTGTGACAACAAGTTAGTGTATATGAGAGTGGTGACAATCAAGATGGATGAACAGAAAAATGAAAGTACGGAACAGCAGCAAGAGTCAACACCTGCTGAAATTAAGCCAGCAGGACAATTTATACAATTAAAACCGTTTAAATTCATCATGCTAATGTTCTTTACAATTCTTATTACTGCCGGTTTAACGATTTTTGCGTTAACATTTGGTGATAAGAAAGTAGTAGAAGTGAAAGTTCCTGTAGAACGTGAGGAATTTACGAAATTATATGAAGCATTTGATTTACTGAAAAATAACTATTACAAAGATATTGAAGATGAAAAGGTTGTCGATGGTGCTATTAATGGCATGTTCGACGCATTAGGAGACCCGTACTCTGATTTTATGGTGAAGGAAGAAGCAGACCAATTTAACTCTGGTTTATCTTCAAGCTTCCAAGGAATTGGTGCAGAAATTCAAGAACGTAATGGTTATATTACAGTTGTGTCACCGATTAAAAATTCCCCTGCTGAGAAGGCAGGCTTATTACCAAAAGATATCATCTTAACAGTTGATGGGAAAAGCATTCAAGGTTTCAGTGCTACAGAAGCAGTAGCGTTAATTCGCGGCGAAAAGGGAACGCCTGTGAAATTATCAGTGAAACGTGGCGACAATACGGAGCCTATTCAAATGACAATTGTTCGTGATGAAATCCCAGTAGAAACTGTATATGGTGAAATGCTTGATGGCAATATTGCTCATATTCAAATTACATCGTTTAGTGAACAAACTGCCCAAGAGCTTGAAAAAATCCTCGTGGAGTACGAAGGCAAAGGCATGAAGGGGATTGTTTTAGATTTACGTCAAAATCCTGGTGGCTACTTAAAGGCTGCAGTGGATATTTCTAATCTGTTCGTTCCAGAAGGCAAGGCCATTGTACAGGTACAAGAAAAGGATACAGAACCAGAAGTCACAAATGCGATTGCTGGTAAAAAATATAACCTACCAATTACAGTTCTAGTTGATGGTGGTAGTGCTTCTGCCTCCGAGATTTTAGCTGGTGCTTTAAAAGAATCTGTTGGTGCAAAGGTTGTCGGTGAAACATCCTTCGGTAAAGGCACAGTTCAAAATGTGACTCCGTTAAAAGACGGCTCTAATCTGAAATTTACTACAGGTAAATGGTTAACGCCGAAAGGTAACTGGATTAATGAAAAAGGGATTACTCCTGATGTCAAGGTCGCTTACCCAACATATGCCTCATTACCATACTTGAATGCTTCTATAGAAATGAAGGCAGGTATGCAATCAGACTCTGTGAAGGCGGCAGAGGAGATGCTCCAAGTATTAGGGTACGAGCCTGGTGAAATAGATGGTCTTTTCGATGACAATACAGCGCATGCAGTAGAACAATTACAAGCTGCGAATAATCTTGAAGAGACAGGTGTTTTAACAGGAAACACAACGTATGCATTAATGGATGCTTTACGTGCAAAAATGAAAGCTGATGATCCTCAGTTGTTAAAAGCGAAAGAGCTTCTTTTAGGTACAGCTGATAAGACAGAGGAAACTACAAACTAACATTACAACTGTCGCAACAGTCGTCTTCACGGCATCTGCGACAGCTTTTTTTATAGGAGGAAGAAGAGAATGAAGGATGTATATCTATTTAGTGGCTTTTTAGGAAGTGGCAAAACATCGATGCTGACAGATGTGATTCGCCAACTAAAGGAGAAAAATTTAAAGCCCGCGGTTATTATGAATGAACTGGGCAAGCTACCATTTGACTCACAGGCCGTGGAAAAGGATATTCCGCTCAAAGAGATGCTAGAAGGCTGTATTTGCTGTTCTGGTGCTGAAAAAACAGAGGCACAAATTCAATCTCTTCTATTAGATAGTGATTTTGATGTATTAATTATTGAAACAACGGGTGCTGCCCATCCGGTCGAGGCTTTAGATGCGGTATATTCACCATTGTTTGCTGATAAGCTTAATGTCAAAGGCATTGTAACAGTGGCTGATTCAAAGCTATGGCTTCACCGTGATACGCTGACACCACAAGTACGTTCTCTATTTATGGAACAAATTCGCCATGCACACTTATTATTAGCAAATAAAACGGATCTTTTAACAGAGGCAGAGCAAGCGCAAGTAGTCTATGAGCTACAAAGCTTAAATCCCCATGCCTTTATTTTGCAAACGACGAATGGACGAGTACCACTGTCATTATTAGAGAATTTAAAGGCAACGACACAAATGGATAAAGCTGATATTGTGAAAGCGCCGATAGCCTCTATGCAACTTGGCTCGCGCTTAGTAGAATTTACGGATATGGAGTTTACCCAGGAGCAATTTGAAGAATGGGTACGTGCATTACCTGAAACAATTTATCGAATGAAAGGGTATGTGCCGATAGAAGGCATTAAAAATCCAATGCTGTTCCAATATGCATATGGCATGGTTCAATGGCTACCGGAATATATAAAAATGCCAGCGAAACTTGTTATTATTGGTGAAAACGTAGGAACTCTTCCTGTTATTGGCATTTAATAAAGAAAATGTAAACCTGTGGATTATTGCACAATTTAGACAATGTGTGGATTACGCAGGTTTTTTTATTTTTATGTAAAGAGAATGTAACGCGTCTGTAATATATTTGTAATATAAATAGTGAGAAGAGCCACTAGAACTAGTGATATCACAATTCTGGCGGCTTTCAATCAGGATCATTAGAGTAACTGAATCATTGAATAACGCATACATTTTGGATTCACTTTTATGGTGAATTTACGATAATATTTGCTAGATTTATAGGGGTGTCAACCCACTTTCAAACGTAAGTATTTCATAGATTGGTTAATCCTACTAAGAAATATAGCAAAAAAACCCCGATTTTTCGCGTATTTATTTCCGTATTGGCGTAGTTAGCAGATGCTGGTAAGAATTTAATGAAAATTATCCTTTACGATTAATGGCATAGAAGGAGGAATTGCAAACATGAAAAAAACACTAACTGCAATTTGTGCAACATTTCTTTTAGCAGCTCCAATTCAAATAGCTTCTGCTGCTACAAATACAACAGAGGGGAATTCAGTAAAGCAAACAACAAACTGTAAAGTTTATTATAAATGGTCTAACAATCATAAATGGAATATTCAATTCCCGCAGGCATCTACACCATCTAAAGAGACGCCTACAACAAATAATAACAATACGGCAACTACGCCAAACAATAATCAATCATCACAAAACGAAAAGCCAGCAACACCACCAACTAGCTCTACACCTTCAACAACAACTTCAGATGTGAATGCATTTGAACAAGAGGTAGTAAAATTAACAAACGCTGAACGTACAAAAGCTGGTTTATCTCCATTACAAACAGATGATAAATTAATGGCGGCAGCTCGTGAAAAATCACAAGATATGCAAAGTAATAACTATTTCTCACATACAAGTCCAACATTCGGTTCACCATTTGATCGTATGAAAGCTTTAGGAATCGCCTATAAAAGTGCAGGAGAAAACATTGCACAAGGTCAACGTTCTCCACAAGAAGTAGTACAAGCGTGGATGGACTCACCTGGTCACCGTGCTAACATTTTAAATGGTAAATTTACACATATTGGTGTAGGTTACGTGAAATCAGGTAATTACTGGACACAACAATTTATTACAAAATAAGATTCTTGTTTACGAAAATGTCTTATAAGTCTACTAGGCTTATAGGGCATTTTTTTATTGAATGAATGTAGAAGTGGGAAGTACAGGTAGAGCCAAAAATAAATATTAAAAAGATGCCTAGTTAAAATCCGTCTGGGCATCTTTTTATGGAGATGAATCCGTTATAAATTTGTTTGAAATAAGAGAAAAATGCTTATACTCTCCAGTAGAGGAGGCGTTTTATGGATAGAGTGGAATATATGATGAAAAGCCTGCAAAAAGCATTCTACCATTCCTCTGATTTGACAGTCAGACAGGTAGATTGGCATGAAGGCAATACAGCTATTTTATGCTTTTACGCTTCTCTTGTAGATGCTAAGGAAGTTCAAAAAGTTTTAGATACAATTTATGCACGTTTAGATACAGCAAAGCCTTTTTGGAGTGAAACATTAATTACGACATTAGAAAATTTTTCATTACCCCTTGCGATAGAGCGAGTTTGTCAGGGAGAAACCATCGTTATATTGCCTGATACAGGAAAAATGCTGGCGCTTACTATAGTGAATGAAGTTCGACGTAACCTCGAAGAACCGAGTAGCGAAAGTATTTTACGTGGCTCTCATGAAGGTCTAATTGAGCGTGTGGATACCAATTTAGCGTTAATACGTAGACGTATTAATAATCCTGCATTGGTCGTGAAATCATTTTCGATTGGCCAACAAACGAAATCAAAGGCGTATTATCTTTATATGGATGGGGTTATAAAGCCAGAGACATTACAAGAGATAGAGAAGCGGATTGCTGCTCTTCAAATTGATTATTTTTATAGCTCTGGTCAATTAAGTGATGCGCTAGAGGATTCTGTGTTATCTCCATTTCCGCAATTGTTAAATACCGAGCATCCAGATCGTGTAGTAGCCAATTTAGTGGAGGGTAAGGTTGTGGTCATGACGGATATTTCACCGACCGCATTTATTGCTCCTGTCACTTTTTTTTCATTCTATCAGACGCCAGATGATTATAATGGTCGAGTTGTAGTCGGTTCTTTTTATAAAATTGTTCGACTTCTGTCGTTTTTAACTGCCGTTTTTTTACCAGCCTTTTATATTGCCATTATAAGCTTTCATTTTGAAGTGCTACCATTGGAATTAAGTAATCAAGTGAAAAATGACGTAAATGATATTCCTTATCGACCGCTAATTGAAGCATTGATTCTAGAGATTATTATGGAATTGATTCGAGAGTCTAGCATTCGATTACCACAATCTGTAGGGCAGACAATTGGAATCGTAGGGGGATTAGTCATAGGGGATGCCATCGTCAGTGCGGGATTAGTTTCTAATTTAATGGTCATTGTTGTTGCATTAACGGCTATTTCCAGCTATGTTGTCCCGTCAGTCGAGTTAAATAGTACTATTCGCATGATCCGTTTTCCGTTTATGGTACTAGCCTCTTTGTTTGGTTTTTTAGGGATTGTCGTAGGAGTTGTCATTTTACTCATTCATTTAATTAATTTAACGTCTTTAAAACAGCCTTATTTTTCACCTATCATTCCTTTTCAACCGAAGGCAGTGCTTAAAATTTTTCTACGCTGGCCGTTTATTAAACCGACCGTGCAAGTTACATCGTTTCAACCACCAAAAGATGAGCAAACGAAAAACGAGGATACACCATGAATGTTTCCCTGACAAAGGCGCAGTTCTTTTTACTATTATTTATTTTTCAAACGGGTGTTGTCTACATCGCCTTTCAAACTCCTTTAATTATTTCCAGTAGAAATAGCTCATGGTTCATTTTTATTATAGCAAGTGTCATACATTATGGCCTACTCCTATTTTTTGAACGGTATTACTCGTATTTCTATTTAAATGGTTTCTTTCGTTGGGTGTATCAAATCTATTGGCTACTAGTGACCGTTGTCTTTATTGCCTATATGAGCTATGTTTTGGCATCGTGGGTGCTACCACAAACGCCCGAGTGGATTGTTGTTGTCATTATAGTAGCCCTTTCGTTATATGCCAACCTAAGTAGACCAGAAACGGTCATCAATATTGGTGTATTACTCATTCCCCTTATTTTTCTATTTGTGATTTTTCTAATGCTAACCATACCTGATTTAACGTGGAGTAATCTTTTTCCGATTGAATGGAATCATACAAAACAAATAGTAGCTGGCCTGATTCATAGTATCTATGCTTATTTTGGCATTGAAATGTACCTTATTTATCGCCCATTTTTACAAAAAGATTTACAAGTAAAGGGAAGACCCTTATTGACCTATCAACTAGTCATATTCGTCTTTTACTTTATCTCGGTACTTTTTACGCAAATGTTTTTCTCTTTAGATGAAATTAATCTCATACCAGAACCCATTATGTATATTTTAAAATCACAGGAAGTCACATTTGTGAAGCGACTTGATATTTTTTTCGTCTATATTTGGCTTTCCTGGTCGATTGTTACTATTATGGTTTATGGGCTATCTTTCAGAGTGCTTCATTTTATGAAACAAAAGAAGCATCCGAGAAGAAATATTATTGTGTATCATCTTTTCCTAGCCATTCTACCGCTTTTTGTCTTACATTTTCGAAGCATTGAGTTTATCAAAAATTCTTTACACTACGTATTCATCTTCTTTATTATTTTATTGCCTATAGTCATAATTGGTTGGAATAAATGGAGGGGAAAAAGTGTTTCGTAAAGGAATTGTGATGGTCCTGTCGATGTTACTGCTAGCTGGCTGCTGGGATGAAAGACTTTATAAAAACTCTTCCGTTGTGACGCTTGTTGGGATAGAAGGTTATGTTGGAACGTATAAAGGGTATTATGCTTATCCAACTTCAATGACTCAAGTAACGGAAATTATCGAGGCTGAAGGGTTATCACCTCGTGAAGTGCGGACAAATGCCAATTTAAAAGTGGAGCAAACACTTGATTTATCGGAGCTATCAACAATTCTGATTTCCGATCGTACGGCGAGGGAGTCCATCTTTGAACTATTGGATATATATTTTCGGGACCCTCAAAATCCTATATCTATCAAAATCGCGCTTACTGATGGTGATGTTAAACCGTTTGTAGATTTGACAAAAGATCTTGCCGGTAGCGCGGGGAGCTATTATCAGCGATTTATCGAAAGTTCAGAGGATAATACCTATTTTCCAAAGATCGATTTGCAAGTAGTGGGTTCTATGCTTTTGGATCAGACCATTGATATTGCTCTGCCTTATTTTCAACTTAGTGAAGATAAAAAGCATGCGGTGGCAGGGGGCTTAGCTATATTTTCGGGACGAAGCTTTACCGGCACTGTCTTAACACCATCCCAATCCTTAACGATGCTGCTATTAATGAATAAAAAAAGTAAAGCAGCACGAATGAGCTATCTGTGGCAAAATGATGGGAAGGTCAATCCAATTACAGTTGATGTGTTAAAGGTGAAGCGTAAATGGACTGTCAATGAGGAATTACGAACAATAGATATGAGTTATACCATTGATGTGGAGGTTGAAGAATTTCCGCACGATCATTTATATAAGGATGAAATTTTTCAAGACGTACAACAAATGATAGAGGAAAACATGCAAGCTGAGTTTGAGGAAGTCTTGCGGATTCTTCAAAATCAAAAGTCTGATACATTAGGGATTGGTCGTCATATTCGGGCGTATCATCCAAACATGTTTAAGGAAGATTGGCATACCGAATTCTCCTCTTTATTACTCAAACCGAAAGTGGAAGTAAAAATCATTAGAACAGGAGTTTTACGTTAAAAAAATCGCCTTTCCTAGAACAATGGAAAAGGCGATTTTTATTATGCAACAGTCACTCTTTTTTGAACAAGTAGCAAGCGAATCAATAGCGTAGCAGCGCCAGTAGTCAATCCTGCGACGAGTCCGATCCAATAGCCAAAAGGCCCTAAATCTGTATGGGTCGCAAGCAAATAACCAACTGGTAAACCAATTACCCAGTAAGAAATAATAGCCATAATAAATGTTATCATCACATCTTTATAGCCTCTTAAAGCTCCTTGCACAGGGGCTTGGATAGAATCAGATAGCTGAAAAATAGCGGCAAATACTAAAAATTGCACAGCATATTCAATTACGTTGCTATCTGTCGTATACATATGCGCAACAGGTTCACGCAAAATAAAGAGTATACAAGCAGAAATAAAGCTAAAGACAATGGCAGTACCAACACAAAGATAACTATACGTACGTGCATCCCTCATGCGACCGGCACCAATCTCAAAGCCTACTAATATCGTGACACCCATTGAAATACTTAGGGGTACCATATAAAGGAGGGAAGTGAAATTAATCGCAATCTGATGGGCTGCGATGATGGTTGTGCTAAAATTACTCATCATCATGGTGACGGCCGAAAAGATACTTGTTTCTGCGAAGAGTGAAATGCCTATCGGTACACCAATTAGCAAAATTTCCTTCCATTGTAGCCATGAAGGCTTGCGCCAATTGTGAAACATCCGGAAGCGTTCGAAAGGCACTCGTTTTGCGATAATCCAAGCTGTAATGAAGAAAATCAGCCAGTAAGTAATGGCTGTGGCTACGCCTGCTCCAATCCCACCAAGCTCAGGTGATCCGAATTTTCCGAAAATAAAGATGTAATTTAATACGATATTTATCGGTGTTGTCATTAAGGTAATGATCATTGTGACACGTGTTTGTCCTAGTGCATCAATGAAACAACGCATAACAAAAAATAAAAATAGTGGCAAAAGACCAGCGCACATCGCATAGATGTAGCCCTTTGCTATATTATGTACAGATGTTTCTAAGCTCATCTTGCTAAGTATCCAATCGATGCCAAAGAAAAGTCCAATGAAAATAATGACGGACAGTGTAATGGCTACATAAATGCCTTGCTGAACAGCCTTTTTAGCATCCATTTCCTTTTTTGCCCCTACAAGCTGGGAGACAATCGGTGTAATGGCTAGGAGAATGCCAGAAAGTCCAGTATAAATCGGCATCCAGATGGAGGAACCAATCGATACGCCTGCTAAATCCGCCGTCCCATAGCGACTTGACATTAACACATCAAAAAAAGAAACGAGGTAGATAGCTACTTGGGTTACTAAAATAGGGATGATCATTTTTAAAAGTAGTGCGTATTTTTCTTTCAAAGTGGATGTTTGATACATGTATGATACTTCCTTCATTAACATAATGAACAAGTATAGCATATGTAAAGAGAGAAAAGCTGAAAATTTATTGCTTCATCTATATCTTTTCGTCGGCATATAGTAAAATAGAACACTGTACACAAAAAGTAGTCTACCTACAATGTTTTTTAAGGAATAGGAGAATTCATGTGAAACAACAAACAATCATTTTAACCGGTGGTGGGACAGCTGGCCATGTATCGTTAAACCAAGCGATACTCCCGTCTTTACTTGAACTAGGTTATGATGTCCACTATATTGGCTCAGAACAAGGTATTGAAAAAGAATTAATTGGTGAGACGTTCCCTAATGTGCCGTTTTATGGCATTGCAAGTGGTAAATTGCGTCGTTACTTTTCGATGAAAAATTTTACAGATCCATTTAAGGTGCTTGCTGGAATGATGCAGGCTTTTCGTATTATCAAAAAAGTAAAGCCGCAAGTCGTATTTTCAAAAGGGGGCTTTGTTTCTGTCCCTGTTGTCATGGCAGCCAAGCTGGCGGGTGTTCCAGTCGTAATCCATGAATCAGATGTGACACCTGGGCTTGCCAATAAAATAGCTTTACCTTTTGCCTCTCATGTGTTTACCATTTTTGAAGAAACACTGAAGCATTTACCAAGTGACAAAGCAACTTGTACAGGTTCCATCATTCGTCCTGAGTTGTTGAAAGGGGAAAGAGCAAAAGGATTAGCATACTGTGGCTTTACAACATTAAAGCCTGTTTTACTTGTCATGGGTGGTAGCTTAGGCTCAGTTGTTCTGAATGATGCCCTTCGAAAAAATTTACCAGAGCTGTTAAAACAGTTTTACGTGATTCATTTATGTGGAAAAGGAAACTATGATGAGTCGTTAGAATCATTGTCCGGCTACAAACAATTTGAATATGTGACGACGGAGCTGCCTGATTTAATGCATGCAGCAGACTTCATTGTGTCTCGAGCGGGATCAAACTCTATTTTTGAGTTTTTAGCACTTCATAAACCAATGCTTTTGGTGCCTTTATCTGCCCAAAAAAGCCGTGGTGATCAAATATTAAATGCCAATTTATTTAAAAAGCAGGGCTATGCAGAAGTGTTACAGGAAGAAGCTTTAACAATGGAATCCTTTATGAAGTCTGTTTATACACTAACAGGGCGTAAAGAGGAAATGGTTGAAACGATGTCCAAAACTCAAAAACCAAAAACGCCTGACGAGATGGCGTCATTAATTTTGAACTATCAAAAATAAAAGTCATTAAAAAAGCTATGAGGGATATCGATGATGACAGCACCTCATAGCTTCTCTTATTTTAATAGGCTTACATTGCTTGTTCTTCGCCTTCTTGCATTTCATAAGCAGTTGTTAAGTAGAATAAATCTTTTGGAATTTTAAATAGATCAAATTGTGCCATACCACTATTTACTTGAGCTAACAAAGTTGGATGACTTTCATTAGCGCTCACTATATAGGGTAATTTTAACGCAGCACGCTGTGATTTTATATTTTCAACACGAATACGGAGGAATACCGTATGGAAATTATAATCAAAAAATAACTCATTCAAAAAAAGCATTTTTGCCTTTTGATTGTAGCCTTTTCCTTGGTAAGGGAGTCCAATCCACGTTCCTAAAAAACCTGCACCGTCCTCAACATCGTGTATACTAATGGTGCCGATTGGTTGACCCCAGTCATCAGTGATGGTCCTCGAGATAGCGAGTCCTCTCGCTTCCTCTTCGATCAGTTGCTTTGTCATAAACCAGTATTCATCAGCGGATGTGGCTTTCTGACGGACAAAAGGGAATACAGAAGGGTGTGATAATAGTTCATAAAGCTCTGTACATTCATGCAGGTCTCGATGTTTAAGCATACGAAACGCCTCCTTTACTAGGGTAGTTAAAACAATTCCGTTGAAGCATAAAGAAGAAAACTAAAATTCGTACTGGAATTAAAACCCAAAGAACTAGACGTTATAACTATGATATTCCATAATCTCCCGCTGTCTTACTGATTTCGACCATACCGAAAAAAGACTAGTTTTTTAAATATAATATAACATGCTAGCTGTTTCATGCAATCATTTTGCTCGTAAAAAACAAAATTTTTAGTTTAATAGTCAGTAAATTCTGATAAATGAATAGAAATATTCAATTTATTTTACATATTTAAAATTAAGTAAATCATATCACTTTTATCTATTATTAATCAATTGTATGAAACTTTAGTAGTATATTTTTATGTTTAAATAGCTAAATTATCAAAAATATCCTTAAAAGGATATAATTTATCTAATTCTAGAAAGGTAATTTTTTATTTTTATGTTATAATAATAGAATTAGTTTTTACGTATAATTAAGCATATACATAGTTTTTTATTATGATGGCAATGGCCTTTTCTGGAGGTGACAGTATGGAGTATCTTTTAAGCGAAGATTTTTTTAATGAATTATTTATTGGCAATGATTTTGTTTTTCTTATGAAAAAAGTAGAGGAAGATTTTCAATATATTCGCTTAAACTATGCAGCTCGAGAACTGTTATCGATCGATGTAATTGGAAAAATGCTTTCCGCAGTTACCTCAAATCGAAATTTTTCGATCATTCAGAAAAACTATCATCATGCAATTGCAGAACATATACAGGTTGACTATGTAGATTATGCATATGTGCAGTCGGAGGTTCGTAAATATGAAACAACTGTACGCCCATTGCACTATAACCAAGAAGACTATGTTTTAGCAATTACCAAGGAAATTCACTATGATCGTAGTATTGAAGATAAATTTTTGTTTATGCGGTCCATGTTCGACCATGCCTTTTTTTCGACCGTTGTATTATCAGCTGAAGGTATGATTTATGAAGTGAATTCAAGCTTTATGAAAGATTTTCAATTAGATAATGAAGCCGTCAAACAAAAAATGTTTATTGATTTACCGATTGTTCCAAAAGAAGAAGTGCAGCAAATTAAATTGTATTTACAACAAGCGGCTAGTGGAGAAAACGTGAATGAAAAGTTTGTGAAATTGCTTACGTTGGACCAGCAAGAACGCATGTATTTACTGTCACTATCGCCTGTCATGCAGGAGGACAATTCCTTTGCAATCTTTCTTATTATGCAGGATTTCACACAGTTCACCTTGCAAAAGGCCGAACTACGGTCGAAATCTCATGGCTTTGAAGTGTTTAAATCGGCATTAAATTCAGCTACGGCCATAGCTATTTTAGATAGTGCAGGCCATATTTCAGAAGTGAGTGAGATGTTTTTACAAGCTTCAGGTTACACGGAAGAGGAATTAATTGGGCAGTCTTATGCACTACTTAAGCCTCGGTACCAAACACAAAATTTTTTACAATTAATCAATGACAAACTTGCTAGTGGAGAGATCTGGCGGGGAGAGCTGTGCTATCGCACAAAATATCATGCTGATTATTGGGTGGAGGCAACCATTGTTCCATTAAAAAATGAATTTGGTCAGATTGAACAAATTTTAACCATTAACTATGATATTACAGACAAGAAAAGAATGTTCACAGAATTAAAAAATATTGAACGTACTTTCCGTCTCATTACGGAAAATACGAATGATTTAATTGTTATTACGAATGAGGATGGAATCATTATTTATACGTCACCATCCTATGAAATATATTTAGGCTATGAAAATGGGGAGCTACAAGGTCAGTTTTACAGTGCCATTATTGATACAGAAAGCCAGCATGAATGGCAAACATTTTTAAATAACTTTACTGGTCAAACAGATACCCAGTTCGAACTTTTGCTGAAGGCAAAGGACGGCACACCTATTTGGACAGAAGGGAATGTCACGGTGGTCCATGATCCTGATCGAGAAAAAGTTTCTCAAATTATGATGGTGTCCCGTGAAATTACCCATCGTAAAGAGAGGGAAAATGATTTGCTTTATCTTGCCTATCATGATTCTTTAACACAACTGCCCAATCGCCGTTATTTACAAAATGAGTTTCCGACAATATTGGCAGAGGCCGACGAAAACAATGCAAGTGTAGCGATGCTTTATTTGGATGGTGATGATTTTAAAGCTGTCAATGATCGCTTTGGCCATGATACAGGAGATGCGTTTATTCAGAGCTTTGGTCACGCTTTGAGCAAAACCGTTCGAAGTCATGATATCGTTATTCGAATTGGAGGCGACGAGTTTCTCGTCATCCTAACAGGTTTAACAAGGGAAATTGATAAAAGGCATAGTCAAATTATGCATATTATTCGTCGCATTCGTGATGAATTAGCAGCGGGCTGGATGATTGAGGATCATCAGTTCACACCAACTGCTTCAATAGGAATTTCCTACTATCCAGATCATGCCCAAACATTGGATGAATTAATGGATTTGGCTGATCAAGCTTTATATAAATCAAAAGAAGCTGGGAAAAATAATCTCTTTATTTCGGAAGCTCATTAAAAAAGTCTGTCCACAAGTTATTCCTTGTGAGACAGACTTTTTATTTGATGTTATGCTATAACAGTATAGGGATAAAAATCCTGCATCGTTATTTCGGAATAGAAGGTGATTATGTGCCTAAGAAAATATTAGTAGTGGAAGATGAAAAGCATATTGCACGTTTTGTTGAGCTAGAGCTACAGCATGAAGGCTATGACGTGACGGTTGCCTTTGAAGGGCGTGAGGGGCTATCTTTAGCAACAATTGAAGCATTTGATGTGCTATTACTTGACGTGATGCTACCGGGCATCAATGGTATTGAAATTTGTCGGCGAGTTAGGACGCAATCTCAAGTACCTATTATTTTAATAACGGCAAGAGACGCTGTTATGGATCGTGTAGCTGGCCTAGATGCTGGAGCAGATGACTACATCGTCAAGCCATTTGCGATCGAAGAACTATTAGCAAGAATTCGAACGATTTTACGTCGTGCAACAACACAAGAGCCAGCAAATAGTGAATTTTTGAGTTTACGTGATATTGAGATAGATATCGCAGCCTATGAAGTTTTCGTGCAAGGGAATAAACTTGACCTCACAAAGACAGAATATGATTTACTGAAACTATTAATCGAACACAAAAATAGAGTTTGTACACGCGAGCATATTCTAACATCTGTATGGGGCTACGATACAGATATAGAGACCAATGTGGTAGATGTGTATATACGTCATTTACGGACGAAGCTCCCAGGTGATACGAATGCCTATATTGAAACGGTTCGAGGGGTTGGGTATGTGATGCGGGAATGAACAAGTTACTGATGTATCTCCGTCGTCAATCTTTACAGAAAAAATGGATGCTCACATCGAGTAGTGTGATTTTTTTAAGCTATACGATTATTTGCGTGGTTGTTTATATTTCTCTCCATACATGGCTTTTAAATGATGAGGAAAGCAAGGTTGAACGGACTAGCAGGGATATTATTTCATTTTTACAATCACAGGGACCGGATATTACGATTCAACAAATTCAACAAAATACTGGTTTGCTCAAATCGATTGTCGATCGAGATGAAACTGTTAGAATGTTTAATGCGGACGGCGTGGATATTTTGCGTATCAATAATACTTCAGCTGCTGCACCTCTTAACTCCATGCAGGAGATTTTTGAGACGACCATTGATAAGCAGGATGTACTGGTCATGAATGAACCAATACGACTAGGCTTTTTTCAAGGGTATGTCCAAGTTGTCCATCCGCTCAACGGTTTTCAATCGCTTATGCATTATTTATTAACAGCTATGCTCATCGCAGGTCTTGGGGCATTGGTGTTATCAGGCTCTATTGGGTATTATCTAGCCAATTATTTAATGAAGCCATTGCGTGAATTACGTGCTTCCATGAAAATGGTGATGGATCAAGGCTTTAATGAGCCTATACAGCTAACCTACACATCACACGATGAGATTGGTGATTTGTTGAAAATGTACAATACCATGATGAATGAGCTGCAAATTTCTTTTACACAGCAGCAACAATTTGTGGCTGATGCTTCTCATGAGCTTCGTACGCCAATCCAAGCTATCGAAGGTCATCTTTCTCTGCTAAAAAGATGGGGCAAAAATGATCCAGCTATTTTAGAGGAGTCAATCGATACTTCCTTAACAGAAATCGCTCGCATGCGTAAAATGATTGAGGAGTTATTAGAGCTTGCAAGACGTGAGGAAAAAGATGAGATGAGTGAGGCAAATGCACAATCTGTGATTGAGGCTGTTATCGATGAAATGAGGCTTGTACACCCAAAAGCGCGAATTTTGCTGTCGAAAAATGATGAAATGGGTCCTTTATTTATAACTGAAAATGCACTAAGTCAAATCATTCGTAATATAATAGAAAATGCAATTCGTTATTGTGAAAAAATTCCTAAGATACAAATTTCTATTTCAGTTGCTGGAAATTATGCATGTTTAGAAATTGCTGATAATGGTATAGGAATAGCAAAAGACAATATTCCTTTTATCTTTGATCGTTTTTATCGAGTGGATGAGGCAAGAAACCGTCAAATTGGTGGAACTGGCTTAGGATTAAGTATTTCGAAGATGTTGCTTGAAAAATATAATGCGACGGTAGAAGTCAAGAGTGAGGTTAATATTGGAACCGTTTTCTCATTAAAGATCCCGCTAAAATATTAAGAAAAATGCACGCTTTATTTCATTATTCTATCCTTTGCGAAAAAAATTGCTTAATTTGCTAAAAAGAGTTGTATTTTTTGTGAAGAGTAGTAAGATTGAGATGGAAAAAACGTTCTTTAAAATATGGAAAAGTAGTGTAAAACATTCTTTTAAAGAACGGCTAAATATTATATAATTAATTGCAATTTAATTAATGGAACTGCCGAAAGGCAAAATTTGGAGGTCATTTTTCATGTCGAACAACGTTACAACTGTAAGTTCTCCATGGTCAGCTTTCTCTGGTCCTAACTTAGGATATGTGATGGAGCAATACGACTTATTCTTACAGTCTCCTGAAGAAGTAGAACCGGAGTTAGTTTCTTTATTCCAACAATTTGGTGCACCAGTAGTAGTAGAAGGTGAAGTAGCTGTAGCTAGTCATACAGCAGCGGCTCCTGCTGGCGATTACAAAAAAGTGTTAGCCGCTGTGAAATTAGCCGATGCAATCCGTTCACGCGGTCATTTAGCAGCAGATATTTATCCTCTGAAAAACCGTGAACTACAAACAGCTCAAATTGAAGAAAGCGCGTTCAACTTAAGCGCTGCAGATTTAGCTGAAATTCCTGCAGCAATCTTCTTCAAAGATGTGCCAGCAAACGTGAAAAATGGTAAGGATGCAATTGACTATTTAAAAGCTATTTATACAAATAAAGTAGCGTTTGAATATGAACATGTAGTAGCTACAGAAGAACGTAATTGGATTCAAGCACAAATTGAATCTGGCTCTTTCCAACAAGCACTTTCTTCTGATGAAAAGAAAGCCTTATTAGATCGTTTAACGCGTGTTGAAAATTTCGAGAAATTTATCCATAAAACATTTGTAGGACAAAAGCGTTTCTCTGGTGAGGGCTTAGATACGCAAATTGTACTATTTGATGAAATCATTAAAACTGCAGAAGCGCTAAGTGTTGAAAAAGTACGTATTGGTATGGCACACCGTGGTCGCTTAAATGTTTTAACACATATTTTAAATAAACCTTATGACATGATGTTCTCTGACTTTGCACATGTATCAAATGATTTATTTATGCCAGAAAATGGTCGCCTTGAAATTACAAAAGGGTGGACAGGTGATGTGAAATACCATATGGGTGCTTCTTATAACCGTGATTCAGGTATGAATGTAAAGCTTGCATACAACCCATCACACTTAGAAGTAGGCAATCCAGTAGTTCTAGGTGCTACACGTGCAACGCAAGATGACACTTCAAAACCAGGTCAAGCGATTCATGATCGCACAAAAGGCTTAGGAATTCTTGTGCATGGTGATGCAGCATTCCCAGGTCAAGGTATCGTAACTGAAGTATTAAACTTCGCTAAAACTGAAGGATTTACAACAGGTGGTACTATTCACATTATCGCGAACAATATGATCGGTTTCACGACTGAACAATATGATTCTCGTTCTTCTGTTTACTCTTCTGACCCAGCAAAAGGGTATGAAGTACCAGTAGTACATGTGAATGCAGATAGCCCAGAAGCAGTGGCACAAGTTGGTCGCTTTGCAGCTAACTACCGCCAAAAATTCGGTAAAGATATTGTCGTTGATTTAGTTGGTTACCGCCGTCATGGTCATAACGAAACTGATGATCCAACGGTTACAAACCCAGAAACTTATAAATTAGTATCTAAACACGAAACTGTACGTTCATTATATGGTGCAGCACTTGTAACAGAAGGTCTTGTATCAACTGAAGATGTAGCTGCATTAGATACAGCTATTTATGCAGAAATGCAAGCGGCTTATGATCATGTAAAAGAAATGGCTTCAAAAGATGAGCATCATCAATTAGAAATGCCAGAAGAATTAAAAATTGAATTCCCACAAATTGATACAGCAGTTGGAGCAGAACGTTTAGGTAAAATTAACGAAGAGCTTCTAGTGTTTGAAGAAAACTTCGAGCCACAGAAAAAGCTTGGCAAAATTTTAGAAAAACGTCGTGATGCATTTGCATCTGCGAAAATCGACTGGGGTCATGCGGAAACTTTAGCTTATGCAACTATTATCCAAGATGGCACACCAGTACGTTTCACAGGTCAAGACGCACAACGTGGTACTTTCTCACAACGTCACTTAGTGCTTCACGATAAAAACAATGGTAATGTCTTTACACCACTTCATCATATTTCTGGTGCAAGTGCATCCTTTTCAGTGCACAACTCACCACTGACTGAAGCAGGGGTAGTTGGCTTTGAATATGGTTATAACTTAGAAAACGGCCATGTATTAACAGTTTGGGAAGCACAATTTGGTGACTTCGCGAATATGGCACAGGTAATGTTTGATAACTTCATTTCAGGGGCACGCTCTAAATGGGGTCAAAAATCTGGCATGGTGATTCTATTACCACATGGTTATGAAGGCCAAGGTCCAGAGCACTCTTCAAGCCGTATGGAACGTTATTTACAAATGTCAGCAGAAAATAACTGGTTTGTAGCAAACTGTTCAAATGCAGGTAACTACTACCACTTATTGCGCCGTCAAGCAGCGTTATTAGGTACTGAAGGTGTACGTCCACTTGTGGTTGTATCACCAAAATCATTATTGCGTCACCCATTAGCAGCAGCTAATGCTGAGCAATTAGCAGATGGTTCATTCCAAGAAGTGATTGAACAACCTGGCTTAGGTACAAAAACAGAAGCTGTAGAGCGTATCGTATTAGGTACTGGTAAAGTGATGATCGATTTAGCAGATCGCGTGAAAGATGGAGAAGGTTTCGATCACGTACACATTGTTCGTGTAGAACAACTTTACCCATTCCCAAAAGAGCAAGTTGCTGGTATTATTGCTAAGTATCCTAATGCAAAAGAAATCGTATGGGTACAAGAAGAACCTAAAAACCAAGGCTCATGGAATTATGCACTAGAAACATTATATGAACTTGCAGAAGGTAAAAAGCTTCGCTATGTAGGTCGTCCTGCAATGAGCTCAACTTCTGAAGGGGATGCAGATTCTCATAAAGCAGCTCAATCATCACTTATTGAAGAAGCAGTTGCTGAGCCAGTAAAGGTTAAATAATAACATATAAATATTGATAGCTGGGCTACTTGCCCATAAGCAGTAGCCCTTTTATGTGCGTCATGCACGTTAATCAAAGGAGGAAATGAAAGTGGCTGAAATTAAAGTCCCTGAATTAGCAGAATCGATTACAGAAGGTAGTATCGCACAGTGGGTAAAAAAAGTGGGCGATCGCGTTGAAAAAGGTGAATTCATCGTTGAACTTGAAACAGATAAAGTAAACGCTGAAATCATTTCTGAAGAAGCAGGTGTATTAACACAAATTTTAGCTGAAGAAGGCGATACTGTACTAGTTGGTCAAGTTATTGCTATCGTAGAAGCAGGCGAAGGCGCAGCAGCTGCACCAGCAACGGCGGCTCCAGCTGAAGCAGCTCCAGCTCCAGCAGCGCCACAAGCGGCTCCTACAGCACCAGTTGCAGCAGCTCCTGTAGTAGAAGAAACTTCTGGTGAGCGTGTTATCGCATCTCCAGCGGCACGTCGACTTGCACGTGAAAAAGGCATCGACCTTGCAGCGGTATCTCCAGTAGATCCACAAGGCCGTGTTCGTGTACAAGATGTGTCAGCACATGGTACAGCACCAGCACCAGCACCAGCACCAGTAGCAACTACAGGTGGCCCAGTTGTATTCACACCAGCTGCTAATTCTGACCGTGTAACAATTGAAAAAATGAGCCGTCGTCGTCAAACAATTGCAAAACGTTTATTAGAAGTTAAACAATCAACAGCAATGTTAACAACATTCAACGAAATTGACATGACAAACATCATGGCACTTCGTAAACGTAAACAAGAAGAGTTTGTTAAAGCAAACGACATCAAACTTGGTTTCATGTCATTCTTCACAAAAGCTGTTGTTGCAGCACTGAAAAAATACCCATACGTAAACGCTCAAATCGTTGGCGATGAATTACATTTAAATAACTTCTTTGATATCGGTATTGCAGTATCAACTGAAGAAGGTTTAGTAGTACCAGTTGTACGCGATGCAAACAGCAAAAACTTCGCAGAAATCGAAAAAGATATCGCTAGCTTAGCGACTAAAGCTCGTGAGAAAAAACTAGGCTTAAATGACATGGCTGGTGGATCATTCACAATCACAAACGGTGGTGTATTCGGTTCATTAATGTCAACACCAATTATGAACGGTACTCAAGCTGGTATTTTAGGTATGCACTCAATTGTTAACCGTCCAGTTGCAGTAAATGGTGAAGTTCAAATCCGTCCAATGATGTACGTAGCACTTTCTTATGATCACCGTATCATCGATGGAAAAGATTCTGTAGGATTCTTAAAAACAGTTAAAGAATTAATCGAAAATCCTGAAGATTTATTATTAAATTCATAAATCCTTTAAACCCTGTAAACTTTGTTTTACAGGGTTTTTTTCTTGGTTTTCTGTATCACTAAAGTCTTTAGTGATTTTGAAAATACGAAACTATTTTCTTAGTATAAAAACCATTGATAGTAAAAATTTGTGGTTTTCCGGCGGATATATTGACAAAAATACATAGATTAACAATGGATAGGTCAAGCATAATACCCTAATATTGTCATTAGTCAGAAAAATGCTAAAACTCTCTTGACGTACATACTAGTTTTATAGTAGTATCTAAATATCAATTAAATAAACAAACCTCACTAACCTATAACAGTGAGGTAGAGGCGCGGTATTTATTAGTTCATTGTTGAGTACAAGCAAACAAAGACGCAATGAAGAAGGAAATATCGCCGAAGTATAAAAGGAGCTCGTACTTTTATGCTGGGTCTGCAGTGAATAAGTGCAGGACTGTCCTAGTGAATTCAATTCCAGGTTTACTAGGTTGTGCTATCTCGGAAACATGGAATTATAGTGAGGATTTGGGCAACTGTCATAAAAGGTAAGACCTAAGTTCACAAAACTTAGGTCTTTTTTCGTACAGTTGTCTTATTTTTTTACAGAAAAGGGGAGTTTTTCATGAAAAGAAAATGGCTGTTAGTAATGATCTCTATCATGACGGCAATTGTGCTAGCTGCATGTGGCACTAGCGACAAAAAAGAAGGCAGTTCAGGAGAAGCTGGCGCAGATAAGGAAGACGGCGGCGGTGAATTCCGAATTGGAATGGAGGCTGGCTACCCACCATTCAACTGGACACAGCAAAATGATGCAAATGGTGCGGTGAAAATTGCAGATAATGCAGAATATGCAGGCGGCTATGATGTACAAATGGCGAAAAAAATCGCTGAAGGCTTAGGCAAAGAATTAGTAATCGTCAAATTGGAATGGGACGGCTTAGTACCAGCGCTACAATCAAATAAAATTGATGCAATTATCGCAGGCATGTCGCCAACAGAAGAACGTAAGAAAACAATTGATTTTACAGAAAACTACTATACTTCTGATTTTGTTATGGTTATTAAAAAAGGCAGCAAATATGAAGGGGTCAAATCCATTCAAGATTTCTCTGGAGCAAAAATTACATCACAACTTAATACATCCAACTACAATGTGATAGACCAAATCAAAGATGTTAATAAACAAACAGCAATGGAAAGCTTCCCAGCTATGCGTGTAGCTTTAGAGGCAGGCAAAATTGATGGCTATGTTGCAGAACGTCCAGAAGGTATTTCCGCAGCTGCTGCCAACGATAAATTCACATACGTAGCATTTGAAGAGGGCTTCGATACAGATCTTTCAAATACGTCAATTGCTGTAGGCTTACGTAAAGAAGATGCGAATCTTGATAAAATCAATGAAATTCTAAAAGGAATTTCTGAAGATGATCGCCAAGCGATTATGGAAGAAGCTATTTCTCAGCAACCAGCAGCACAATAAAAAAATGGCACGGACTATTGACTAGTCCGTGCACTATCATTTCATCATTATTAAAATGAGAACCTCTCTACATAATGATAATGTCCTAGCGAAATAAAACATAGACTAGTAGAAAGAGCTGGGGCACGAAAAAGATAGCAAGCAACATGACATTGTTAGGAGGAACATCATGAGTCTTGAATGGATACTTTCAATTATTGAAAACAACTGGCAAATGTTTTTACGAGGTGCGTATTATACGTTACTAATTTCGACTATAAGTACAATTATTGGTGCATTTATCGGATTTTTCATCGGAATTATGCATACGATTCCAGTTCGTAAAAAAGGTGTGAAATTTTATGGCTTAAAGCTTATTAATTTTATACTCACATGCTATGTTGAATTTTTCCGTGGTACACCAATGATTGTACAGGCTATGGTTGTCTACTATGGATTAGATATTGCATTTGGCATAGACATGCACTTTATTACAGCAGGGATTTTAGTCGTTTCTCTTAATACAGGTGCCTATATGGCAGAAATTGTTCGCGGTGGTATTGTATCAATTGATAATGGTCAATATGAGGCAGCATCGGCTATCGGTATGAATCACTTCCAGATCATGCTTCACGTAGTTTTACCACAAGTAGCGCGTAACGTACTACCTGCGACAGGCAACCAATTAATTATGAATATTAAAGATACAGCCGTATTAAACGTTATTGGAGTAACAGAATTATTCTTCCAAACAAAATCAATCTCTGGTAACAACTTCCGTTATTTTGAATCATTCTTTGTAGCTTGTATTCTTTACTTCATCATGACATTTACTGCATCACGTATTCTGCTATATGTTGAAAAACGATTAGATGGACCAGATGCTTATCAAAAAGAACAAAAAGAAGCAATTTAGGGGGACGCACAAATGGCAGTCATTAAAATTGAGCATTTAAGTAAATCATTTGGACGTAACCAAGTGTTAAAGGATGTTAATTTTCAAGTGGAAAAAGGGGAAGTCGTTTGTTTAATTGGTTCCTCTGGTTCTGGTAAATCCACTTTACTTCGTTGTATTAATTTATTAGAAACACCAAGTGGTGGGCAAATTATTTATCAAGGGGAGGACATCCTAGACGAAAAACACAATATCCAAGAATATCGAACACATCTAGGCATGGTATTCCAGCAATTCAATTTATTTAACAACCACAATGTTTTAAATAATTGTACAGTGGGTCAAATAAAAGTTTTAAAACGTTCGAAAAAGGAAGCGGAGGAAACAGCGCTTAAATATTTAAAAATCGTCGGGATGGATCAATATGTGAACGCAAAGCCTCGACAGCTTTCAGGAGGGCAAAAACAACGCGTAGCCATTGCCCGAGCATTATCCATGAATCCAGAAGTGATGCTTTTTGATGAACCTACATCAGCACTAGACCCTGAGATGGTAGGGGAGGTACTCAAAGTCATGCGACAATTGGCGGATGCAGGCAATACGATGCTTATTGTGACGCATGAGATGGAATTTGCCAAAGAGGTAGCAGATCGCGTAGTCTTTATGGATAAAGGTGTTATTGTCGAAGAGGGCCCACCATCACAAGTATTAATAAACCCTCAACATGATCGAACGAAAGAGTTTTTAAAACGAACATTAAAGTAGTAGCAACAAATGAAAAAGTGAGTCCTAATAGAGGGACTCACTTACTTTCTAGAATTCCACTCTGCATAAAGGACAAAGCAGATTACAAATGCTATTGCAATAATAAAAAACCATTGCGGTACACCGCCAAAGCTCATCATAACACCTCAAATGTAAAATTATTTTGGATAGATTAGGTATTGTATTTCTTTTTTCTCCACAAAAGCCTAAAAATATTATAAAATAAGCATTAGACATTAGCTTTATGCTAGTAAAGAGAGGTAGAGAGAATATGTTACATTTAAAATGGAAAGATGCGCCAACATTACGAACAGTGACTTGCAAACATACCAATGCATCAAAATACTTAGTATCAAACGTATTAACAGTTGGAAAAGAATATGAAGTGAAAAATGAAACAGAAGAGTTCATTTTTATCATCGATAACACTGGCAACGTCGGTGGCTACTATAAAGATTATTTTGCCTAAAAAAAGACAGGGTGGTTCAGATCATTTACTGAGCCACCCTTTTTTTCATTAGTCTCTCTGATAGCCTCTTATATCTGTCGCATCTTGCAACTGTTGTTTTTCTTGTTCAGTCGCCGTATGTAGGGCGAAGACATCTTTTATAGCTGTTTGTAGCTCATGCTGTGTTTCCTTGAATTTCGATACTTGCTGTTCAAATGATGGCCTTGCAAAACGATCCTGTGTCTGTGTTAATCGTTCCTCAAGCTGTGCATAGTGATGATCCATATGCATGGAAAGCATCATCGCCAATTGATTTTTCCATAAAGGAATTAGTGTGACAATGGAAAATTCAATTTTTTCAGCTAATGTTTGGTTCGCTTGCTGTATCATACGAATTTGTGGTGCCGTTTGAAGGGCTACTTGTTGAGAAACCTGTAAATCATAAATGCGTTGATCCAACCTCTCAATTTGCGCAGCGAAATCATTTAGCTGTTGTATAGCAAGTGGCTGTTTATTTGCTTGGACACTTGTTATTTTTGTAGGAAGCTCAACTTCAATGGCTTGCTGTTTTTTCATTTGACCAGCTGCAATGGCAGTAGCTAGTTCCTCGAAAAATCCTCGATTATGTGTATAAAGCGCTTCTAAATTTTCTACATCTCGAATTAGTTGGAGCTGAGCACGTTCCAATTGGACCCCAATACGTTCCACCTGAATACTAATACGCTCAAATTCTGTTAGCGTTTGTTTCACAGTAGGCTCTGTTTTACTACCAAATATCTTATTGAAAAAGGTTTGCTTTTTCGGCTCTAAAGCTGTCGGGTCTACACGATCTAAAGTATGCATTAAGGAATCGAGCATTTGGCCGATTTTTGTCACGTCTTTTTGCTTTACCTGCGCTAACATCCGATCTGCAAACTGGGATAGGGAACGCTGTGAATCTTGCCCTAAGGACAGCAAAGATTCAAAATCAGTTAAATCAAGTTGGCTAGCATATAGTAAGGCTCGACTTTGCGCAAGAGGCGATAGCGTTTCGTACGTCGCCATCGCCTCAGTTTGTGGAGTTGTTTCTAAATAAGATTGTACTAATGGAGAAAGACCGGGAATGGTATTTAATTGGAAAGCATGTTCATTTGCCGTCATTTATCATCGCCTCGCCAGTCCAATTGTTCTCTACGTCTAAGATTAGAACGATTTGCGAATTCAATCTCCATTTGTAGGTGGTCAATATCATTAGCTAGCGCATCCTTTAAATCAATTTGAATCGTATCATTTAAATCGGTAAGTGTTTCACGCGTTTTTGATAACGTCAATTGAATTTCTTTATCCTTCACGGGCTGCCTAGAAAGCATTGTATACTTATCCGTTAATTCCACTGCTGAAGGTAAATGCGCATAGAAAAAGGGTTCAACATTATAAAACTTACGTGGATCCGTCTTTACAACTTTGACGATATTTTTTGAAATGCGCGTCATCTCAAGTAGTTGTTTAAAAGCCGATACAGAACGTACACGTAAATAGTTTTGACTTAATGTTTGAATTTGCTTATTAGCGGTTGATAATTGTGTTTCAATGTGTTTGAATTCTTCTTTTGTGATACCTGCTATTTGCATGACTTTCTTTTTTTGTCTATGTTTCAGCAACGCTGTACTCGTCGCATATGAACCAGCAAACAGTAAACCACCAAGGAAGAATCCAGGATTTGCTGCAATTGCTGCGATAGAAACAGTTGTTAACGAAATAACGAAGCTAGCAGTATGTCTAGAAAAAAACTGTCCAACACTAAGCATTGTTTCTTCCTCCTTGCATTTCAATATGTCTATCTTCTTATACGAAATAATCGACATAAAGTTTCAATGAAAAATGAAACCTTACATAAATTTTACTGCGAAACGCAAATTTTCTCAATGATATTACCTAGAATACCTAGCAATAAGTCGTTCATTATTTATGTCCACTTATTTTTAAGAGATTTGTGAACATTATAGCGTATAGATTCAAATTACTCATGCTTAGGTTTATGTGCTGTTTGATTTGAAAATAAACGTGGATGGCTTGTTTTTTGAAAAAACTTTATGTACGGATGTACGGATATTTTTTTTTCTGTGCTGATTGCGGAAAAATGTTTAATAATACAAAATAAGATAATTACTGTATAATAAAGTCAGCTTATTAGAAATTAGTAACTTGTAAAAAAGAAAGTGGTGGAATGATGAAGAATAATAAAGGAATAATTATTGCTAGCATCATACTTTTATACTGTGTGCTTGACGTTATCTATACATGTGTATTATATGGAAAAATCAATTGGTCTATATTATTTTTAGCAACATGTATGATTGGTTTAATAGAAGTCGCAATAGCCAATAATAAATTACTTAAACAGAACATAAATCATTAACCAGTAAGGCATCTTGTAGTGTCTTACTATGGCCTTACTACTTTGTAAAAAGAAGAGCCAGACTAAACAATGTCTGACTCCATTCGTACATATCCTTTTAAATCATCA
Source organism: Lysinibacillus sp. GW823-FHT06C08 (assembly GCF_058795135.1). Classification (NCBI taxonomy): domain Bacteria; kingdom Bacillati; phylum Bacillota; class Bacilli; order Caryophanales; family Bacillaceae; genus Lysinibacillus; species Lysinibacillus sp. GW823-FHT06C08. The sequence goes on from NZ_JBXAHN010000002.1 coordinate 380,284, forward strand.
TACAGCTCTAAAGAAAATGAGTTGGAATCGGCTTGGGGACTTACACCTTTTTGGACAAAAAGAAGGAATTCATTCAGCGCTTTTTCAGCTCCTTCGACTTCAACCTCAATTTGCTCAGCAGCATTCAATCTGCAATACCCTTTTAGCCCTAATTCAATGGCCTTTTGTTTAATAAAGAATCGGTAGCCTGTCCCGTAGACGTCACCAAAAAATTTAATACTTGCTCGTTTGTTCAAGGAAATACCTCCTACCATTAGAGAGAGGGGACGAGCCGCTCTCTTTATTGCATAACTCTTTCTTTTTCTAAATAGGCGATTAAGTTATTAATATTATAAAGAACTTGAGTAGACGCTTCATCTACTTCTTTTAGATGGCTATCTGCTTGTGCGATATTGCCAGCTTTAAAGGCAGCCGCCGCGCGCTTCGCGGATTCGTGAACAAGTAAATGATAATTGTCTAAATCATGATAATCCTGTAAATGGCCGAAGCGTTCCACCGTGCGAGAAGCTGTGTACCATTTGCCAAGTCGACATTCTCTATGGGAAGAGACATCGTTTGGCTCAACATGTTCTAGGCCAAGGAACATATTATAAATGCGCCACTTCCATAAAATATGATCAGCTTTAGATAGCTGTAATAGGGCAATGGATGAAAGCTGGACATTATTATTGGCAATAATATCATTTCGGAAACGATTGATTTCTTTCCCTAAAAGGTGAATATCACTTGATGTATTATGACTATAGTCTCGAATATCTTCCTGCAAGTTGGAAATTTCAATCATTCTAGAGGAGACTTCATCGATAGCCGCTGCCTGTTGCTGGGAAATCGCTGCCGTATTGGTCACATCCAAGTTAATACCTTCAATCGCATGAACAATAGCATTCAATAATGGTAACGATTCTTTCGCCTCAACGGTTGCTTCTTTTATGATGGCTGTTGTTTCTGTTATCGAGTCGGAAACGTCATTGGAATAGCTCTTTAAATGGTGAACATTTGTAGAGACTTCGCTTAAAGCTGAGACCGTGCTTTCCGCAAGTTTTCGTACTTCCTGTGCTACGACCGCAAAGCCTTTACCATGTTCACCCGCGCGTGCAGCTTCAATGGAGGCATTTAGTGCTAGTAAATTAGTTTGGTCCGCAATTTGGTTGATCAATGTCACAACTTGTTCAATATCATTTACCCGTTTTTGCAGTTCTGTAAAAGATTCTACAATCGAAGTAAACGTTTCTTCCGTTTTGAAAATTTCAGATAATGCATGCTCAATTGCATTTTTACCCTGTGTCGCATGGTCAACAGATTCAGTTGTTTTTTCTGATATATGAGAGGACATACGGGCTACTTCATTTATAGAAGCGGCTATTTCTTCAGTCGCAGCTGTAGAGGACTGGATTTCCTCATTTTGCTTGTCTAAACTAAATACTAAATCTTTCATATACATGATTTTGGCATTGACATCCATCAAGGATGATACTTCACCAACAACATTCTCAATGATGCGCTCCGTCAAAACTTCTACCAATAGCTCCTGATCGACATTGACAGCAGATTGGAATGATTTCATAAATTGGAAGGCTTTATTAGGCTTCATCCCAAAGTTATGTAAAATATAAGTAGTAATATAGAAGGCAAATTGATTGAAAACGACAATTAATTTACCAGGCTCATATTGATGCTTGCGAAATAAATTGAAAAATTTGACGGTTTCATCCACATACTCGTCATCACGTGTTGCTAGGAAAAATTGAGTTAAATATTGATTAATATTTTCTTCACTAATGGTTAATTGAGAGGTAGGGGATATCTCACTTAAATAATGGTGAAAAATGGCATTCATAGAAGGGGTAATATCTTTTAGCTTTTCATAGAGCGTCTTTAAATGCTCTTCATCTTGCGAATTGAAATGGTTAAATGCCAATGTTTGATGGAATCGGCCTGTTGCACGTAAATCAGTCCCACGCTTTAGTAGTTCTTCTAGCTCAGCTTTAGGTCGAATGCTTGAAAACATATAAAAACCTCCAAAAATTATGTATAATAAGGTAATAATAGCATAATTCAGGTTGTTTTAATAGACATTTCAGGTGTGTTTGCTAAAATGAAAATATCTTATGACAGCAAGGAATGGGCAAATATGTATACAATTATTTACATGAAAGCGGACTATGAGCCTTGGTGGAAATTTGAGGGCTGGGAAGCTTTTATTCAAACACACGATACATTTGAAGCAAAGGAGCAGTTTGAGCTGGCTTTACAGCATAAACTAGCACTCTTTCGCTCAACATATGATAATGAAGCAGTAAAAGAAGGGCAATATTGGGCCTTTTGGTCAGAGGATGAAAGTTTCTTCTGTGAGGCATGTGATGATGACGCACAAGTATATCATGGAATTATTGCATGTAAAATGGAAGAAAAGTAAAATATTTTTGAAATAAAGTAAAAAAACAATTTTCTTTATTTGACAAAATTATGAATGCTGGTTATACTTAGGTTAACAATTTAATTGCTTCACCGGAAACATGAATTCACATATTACAAAAAGTGATCGCGTTAGTACGGTACTCTTTGTAATATGTGAATTTTTTTCAATCGCTGAAGAAATTACATATTGTTCACTTTTATTTTTTGGAGGTTTTCTTAAATGAAACAAGGTACAGTAAAATGGTTTAACTCAGAAAAAGGTTTTGGATTCATCGAAGTTGAAGGTGAAAACGACGTATTCGTACACTTCTCAGCTATCCAAGGCGAAGGTTTCAAAACACTTGACGAAGGTCAAAAAGTGGAATTCGAAGTTGTAGATGGCAACCGCGGACCACAAGCTGCTAACGTAACTAAACTTTAATTCTCAGAAATTAAAATTACTTTCGTTAAACCCAGGCATCCTATGCAAATAGGATGTCTTTTTTTATATCATCGCAATGTTCAATGATTATAAATCTTAAAATTGGATAAATATAAAGTAGTGCTGTTGGCAAAGTTAATAGCGCGGTGGAAGTGCTGGATAGAAGCGCAAGAGCGATGGATAACTAGCAAAGAGACAGATAGTGCGGCGAGAGTGACGGATAGCTCGCAAAAGTGGTAGATATCGAGCAAAGAGACGGATAGCGCAGTGAAAGAGACGGATAGAAGCGCAAGAGTGACGGATATCGAGCAAAGTGGCGTATAGCGCGGTGAAAGAAACGGATAGAACTAGCAAAGTGATGGATAGCGCGGCGAGAGAGACGGATAGAACCAGCAAAGAGACGGATAGACCCGAAAAAGAGCCGGATAGCCCGCAAAGTGCTGAATAGCGCACTAAGATTCGTATAGGATTTGAAGAGTGGCGAATAGACCGCAAAATGTGCTAAAAAGCACCTCAAAAGGTAACTAATTAGCGCCACAAAATAGCACACAAAGGTACTTACTATTGGAGGTTGATTTATTGATGGAAGATTTAATGAAATTACCGAATGATCAGGAACAGCAGGATTTTTATCAGAAGTTACGTACAAAATTAGTTGGTTTTCTTGGGTCGAAGAAGGGCAAGAATAGTAAATTTACACCGTATTTAATGTTTGTGCCTGATTTATTTCATCTATTGGTTAAAACCTTAACAGATGCAGGGGTGGATAAGAAAAGTCGGGCGTTGATCGGTGCGTCGATTGCGTATTTTGTGTTTCCGTTGGATCTGATGCCTGAGGGAATATTAGGGTTTGGGGGTTATTTGGATGATATCGTGTTGGCGACGTTTGTGGTGAATACGATTATTAATAAATTAGGGCCGGAAGTATTGGAAAAGCATTGGACAGGGGATGATAATCTTTTGCATGCTCTCCAAAAAGTTGCTGAGGTTAGTGATGAGGTCGTTAGTAAAATACCTGTGAAATCGGCCATTGCTCAGTTTGTGAAACAGGAAAGTAAAGATAAATAATATTATTATGTAAACCCAGAATAACTTCAACACCAACAAAAATGAACCTGCACTTTACAGGTTCATTTTTTGTTGGATTGTTCTAAAATATGGTGGAGTTGTTGGACTGGGACAAATAGGCCAACTCGTCCTATAGGTTCATATTTCATCGTGGCAAAGATAATCCCGATGACTTCACCCTGTTGATCAATGACGGGACTGCCACTATTGCCACGGTAAACCGGGGCTTTCAGCATTATTACTGGTACTTGCCAATCGTCTAATTGAATGGATTCCAGCAAAGTTCCCTCATTAGCTATTCCAGTAAAGGAAAGGGGGTTACCGATAAAATAGATATGCTCATTTTCAGGGAAGGTTGGATCAGCTGCTAGTGGAAGATAGGGAAGCTGATCTGCTTGAACTTGCAATAAGGCTAAATCAATATCCGGATAGCTCTCAATTAGTGTTGCTTCCATTACTCCCTCATCAGGAAATACAACGGATAATGTCGGTGCTTGCTCTACTACATGGGCATTGGTGACAATGAGACCGTCTGGTGAGATGGCGAAACCCGTGCCTTTGCTGGAACCTGTCGAAATTTCCACGATAGCTTTTTTATAAGTTTGTATATCCTCTTGTGCTGATAGCTTGGTTGATACTTTGATAAATTCGATAGCCGGAATAGAATAAATTTGAAAAATAAGCGCGAATGTATTGAAAAACAGTACGAATGCCATACTCCATACAATCCAGCGTACGAATGGCTTGGGCTTTTTTGTTTTTTTGCCATAAAGACGTTCTTCTTGCTCTTGAGCTAATGCTTTTTGTTGCTCTGTTAACACAAGCTCGATAAATTCTTCTTCTGTTAATTCTTCCTGCTCGTTAGCAGACTTATGTAGGTCACTCATAGGATGATGCCTCCTTTTGCTACATAATAGGCGCCCAAGCAGGACGCCTATCATCATCATACTATTCTATTTTTTGTAAGGTGGAAGTCACGACAAATGGCTGCTCTTGATCAGACTCCATCGTATCTTCGATTTTGATGAGGCCAACCCCTTGTGCAAAATACTTGGTCGTTATGAATTGATCTTCAGTGCGTGTAAGTTGGATGACATTTGTATAGACTTTTGTTCCTGTATCGACTTGAGCAGTTGTTGATTGAATGGTCCAGCCTTGAAAGCTTGTTCCTACTTGTATCGGTTGCTGTAGTATCGTTTCTAGCACAGGGTAAGCTGCAACCTCAGTTGTACTAGGCAATCTTGGGTTACTGTCTACAGGTTCACGATAGACTAGCTCAATCTTTGAATCTGTCATGCGATAAATTTTTAATAGAGTCACACCACCATTATCTTCCACTTGAGCAATATGTTGCGTATCGATATAGGTAGTTTGTAGAGTAAAGCTGGCAAATTCATTCCCCTCTCCTTGAAAATATGCGACAGAGCCATCAGGTGGGAAATAGGTGAGTAGTGACACTTGATCTTGAACAGCTGGGTGCACAGGTTCTTTTTTCATTTCTTCATGGCACCCTGCCAATAACAATGCAAGAGCAAGTACGAAAATAGAATGTTTCATTGGCACACTCCTTCGCTACTTTATATTAATTATACGTGAATGTAGCGCATTATACGAATCATAGCTAGTATACCAGTAATAATATTATGTAAACTAAAAGCTAGAAACTTGTAACTATGAAAAAAATTAACTAAGATAGAATTGTAGTTAAAAAATGGGGGGCATGGTTATGTATAGACAAGCGGATGATTTTTTACAGGAATGGACGATGGCTGCAGAGGGAACACTGAAAGTATTACAGGCAGTAACTGACGATAAGTTGGATCAAAGTATCGTAGAGGGACATAGTACACTTGGCTGGCTTGGTTGGCATTTAGTTGGAGCGGCTGGATATTTTAGTTATTTAGCAGGCTTAAAGGTTCCGATGATTCGTCAAGAAGACCCTGTACCAACGACAGCTGTAGAAATTGTACAAGCATATGAGAAAGTTGTAAATGGTATAAAAGAGGAAGCAGCAAAGCTTTCAAATGAAGATTTACTAGAAGTGGTAAATGGCTTTACAGGGCCAATACCAAAGGGCGCTTTATTACGTGCATTAATTGATCATCAAACGCATCATCGCGGTCAAATGACAGTTCTACTTCGTCAAGCTGGTTTACCAGTACCGGGTGTTATGGGACCAACACAAGAAATGAAATAGACTATAATTTCAGCAGATAAATAACTATCTGCTGTATTTTTATTTGACACTTACCTACTAGTAAGTTAGTATATAGCCATGACAAATAGAAAATCACAAATCATTGAATTAACATTGAAGAATATTCAAGAAAAAGGTTTCACATCATTTAGTTATGACCATTTAGCGAAAGAGCTTGGTGTAACAAAAGCGAGCATTCATTATCATTTTGAAAAGAAGGAAGACTTAGGGGTCGCAGTTTGCGAAAGAATTCAAAAAGGATTAGGGGAGGCTTATACAGTAATTAAGGAATCTACAGTAGCAGCTGAGGAAAAACCTTTCGCCTTTATTTTGCGACGGATTAAATTTCTAGAACAAGATGGTGTTTGCCCGATCACTGCGTTACAGGCGGATTATCAAGAATTGTCACCTTCGATGCAAGAAAAAGTTCAACAGCTTAGCCAAATGGAAGTCGATGTTTTAGTGGATTTACTACAAGATGCTAAGAACTATGGTTCACTTCAGTCGACAATGGATTTAGAGGCATTAGCCATCCTTCTTATTTCGAGTACGAAGGGTGCTTTGCAATACAAACGGGTTTTAGGGGAAGATTTCTTTCACAAAATGCTGGAGCAATTAAAGAATCTGTTAAAGTAAACGAAAAAGGAGAGGAATATATGGTACGTAGAGTAGTTGTCACAGGATATGGTGTTATCTCACCACTAGGTCAAACAGTATCAGCCTTGTGGGAGAACATTAAAGAAGGTAAATCAGGTATTACAAAGTTAGAAGCGGAGGAATTCAGCGGCATTCATACACAAATTGCTGGTTCTATTGCTGACTTTGATGCTACTCAATATATGGATAAAAAGGAATTAAGTAAATATGATCTTTTTGTTCAATATGCACTGGCTGCATCTCAGCAGGCTTTGGAGCAAGCAAACATAAATATGGAGCAAGTTGATAAGGAACGACTAGGTGTTTATATTGGCTCAGGTATTGGGGGAATTGAGACGATTTTAGCGAATCATCAAGCCATGCTCGATAATGGACCAAGGAAGGTGTCACCGTTTATGGTGCCGATGATGATTAGCAATATGGCCGCAGGGATTATCGCGATTAAAACAGGCTTTAAAGGGCCAAGCTTCTCACCAGTTTCCGCTTGTGCAACGGGTAACCAAGCAATTGGTGAAGCGTTTTTAAATATACGCCATGGCTATGCAGATGGAATTTTAGCTGGTGGGGCTGAGGCACCGATAAATCCGCTGAGCTTTGCTGGATTTTCCCGTATGAAGGCGATGTCTACTAGGAACGATGTGCCAGAACAAGCTAGCCGACCATTCGATAGCCATCGTGACGGCTTCGTAATGTCAGAGGGAGCAGGGGTTGTGTTCCTAGAGGAATATGAACATGCTAAGCAAAGGGGCGCTACGATTCTTGGAGAAATCGTAGGCTATGGGGTGACGACTGATGCTTTCCATATTACAGCGCCTGATTTTACTGGGGCAGCTAATGCGATGAAACTAGCCTTAAACATGGGGGACATTGATGTGACGGCTGTCGATTATATCAATGCGCATGGTACTAGTACACCAGAGGGAGACAAATCCGAAACAAAGGCTATTAAAAGTGTATTTGGTGAGCATGCCTATCAATTAAAAGTGAGCTCCACGAAGTCGATGACAGGCCATCTTTTTGGTGCAGCTGGCGGAATCGAGGCCATCATTACTTTAAAAAGTATTATGGAAGGTATCATTCCACCAACGATCAATTACGAAACGCCAGATCCAGAGTGTGATTTGAATTATGTTCCAAACGAGGCGCTTCATCAAACCGTCAACATTGCTTTGTCTAACGGTTTTGGCTTTGGCGGTCATAATGCTGTGTTGGCTTTTAAAAAGTTTGAGGAATAATAGTACACAATGGTATGAAATGAATGTTTCATACCATTTTTTATTGTCTTTATTAAATGACCTATACATCTATGATAAGTTCTACTTATGAGATTACGCTGATAATCAATATTTTCGCTTATGTACTTTCTATGATATGTTAAAAAGAAGGGAGGATGGATAATGAGGATTTTTGATGCACATTTTCATATTATTGATTTTGATTTTCCGGTTATAGAAAATCAAGGATACACACCACCGAGCTATATAGTAGAGGACTATCAAAAGGAAACAGCTCTTTTCAATATAGAGGGGGGCGCCATTGTTTCCGGTTCCTTTCAAGGATTTGATCAAAATTATTTACTGAAGGCTTTGAAACAACTAGGTCCCTCTTTTTGTGGGGTGACGCAATTACCGTATACAGTGACAGATGATGAAATCCTTCATTTACATAAAAATGGAGTAAGGGCCTTGCGCTTCAATATTCAACGAGGTGGTTCAGAGGATTTGTCTAAACTCGATAGCTTTGCAAGAAGAGTGTATGAGCTGGCGGGGTGGCATAGTGAACTTTATTTAGATGCCAAATATTTACCAGAGATTGCTTCCACGATGGAAGCATTACCAGCCATTTCAATTGACCATCTAGGCTTATCGGAGGAAGGATTACCACATTTGCTAAAGCTTGTAGAAAAGGGTGTACGTGTGAAAGCGACTGGTTTTGGTCGGGTAGAATTGAATGTGAAAAATGCTTTGCAAACCATCTATAGCATTCATCCAGATGCATTAATGTTTGGAACAGATTTGCCATCGACACGAGCAAATCGACCTTTTGAATTTGAGGATGTTGAATTGATTCAAGAGCTTTTTGATGAACAGGCTGCGGATAAAATTCTCTATCAAAATGCTAGGAAATGGTATGACAAGTAAATGCAAAAAATCCTCTACGCAAACATTCGGTAGAGGATTTTTATTGAAATTAGTTTAAACCTTCGCGATCTTTCCACTCTAAGAATTCATCATATGTTAATTGCTTATCTAAAATTGAACCGTCTTCACGGATTTCAATCACACGGTTAGCAATTGTTTGAATGAACTGATGGTCATGAGATGTGAAAATCATAGCCCCTTTGAAACGAATTAAGCCTTCGTTCAATGCTTGAATAGATTCAAGGTCAAGGTGGTTTGTTGGTTCATCTAGTAAAATTACGTTCGCTGTTGCAAGCATCATTTTTGATAACATACAACGAACTTTTTCGCCTCCTGATAAAACAGAAGGTGATTTTTTCACTTCTTCACCAGAGAACAGCATGCGTCCTAGGAAACCACGTAGGAAGCTTTCTGTTTCATCATCAGGAGAATATTGACGTAACCATTCTACTAATGACTTTTCTGTTCCTTCGAAGTACTTGTCATGATCGTTTTCGAAGTAGCTTTGAGAAGTAGTTACACCCCATTTAAATGTACCAGCATCTGCTTCTTTATCTTCCATTAAGATATCAAGAAGCGCCGTTTTAGCAAGTGGGCTACCAAGTAAAACGATTTTATCATCTTTGTTCATCGAGAAACGAATATCTTTGAATAGTGATTCGCCTTCATGATTTGCAGTTAGACCTTCAACTGTTAATACATCATTCCCGATATCACGACCAATTTGGAAGTTGATGAATGGATATTTACGGCTTGATGGTTTAATGTCATCTAACTCGATTTTATCCAGCATTTTTTTACGAGATGTCGCTTGCTTCGATTTAGAAGCATTCGCAGAGAATCGTGCGATAAACGCTTGTAATTCTTTGATTTTTTCTTCTTTTTTAGAATTTTGGTCTTGAGCCATTTTTTGAGCTAATTGAGAAGATTCATACCAGAAATCATAGTTACCCACATATAATTGGATTTTAGAGAAGTCCAAATCAGCAATATGTGTACATACTTTGTTTAAGAAGTGACGGTCATGGGATACAACAATGACTGTGTTTTCAAAGTTAATTAAGAACTCTTCTAACCATTGGATAGCTTTTAAGTCAAGGTGGTTGGTAGGCTCATCGAGTAACAGTACATCAGGCTGACCAAATAGGGCCTGCGAAAGTAATACTTTTACTTTATCTGAACCTTCAAGATCACCCATTAGCATGTAGTGAAGGTCATCTGAGATACCTAAACCGTTTAATAATGTCGCTGCTTCTGACTCAGCTTCCCAACCGTTTAGCTCTGCAAATTCACCTTCTAGCTCAGCGGCACGCATACCATCCTCATCTGAGAAATCTTCCTTTGCATAGATAGCATCTTTTTCTGTTTTTACGTCATAGAGGCGTTTATTCCCCATAATTACAGTGTCAAGCACTGTATAATCATCGTATTCAAAATGGTTTTGTTTAAGGACGGATAAACGTTCGTCCTTGCCCATTGATACGTTACCTTCTTGTGCTTCAATTTCACCAGAAAGAATTTTTAAGAATGTTGATTTACCAGCACCGTTTGCGCCAATTAAACCATAGCAGTTACCTGGTGTGAATTTTATATTTACGTCTTCAAATAGTTTACGATCGCCATAGCGAAGACCTACATTACTAACTTGAATCATGCAAGTTCCTCCTTTTTTCACAATGGCACTAGTATATCATGAAATATGTTCCATAGTCTATAAACATTATGACAGCAAGGTTTATTGGCAATTGTTTTATTGAATAGCCCCAGTTCTTGCCCCAACTACCTGTAAACTGTTACTGAATAAAGCTACGGATTCCGTTTCCATTTCTTTTAAAACATGTCCGTATACTTTATAAATCATATCAGGTGTATTCCACAGTCTTTCAGAAATTACTTTTACACTCATTCCTTGATTTAATAAGATGGTGCAATGTGTGTGACGTAATGCATGCAAAGTAATTTTTGGAATAAGAGTTCTTTTTGTGATTATATCAACCATTTTTTTGTTCGTTCAGCAGATAACGGATCAAACGAGTTAGCGGATAGAAAGATAAATGAACTTTCAGATAATTTTTGCCACAGGGAAACATTTATTAACACGAAATGTGTAGTAATGAATATTCACCAAGAAACAGGTCTTTCTAGGAACACTGTTTACTCAATTAAAAGGCAATTAGATGTAGATTCGAAATAAAGTCACGACGTTAATAATAAGTAAAAATCCTGTGCTGATAAGCAGGATTTTTTTGTACCACAAACGGGTCAGGTCATGGAATAAGCATCAAATATGGATTTGATATCTTTCTATTGCGTATGGATATTTGCCACAATATTTAACAAGAAATGTTAAGAACTGTTGATAGATATATCCTTAAATCCTCTATATTATAAAAATAAAAGGAGATGAAAAACATGATTGGTATGAATATTCGTGTTTTGCGTAAAAGGCATAAACTAAGTCAAGAACAATTGGCTGAAAAGGTAAACGTATCACGGCAGACCATAGCGAAGTGGGAAAACGGGGAGGCTATACCAGATATTCACAAATTCAAAATGCTCGGTGATATTTTTCAAGTAACCATAGATCAATTATCCCAAAATATGAATGAAGAAGAAGCAAACCGGATCAGTCCTAAAGGGAAGCAGTTCTTTGGTGTTGTGAAGGTAGGAGAACGCGGACAGATTGTAATTCCAAAACATGCACGTGAAATGTATCAGATTCATGCAGGTGATAAACTGGTTGTTTTGGGAGAGGATGCGACAAAAGGAATCGCTGTCTTAAAAAGTGACGGCTTCCTAGAATTTGCAGAGATGATTCGAAATGCGGAATCGAAGGATGAGATTGAATGAGTAAAATCATCTTTTTTTCGTTACCCGCACATGGTCACACCAACCCCACTATTCCGGTAGTAACCGAATTAATAAAGAAAGGTCATCAAGTTTGGTATTATTCCTTTTTAGAATTTCAGGACAAAATAGAAGACACGGGTGCTTTTTTTATGGCTTGTGATGAATTCTTACCTAAAGTTACACATATAGAATTGGACCGTAAGGTTGGCAAAGATTTTGCAGCATTAATTGAAATGGCAGCGGATATAACGATTGCTTTGGATAAAAAGGTGTGTAAAGAATTAAGGGATATTCAGCCAGACTGCATTGTATCTGACTCTTTATGTATTTGGGGAAAATTATTTGCTGAGAAACTAGGAATTCCATATATTTGTTCGACTACTTCGTTTGCCTTTAATCAGTATACAGCAAAACTAATGAAGCGGAGTTTCATGGAAGTCTGGAGAATGATTCTAGGCATGCGAAGGATTAACAGAAAAATTAAACTATTAAATGATCATGGTTATCAAGTAGAGAATTTTGTATCGTTAGTTCAAAATGATAATGAAACGGACACCATTGTTTACACTTCGAAAGAATTTCAGCCAATGGCGGATACCTTTTCTGAGCGCTATGCCTTTGTTGGACCATCCATAAAGCAGTCTATACCGATACAGAATGATAAAAGAGTTAGAAAAGTAATCTACATCTCTCTTGGGACTATACTAAATCAGAATCAGGATTTTTACCAAAACTGTCTCAAAGCATTTGGGAAGACAGACTATGATGTTGTGATGTCAGTCGGAGAAAAAACTGAGATTTCGTCTCTTGATAGCGTACCAGAAAATTTCATAGTGAAAAACGCTGTAGATCAGATCTCGGTATTACAGAAAGCAGATGTATTTATTACCCACTGCGGGATGAATAGTACGAATGAAAGCCTATATTTTGGAGTTCCAATGGTTTTATTTCCGCAACATAGCGAACAAAGAATGGTAGCTGACCGAGTTGCCCAGCTCGGTGCAGGATTAAAACTTAATAGAAAAACTCCAAAGTATTTAGCAACAGCGGTAGCTGAAGTGCTTACAAATCGAGTATACCAGGAAGAAGCGCAGAAACTGTCAGAAAGCTTTAGGAAAGCTGGTGGTGCAGTAGAAGCAGCTAATGTGATCCTGCGTAAAATTGGAGAGAAATCCTAACGGCTTTGTATTCTGCAAAAGTTTATATGGTGAACAAAACTTCAAGAAGCAGGCGCATTTCTTTATTAATGAATGCGTCTTTCTTCATCTAAAGGGCCAGATTATAGAATAACGTACTTTAACGAAAGGTTCCAAAACGATGCTGTGGGAATTTACTATTCTGTAATCTCCAAACAAAAATTGGATGACAAAGTAACTGGGCTAACCAATGATATTCGAGATAATATCATAGAAGTAAAAGACTCTGCTAAATCAACGGTGAAACAGACCATCAATTTACTCAATATGATGGTGCGAGTTTTCAGTCTGTAGGTAAGCACCGCATTGAACACACGCTGAACAAACACCTGAGAAAACGCTTGCCTTCGTAAAGAAGCATAGTAGGAAATAGCTCAATACGCACATCAGGTTTGGTTTAATGAATTGGCTTCTGTCCGTTACTAGTGAGCTAAAAAACATCACATCGCATTAATATCACCTTTGTAGGAATACCTTGTAACTTCATTTCAACTGCTTTTAATTTTACTTCTTGCGGATAACTCACTCTCGTTCCCATAAAAATAAGCACCTCCAATTGATATTAGGATACATTACCCTAAATTCAATTGAAGATGCTTTTTTGTTTTGTCTAACCCAAAGAGGTCAGTTCAAGGGGCAGCCCACCCCTCTTTTTGTTACCTAATTGAGTTTTATGAAGTATCTTATCTCTTCTTTATCCGTATAAAAGCCAACCGATTCGTATAGAGATAAAGCTGATTTATTTGTCGTTAGTACCATGAGAGTAGCTTATTGTAGCTTATGAGACTTAAGATATTTCAAAGCCTGTGCAAGCGTAAACTTTGCAATTCCACGCTTTCTCCATGGTTCACGGACAAAAACGTCCTCAATTACACCGTAGTCTTCTTCCTACCATGTCGTTAGTCCGCCAATAATAGTGTCTATTTGACGTATGACCATGGATGTCCATAGCTTGTTATTTTTGTATTCAGACAACCTATTAAGACCAAGTGGAGCATCTGGCCAAATTTCAGCTTCAATATCAAGGTAATCTCTTTCCTCGCTAGATGTCTCCATGCTCCAGTGTGAGAATTGAAACTCCTCCTGAAGTTTTAACTCAAGAACCGGTTCAGTCAAATCTCGATTCATGCTATACAAACTATTCAGAGGGAGATATCCTTTTTGGATAAAAAAAATGATTGTTTGCTGTTTCTTTCGAATCGTTACCAACACAAAGTATTGTTCCATATTCTTGAGGTAAAGTTACCTTTAATTGCTTTGCTCTTGTTAAAAGATATTGATAGACTTTGTCAAGCAGAGTAGTGTCCTGTTCTCTTTCATAAATGGTTTTCAGATTAATATATATAGAGTGATTGTTCTCTTTTGAACGACCAGGAGGAACAACGTTAATGATGCTAACTTGCCCCTTAGCGACCATTTTCCCATCTTCAAATGCGCAATAAACGTTACTCCAATTATCTTCGTCCCCGACCCACCAAAACATCGCGTTGTCTTTTGCTGTTACTGATTGGTACAACTCACCAAGTAAAGGCATATCTCCATGTTCAAAGTTACGAATGAAAAATTCTGTTGGTGATTGGCTCAAAATAATACCCCTCTCAATAGTAGGGGGTTCCGCAGTTTAGAGGGCTAGCTATTCGTTTTCCCTTGAAAAATTTGCCCTTTGCTAACATTTGTTCGCTAACAGTAAAATGCTTAATTTACTATTATTACCATTAAAATAACGCACTTTAATACTTGTATCTACAGATTTTTATCTCTATATTAATTTTTTTCAACAAGTATATAATCCAATTTCGAGAACACCCTAATTCTATTCTTTTAATAAACCTTCAATGACAAATTCAATTAAAATTTATGAATATATCATTGATTTATTATGTATTTAAAAAGATTCCTTTGTTTCGCGTTGGATAGCCCGATATGAGTAATCAAAGAATCTCTTTTTATCATATAATTCCTGGATTCACTAGTGATTTGAGTATTTGGATACAGATTTAAAAAAATATATAGTTCTTAAAGTAAATGAGGTAGCCGTTATAAGGTATATAGTGCATCTAAATAATATATTATTTTTCGAGTGCTTTTTAACTATTTTTTCGGTTATAATGAGAAAAACACGAAATATGATTCTAGTTTTATAACTAATGATTCTTGAATTAGTCATGTAATCTATACAATATCGAAGGGGAACTAAGCATGTTTTTAAAAAAAGAACGGAACATAACAATTGGCGATCTTATTAAGTTGAGTGAGGCTCAATTGCAAATGGCTAAACAGGGTCAATATGATTATGAGTATACTTTAGCTTCAACAAATGATGAGGAATTAAAACAGTTAGTACATAATTTAAATCAAGTAAATAGGCTTCGGAAAGAATCTGAAGATCAATTGCAGAAAAAATTGGGTAATGTATTGGAAAGTAATGAAATTGGTCTTTGGGAATTACAAGTATTGAACGGACGCTTGGATGATCCAAACAATGTTTTTACAGCTTCGACAGAATTAAAAGAGCTCTTAGGATTCAATAGTTATGCTATTAAAGACAGTTTTCAAGATTTTTTGAAGGTAATTACAGTGGCGCATCGTTCTGATTTTAAAGAGATGCTAGAGGAGAGTTTAGAAACACAAACTCGTTTTAATATGGAGCATTTGATATGCTGCCGTGACGGTCAAGAGCGCTGGATACAGACTACAGGAATTGCTTCTCATCTTGAAAATGATCAGTATCAAATAATTGGTTTGATGATGAATATTCATGATAAAAAAATAAACGTTGAAAAATTACAGGGATATGTAACACGTTATGATTTAATCAATAAAGCTCTAGTAGAAGCGCCATGGGATATGATTGTAGATCAAGGTGATCCATTAAATCCACAAAATTCCTTTTGGTGGAGTGAACAATTTCGAAGAACATTAGGCTTCAAGGATGAACTCGATTTTCCAAATATTATGAGCTCTTGGAGTGATCGCTTGCATCCAGAGGACAAGCAGCTTGCATTAGATGCGTTTAGTGCCCATTTATTAGATTTTTCTGGGCGTACGCCATTTCAAGTAGATTATCGCCTTCAATTAAAAACAGGTGAATATCGCTGGTTTCATGCAAATGGTACAACGCTTCGTAATAGTGAGGGAGCTCCTTTGCGAGTGGCAGGAACTATTCGAGATATTACACATGAAAAAATGAAAGAGCAAAATGTGCAAGAAACTATGACACGTATGGAGGAATTATCAGCTTCTATTAATCAAATGGTTGATGGCATTAATTCTATTACTATGCAGGCACAGGAACTGGCGAACACACAGGAAAAAACAACCGAAGCTGCCAATGATGCGAAAGGGGTAGCAGATGAAACACAGATTATATCACATTTTATTCGAGAGATAGCAGATCAGACAAATTTACTAGGGTTAAATGCTGCAATAGAAGCCGCACGTGCAGGAGAACAAGGAAAAGGTTTTGGTGTAGTAGCTGAAGAGGTAAGAAAATTAGCAGTTAATTCGGCTAAGGCAACAGGTAATATTGAATCAAGTTTAATGCAAATAAAGGTCTCTATTGATACAATTATTGACTATATGGATAAAATTAGTGAGCTTGCGCAAATGCAGGCGGCTCTTACAGAACAATTGAATGCCTCGGCAGATGAAATTGGTACAATGTCACAGGATTTGGTGGAATTTTCAAAGCAACAATAAAATTAAAGAGTATTTCGCTAGTTGATTATTTAACGTCAAGTGACATTAAAAAAGCTTTTATATAAAGCAAATAGGGGAATTCTCATTAAAATAACCAGGGGCTCATAAAATTTTTTATGAGTATCTGGTTTTATTTATGAGTTTTAAAAAATGCCCTTTTTGGCGTTCAGTACACCGAGTGCTAGCAGAGATATACTTAGATCAACAGCTAAGAGACTACTTAAAAGTCCCACAGTAACATATCTTATTTCTATTTATAAAAAGATTACTAAACAACAACACTTGACGCTGTATTAGGTCCGAATTTAGTAGAAAATATGGGTAGATTTGCACTGTTAATTGGGATTCCTCCCCTTGCGGGACCGTTTATATTATCGTCTATCGCTTTTTGGCAGGGTTAGTGCTTTTATTTTGTTACGTCCTGATCCATTAAAAATTGCAACAATGATAGAAGCAAACAGACAAGAAAATGAGCTTGGAAATAAGACAGAATCCTTAAATAAAAATGCTCTAAATAAAAGAGGTCTTACAGTCGGTGCAACGGTTATGGTTCTTACTCAGATTGTAATGGTTGCTATAATGAGGATGACACCAGTACATATGAAACCTCATGGTCATGGTTTATCGGAGGTTGGAATTGTTATAGGATTTCATGTAGATGTTATGTATCTTCCGTCGATCGTAACAGTGATTCTTGCCTTGTAGTAGTCACGTTCTTCTTCCATATCTTTGAAGTGAATCCGTTTGCCTTTTAACGGATTTTTTATGCCTTTCGCCCCCGATCCAGCAGATGGAAGACGGTTAAACGCGTCAATCGACTCTACTTCTTTAAACTCTCTCACCCATACCTTCACTTGTGAAACATTACGAATCTCGTATTTTTCCGCAATCTTTTGCATACTTTCTTCTCCCGCCAAATAAGCCTGTACTACTTCTAATTTCAACTCAGTTGGATACGTATTATTCTTTCTCGACATCGAAAAATCCCCTTTAAGTATAATGTTATCTACAGCGTACTGTAGTTTTTTTAACATTGTCTACCTAAAGGGGATAATATCAGTTGTGATTTTTGGCAACATAGTTTTTTTAGTAATCAATTAGTTATCCCCATACTGTCAAACTGGTACGCGTATCATTTTCGTTAGTGATATAGTTAATATTAGTGTAATGAAAACTTTTTGCACGTTCGAAAAGTTTATGAGTAATTGACTCATCTTTTGAAAAAATTGAGACATAGCATGAATCTATAATTAAAAGTGCAAGTTCACAAGTGCTCTTTAAAAAATCGTCATAACTTTTAATTTCTACTACCTCTTCCATATTAGGAAAAGCCTTTAGATCCGTAAATATTAAATAATATTCTTTAGTTGAAATATATTCTAAGAATGATGGACCATTTAAACTAACACTGTGGGGGAATAAATCTGAACCAAGTGTTCCTTTTTCTATTTTGTAAGACTCTCCAGGACCTACTGACCAATACCAAGAAGGATCAATGATATTTGAAAAAATATCAGATAAAAACTTGCCATACTCATTATTAATCTCGAAAGAAATACCTCGCATTTTAACATCCTTTCTTCAAACTACTAATTTTATTATAAAACAAAAAAATCTATCAATTACAAAATGTAATTCACTGGGCAACTCTCAATAGAAAAGTGTATAATTTAGCTTATATTGGAAAATGCAGACGTCTATGCATACCTAAAATAAGCAAATCATGTAGGGGAGTATAAAATGAGGATAAAAATTATCATAACAGTAGTCATTTGTTTATGGATGTTGCCATTTAGTCAAACAGCGCAGGCAGCAAATCTTAGTGAACATTATCATGATATTACAGACAATGATCTTCATAACAGTATCATTATGTCGCCTGAAAGCTCAAAGGCATTTGTCAATGGTAATATGGTTTCTGCAGTACAGCCACTTATCAAAGATGGAAGAACCTTAGTGCCACTTCGCTTTATTTCTGAAGGGTTTGGCGCAAAAGTCGATTTCAATGCTAAAAACAATACTATAACTATTAAAAATTCTGATAAAATCATAACCTTGAAAATCGGAAACAAGGCTATTGATGTGAATGGCCACTCGATTCAAATGGACGTTGCGGCTAACCTTCATCATAATTCTACCTATATTCCTTTAAGATATATAGGGGAGGCTTTTGATAAGAAAGTAGTTTATTTAAAAAATGAAAACCTACAACCTTATAGTTTGATTATGATTAGGGATGTAAAGGCAGCGGAGCTTGAAAATCTTAAACTTGTCCGCATTTGTGAATGGCTATTTCAGGGGAAATCAATTGTCTATAGCGATCGTTTTATGGCAGTGATCCAAGAGAAGGGTCAATTATTCTATAGCAATTATTTTTCAGATTTTGAACCATTTGTTTATAAGGAATTTGTTGAGGATAAAAATATCATCAAATTAGGGGATATTTGGATTAAAACAGATATGGGCAATTTTTATATGGACTACGCCTATAACACTACAAGAGAATTTATTTTATATTATGTGGATGGACAATCCATTTCAAGAGTAGCCGTAGAAAAAGCACCGATTAAAGCTGTAAAACCTTATGAGAATAATGTCTATTATCTAACGAGATATGAGCGTGGTATTGTAAATGCTCATGAAACGAGTAATTTAAAATCTGCAACACGAACAAATGGCCAATGGGTTACTGATTATTTAGGCAAGCCAGGGTTTTATTATGGTTTTGATACGATAGGCAATTCATATAACTGGAAAATAAATGATAACGGCATCTATATTTTTGGTTATAATAGGTTTGGCAATTTAAGCTCAGATGATAGAAAAAAAACTTTTGGAAATTACAGGGTAGACGTAAAGGGGCATAATCATGAGGTATTACACCCTTAAAGTTTGCGTATTCATGATATAGTTGGCTGGTTTAGGTTCTGTAGTGTACGAATCCTGAGCTAGTCAATTTTTGCTTACTCGGTTCGTTATGATTGGAATGGGGGCATGGCCATTTGTTTGATTTTACTTTCTGGCACTTACATGTTCTATTATTTGCGTTGCTTTTTAATATAAAAAATAAACCAAATATAATATATGATTACAACTAGTGACAAACCTAATGAAACATATTTATTTTGCTCATTGGGCAAAATAATAATAGAAATAATAGCTAATATAAAGGCGGGGAATACCGTGTAAAACCAGATTCGCACTGCTTTATTTCTAAAAGAAACTTCAAATCGATCCATACAAGCACCTCATTTATTGATCCTAAAGACCATTGTTTGGATAGTTGGAAATGATTTCCTAATAGAAAATATACCATAGTAAAATAAAAAATAGAAGTAAAAGGGTAGGGTGACGGATAAAACTAGCTCATTAAAGGTTATCGATAAATATCTTTTCTCCTGTAACTTTATTTGAAGTTGATGCGTCTACTTAGTAGTGTATTTAACTATTTTTCAAAAAGAATAGTAAATTCACATCATTTACCAAAGGGTTTTTAGTTGCTTGTCGACAAAAATATAGATTAAAATGATTCTGACTGTTTTTTTATTAGGTACAATGTATCCTGATTATCTACTTGTGCCCGCAAGCACATCCCCGTTTTGACTGCTTACTATAAGTGATGAAACAAACCTTGTCTGCAAATCGGAAAAATATCCCAATCCTTTATATGATGGAATACACGATAATTTCATAGAAAAATACTGTAGAAAATGATATGCCTTATGGTCGTAGGCAAAAAATCAATAGGACATTCAGCTCTTTCAAGTGGCAGAAATGATGATAAAATAAACATGTTATTGGAAATATTAACTATCGGAGGTTTATTATGGGTAAAAGTATATTATGGACAGCCACTGCTATCCTAGTAGTTTTACTTGGGTTTGGAAGCTACTACTTTATTAAAGAAATAACGAACTCTATGGCATACAATAAATTAGTGGATGAGTATAAAAAGCCAGTACCCATCAACAATATAGAGTCTGAATATGATGTGATTGTCATTGGTGGTGAGCCAGAGGGTGTCGCTGCTGCGGTTGCTTCAGCTCGTAATGGAGCTAAAACCTTATTGGTAGAAAAACGTGAAGAATTGGGTGGATTATTTACATATGGGATGCTAAATTTTCTAGATATTCCACGTGATGGTCATAATAACTCCATCAGTGAAGGTATTTTTAAAGAATGGCATGAGCTAGTGAGAGGCAATGATGCTTTTGGTATCGTCGGAGCTAAAGCAGCGTTTAAAAAGCTGATTGATGAGGAACCCAATTTAACATTGTCGGTGCAAACGGAAGTTGTCAAAGCGAATCTTCAACAACAGCAACTAACGTCTGTTGAGCTAAAAAATGAATACGGTACATATGTCGTTAAAGGAAAATCATTCATAGATGCTACACAGGATGCGGATTTTGCTACGATGTCTAAAGTTCCTTTCTTCGTTGGTGGTGAAGATATAGGGATAAAGGATAAACGCATGGCTGTAACATTAATGCTTCACTTGAAAAATGTTGATTGGGATCAAGTAAAAAAAGCGGCGAAGTCAGATGTATTTGGCGGGGCTAACTTGAATCATACCGTTATGTGGGGCTTTACAAAGCTTCATGATGAATATACACCTTTACAAGAAGGTACAAGATTAAGAGGGTTAAATTTAGCGCGAGTGGATGATGAATATTTTATTAATGCCTTACAAATTTTTGGTATTGATGGCTTAAATGATCATTCGAAGCAGGCGGCCATTGCTGCTGGTAAAAAAGAAACATTGCATGTACTTAAATATTTACAGGAAAACTTCCCTGGATTTGAAAAAGCAGAAATTGTCAGCTTCCCAGAAGAGCTTTATGTACGAGAAACAAGACATATCTGGGCGGAATATCAATTACCAATGTCCGATATTTGGCAAAACCGAGATCATTGGGATAGCATTGGGATTGCTTCTTATCCAGTAGATGTGCAGGCTCAAACACCCCATGATTATGGCTATGTTATTTCTGCACCAAAGCAATATGCGATTCCTTTCCGATCTCTAGTACCAAAGGATATCGATGGTTTACTTGTTGTAGGACGATCTGCAGGTTATTCATCTTTAGCAGCGGGAAGTGCCCGTATTGTTCCAACCGGTATGGTGACTGGGGAAGCGGCAGGGACAGCGGCAGCACTGGCTCTTCAACAAGATGTTACTTTTAGAGAAATGAGCAAGGATAAAAAATTAATTGCTACGTTAAGAGAGCAGTTGGATAAACAAGGTGCCTATATCGATTCATTTTCTGTGGACTATCCTTATCAGGGCGAATGGTATGATGAAGCCATTCAATCGTTAATTAACTATGGACTTGTAGTGGGCGGTTATGATAATGATTTAAAGGTCGACAGTAAAGCAACGAAAATTAAGTTTGCTAAAATGTTTAAAGAAAGTATGATTCGTGCTGGCGGAGAGAGTACAGCCGATAAGAAAGATAAGCTGGAGATTGTCATAAATAAGGTATATAGCACGGGTGATGAAGCTATTACGCGAGATGAGCTGGCGCAATATTTGGCAGATGTGCTTATCGATGAATCGACTGGAACAAGCTGGGAAAGCTTAATTGATCAAGAAATTGTTACTGAAAAAGTAGCTAAAAAAGTGAAAGACAATAAGCAACTGAAGTTAAAAGAGATGTATGCCATCATGGCAGATGTCATTCATTATATAGAAAAAGAACGTTCCTCTAAATGAGGAGCGTTTTTTTTAATGTGGATCGTTTGAATGCCGTCTGTAACTCATGAAGGTGAATGCAGATGCAATCAGTGCCAACGTTGCTGCTGCCCAGGCAAGATATTCTAGACTCCCTGAATTGATGACAAAGCCTCCTATGGCAGCGCCTAATGCTATCCCCACATTGACGGCTACTGGCGTTAATGAGGAAGCAAAATCTTTGGCTGATGGAGAATACTCTTCTGCTAAATCCATGAAGTATAGCTGAATTGTCGCGTTTACGGCATAAAGTATAACAGCCATTAACAGGATACTTAAAATTCCTAGCCAATGGGAGGACATTGTAAAATAAAAGGAAAATAAGATGAATGCCTGAATGATAAAAATATAACGTAATTTACTTAATCCGTTTCTCTGTGCAATTTTACCTGCTAAAACATTACTAAAAATAGAAAAGAAACCATAGATCAGAAGGACAATGGCTATGTATTTAGTCGGAACACCAAGTTTATTTTCTAAAATAGGCGTAATAAATGTATAGATTGTGTATGTTCCAGCAATGGTGAAAATAGGAATTAAAAATGCAAGTATAACTTTAGGATGCTTTAATAAGGACAATTGATCGGATAGCGATCCATTCTCACCACTTAAACGTTTAGGTAACACAAACATGCTTATGATAAATGCAACGCCCCCTAAGAAGGCAGTTAACCAAAATGTCATATGCCAATTACTCCATTGTCCTATCATTGTTCCTAATGGTACACCCATGACATTGGCAATGGTAAAGCCGGAAAATATCGAAGCAATGATAGTGGATCTTTTTTCTTTTGGAATGACCGTATTAGCAATGGACATAGATAGAGCTGTTAAAACACCACTGACAACAGCAGTCGTAATTCTAGAGCCCATTAGCACAACATAAGTGCTAGATAAAGCACTAATTATATTTCCAAGAATGAAAATGGCAATTAATACTAACATAAGTGGATATTTCGGAAATCTACTGACAAAGCCTGTTACAATAGGGGTGCCTATTGCATAGGCAATGGCGAATCCAGAAACCAATGTGCCTGCTGTAGCAATCGAGATCCCTATAGATGTAGAAACCTCAGTTAATAGCCCTACAATTACAAATTCACTTGTCCCCATGACGAAAGTAAGCAAAATAAGCGTAAATGCTAAAATCTTATGCTTTTTACTAAGCGTTTGTTCTTCATGAACCATTGTATATTGATACCTCCTTATATTTATATATCGAGAATTATTGATATATTAGATGTAATATCGGAACCTATATCTATTTATCGTGAATATTCGATATAATACTTGAATAGAAACCCACTTAATCATTTTGGGTTTCTGATACTAAAAACATTGCAATTTCTTGGACAGTTTCTTCTTTTAATTTGTAATACGTCCATTGACCATGACGAAAAGATTCAAGGAGACCAGCTTTTTGCATCATAGTTAAATAGTGAGAAACGGTCGATTGAGAAGTTTTTGCTTTTTCCTGAATATCCCCTACACAAACGCCTCCTTCAATACTCACTTTTGGAAAATGCTTCTCAGGTTCCTTCAACCACTGTAAGATGTTTAGCCTTGTCTCGTTTGATAACGCTTTAAAAATTTCAATAGGTTCCATGTCTCAATGATATATCGAATTATCTCGATATGTCAATGATTAATTTTATACAAAAAATTATTGACGTCAAGAAAGGACTCCTGTAGAATATGTCAAAATCATAGAAAAATTCGATGATAAAGAGAGTAATTGATGGGACAACTGGAAAGCGAGTTAGGGATGGTGTGAGCCTAATACAGAAACCATGAATGAAGCGCACTTTGGAGAAGGTTCTCGAACTACTAGTAGAGAATAGCGGGGCGTCACCTCGTTAACAATGGAAAGTGGTCATTATGAATGGCAACTAGAGTGGTACCACGGGATTACTATGCTCTCGTCTCTAATTATAGAGGCGGGGGCTTTTTTTATTGAAAATGGAGGAGGATATACATGAATAAACAAATTGCAAACAGTATTGCTGAAATTTTAAAGCATCAGCTAACAGCTCAAGACGTGGAACAATTGCTAGAAAAACCAAAAAGTTTAGAAGTTGGCGATGTGGCATTTCCATGCTTCACCTTGGCTAAAATATGGAAGAAGCCACCTCAACAAATTGCTGCGGAAATAGCGAACCAATTGCAAAATGAGATGATCCATCAGGTGCAATCCGTTGGTGGCTATGTCAACATCTTTTTAAATCAAGCAACAGTAACGCAACAAGTGTTGGGCCTTATTATGCAGGAACAACAAAATTTTGGTACGAATCAAAATGAAATGGGAAGTGTCGTCCTCGACTTTTCTTCGCCCAATATTGCTAAACCGTTCTCTATGGGGCATTTACGTTCAACCGTCATTGGGAATGCCTTGGCAAATATTGCAGTTAAAAATGGTTACCAGGCTATTCGTATTAATCATTTAGGGGACTGGGGCACCCAATTTGGCAAGCTTATCGTTGCGTATCAAAATTGGGGTGATAAGGAAGCCATTACAGCATCTCCTATTGAGGAATTATTAAAGATTTATGTTAAATTTCATACGATGGCCGAACAAGATCCTACATTAAATGAAATGGCTCGCGCCGCATTTAAAGCATTAGAGGATGGTGATTCAGAGGCGTTAGCATTGTGGCAATGGTTCCGCGATGTATCGTTAGATGAATTTCAGGCTATTTATCAGCTGCTAGGTATCAATTTTGATGAATATACAGGAGAAGCCTTTTACAATGATAAAATGACAGAGGTTGTGACAGAGCTACAAAGCAAAGGACTCCTAATCGAATCAGAGGGTGCTTTTGTAGTAGAGATGGAGGGAATGCCTCCTTGTTTAATAACAAAAACAGATGGCGCCACGCTTTATGCAACTCGTGATTTAGCGGCTGCCTTTTACCGACAGCAACAGTATCAACCGAACAAAATTTTCTATGTAGTTGGCAATGAACAAACGCTCCATTTTAAACAATTATTTCAGGTGATTGAAAAGATGGGGTATAGTTGGGCAAAAGATTTACAGCATGTACCGTTTGGGATGATGCTTAAAGATGGTAAGAAAATGTCCACACGTAAAGGTAAAGTGGTGTTATTAGCGGATGTGCTAGCCGAGGCGATTGCCACAGCTAAGCGTAATATAGAAGACAAAAACCCTCATTTACAGCATAAAGAGCGAGTAGCGCAGCAAGTAGGAGTTGGAGCGGTTATCTTTAATGACCTAAAATATCATCGTTTAAACGATATTGAATTCTCCATCGAGCAAATGATGAATTTTGAAGGGGAAACAGGTCCTTATGTACAGTATACCTATGCTCGTATTTGCTCTATCTTGGCAAAAGGCGATGTGCCCTCTCACATAAAGACATTTGCTCCATTAGGGCAGCATGCTTGGCCAATCATTTTATTATTGGAACAATTTCCGAAGGTTGTGGACACCGCTTTTAATCAGGCAGACCCATCCATTATCGCAAAATATGCTTTACAGCTAGCACGTTTATTAAATAAATATTACGCTAATCAAAAAATATTAACCGATGATGCCCAGCAAGCTTCACGTCTAGCGCTTTGTCATTGTGTGGCGATAGTGTTAAAAGAGTCATTAGCTTTATTGGGCATTGAGTCGCCAGAAAATATGTAGTGAACGGTCGCATATTGAAAGCATTGACCATTTATAGAATACATGGTAAAAGGATAGAATAATAAAAGAAAATTCTTCCATTGACTGGCAGCAGAGGGGATTAAATCAAATGGGTAAAAAACAATGGACTGTTTCACTGATTTTAGTCGTAATAAGTATATTCTTTGTAGCACTTAATATGAGACCCGCAGTAACGGGAATTGGGCCACTCTATAATGTCCTCATGACAAACTTACAGGTTTCCAATACGAGTATGAGCTTTCTCACATCTATCCCAGTTTTTTGCATGGGTTTATTTGCTCCGATTGCTGTACCATTTCAGCGTAAGCTTGGAACAAAATTAGCAATCGTGCTGTTAATGGTTATACTCATCTTCGCAAATGGGCTACGCTTTTTCCAAGAAAGCTATCTTTTATTAGTTGTCACTAGTTTTGCGGCAGGCTTGGCTATTGCGATGATTGGGCCTATATTAAATGCATTTATTAAGAAAAAATTCCCTCAACGCTTTACAATTGTTATTGGTATTTATTCATTTGGCATCGGCGTTGGTGCGACATTAAGTGCAGCATTAACAGTGAGCTTTTATCAATATTTTGATAATCAGTGGACAGTTGCACTGGGCATGTGGGCCTTACTTGCTATGGTCGCCCTTATTCTATGGAGCTGGGCAATTCCGAAAGAACAAGGAGCAGATGGTGAAGAATTAGCTAAAAATGAACCGGCGCGTAATCCTTGGGTAACTGGGCGCGCTTGGTCAATTTTATTGTATTTTGGCTTACAAACCTCACTGTTTTTCTCTATGATGTCGTGGCTTACACCTCTTTTACAGGACAAAGGAATGACGCTTAAGGATGCGAGTATGATGCTGACGTTTATGTCTATTGTACAAATGATTGGGAATATTGCTGTGCCGATGCTTATGGAGAAATGGACTAATCGATTAGCATGGGCAGTGGCATTAGGCTGTTTAGGGCTGATAGGCTTTACATTATTATGGCTTTTATCAGGTATTTATTTGTGGTTGGCCGTATTGATAATCGGCATTGTTCTAAGTGGGCTATTTCCGATCGGCCTGCTGTTACCGCTTGATGAAGCTAGAAATGATCAGGAAGCCAACAGCTGGTCATCGATGGTATTTTCAGGTGGCTTTATGCTAAGTGCAATCATTCCTGTTTTGATTGGCGTTTGCTATGACATGACAGGTAACCATACATGGACGTATGTGATTTTTCTAGCATTAATGCTAGGAATAATCGCGACAACAGGGCTACTGCGAAAAAATTAATTCAAGAAGGCATGCCATTCAAAACGCATGTCTTTTTTTTGTCAAAAATATTTTGAAGGCCTAAAATCCATCCATTTTCACAGCAAATCAGAGAATCCATAAATTTTAATAGGTAGAATGAAATAGAACTAAAGCGATTGCTCTATTTTACTACTAGATAAATTCAAATAATAATATTATGTAAACTTGAAACATCCTAAGACCTTGATTATGATAGACAAGAGAGATAGTTGAAAAGAAAGTTTTGGTGAAGGTATGTATAAAAAGATGCTCGTTTTAGGAGCGGCTACAATACTAATGACAAGTTGTGACAGTCAAATAGGTGCAGGCTGGTTTCAAGCAGAAAAAGCAGAGATGCCAACAAAAACAGTGGCCAAGCAAGAAGAAAAGATAGTGCCTGAGGTCAAAGTGATAGGTGAGCATGGAGTTGGTGCAGGCATTATTATTCAGCAAAAGGATGATGAGCTTTATATTTTAACAAATGGCGCACTAGTGGCCTCAAAGCCAACTGCCCTTGTGCAAATTGGTCCGGATAAGCTAGTGGCAACGAATGTTCATTTTATGTCAACGGCACATAATGTTGCACTTTTGCAGGTGACCTATAAAGCGAATGTAAAAGTACCTAAAATGTATGAGGGGGAGCTCGATCAGCTATCAGTTTATGTGAATGGCTTACCTTATACGATTCAAAAATACGATGATAAAATTGCTGCTTATTATATTGATACAGATGAAAAGCTACCTTTGGGAAGCCCCGTGATGGAGGCGGAAAACGGAGCAATTGTCGGTCTTTATTTTAACCGGCAGCAGCTAGGTGAAGCACAACCATACATATTGCCGATAAAGGAAATTCAACCGTTTATGCAGAAGTGGTTAAAGGAAGGCATGAAGGCGAGTGTACGCCTATCGCAATCAAAAAATTTATATCCTTATATTGAACAGGGGGATCAAGAAGCCGTACAGCAAGCCATCGACCAATATGGTGAAAATATATTTGCGTATAATATAGATGAAATCAATCTTTTTTTAGATACATTCCATAAGCATTTAAAAGGCGCTGTCACTATTCAAGATGCAAGTGTTATGGAGCCGATTGTTGGATCAGAAGATTTGCAAGACACTTTGGCAGGTATGGTTGCCTACTATGCCTCCAAACACGCGAAGATTCATTTCTCGAATACGGACATTCAAGATATTCGTATAGTGGATCAGCATCTACAGGTACAAGCTAAAACGGAGTATGTATTGACCAACGCAACTGGTCAGGAGGCACTTGCCCATTCCATCATGCTTTATGAAATTATGAAAAATGAACAGGGCGAGTACAAGCTACTTCGTCTTACTACTGAGGAGTGAACTTTGCATGGAGCAAGCAAGACAAATGCTACAGCATCATTTTGGCTATGAAGCCTTCCGGCAAGGACAAGCCCAAATTATTGAACAAACTTTACATGGACAATCGAGCCTTTGTGTGATGCCAACAGGTGGAGGGAAGTCTATTTGTTATCAGATTCCAGCGTTAATGCTTGAGGGGCTCACAATCGTTATATCGCCTCTTATTTCTTTAATGCAAGATCAGGTGGAAGCTTTACGAGCAGCCAATATTCCTGCTGCCTATATAAATAGTACATTAACAGCACAAGAAGTGAATGAAACGATGCAGCTAGCTAGTGCTGGTTATTTAAAACTACTGTATATCGCACCTGAAAGACTTGAAAGTGCTTCCTTCCTTCAAGCATTGTCCTATTTATCCGTGCCATTAATTGCGGTGGATGAAGCACACTGTATTTCTCAATGGGGTCATGATTTTCGACCAAGTTATCGTTCCATTCAAAAGCTTTTCACACTGTGGCAGCAGAAGCCAACTGTTTTAGCGCTTACCGCCACTGCGACACCTGCTGTTTGTGAGGATATTCGGAAAATATTAACCATTGATGAAGATGCAACAGTGATGACAGGCTTTACACGTGATAATTTGGCCCTTTCGGTGTTAATTGGTGAAAATAAAGAACGTTATATTAAAAATTACTTGCAGAAAAATAAACAGGAAGTCGGTATTATTTACGCCGCCACACGAAAAGCGGTAGACGCGATTTATGACATGCTAAGTCGGTCGGGTGAAGAGGTAGCCAAATACCATGCTGGGCTATCAGAGGATCTACGGATGGCTGAGCAGGAGCGTTTTTTAAAAGATGAGGCACGTATTATGGTGGCTACCAACGCCTTTGGTATGGGAATCGATAAAAGTAATGTGCGCTTTGTGCTGCACTATCAAATGCCTCGCAACATGGAGAGCTATTATCAAGAAGCAGGGCGAGCTGGTCGAGATGGTCTTCCAAGTGCTTGTATCCTACTGTATGCCTCCGGAGATGTTCAAACTCAACGTTTTCTTATTGACCAATCGCAAGATGAAGCACGAATACCACAGGAATTAGCGAAGCTCCAAACAATGGTCGATTATTGCCATACAGAGGGCTGCCTACAAAATGCAATTTTAGCCTATTTTGGTGAAGTACAAGAGGAGCCTTGTGGTCGCTGCAATAATTGTAATGATGGCCGTACTGTGATGAATGTAACGGAGGATGCACAGAAGGTACTCGCTTGTGTTGTACGGATGGGCCAAAAATTTGGCAAGACGATGGTGGCTCAAGTACTTATCGGCTCCAAAAATCAAAAAATGAATGAATTTGGATTTGCACGTTTATCGACCTATGGCATTTTGAAAGGGCATTATTCGTCTAAAGATGTCTCGAACTTTATTGAGTTTCTAATTGCCGAAGGCTTATTGGCAGTTAAGCACGGCACGTATCCGACTATTTATGTGTCAGCCGATGGCAAAGAAGTTCTACTTGGGCAACGACAGGTCATGCGGAAGGAAGCTGTAACGGTTAAAAAACTGGTTGATAATGATCCTTTATTTGAACATTTACGTGTGTTGCGAAAAGAAATTGCAGATGAAGAGAAAGTTCCACCATTTGTAGTATTCTCAGATAAAACATTACGTGATTTATGTGACAAGAAGCCCGCAGTACTGGATGATTTACGCCACATTAGCGGCATCGGTGAAGTGAAATTTGATAAATACGGCAAGCGTTTCTTTGAGGCACTACAATCATTTTTAGAAACACCCATCTAAAATTAAGCATGTGTTTTTACAAAAAGAGAGGTGTCTCAATGAAAAATTGAGGCACCTCCGTTTGTTTATTTATCCCAATGCTTAGTTAGAAACTCATCACGGCCGGAAACAGCACGGTCTTGCTTATAGTGATCAGCTTCTTTTTTATAGTAATCTTGGTGATAGTCTTCCGCTGGATAGAAGCGTTCAGCATCGCGAATTTTGGTTACAATAGGTTTATCGAAGCGTCCACTAGTGGCAAGCTTTTCTTTAGATGCCTCGGCGATTTGCTTTTGTTCATCCGTGTAAGTAAAGATCGCTGTTGAATAGGACTCTCCACGGTCATGAAACTGCCCAAAAGCATCAGTGGGATCGATTTGCATCCAATAAATGTCTAGTAGTTGTTCATAGCTAAAAATGGCTGGATGGAATTCAATTTCGACGACTTCTAAATGGCCAGAAGTCCCTTTCTTAACATCCTCGTATGTTGGGTTTTCTAAATGGCCGCCCATATAACCAGATGTTACTTTATGTATACCATCCCACTCGACGAATGGCTTAACCATGCACCAAAAACAACCGCCAGCAAATGTAGCTTTTTCTATCATGTACATCATCCTTTCTTTTGTGAAAATATTATAGCATTGTTTGGCGAAAAAACTGAGCATTTGGGTGTAAAATAACAATAAGATAGATGAAGATGAGACTTCCTCTATCAGCCAAATGAAACTTTCCGGCTAATCAATCGTTACATTAACTATAAAAAAATAGAGGAGTTAGTCATTATGGAAGAGCAAGATTATACTAGACGCTCACAACGTCCTACAAAACGAAAGCTTCGTAAAGGGAGAGCAATTTTTACATTATTAATACTCTGTGTCTTGGTTGTGGCAGGTTATTCTATCATGCAGTACCGCAGTGGCCTAAAGCTTGCCAATCAAACACAAGTTGAGCAGGAGGATTTTTCTGGCGATACATTAAAAGGCGATATCGAAAATTACTTAATCCTTGGTGTCGATACACGTGGCGAGGAGAAATCTCGAACAGATACGATGATGGTATTATCTTGGAATAAATCAAACAATGATATTAAGCTCGTATCCTTTATGCGTGATATTTATGCGGAAATCCCGGGCTATCAATCCTATAAGCTTAATACAGCGTACTACTTAGATGGGGTACAGCTACTGAAGGATACACTAACAAATATGTTCGGCTTACCGATTCACCATTATGCGCTTATCGATTTTAAAAACTTTGAATCGTTGGTGGATATTTTAGCGCCTAATGGTGTTGAGATGGACGTTGAGAAGGATATGTCTGAAAATATTGGGGTAGAGTTAAAGCAAGGTGTTCATCACTTAAATGGACAGGAGTTACTAGGCTATTCACGATTCCGTCATGATGCGGAAGGTGATTTCGGTCGTGTAGCACGTCAGCAAAAGGTTATCGAGGCTTTAAAAAATGAACTGTTAACACCTGCGAATGTATTGCATTTACCAAAATTTGTAGGGGCAGCACAAGGCTATATTACAACCGATTATTCTTCTGCTGAAGAAATGCAACAAGTGCTGAAATTGTTATCTAAGGGCAAGGTGAACATTGAAAAAGCAACGATTCCAATTGAAGGTAGCTATCAATTCCAAAACTTTAGTCATGCCGGCGATTCAATCGTGATAGATGTGGAACAAAATAAGGCCTTTTTAAGTGATTTTTTAGGCATTTCACTGGAGTGATATTTAGCAAAATCCAACATTATCCTGTAATATAAAGGTAGAGCTTTTTGATTGGGGTGGATATATGGAAAAAGAAAGACCAAAAGAACGTTCAAACCTGTTAGCAACCAAGTTTATTCGTTTCTTAGGTGGCAGAAACCTATTATTTACGCTGGTTATTTTATTATTAGTTGCATGTGTTATTTTTATGTTTAATCAAGTTTCCTTTATCTTTACTCCGCTTCAAGTATTATTTGAAGTAGTCATTTTACCAGGGGTACTAGCCGTCATTGGCTACTATTTATTACGTCCATTGTTGGCGATCTTGGTTAGATGGCGTATCCCGAGAATTTGGGGTATTTTAATACTCTACATTGCGGTCATTGGTGTCATTACACTGCTTGTTGTGTTGGTTTATCCGTTTTTACGTGACCAATTCACGAACCTTGTACAGGAATTCCCAGAGTATTTTATGAAGTTTACGGAAAAATTTGTTGCATTCTTTAATCATTCACGTTTTAACGATTATTTAGATAAAATTAATTTTGACTACAATGAAGTGGTTAAAAACTTCACTACAGATATGGTGAAAACTGTGAAGGATACAGCTGCAAATATAGCACAAGGTGTCGCATCCGGTATTACGGGCTTCCTATCAACGTTAACAGGCATTGTTCTATCGCTTGTAACCGTACCATTCATTCTGTTTTATTTACTGAAAGAGGGCGAAAAGTTACCGAAATTTATGCTGAAAGTTTGCCCACCGCGTATGCGTAAAGAAGTGACTGAAATTTTCCATGATATGGACAAGCAAATTAGTTCTTACATACAAGGGCAAATTTTAGTATCAATGTGTATTGGTGCAATGGTAACGATTGGCTTCTTAATTATTGGTATGAAATATGCTTTATTGCTCGGCTTCCTTGCGATGATTACAAGTGTGGTGCCTTATTTAGGTCCTGTTATTGCCATCACACCAGCCGTTATTATTGCTCTTGTCACATCACCATTGATGCTGATTAAGCTAGCGATTGTATGGACAATCGTGCAGTTAATCGAGGGAAAATTCATTTCTCCACAAATTATGGGGAAATCGCTCAGTATTCACCCGATTACAATTATCTTTGTATTATTAACGGCAGGTTCGTTATTTGGTGTACCGGGTGTCATTTTGGGGATTCCAGGATACGCAATCTTTAAAGTGCTTGTGACTCATCTATTCAAGCTATTTAAACAGCGCTATAACCGGTACGAGGACGACGTTCACCAAAAATATGATGTATAAGAAGATACAGCTACTGCCGCTTGACAGTAGCTGTATTTTTAATACGAGATGAAGGATGGGGGAAAAGGGAATGACATACATACCAATTAATTTTCAAGAAAAATTAGCTAAATTCCAAGAGCACTGGTCACCAAAGGTAATTGCTGAAATGAATGAATATCAATTCAAACTTGTTAAAGTAAGAGGAGATTTTGTTTGGCATAAACATGATGATACAGATGAAGTGTTTATTGTTATTGAAGGGGAGCTTGTCATCGAATTCCGTGATGGAGAAGTTAGATTAAAGGAGGGGGAAATGTTTGTCGTACCACGCCAAGTTGAACACAAACCTTACGCCGCTGCCGAGTGTAAAATTTTGCTTGTAGAGCCTGCAGGGGTAGTGAATACGGGTGAGGAAAAATCTGTCCTTACTGCTGAAAATGATGTTTGGATTTAATTAATAAAACCCTTCTAGCTTGTTGTTAGAAGGGTTTTCTATGTTAGTTTTCTTGTAGTACTTGAACTTGCGCTAAACGATCGACTGCTTCCTGAAGGATTTCCGCTGGCTGCACGAGTGCTAAGCGCAAATAACCTTGCCCTGCGGTTCCAAATACAGTACCTGGAACGGTCACAATGCCAACCTGCTCGATCAATTTAAAGGCAAGTTCTGTGCAGTCCATATCATATGGATATTTTGCCCAAACAAACATACCACCGTTGGAAGGTGCTGCGTCCCAACCTAGTGCCTGTAAGCCATTCATCAGTGTTTGATGACGCTCAGAGAAGGTTGCACGTAAGCTTGCCGTAATTTCTTCAGCATGATCGAGGGCAACAACAGCTGCATCCTGAATAGGCTCAAAAATACCGAAATCTAAATTTGATTTTAATTGCTTTATGATCGAGATCATTTCAGCATTTCCTGCGATATAGGCAATACGTGTTCCTGCCAAACTAAAGCTTTTGGAAAGGGAGTTAATTTCCATTCCTACTTCTTTCGCACCTGGGGTAGCAAGGAAACTAATTGGTCCATCGCCTGTAAAATAAAACTCAGAATAGGCTGCATCATGCAGAACGATGATGTTATATTTTTTAGCAAAGGCAATCACTTTTTCAAAATATGCTAAGGATGGCATCGCTGGTACTGGGTTTCCTGGTAAGTTTAAAATTAATAGCTTTGCTTTTTGGGCAATATCTTCTGGAACAGCGTCTAAGTCTGGAAGATAGTTGTTGTCAGCTGTTTGAGGCATGTAATAGGGTGTTGCACCAGCTAAGTGAATGCCTGCGTCATACGCAACGTAAGCTGGGTTTGTCGATAGCACGATGTCTCCTGGATCACAAAAGGCCATTGGAAGATGCACTAAGCCTTCTTGAGAGCCAATCGTTTGAATGATTTCAGTAGCGGGATCTAAATCAACATGGCTACGGCGCTTATAGTAGCGACTAACTGCCTCATAAAAACGCTGTGTGCCTGTAAGTGTATAGCCATACGATTCAGCTAAACCTGCTCGATAAGATAGATGTTCACGAATTTTGGCATGTGGGGGAAGGTCTGGGCTTCCTAAGCTTAAGTCAATCAGGGTCATGCCCTTTGATTGCTGCTCTCTCGCAAAATTTTTCAAATCTCCGAAAATTGCTGGTGTAAATAAAGACATTTTTTTAGATGGTACGATTTTCAAGACTAGTACACTCCTTGTAGTTGTATAACAGAATAGTAGTTCACATTTTATCATACTAAAGCACAGAAAGGGGCAGATATTCTGAAAAAAGAAAATATTTATATAATGTAGAGGATGTGCGCATAGGCTAGCGAAAATGGATTGCCTAATGTTGGGGAAACCTACTGTAAATTCCGTAAATCTAGAAGTTGTATTATACTTACTATATAGCTTGTCAGTGAGAATTAAGGTACGAATCGATGGATCTACCTGCTATCATTAGCATAAGGGGGGGTGAGGGCTTTGAAGGTATATTCGTTAAGTGGACCGAGTGGCACAGGAAAAAGCACTAGTGCTCTATCTTTTGCCCATAAAATTGGCGTACAGGCGATTATCGATGATGGATTACTCATTGTCAATGGCGTGAGAGTCGCAGGAGTTTCTGCCAAATTTGAAAAAAATACAATTACCGCTGTTAGGCGTGCCATTTTTACGGATCAAGAGCATCGTGATGCCGTCAAGAAAGCGCTAGCGACCCACCGAGTGGAATCTATTTTACTTATAGGGACGTCAACGAAAATGACAAACAGTATTGCAAAGCAGCTGGAGCTAGGGGCTATCGAGCATTATTATGCTGTGGAAGATGTTCGTTCCTTTAAGGACATTCAAAAAGCTCGTTTTATTCGTCAAACGCAAGGGAAGCATGTCATGCCAATCCCTTATCGACAAGTTGAGCAAAACTTCTTTAAGCGACTGGTGCTAAAGGGAATGGAGATTTTTTCAACAAAACGTGAAAAGATAGGGGAAACAACCATTGTTCGTCCTGATTTTCAACGGGAGTATATTGAGATTAGTCACCATATTTATGTCCAACTACTTACGTATTGCTGTCAACAGCAAGATTTTGTGCAAAAGGTGGAGCAAGTCCAATTCGTGCTAGGTGAACATGTCCAAGCTATATTGTCCCTACAGGTAAGGCTACCGATCGATTATCCGTTGGCAGAACGATTATATAACTTACAACATGCAGTTCAGACAGAGTTTTATGAGCATTTTGGCTATGAATTGGATGCTATCCATGTTCATGCTAAATCCGGAATACAGAAGAGAAAGTCATAAAAAACAGGTACTCCCGTCGCGATAGGGCGAGAAGAGTACCTGTTTTTTATTTAGGTTGACGCGTAAACAGTGGCTGGCGTTTTTCAACAAATGCTCGGCAACCCTCTGCAAAATCATTGCCGACAAATGGCGTGGAGCCTTGCCATAAGGCTGGAACACTATCCAGGCATTCTTGGACAGATTGCTTTACTGCCAGTAAGGATTCAGGAGACATCCCCGCCACAAGCTTACCCATGCGGATCATGTATTTATTTAAATCCTTTTCTGCTACAAGATAATTGAGCATCCCAAGCTTGTAAGCTTCCTCTGCTTTAAACATTCTTCCTGTGAATACTAAATCCTTGGTTGTAGCAGGGCCGACAAGCTGTACTAAACGCTGTGCAAATTTATTATTTAAGGTGATCCCCAATTTACCAACAGGAATGCCGAGTTTGGCTTTATCGGAGCCAATACGGATGTCGCAGGCTAACGCTAATTCCAACCCAGCCCCCATGGCAGGCCCATTAATCACACCAATTGTAGGAATCGGCAAACGCTCAATAGTGGAAATGGTCTTTTCCATATGTATAAACGCCTCCTCAGCCTTGTCGAGAGAGATGGCATTAAATTCTTTAATGTCAGAGCCAGCAGTGAAATTTTGTCCAGAGCCGCGTAGAATAAGGACTTTATTTTTAGGATTATCTAATACTTGTAGGGCAATTTTTGCTAATTGGTCCCACATATTTGCGGTTAAAGCATTTTTCGCTTGTGGTCGATGGATCGTAATAATTGCTAGCCCAGCAGTTTCTTGATAAATAATTTTTGCATCTTCTGCTTCCAGTCTAGTCGTCTTTACTTGCATTTTAGAGAACCCCCTAATTTGTTTATACCTTTATTATATAGTACAAGGAACGATAAACACGAAATTATACGAATTTTCATATAAAATTGCGTTGTTATACAAAAATAGGTGGAATAATAGCATTGTTCTACAACAAAGGAACGCAATTTACTATTGTAAGAAAGCAAAAGGTATGAGAAACTAAAAGTCGAACATTTGTTTCTTAATTATGCAAGAAGCATTTGAAGGATGGGAGCGGGTATGAACCTTGACTACAGATTATCCGACACTATAAGTTAATATTAAAAATAAGAACAAACGCACCGAATATATAGTAAAATGAAGATAATTACCGCTCAGCAAACAAGGAGGGATCGAATGATCACACTCAAGGACGCGTGGAACAGATATATTTTGCTGTTGCAGTCATTAAAGAAAAGTGCAGCAACGATGAAGCAGTACAATATGGACGGGCAGCATTTTTTATCCTTCGCCCATGAAAAAAATTACTTGTATGTTGATCACCAATTTCAAGAGTTATTACAAATTTATTGTCACGATATAAAGGAAACCTATAGCAATATCAATACGTTTAATCATAAAATAGCAACAATGCGCGGCTTTGTAGACTTTATTTTCTTACGAGAATGGATGGAGCCCTTTGATTATCAACATATTTTACAGCCGAGAAAAAGGCAAAAAGAGGCGTTACAAGTACTTACAAATAAGCAAATCGGGCAAATGACTAATGTTTGGCCAACTTATTTTCAATATGCAAAAACAGCAGAGCATGCATGGCTGGCGAGGCGGAATGGTTGTATTGTTCAAGTTTTGATGGAAACAGGTTGTAAGCCAGCAGAGCTTGTACGTATGAAATGGTCGCATTTCCAAAGGGAAAAATCAACTCTTTTTATTGCCAATCGGAACGGACGCCGTGAGGTAAAGTGTTCGCCCTTACTTATGGACATGCTAGGACATTATAAGGAAGAAACAAAATCCATGCATGACAAAAAGGTAGAGGAATGGGTGTGGGTGAGTGAGGCAAGCATGACAAAGCCGATTACGACGAAGACAGTAGAACGTATTTTTCAAACGATGTCTAAAGATATTGGAAAAAACGTCAGAGCTACCGATTTACGTTATACCGTTATGCAAAGGGCGTTTCAGGAAGAGAAGACGCTGGAACATATTCAGCAAGAAATGGGCTATGTTCGCAAATGGGTACTAACAGAAAGACAACAGCGCTTTGAATAAAAAAATGTGCAGCAATTGCGTATGTCACCATTCCTGCACATGTCATTATTTCTTATAAGTGATTCAATGCTTTGACACTTACTTTTACGGTTAAATCATGCTTGCCTCCTGAATAAACCCCTTCAACAGGGCTTATATCACTATAATCTCGACCAATACACAAAATAATATGGTTTTCTAATACTTCCACATTATTTGTAGGATCAAGACCAATCCAGCCAATACCAGGTATCATTACTTCTACCCAAGCATGTGTTGCAATATCGCCGACGAGAGCTGAATTTTCATCGACATATAAATACCCACTAACATAACGTGCTGGAATTCCTTTAGAGCGCAATACACCTAGCATAACATGAGTGAAATCCTGGCATACGCCGCGTTTTAGGGCAAATGCCTCACTGGCTGTTGTACCCACATCTGTTGCTGAAGGATCATATTCAAAGCTAGAGTATAAGTATTGCATTAAATTAAGCGAAAAGAGCACAGGATTTTCAGCATGGCCAATTGCATGAAAAACTTCCTCCAGCTGTTGTTCTGTCATATACGTAAAATGAGTTGTTTTTAAATAGGGAAGATAATGTTCATAAAATAGCTGTGAGTGAAAAATAGTCTGCATTTCGGGCGAATATTGAATGCGGTGAATAAATGGCGCACGCTGGATACTGACAATCGACGATGTATGAATTTCTAGTACTTGATGCTGCTCAGGAATATAAAATGAACCTACTGTATTTCCCCAAATATCCGTATGCTCACGGGTAAGAGAGGATGGAGTAATTGCAATTCGATAGGATAACAAGCGTTGACGCTCATCACTCCGCGGCTTTAAACGAATCGTATTTAAGCTTTGATCGACTTCAGACTCATACTGAAAAATATTTGTATGTTGAATTTCAAATTTCATTGTGTCCGCTTCCTTCTGCTTACTGACTTGCCTGTTGAAAGGGAGCTGTGATGGATTCCTTTCAAGGTTGTATGCTGGGTTCATATAAATGATAGATTGTCGAGAATGTTTCGCTAAAGGCAATCCATTGACTCAATCTTTCCTCCATTATTGTGATGGCTTCCTCAACGCTCATTGACCAAAAATCATGATGATCGATTGCTAGGACGAAGCTTTTGATGGTCGAATGAAGCGTTAAACATCTTGACGACAAAGGATCATGCTCGATGGACTTGAGAGCTTCTTCTAATTTTTTCAGACAAAACATGATCGAGCAAGGAAAATGTTCATCCTGCAATAAATATCGAATGACCATTAAGAGATTGGTTTGGCGGTGCTTCTGCAAAAATGTTTCCTTTGCGGCAGCAAGCTCCAATAGAAATGTACCATCCATTTCATGAAGGGATGGTCCTGTTATTTTCTGTTGTTCGAGAATAATTAACGTCATCCGCATTGTTTTTTCAGCTCTTTCCAGCCATTTCCCAATCTGCATGAAATAAAAGGGGAGATCCCGATCCATCGTGCCCTCAATTAATCCAGTCACCATCCACAACGTCTTCCGAACTTCCTGTAAAAAAGCTTGAAGATCAATTAATGGGATAGGCCGATCCATTGTTAGTATGTCCTGTTGCTTAGTTAAATAAAAGGCATTTTGTATTTCCCATAGCTCAGCAGGTATACGATCTCTCGTAACTCGGGCATTTTCTCGAATGGCGCGTAATGTAGTATGGAGAGAGTTGCCGTTTGTCTCAGAAAACAGAAGATAATCAATTAATGGGTTAACACGTATAGCTGTATAATTGGCTAAATACTCCTCCTTTGAGGCACAAATATTTAATACAGCCTCCCAATGATCAATATAATCATGTTCTTGCCCAGATTGCTCCAACATATTCAACAGCTGTACCTGTAATATATGTGTATTGGTTTGTGTGCGTTCACTATACCGTGCCATCCAAAATAACGCGTCGGCTACTCGACTCAGCATGCTTCAACTCCTCCTTTAAGATCCATGTGTCCTTAGCACCACCACCCTGTGATGAATTGACCACAAGTGAACCTTCTTGTAAGGCCACTCGTGATAATCCACCTGGCAATACATAACAATCCTCACCCTTCATGGCATACACACGTAAATCCACATGGCAAGGATAGAATCGTCCATTTTGAAAGGATGGCGCTCTAGACAACTTGATAGTTGGCTGGGCAATATATTGACATGGATGCATCATAATTTTGTCCTTAAATAAAGTAATTTCATCCTCACTTGCATGGGGACCAATCAGCATATCATAGCCCCCGGATGCACTCACATTTTTTATGACTAGCTCCTGAATATGCTCCAGTACCCACGCTCGCTGTTGCTCATCTTCTAAATGATAGGTTTTCACATTCGGTAATATTGGCTCTTCCTGTAGGTAATAACGAATCATTTCAGGGACATAGGCATACATCGCTTTATCATCTGCCACTCCATTGCCAACAGCATTTAAAATGGCCACATTGCCTGCTTGGTAAACTGCCATTAAATGAGGGACACCCAATAAAGAGTCCTCACGGAATGCAACCGGATCTAAAAAATCATCATCGATACGGCGATAGATAATATCAATTTGCTGTAAACCATAGATGGTTTTCATATAAACCTTTAAATCCTGTACGACTAAATCGCGGCCTTCCACCAGTTGAATACTTAAATGCTGAGCTAAAAATACGTGATCATAATAGGCAGAGTTGTACATTCCTGCTGTTAGTAGCACAGCTTTTGGTTCTCGCCCTTCATCCATAGTAGGTGGGCGGTGGGCAAGCAGTGCTTTTTTCATGTTAGCCATCTGCTTATCAAGTGATAAAATGGTATGCTTGGAAAAAAATTCTGGATACACTTCCTTCATGACGTCACGGTTTTCAAACACATAAGAAATACCAGAAGGGTTCCGTAAATTGTCTTCCAGCACGAAATAGTCACCTTTTTCATCCCGTATTAAATCAATACCTGCTAAAAATATATGATTAGCAATTGGAACCTTAAGTCCCAGCATGATTGGCGAGAAATATGGATTCTTTTCTACCAGCTGTCTAGGGATATAACCATCACGGATGATTTTTTGTTCAGCATACACATCCTGTAAAAATAAATTCAGTGCTTCCACACGTTGTTTGACACCTTCCTCAATAATTGCCCACTGTGTTTGAGGAATAATGATAGGGACGCAATCAAAGGGCATGGTCCTTTCGGTTCCATCTTGTGCACCATAGACCGTAAAAGTAATTCCTTGTCTGAGAAAGCTTGCTTGGGCTTGACGATATTTCTCTTCGAGTTGCTCCTGCGAAAAAATGGATAGCTTATGATGAAAAGATCGATAATGGGGCTTCGGTTGATTGCCATCAAACATTTCATCGAAAAACAGACTAGAATCATATAAATTCATCATATGGATCCCTCCGAATTTGAGTAGTAATAAAAACATGGTACACTGTGAGTAAATACATAAAAGGAGCTAACATTCATGACAATCATTAATCTAATGCAAGCTTATGAACTTGATAAACTTTCTAAATTAAATTTTTCAGACGAGGAGATCTTACGTGCTTTACGGGCGGGGGATGTATCAGCTTGGCAGGAACAAGTACCAAACTATGAATTTAGTGAAACAATGGCACTTTTTCAGGATGGCGAACAAGAGTTCTTAGATGCGTTACATGGCCATTATCGAATCAAGTATGTAACATTGCCTGGCATCCAACGTTTATTGCACCTGCGCTTTAACCTAGAAGAAGGGATAGATTACCAACTTTTAGAAACTGGTATCCAACATTTGATGTGTGATGAGGAAACGGTCACAAAACTACAGCAAATGTTATCGACGAACTGGTCTCTTACAAAACAAGCTGATCAGAAATACTCGGTTTTTGTAAAATAATCAATTTTTCCAAATAATACCATGCGTGTTGTGAGACGAATCGACATGGGTAGTTACCCACCTTTCTGTTTTTCGAGTCGCCTCACAAAGCAATAGAAGTATACTAGATTTTAATATTCATCGAACGTCAACTTTATACCTAAAAACCAAAAACTGTCACAATTCTTTTCTTATTTAGTAGAAGGTCCCTATATAAAAAGGGGATCTTTTTTTATTTGTATATACCGAACATATGTTTCTTTAGTGTAGAAAAGTAGCTTGTTTTTTCAATAAAGTTCCCAAATTTATATTTGGGAACGTTTTTTATGGTAAAATAGAGCAAATAGAGGTGATTGTGATGCAAAAATCAAAACAACCAAAAATCATGAAGGACTTTCTTGTATATTTAACAACCATCAAAGGAAAGTCCCAGCGCACAAGAAAAGAATACGAATATGATTTGACTTTATTTTTCCGTTTCCATACAGCTGTCCAGGAGGATCTGGATATAGAAAATTTAGCAGTCATTGATATTGCCACCATTACAATAGAAGAAATTCGAGATATTACACTGGAGGACCTTTATTACTTTATGGAGTATTGTGAGGTACAGCGTGGAAATTCTGCAGCTTCA
The DNA here is from genome assembly GCF_058795135.1 of Lysinibacillus sp. GW823-FHT06C08. Taxonomy (NCBI): domain Bacteria; kingdom Bacillati; phylum Bacillota; class Bacilli; order Caryophanales; family Bacillaceae; genus Lysinibacillus; species Lysinibacillus sp. GW823-FHT06C08. The sequence goes on from NZ_JBXAHN010000002.1 coordinate 423,018, forward strand.
AGGGCACGGAAGGTTGCGACATTAAAATCCTTTTTCAAATACTTAAAAGGGAAACGGCGACTAATTGAGGAAAACCCAGCAGAGGAATTAGAAACACCGAAAATTGGTCGAAAAAGACCCATCTATATGAATTTTCAAGAAGCTACACAATTTATAGATGGCATACCTGCTAATCAGGCATCGCCAAGAAATTATTGTATGATGATGTTTTTCTTAAACTTAGGAATTCGTGTGACAGAGCTATGCCAGCTTAATATTACCTCTATACAAGGACGTCATTTAACCGTTGTCGGGAAGGGCAATAAGGAGCGTACTGTTTACTTGAATGATAGCTGCATGCAGGCACTAGCAGACTATGAGAATAGTGGGAAAACACCATATAAAGGAAACGGAGATGAGCCTCTTTTTGTCTCCCAAAAGGGAACACGTTTTACACGGCAAACTGTTGCTAAAATCGTGAAGCGTATTAATCAGCAATCAGGTCTTCAAAAGGAGCGACTTACACCACATAAGCTGCGCCATACTTCGGCAACAATGATGTATAAGGCTGGTGCTGATATTAGGAGCTTACAGCATATTTTAGGGCATTCAAGTGTAGCAACCACTCAAATTTATACACATATTGAGGATGAACAGTTACAGCAGGTTTTAGAAAACAATCCATTTAATATGGTGCATGAAAGATGATTTTCACCTATCTCTGTCGAATATAAAGGTATAACGAATGAAGGGGGTAGCGTATGATTATACTTGCAAAGGATCAATTTGATGCCACAAGAGAGCAATTACTTCAGGAAATTAATCATTTAAGTGATACCGAATTTAATGACAAGCCAGATGCACAAAATTGGAGTATAGCACAAATTTGTCATCATTTGATTTTAGTAGAGGAAGCTACAAAGAAGGCTGTTACATGGGGCTTACAATCACAGGAACAATCGTCTCCTGAACGAAAGGATATGCAGCTGTTGTTAGACCGTACACGAAAATTTCAAGCGCCAAGCATAGTGGAGCCTTCGGAAGATCCTTTCCATGTTCAAAAGATGGTGGAATTGCTAGCAACAACAAGAGAAGAATTTCTTGGGTTTTTAGAAACCCTTGAGGACGCTGATGCTTTAGCAAAGCGCACTATGAAGCATCCAGCTCTTGGTGAATGTCCACTAGATCAATGGATTGAGCAAATTTATCTCCATGAGCAACGTCATATCCTGCAAATTCAGGAAATAAAAAATAGCTGGCAACAGGCATCAAATTAATTTGAAAACCCATCTATCCATTCAACAGATAGATGGGTTGTTTTTTGCGATTGATCATTGATCAGGAAGCTTTTGTATAAGGTCTGAATAAATGTCCATCTTCATTTTCTTTTCTAAAAAATGTCCGGTCTTGTCAGTGTAAATAGCTTTAGCTGTACCGTCCTCATACTCAGTAAAAAGCACATTTCCATAGTTATAGGGTTCCATGATGGGATCAGTATCTAAACTCATATCGGGTGAAATATTCCCTGCGGCTATAGATGGCACTCTTCGCTCACGGAAAAGCTGTCCAATGGCAATGGCCTGACCTTTTTTAATTTCCACAAATGTAAATATACCATCGAGTAAATAATATACATCTGCTCGACCGATAGGAAAGGTATAACTGTGTAAGCGATGTCCATCAAATGTGCCTAGTGTTTTAAAATCAGCCTTAATAGGTAGAGCAATAGCAGCTTTGCGCGCTGCTTGAAGATCCTCCTGCTCCCATATAGACGAATCAAACGAATAGTCTTTGGCATTAATGAAAACGAATTGACGAATGGGTTCAAAATATATGTCGTATCCCAAAGATTCAGAGACAAATCTGAGAGGAACAAGGATACGGCCTTCGCGATTTTGCGCAGGCACCTCCATTTGTACATCTTGTCCATTGTTAGAGGCGGAATGGCTATTGGCAGTGATTTTTAAGTAATCGCCATTTTTATTTTGCACGGTTGTCATTTTAGTTTTAGCATTAAAACTATAGGAAAGTCCAAGTGATGCAAGGGCACGGATGGGAACGAAAAGATGATGGCGGTCCATTAGTGGATGTATATCCAGCTTGATAAATTCACCATTGACAACAACTTCGATTGGCCTATTCTCTACTGCTGGCTTTGCTAGAGGCGCTGCAAATACAGGGGTATTGGCTATCATTCCCCAACCTACTATTAAAATAATTCCTGCTAGGATGTTCTTCATATTGTGTATTTCCCTCCGTTCTAAAGTTTATTTTCCATTGAATACCAAAAAACTCCATATTTTGGGCGTTTATAAGCGCTTGCAAAGCGATGCAAGCGTTTATGATTTTTTCTGTCATAAGCACTTGACGTCCATCATAATCTGTTATATATTAAATAAAAATAAAAACAACTGTTATAAAACAGATTCGACTAAGGAGGAATTTTTAATGTCAAAGTATCGAGATGGATATGAATTTTATTGTGAAATGTGTGAGCGTTATGGATTAGAACCAATTTCTTTCCGCTATTATGTATTACAGTTATCCCAGAAGCAACTTTCCGCTTATAATATGCAAGCAAAACAATTAGGGATTTAAAAGAATATGGAGATGACGGAAGCCGACGCGAATATTTTATGAAAAGCCCAGCCATACTAAGTAAAATGGACTGGGCTTTCATCTTTCTAAAAAAAGATTTCGGAAAATTCGTTGATTTATAAAGTAGAGATGTAACGATATTATACGTACAAGGAAAAGTAGTTCAAGTGAAAGGGAGAAATAAAGATGACTGATTATCGAGAAGGCTATGAATATTATCGACATATGTGTGAGGAGCATGGATTAGAGCCCATCAATTTTCACTATTATATTTTAAATTTATCACAAGAGCAGTTAAATGCTTATAATGAGCATGCTAAAACATCTGGAGGATCAATAGAATATGGGGTCTCCTAGCTATTAAAATGCCTTACTGCTGCTTATGAGTGACAGTAAGGCATTTTGTTTGATCATTTTTACAATCTGATAAATTTATAAGTTATTAGTATTTTGTATTTAATGGAGAAATAGCCTAAGGAAAATACTATCAATAGTACAAAAGTATTCAAAAATCTTAAGATTAGACATTTTAGAGTGTTAATAATAACTAATATTTGTATTTTATATCAAAAACTATCCCAACCTTGACTTGAATGATTTCATATTTGGGTTGAATTAACTGCTTTTCTAAGACTATAATATAATTACAGAAAAAAGGGCGATATACCACAACTTTATACCTCGCTGTAAAATAAAGCAAAAGTACCAAACCCTTCATATTTTAATGAATGGAGAATGAAAATGATGAATGTCACGCCGAGTAGTAATCAAATGAACTACAGTCTTAAAGAATTGCAAGATATTTTTTCCGCTATGAATAGTTCCATTATTGTGGCAATTACAGATCGTACCGGAAAAATTACTTTTGTTAATGATCATTTTTGTAAAATTTCGAAGTATACGCGTGAAGAATTAGTAGGCCAAGATCACCGTTTACTGAACTCAGGCTATCATCCTAAATCTTTCTTTAGAGAGATGTGGAGAACAATCGGTAATGGTGAGATGTGGAATGGCGAGGTTTGCAATCGTGCAAAAGATGGCAGTTTATATTGGGTGAAGACTACTATTTTCCCATTCCTCGATGAGCGGGGAAAGCCTTATCAGTATATCGCAATACGCGTCGATATTACAGCGCAAAAGGATATTAAAAAAATTACCCACATAGCCTATCACGATGAATTAACAGGGCTACCAAATCGTCGTAAATTAGAACAGCGTTTAGAAAATGAATTCCATCAATCTCGACGTACAGGAGAAAAGTTTGCGTTATTTTTCATTGATGTGAATCGTTTTAAACACATAAACGATGGGCTTGGCCATATTATCGGTGATATGTTTTTAGTGGAAATGTCCAATCGTTTACGGAATATTGATTATACCTCTAATTCTTTCTATCGTCACAATAGTGATGAATTTGTCATGATTTTAAATGATGTCAATCGTATAGAGGAAATGGCCAAGGAAATTATTAGTGTCTTTAATGAAAGCTTTGTAGTAGATAACTATGAATTTTATGCAAGTATTAGTATAGGCATTAGTATTTTCCCAGATCACGCAAACACTGTAGAAGAATTACTGAAAAATGCTGATATTGCGATGTATGCTGCTAAATCTACGCGAGGAAATCAATATCGCCTCTACCGTGACAATATGGATGAAGCGAACGATAAATGGCTTTTACTAGAAACAAAATTACATCAAGCTTTAAAAAAGGATCTTTTAGAATTACATTACCAGCCTAAAATTGACTTAAAAACAGACACAATTATTGGTATGGAAGCATTATTGCGCTGGTATGATCCCGAATTGGGGCATATCCCGCCAGATCGGTTTATTCCATTTGCTGAAGAATGTGGACTAATTAATGATATTGGTGTATGGGTGCTAGGTAAAGCCTGTGCACAAGCTAAACTTTGGAATGAATCACATAATCTCAGATTGCGAGTAGCTGTTAATATTTCACCGATTCATATAAGTACTTCAGGCTTTGTAGATATGGTGAAGGGAGTCATTGCGGGAACAGGCATTGACCCACATTTATTAGAAATTGAAATTACAGAAATGAGCATGCTAGATTATACAGAAGATTTAATTAATACGATTAATCAATTGCGCGCGCTTGGAATTACGATTTCATTAGATGATTTTGGGACAGGCTATTCATCTTTAAATTACTTAAAAAAATTCCCTGTGGATGTACTTAAAATTGATCGTGCTTTCGTTCGTGATATCGTACCTGAAAAATCAGGTATTGCGATGATTTCCGCCATGATTTCTTTAGCTCATGCGCTCAACCTACAAGTAGTTGCGGAAGGTGTCGAGGAAGAAGCTGAATTAAACGTACTTCGTGAGCATGGCTGTGAGTATGTTCAAGGCTATTATTTTAGTAAGCCTCTTTCTGTAGAGGATTTTACAAATTTAATCGTCCAGTCGTTCACTAATAGTTCCAGTTATTAATTGCTATTTATGAATGATTTTGCTAAAGTGAGAGATAATATAAATTACAATTTGATGATGTGACCAAGTAAGTAAGAATAGTGAAACAGAAAATATAGCATTTGCTGAGAGCTATATCACCGCTTCTTTACTGAACACCTACCACGGAGAAGTTATGAAAAACATAACCGAGTCGTTTTCGTTACTAAACGCTAGAGGGTTTTAAGCATTAGCTTAAAGCTAAATTCAAGGTGGTACCACGTCGGGTCCAGCACAAAGACGTCCTTTATACAAGGACAGCTTTGTGCTTTTTTTATTCATCAAATAGAATACTTACAAAAAATGGAGGTAAGCACAATGTCAAAACAACTAGAGGATTTTTCAAAATGGTATATCGAAACCATTCAAAAAGCAGATTTAATGGATTATACGCCAGTTCGTGGTTGCATCGCCTTTAAACCAGATGGCTACGAAATTTGGGAGCATATACAGGAGGCAATGGATCGTCGTTTTAAAGATACAGGCCATCGAAATGCCTATTTTCCTATGCTAATTCCTGAATCCTTTTTCCAAAAGGAAAAGGATCATATTGAAGGGTTCTCACCTGAGCTTCCTTGGGTGACAGAAGCAGCAGGTGAAAAATTAGAAGAACGCTTAGCACTTCGTCCCACATCTGAAACAATGATTGGTCATCTTTATTCAAATTGGATTAAAAGCTACCGTGACCTACCAGTTCTCATTAATCAATGGGCCAATGTCTTCCGTTGGGAAAAGAAAACATTGCCTTTCATTCGTACCTCAGAATTCCTTTGGCAGGAAGGGCATACGGCTCATGTGGATGAGGAAGATGCACGTAAAGAAACGATGCAAATGCTTGAGATTTATAAAGAAGTGGTGGAACAAGTTCTAGCAATTCCAGTTTATGATGGACAAAAAACGCCATCAGAACGTTTTGCAGGAGCAGTCGATACGTATTCGATTGAGGCAATGATGAAAAATGGGAAGGCTGTGCAAGCAGGTACGTCTCATTATTTAGGAACAAAATTTGCAGAAGCCTTTAACATAAAATATTTAAATAAAGCCAATCAACACGAATATGTACACACAACATCTTGGGGGACATCCACACGTTTAATTGGTTCTGTCATTATGGTGCACGGGGATGAGCAAGGATTAGTTTTACCTCCACGAATTGCTCCAACTCAAGTGGTCTTAATTCCAGTAGGACCTTGGAAAAAGAATCCCCAAATTATGGAGCAGCTGGATGCGATTTTTGCGGCATTAAAAGCGAAGGGGATTCGCGTACGACTGGATGATTCAGACCAATCGCCAGGCTTTAAGTTTAATGAATGGGAGCTAAAAGGAGTGCCTGTTCGTATTGAATTAGGCCCACGTGATCTTGAAAATAATCAAGCTTTACTGAAAGCACGTGATGAGGATGACAAACAGACGATTGAATTATCAACTATTGTGGCAGCCATTGAGGAAGAATTAACGACGATGCAAACACGTTTACTTGAGAAGGCTCGTCGATTCAGAGAGGCACATACTCATTCAACAATTGATACACTGCCACAGTTACAGCAGCACATTGAAATAGCTAAGGAAAACGGCACTATTCCAGGTTGGATACTTGCTGGGTGGTGTGGGGAAGATGTGTGCGAGGAAAAAGTGAAGGAAGAAACGAAATACACGACTCGCAATATTCCATTCAATCCACCAACAACAAAAACGACTTGTATTTGCTGTGGAAATGAAGCAAAACATACCGTTTGGTTTGCCCAAGCATATTAATAATACGTACACGAACCCCTGAGCGAAAACTCAGGGGTTTTGTTCTTTTATTTGAAATAGCTTCCCAAACGCTCCAACGTATGAATCTCAGCATATGGCTGGATAGCAGTGTCATTTTTGCGCATGTCTGGATTAAACCAGACGCCCTTTATATGGGCCTGTTGGCACCCATCAATATCCTTTTCTAAGTCATCCCCAACAAAAAGAGTTTCCTCTGGATTGACATCAAGTCTTTTTAAGGCCACTTCAAAGATACGCTTATCTGGTTTACTAAATTCCACTTCCTCAGAAATAATGACCGTATCAAAACAGCGATCTAAATTTGTGTAGGCTATTTTAGCTTTTTGTCTTTCTACAGAGCCATTTGTAATTATGCCCACTTTCACTTGCTGCTTTATACGATGAATGAACGTTATCGTATCCGGATGAACAGCAAAACATTGAGGGAAGTGAAGATTCCAAAAGTCTTGAATAGCATGGTTCGGCATGCCGTTTTGCGGCGGAAATTCATCAAAAAATGATGCGATAACATCGGTTTTATCATGCTGACCAAAGTATTTTCCATCATATACTTTAAATTGTTGTCGCATTTCATTTTCTAACGTATGATCGACATCCCTGTAACACATTTTTACTAGCTTGAAAAACAATCTATCAACTGCCTCATCTCTATTAAGTAAGGTGTTATCTAAATCAAATAACATTGCTTTAAAACCGTTCAACGAAGTCACGACCTATCATCTTATTAATGAAGCTTTCCTTTAATAAATAGGTATCGATAATATCTATTGCTTTCTTGACGGTATTAGATGGCAACGCATCTAAAGAAAAATAGGCTAGCTGTAAACTCTCACCATCAACCATTGCAAGCTGTCCATCTATTTGATCTGCCATAAAGACGGCCGTTACCCCATAAACTTCATCTCCATTTGGATAGTGAAAATAATCCTGCTGACCAGATAGCATCGTTATCAAACGAAGTTGGGAAGTATGTAGGCCAGTTTCCTCAAACAGTTCACGTCTAGCGGTATCCTCTAAACTTTCACCAGGCTCCATCGCTCCTCCAGGTAAACCCCACATTTTTATATCTGAGCGTAGCTGGAGAAGAATTTGTTTCTTGTCATTCAAGACAATGACCGTTGAACCTACCAAAATAAGAGGCATTGTCCCAACCTGTTGTCTTAGTGCTTTTACATAATCACTCATAACATTGCTCCTTTTTCCATCAACCGTTACCTATACCTTAACATAAATATCCAGATTCTTAGCATGCTTGTGATAAAATAAAGGGGTGATATCCTACATCTCTATCATGTAAAATAATCAATAACCTAGGTGAAAGAAGCCAATTTATTAGCGACTATCTAATAAGAGTGCAAGAAGGATTGATCTTCATGGACAGTAAAAGGAGATATAGAAATGACAGAAACAACTGGCTGGAAAAATAATGCGAAAAATCATCCATTCATCGCTTCATTTAGTGGGGGAAAGGATAGTGTATTAGCTTTATATAAAGCATCACAGGTGGGACGAGCGATAGGTCTGATTGTCATGCTGGAGGAGGAAGGGAAACGTTCTCGATCACACGGTATGCCACCTGAGCTTATACAGGCTCAAGCCGATTCTATTGGATTGCCAGTCTATACGGCTGGGGCAAGTTGGACGGATTATGAACATGTATTTATCGAACTTTTAAAAAATGCGAAAAATCTAGGGGCAGAGGTGTTAGTTACGGGCGATTTAGATATGCCTGCACACGGCTGCTGGCATGATGAGGTGACGAAAAAAGCTGGATTAAAGCTTGGCATGCCGTTATGGGAGATGAATCATCGGGATGCTGTTGATGAGTTTATTCGCTTAGGGTTTGTTACGATGGTGGTGACAGTTAATCTGTTATTAGGCATGACAGAAGAGGATTTAGGACGAGTACTTACCCCTGATTATATTAAAGAACTGGAAGAACGTAATATCGACCCTTGTGGAGAAGGGGGAGAATTCCATACAACAGTGATTGATGGACCTCTTTTCCAATATCCCATCAAGGTTCGTACATGTTCTATTATTCGAGATGGGGAATATGCATTTTTACCATTAGAACTTGCTTAAAAATAACCTAAAAACATCGATGGATGCCTGTTCTATGGCTTGTCTAAAGCAGAATATCCATAGACAATCATCATAAATACAAGCACAAAGGAGCTCACCTTTGTGTTTTTTGTATTTATAAGTATAAAATCCAAAGCAAAATGTCCAAAATAATAATTGACTAGACACTAAACGGTGTCTTATAATTAGGACACCATTTAGTGTCCTAATAGAAAGGGTGGTGGTTTTGAATAACAATCATCAAGAGCGTGACGTGTATGTAGCCATTGCTGACCCTACAAGACGCCAATTGATTAATTTATTAGCTAAGGCAGATGAGTTACCGCTTCACGAATTAACGGCTCACTTTGATATGGGACGTACTGCCGTGTCAAAACATTTAACTATCCTGAAAGACGCAGGTCTTGTGATCGCTCGAAAAGAGGGTAGGGAAACAAGATATAGGCTAAATGCGGCTCCATTGAAAGAAATACAAGATTGGATATCGATATACGAAGATTTTTGGAAAGCAAGAATTTCAAAATTACATTTATTATTGGGGGAAGACAAATGAAACCAGATGTAGCATTAGATTTTAAATTTACAAGTTCCATCGAGCAAGTATGGCATGCCTTAACTGATTCGGACACACTTGCAAAATGGATTTGGAGCAATGATTTTCAGCCGATTGTTGGCCATAAATTCCAGTTCCGAGCTGAGCCAAATGAATGGTGGGATGGTATTGTCGATTGTGAGGTACTTGAAATTGAAGAGCTACACAAACTATCTTACACTTGGACAAGTGCGGGTGAAACAACAACCGTAACATGGACATTAACACAAGCATCTGATGGGACAACTCAGTTACATCTCGATCAAGGTGGATTTAGTGAAGAAACAAAAGCTCGTCAAGGAGCAATTGAAGGAGCTAAATACGCTTGGACTAACATGGGTAGTCAGCTTGAAAAAGTATTAGCCTAGTAATTGAATCAACCTTTATGAAAAAGAGCGCAATTCCTTCAAATGAATTGTGTTCTTTCATTTTCTGAAGGTTGCTCTTCATAGGTAAATATAGTGTCCTTTTGAAAAATAGTAAACACGGAAGGAAAACAGAATGAAGATTAATCAACTTATTGCCAACAATATTAACCGTTTAGATGTCGTCTTACCCGAAGATCTATCCCTTGGCATTGCAGGCTTGTCTGGGTCAGGGAAAACTACTTTTTGTCAAACAATAGGGGAAGAATCCAAAAAACGTCTTGTTTCTTTATTACCTAAAGCTGAATATCAATATTTGTTTCCAGCGATTATGGAAACGAATTTTAGTGCCATTAAAATGGAGGATATGCCATTAGTTCTTTTTCTAGGGAAATCATCCATATCTACGAATCCACGTTCAACAATCGGTACGCATACAGGTGTATTTAAGGAAATACGTGATCGATTAGCGGAAGAGTTTCTTTTATCTCCAGAAGTTTTCTCCTTCAATAATGCACTAGGCTGGTGTCCGACGTGTAAAGGGCGTGGGACGACGAAAAATGTTGAATGTAAAAAATGTCAGGGGAAGCGCTATAGCGAGGAAGTAGAACAGCACCATCTAACATTAAGAGGTGGACAATATAGTATTTCGGATATCCATCAATTAAGTGTCGAAACGATCTATTCCTTATCAGCGGAATTAAAGATTAGTGAAGAGAAACAACATATTCTTCAAAATATTATCCAGATGAATATTGGCTATTTAACATTAAATCGTATTATGGGCACATTATCAGGTGGAGAATTAACAAGGCTGTATTTAGCTGAGTTTATGGCAACAAGCGAAAATACGGTAATTATTGTTGATGAAATCTCCGTAGGTCTTGACCATGATACACTCTTGAAAATTTTAGAGCAAATTCAACGACTTGGCTCTAAAAATCAAATTTGGCTCATTGATCATTCGGATACGGTTTTAGATACAGCAGATAAGCATCAATTCTTTGGACCAGGGAGTGGAAAATACGGAGGAAAAATCGTAGAGGAATCTCCTCGACCACAGGCTATCTATTGGGAACGTAGTCAGCTAAAACCAAAGACCTTCTATCAATTCCGTGACCTACATTGCCGCAATATCCAGATAGACGAGATAGAAATTCCACAAAATCAACTTGTCACTTTCACAGGAGAGTCTGGCTGTGGAAAATCAACACTAGTTAATGAGTGTATTGCAATGGATTTTGTAAAGCGCTATCCAAAAGATAAATTAGTGATGGTTGGGCAAGATCGAAATCAATCGATTACAAGCCGATCCACTGTTGCGACATTTCTTGATATTAAAAAGAAATTGACCAAATATAGTGAGGAAATCGATGATATTTTTCAACGCTCGATTGAAGATATTATCGAGGAACTCCCAAAGGAAGATATTGCTCATAAACGTTTAAGCTTGCTCATCAAACTTGGTCTAGGCTATTTAACGCTGGAAAGAAAAACACAAACTCTATCAACCGGTGAATTCCAATGTGTGCATTTAGTGTCAGAGCTGTTCGCCAATACGAGAAATCCTCATACACTGTTTATTTTTGATGAGCCTTCTAAAGGATTATCACAAAATATTTTAAACCAATTTATTGATAGTATTAGGGATATTCTGAAAGATGAATCAATCACCATTGTCATGATTGAGCATAATGCCTACATGCTTGAAAGCTCTGATTATATTGTAGACTTTGGTAAAAGACAGCAGGGGCCAGTGACACATCTTGATGTAGTGGATCATGAAGCATATTTTAAACAATCGCACCATACGAAAAGCACCACCGACCTAAAAATCACATCTACATTAGCATCGAAAAAGGGTATTCATTACTTACAAGACAATCCTATTCGCTATTTTAAACATGCCGAAAATATATACAAAGGTGGCATCTTAAAAAGCCTTTCATCAATGGCCCGTCTAATTTACGGTGAATATGAATCGAATAAGATTGCGCCTGTCATCGCGATTGATCTTGAAAGACATTTATACAGCCAATATAGTTTTCTATATGAAATAGGTGGTCTCATCAATCATATTGTGGCTGCCCATCCGACGAATAAGGATACGAGAAGCTTTGATTTCTTTAGCCAAGAAAATCATTGTCCTAGCTGTTCGGGTCGATTACAGATTGAAGAGTTCGATTTTGATTTAGTCATTCAACATAAAAATGTGCCATTCTGGGACGGTTTATTGTATCCAGAGGTGATGGATGTTTTTAAATACTACCAACATTCAAAATTAGCATTCCTTTTTGAAGAGATCAAAAATGAACTGGGTCAAGACATCAGTAAGAGCTATAATGATATGACTGAAGATGAAAAGCATACATTTTTATATGGTTATTGGGACAAATCATTTTATGATAAAGCAACAAAATCCTCGAAAAAATGGGAAGGCTTTAATTTTATTATTGGCCGTTATATGGTCATCTCTAAATCCATCATTAAAGAGCAAATGAAGGAAACAAGAGAGATGGTCCCTTGCCCAATTTGTCATGGCTCTGTCCTTAATCACCAAAAGAAATTACGCTTTGGTGACACGGATATTCGAGAAATAATCCGTCAACCGATTGATGAGGTCATCAAACTAGTAGGCGATTTACCACAGCTTGACAAAATCAAAGCCATTGTAGGCAGTGATATGTCATTGATACAGGATGTTTCATTACTGCCAAGAGAAGCGCAAGTATCGCTGAAAATGCTGGAATTAGAGCTTGCCAGCTTTGTTGGCTACGAGATTGTTCTGCAAAACACATTACCATTCTGGGATAAAATCAAAGATAATATTGCTGCTATCAGCCGTAAAAACCAAGTAACAATTTGTGATTTCCCGAATATTTATGAAACGAGAGACACCATCATTGATCAATATTTTACGAATGGTAAATATAAAAAACTGACGTATGTTTATGAAGCTTTCGGCTATAAAAAAATAGTGACGCAAATCAATAAAGTGAAAGGGAGTCATCCATGTCCATTCTGTAAGGGGAAAAAGGTTCTAACGGAGGATGGACTACATGACGGTGTCTATAAATTAACGGTTCCATGCGTTAGCTGTGGTGCAACTGGTATTAATGATGAGGGCCAAAAGGCAATTATCGAAGACATTGACGTACATACATGGCTAACGGGTATCGTCAGTGATGTTGTAACGGAAGGAAACCACTTGGAAGCAGTGGCGCAAATTCCTATTTTCAATCGTATTAGAGAGTTAAATAAGCAAGAAATGATGGCGGTTTATCAGTTTCTTGAACATAATCGTTAAAGTATTCGTTTCGAAGCCCATTTGCCAATTGCAAATGGGTTTTTTTATGTACTAATTTTTCCAAAAAAGTAAACAATCAGTGTCGTCTTTGACCGAGTAACCGTACAATAAGAATAGGTAAATTGGCAGTAACAGGGAGGCTTTTGTTTGAAGAAAAAGGTGTTATTATTCGGAGACATTGGCATCGACGATACGATAGCATTGATTTATGCAAGATTACACAAAGAAATCGAAATCGTTGGGTTAATTGCTGATTATGGAAATGTCTCAAGAAAAGATGCTGTATCTAATATTTATTATGTCATGAAATTATTTGATTTTCCCGAGGGAATTCCCGTTATTTTAGGAGCAGAGATTCCTCTAACTGGCGAACAGCCAACATATTATCCAGAAATACATGGAGAGCATGGGCTTGGTCCCATTATTCCGAACGAAGATCATGAAATAAAAATTGAAAACTTTTTGGAAATCGTTCGAATTATCGAGAAATATAAGGATGATGAGCTAATCATTGCTAATATTGGGCGTCTTACATCACTAGCGACCATGTTTATTCTTTATAATCAGCTCATGCAACATGTGAAGGAATTTTATATTATGGGTGGGGCTTTTTGGGTGCCAGGTAATGTTACGACCGTAGCAGAAGCAAACTTTCATGGGGACCCATTTGCGGCAAATATTGTGCTCACCTATGCAAAAAATGTCACAATTATTCCATTGAATGCTACACAGAAGGCTATTGTTACGCCTGGGATGGTTGATTATATAGACTCATTTGGCAAGACAAAAATCCTCAAACCTCTAATGGAATACTATACAAAATTTTATCAGGAACGGGACCCGTCACTACTAGGTAGCCCCGTCCATGATGCGTTAACGCTAATGGCAACGATTTATCCTGAGATGTTCATTTATGAATATTACCCTGTAACGGTCATTGAGAAATTAGATGGACCTGCTAGAGGGCAGAGCATTGCTGAAACACGACCATTTGAAAATGTAAATAACGGAGAAAAAAAACATCGTATTGCATTTGATATACACTATGACATGTTCTTCCATCATTTTATAACCATTATGACAGGCCATGATGGGCAATAGCTTATTCAAAAACACCGTCTCTTAAGACCACAAAATCAACATTCACATTTACTTTCATATCTTTATACATTTCATGCCATTTGTCTTTTGTTAAATTGGAATGTCTCACAACGCTTCTATATTTCTCACCAAAGCCAAAAATATCGGATTCCACATCCTGACTATGAGCAATGACTCTTGCTATTTCCTTCGACAATTTTTTTTCGATGGCTTTTTCAAGGGCTGCCACGCTTTCTCGGTCACCTTGATTAATATCTGGAAATACTTCTAATACCCTTGATTTGATTTTAATGTTTAAATCGAACTCAGGAGTTTTTGCATCAATTAATTTCATCTCTCTATTAGAGTGGATGGCATCAAAAGCAACAGTTATTTTATCCGCAGGTTTATGGAGTAATTGAGGTGGAATATCTTCTTTCTCCAAAATGGTTTCATATAAACCTACTTTAAACGTATCTCTGACAATTTTTACATAAAAGCTATCTTTTGCTGGAAGCGTACTAACCATTTTGCCACCTTTAAAGAGAGCCACGCCACTTAGCTCCACAAACTCACCATCTCTTTTGATGGTAGGCATAGCTAAATCTCGTCCAATGGAATAATAATCATGAGCAATCTGATGAAGTGTCGCTGAAATCATATATTCCTGTTTCACATTTTGCTCGATTAACCTGAATACATGCTGACCAATATCCTCAATATTTTTGTATTCGTAATTCAGAAATGGTGCTGCTTTACCTTCCACTACGGCCATATAAATACCGTTGCTGACGCTTGCATTTTCTAGACTAGTATCAATATAATAACGTAAATCTTCTTTTGCTAATTCTTCACCAAACAAAATAACCCTCATTTGACCGACCATTATTTTTTTAGAAAGCTTCCTGTTTGCTTCCATACGATTTCCTTTACTCGTTTCATTTTCTGTCGTCAAAACTTCCACTTTGCTTTGGAACTCTGGATTGACTTCACGAATAACGGCTGTCGCAGCTATTTTGCTTTCTGTTCCTACATCGTAGCCAACTAGTGTGGTTAATCCTACTTTATCCAATACATTCGTTTGAGCACACCCATATAAAAAAATCAATGACAGAAAAACAATAAAAGAGCATCTAAGCTTGTTCATTTTTGGGCACCTTCTTTGATGAAAACTTCTTTTTTAATATAGCCAAGATCCATAACAATATAGGGTAAATAAAAATAACGTAAAATGCTATATTGCCAAATACGGTGTTAATCGTATTGATTTCTGTACGGGTTTGAATGATCATTGTGAAAATGAAAACGATGATGGAAAATATCCAAACAAATGTCGTGGCGCGTATTTTAACTAATCGAATGACCCCGCGATAAGCAGCCCATAAATATAGACATAGATTCGGTATAATAATGAGCATCCAAAAACAAACGGCTATAAATTCAAAGCGCTCTATAAAAGGGAAGCTAATAAAACTAAACAATGTTAATGTTGCCCAAATTGTTTTTAGTAATTTTCCCTCACTGTAATAAGCAATGGACACCATCATGACTACAACATAAATCAATGTTGTAAACAACAACCCTAAATGAACAGGCTTGCGGATATTTTTTTTGTCCTTTACAAAGGGATAAATAACATTTAAGATTTCGAAGCCGATAATGGTAAAGGTCATGGAATGGGCACCCTTTAAAATGGAACGAATATCGTTTTCAAAAATTGGAAATAAACTTTCCGCAGAGGCATACTTCATTGGAAAGGCTAGCATCGGTAAAATCCATAGGGATAGTATGATGCTGAAAAAAGATACACCGACTATGACTCGAAGCCCACCTGTAAAGGCATAAATAATAATGATTAATAAAGTAGCTGACAGAAACCATGTTCCAATACTAGGGAAAATCCATGCGTGGATCACTTCAATGTAATTACGCAAAACAGAAAAAAAGGCGACGGTGCAATAAGTGACATACAAAGCATTTAAAAAATTGCCAATCCATTTTCCGAAAATATCTTGTTGAATACCATATAGATCATTGGAGCCGTAAATCTCTAAAGTTTTAATCATACAAAATGTGACGATATGTGTAGCAATACCTGCTATAAGAACTGAAATCCATGCATCCTGCCTTGCATCTTGATAGATAATACGTTGAAATCCCTGTATGCCGACCCCAATTTGAGCGCCGTGCACGACAAAAAAGAGCAAATAAGCGTTAATCATCTCTTTCGGGTTAAGTTGTATAGGATTATTCATTTATTTCACCTTCAGTTCAACCTTTTTCCGGTTTTATTGGCTCAGGCTCGAATTTATTTTTATCCTTTGGTCTTGTTAACGCAGGTCTTTTCGCTGTATATGGAATAGGCATTCTAATAATACTATCCCTCATTTCTTTCAATCTTGGTGGATAGAAAGGAGACATATACGGAGCACCCAAGCTTGATTGACGTAAAAGATGAATAAGAATAAAGCAAAAAGCTAGCATGATGCCATAAAAACCCCAAAAGCCTGCAAGGATAATGATTGGGAAACGAATCAAACGAATGACATTGCCCATCATATAGCTCGGTGAAGTGAAGGATGCCAGTGCACTTAAAGCAATGATAATTAATAAAATATTACTCGTAATACCTGCCTGCACAGCTGCTGTTCCGATTACGATACCGCCAACGATACCAATAGTTTGTCCAATTTTAGTTGGTAGCCTTGCTCCAGCTTCTCGGAGTAATTCAATAATAAACTCTAATAATAATGCCTCGAATATAGGTGGGAAAGGAACCAATGCTCTAGACTCACTTAATGGCACTAAAAAGGCTTGCGGAATGACTTCATAATGAAAAGTTAAAGCCGCCACGTAAAAAGGTGTTAAATAGACGGATAAAAAGAAGGCAGTAAGTCGTAATAAACGAAGAAAGGTAGCAATTTGCCATCGTAAGTTTTGATCTTCCTGGCTTTGAAAAAACTCAGTAAATGCTTGCGGGCAAATGATGGCCATCGAGCTACCATCCACTAAAACACCCATTTTGCCATCTAATATCGCATCACAAAATCTATCTGGCCTTTCCGTCAGCAGCATCTGGGGGAATACTGACAATGAATTATCATCAATCATTTCTGCTAAAACGGCGCTATCAAGTAGCTCATCAATATACAGATTCGTAATTCGTTGGCGCATTGTATTGACCATTTGCTCATTAGCAATGCCATTCATATATAGTAGTGAGACCGAGGTATTGGTACGCGTGCCGATTTTTAGTTTTTCATTACAAAGATCAGGACTTACTATGTAGCGACGGATCAAAGAAATATTGGTAGTTAAACTTTCATTAAACCCAACCTGTGTCCCAATTACTTGTGATTCATTTTCTGGTGCCGATAATGATCTGGATTCTCGAGTAGCTATATTGCCAATAAGAACTTGGGAGCAGCCGTCTATATGAATAACGACAGATCCATTGACCATCGATTCTACTGTTTCCTGTAGTAGATTGGATGTTACAATTTCGGGGATAGAAAGAGTTACCTCAATGGCTTCTAGTGTTTCTTGAGGATTATTTAGCAAATTTGCGATAATGTCATTGTTCAATGTCTGATCATCGACTAAATTATCTATATAAATAAGGGTAACATTCGGTGGGATTGCCTTAATGATTAAATCTGCTGCGTTATTCGTCGCGTTTCGAATCGACTGAATAAAATGATCCGTTGTCGGGGCGATCCTTACAAGACTTTCTTTTTCTTTTGGTGCCTCTTCGAAGGAGTGTGGTTGATTTTTATTGAAAGGTAGTTTAAATTTCATGCTGAATTGTAGGCTCCCTTCATAGTTAACTTCGATTATAGATTTAACATTTGAAGGATATTCTATACTTATTTCATGCTTTTTCAGTCTAAACATTGTCAGTAAATCTCTAGACAACATTTAACAGAAAGTGGTAAGATTAGTGTATTCTTAAAAACAGAAGGGAGATTAGACATTTATGCTAAAACTTATTATCGCAAATTAAATTCCCATGAATTTAATAAAAGGGCTATTCTATCATGTTTGAAACATGATAGGTCTATTTAGTATTGCCCTTTTGCGATAACGTAGAGAAGCATAATTTTGTCTGATCCATATAAACAGATACTATCGTAGCCACTAAAGTGGTTAACGTTGTTTTCTGTATATAAGAAAAGACTTTATGAGGTTTCCTCATAGAGTCTTTTTCTGTTTTTAGGAGGTGATCATTCCAATAATAATGATGTATGAATAGATAAAATCGGAGGGAATAAACATGGAAAAGTACAAATTAGTTAGCGATTATCGTCATGATGATCGATTAAAGGAAAGCTTTAATGATTTAGCGATAAAAACGTTTGGGTTGGATTTTCGAGATTGGTATAACAAAGGGTATTGGAACGACCAATATATTCCTTATTCATTTGTTCAAGAAGGAAAAGTCATTGCGAATGCTTCTGTTTATAAAATGTCGATTCGCATAAACGGCGAGCAATTAAAGGGGATTCAGATTGGTACGGTGATGACCGATGAACATTATCGTCATCAAGGCTTGGCAAAGCAGCTGATGCTGCATATCATGAAAGAGTACGAAGGAGCCTGTGATTTCATGTATCTCTTTGCCAACGAAACGGTACTAGATTTTTATCCGAAGTTTGGCTTTACTCGTATACATGAAAGTGAATTCAGCTTAGACCTTACAGCAAGTCCTATTCAACGACAGCAGACCAGCGTCCAACAGCTGACAGTTGAGCAAGATTTAGCACTCCTTGAGGATTATGCAAAAAATCGATATAACCATTCAAGTATGATTGCTGTTGAGCAAAATGAAAGTTTATTAATGTTTTATTGTACGTTAGTTTTCCCGCATGCCATTTATTATTTAGAAGAATTAGAAACAATAGTGTTCATGGAGGAAGAGGAGGGGGTGTTAAATATTTTTGATATCATCTCCTTACAGCCCATTCATATAGAGGAGTTGTTGGCCAATATTGTGAAAGATTCTACCCAAAAAGTGGTGTTTTATTTCACGCCGGAGTTTACCTTGAATGGCATGACCGCGACCATCCAACCTAATGATGACGACGCTTTATTTGTTCTTTCAAAAAAGGCGATTCTGCAAGGGAATTTCATGTTCCCTTTAACTTCGCATTGTTGATGGGAAGAGGTTGAAACAAACAATGCGCAAGCCTGTACCTTAAAAAGTACGGGCTATTTTTACAACTTTTAATGTTTTGTCAAATAACTGTAACATTGCTGTTTTACGATACAACCATCAGTTAAATGGAAATGAGGTAAAACACAATGAAAAAAATCAGTATTCTATTACTTACCGTTATTTTAGCCCTTTATATGGCCAAGCTATTTGGACAAGGTCATCAAGACGAAGTTGAATTTATTGATGAAATTGCACCAATAGCCGTTGCGTTAAATAAGCAAGATCAAGAGATATTGCCTAGTGTAATTATTGCACAGGCTATATTGGAGTCGAATTACGGTAAAAGTGAATTAGCGGTTAATGCAAATAACCTGTTTGGGATTAAAGGTAGGTATCATGGAAAGTCTATTAAAATGCCAACAGTTGAATATGAACAGAATAAAAGCTTTACAACTGAAGCAGAATTTAGAGCTTACCCTGATTGGAAAAGTGCATTAAAGGACCATCGTCAGCTATTATTAGAGGGTACCAGTTGGAATGAACAACAATATGAAGAGGTTCTGGCTGCTTCAACCTATCAAGAGGCTGCCTATGCCTTGAAAAAAAGCAATTACTCGACAGATCCTTTATATCCCGAAAAATTAATTGCTATTATCGAGCAATATAATCTGGAAAAATATGATGATTAGGAGTTTTATACATGAATATTCTCATTGCAGATGATGAACTAGATATGTTAAAGATTTTACAAAACTATTTTCAAAGAGAAGGGTTCACGGTTTTTACTGCAACAAATGGAGAGGAAGCACTTACCGTTTTTTATCAAGAAAGAATTGATTTGGCCATTTTAGATTGGATGATGCCTAAAGTAGATGGGATGATGGTTTGTCGTGAAATGAAAAGAACACAAAAGATTAAGGTCTTAATGCTTACAGCAAGGGACACAGGTGAAGATGAATTTAAGGCGTTAGCAGATGGGGCTGACGATTATGTCAATAAACCCTTTTATCCTAAGGTACTGATAATGAGGGCAAAAAAATTACTGCAAATTGAAGCTATTCAACAACTGCATGATGTGTCCTTCGATGTTACAAGTAAACGTGTTTGGCGAGCAGGGACAGAAATAGAGTTAACGAAAACGGAATTCGAGCTGTTACGAATTTTTAGTCAAAATCGGAGACAAATTTTGACGAGAGATCAATTACTAGATTTAGTGTGGGGATTGGACTATATGGGAGATCCACGAACAGTGGACACACATATTCGACGATTGCGAGAAAAAATAGGAGAGAACATTATCCAAACACACAGAGGTATTGGATATAGTACAAGCGAATGAAACAAAAAATCGGCACAAAACTAACCATTTATATTACTTTAGTAGTTATTCTTACATTTTCGATATCCCTTGTTGTAAGCCAGTTTTTCCTCCCTAAATATTATCTATATCAGCTGAATAAAAAAGTATCAGAAGCCTTTGAAACTTATCAAATTTTAGAGGATGTAGAATTGGTGAAGCGACAATTTGATGTCACGATTGTAGCAGTCCCATTGGAGGACTCCATCAATGACCTGAATGATAATTTAAGACTTCAACTGGCGAGAGAGCACATAGCCTTAAATAAATTTTGGGTCTCCGAGGAAGTACTACAAACTATCTCGGAGGATAAAATTGTAGGTAAGCTCTATGATCAGGGGAAACAAAAGTCCAGCTTTATTGTGCATTATGCGAAAGAAGGGGATCAGCTTGTCATGATTGGAGCCTCTATGGCCCATTTTACAGATATAGCCTATTTTATTAATCGTTTTAATTTAGCCTTTCTAATTGTAAGCATTTTAATTATTATAATGGTCACGGCGCTACTATCTCGGAAAATAACCAATCCATTGCATGAATTGCAACAAGTTGCAAAGGAGATTGGGGAACTGAATTTTCAACAAGCTACCATTCAAACAGGTGATGAAATCGAAGAGTTAGCAAAGAGCATTAATAAAATGAGTACAACGCTTGAATCAGCGCAGCAATTATTAACACAACGGAATCTAGATTTAAAACAATTTATGATCGGCTTAACACATGAGTTGAAAACGCCTCTCGCTCTAATCAATGTATACTCAAGTGGGATTGAAGATGGGTTGGATGATGGTACCTATTTAACAGTTATACATCAGCAAGTGGATCGTATGGAGAAAATCATTACAGATATGCTTTATTATGCCCGAACAGAAGAAAATGCTTTGAACCTATCACGTTTTGACTTTTACCAGCTACTACAAGAAATCATCCAAAGCTATCAGCCTTTGCAGGGGGAAAAACAGATTTTTCTTCAATCGGACGTAACTGAATTTATGCTCAATAGTGAGAAGGAAAAGGTCTATTATATTGTAGAAAATTTGGTGAGCAATGCACTAAAATATACATCAGACATGGAAATACAGATTTCCTTTACTTCGGGCATATTCGAAATAAGTAATCATACAACGCTACAAAATATTTCTAAAATATGGCAACCGTTCTATGTAGGTGAAAGCTCTCGAAATAAGCATTTCTCTGGAACAGGGCTTGGTCTCGCTACAGTGAAAAGTATTGCCGAACAGCTAGACTTTGTAACGGAATCCACACTATCAAATGGAAAAATAACGTTTACGATAGATTTTACAAGCAAGTAATAACCATAGGTGGTGAATGCATGAAAACACGGTTTAGGTATATTCCTAAACCGTGTTCAGACAGAAGACAAACATCTTGTTCAATTAAATACTATGTTTGGAATTAAAACGTAGAAAATCCACAGTCTAAGGTTGAGAAATGATATTCTTAACCTTTTTCTATATTTAAAGACTTAGTTTCACAGTAATAGCCTTTGCCCCCAACATAAACTTTTTCTATTTCATTCTTACTATTAGTTGCTAATTTAACTAATATTTCGGAAGGCGAGTGTAAAGAATAACCTTGTTCAAATACATAGACTTCTTTTTGCAAATGGTGCTGTTCATAAAGGTAGCAAGCTAATGCACCGTTTGAAGTTCCAGTCGCCGCTTCTTCATTGATATCGTATAGTGGAGCAAAATTTCTGCATATTATTCGATCGTCATTAAACGTATATACATGCATCCCGACAACATGATAATACTGGCTGATTTCTTTAATCTTTTCAAAATTAGGTTGCAGTGCATGTAATTGTGTTTCACTTATTATAGGAATTAAAATATCTTTTAAGCCGGTGGAGACAATTTGAATCGGGTATTGATTGTCTATAGCTTTACTGTCAATACAGTCGATAAACTCGTTTGGAGATATAACATCATAAAATTTCGGTTTGTTTTGTTCCATGAATATGATGTCATCTTTTATCGTAATAGTAAGAACACCGCTGTTTGTTTCAATCGTATAGCGATCCTTGAAAAGTTTATTTAAATGCATCAGTATTGTGAAAGAGCCAATTGTGGCATGACCACATAAATCAACCTCTTCTTTTGGTGTAAAATATTCAAATTTATAATCAGCCATTTCAGATGCTGATATAAATGCGGTTTCCGCATAGCCCAGTTGTTTGGCTATGGCCATTTTTTGAGTAGTGGTCAATGTATTTTCATTCAATACCACTCCTGCTTTATTTCCGCCTTGATGATCCTTGCTAAATGCACTTGCAACGTAAACAGATATTTTCATAAGACTCTTCCTTCCTCATTTATAGTGAATAGTAGCATAGAAATTACTAATTAAAAATATTTTTGGATATATTTTCCGTAAAGCAAGAGACAAATTATTTTAGCATCTGAAATCCTCAAAAATAGTTTGTCTACAGTCTGACACACGGTTGGAACATTCCGTTTTCACCTACTAGGAAGAACGCGGATAGTAGCTGATTCCGTTTTTGTTTTAACCTTTAACGTCAGCCCCATGATAACGATGATTATAAATAATAAGGTGAAAAGGGCAACGTCAAATGTATTCGTTATATCTTTGATGACACCAACAAGCATTGGAATGATGCCGCTAATGATATAGCCACCAAATTGAATCATCGCTGTCCATTCACTTGCCTCTTTTGGTGTAGTCGTTGCATCTAAAGGTAAAATCATTGCTAATGGAAATAAGCCACCAGCACCGATGCCCGTTAACATCGCACAGAAAATAGGTGAGATTCCGCCCATAATTAACATCATAATGCCAATAAAGGAGCTTGAAGCACAAAGTAGCATCCATGGCTTTCTCTTTAAACTATTATTTATTAAGATGGGAATGATAAAGCTACAAATCATTTGCATGATTGAAAAAATAGTGACCGTTGTTGCGGCGTAAGCGTCACTATATCCCATATCCTGTACTTTAGGAGCGAGCCATGTCGCCAAGGAGTAATAAACGCCAGATTGTAAACCGAACATGATCATAAGAAGCCAAACATATCGGTTTCCCCAAGGTAGTCGACTTTTTTGACTTGTAGAATTCTCTAAGGATTCTTGAGATTGCTTAGATTTTTTAATAATAGGAATCCAAACTATGATCCCCATAAGAGCGAATACTGACCATATCGCTAAAGCTGCGTTCCAGGATTGATGAAAAGCATGCATAGCAGGCACAACTAAACCAGCACTTAAAGACGCTCCAATTCCCATACCCGCGGAATATACACCGATCATTGTAGAAGAATATTTAGGAAATTCCTTTTTGATATAGCCTGAAATCAGTGGACCTGTTATGGCAATACCTATCCCACTAAGAATAGCGGTTACTAATAAAAATAAAGGAAAAGTTGCCACTAACCGTAAAGCTGTTGATACACCAATTAATAAAACGGATAACCCAATCGTCCATTCGATACCCCATTTTTCACTTAGCTTGCCTGCCAATGGTGCAAAAATCCCCATACAAAATACGGGAAGTGCCGTTAATAAACTGACAACAACACTCGTCATCTGCAAATCCATTTGTATATTTTTCAATACTGGCGAGATAGATGTTATTGAAGCTCGTAGATTCATAGACAGTATAAACAAAGAAAAAACGCTCCAAATTATCGGAAAGTTTTTTGATTTCGCCATCACTGAAAACACCTCTTTTAGTTATTATTTGATATACTATAGTTAACTTTTAGTTTTTAAAATAAACTATAATTAATCGACTTGTATACTATAATATACTATTTATACAAAGTCAATGAAAGGGGTGCAAACTATTGCTGGAGGAGAATATGGATTTATCTAGTCAGGTAGGTATGAACTTAAGAGAGATTCGAAAAAACAAAAGGATGAGTCTCGAAGAGCTTGCAAGTATTAGTAATGTCAGTAAACTAACATTAGGGAAAATTGAACGAGGGGAAACCAATCCAACGGTTAATATCCTTTGGAAAATATGTAGAGGGCTTCATATTCCATTAGTTTCTTTATTATCCTTTGAAGAAAATGTAGAGGTCCATCGTTTTGGCTCAGAATATCAATTTGCTGGCCATAATAACGACTGGTTTGTCGAACCTTTATTCAAAACAAATGGAACTGAGTTGTATAGAGGTCGACTTGAACCTAATAGTGAATACAGTGAGTGTCACTTAGAAGGCTCCGAGGAAATTGTACTGGTGTTGAATGGGCAATTGGAGCTAAAGGTCGGAGAGAAGACCCATCAGTTAAACCAATGGGATGTCATTAAATTCAAGGGTGAAGAACTTCACACGTATATCAACCACTCAGATGAAAAAGTACATTTAATGCTGTCATTAACGTATACAACCCCATAAGTATGGATAAAGAAAGTCATACTCTATAAGTGTACTTCCACAAAAAATCGTCCTTACTTTATACAAGTAAAGGACGATTTTTCTCTATTTAAATATACCCCCAAATCATACATAATAATGTTCCGAAAATGGTAACGAGCGCAATGACTAGCCCATAATAAATATTTGTATAGATGGCTGGTTTATCATTGGTTTCACCAGCGTGCATAAAGACAACTAACTGCAAGCCTGCCTGAATAAATGCTGTGACTAAAAGTATCGTCATTGTAATAGGCATTGAGATTTGAAAAAAGTAGACACATGCTGCAATGATGGTAAGGATAATCGACAAGGCAAATCCCATCACCTGTTTTAGTGGGAATAAATCACTCATATCACACCATTCCTTTCAAGTAAATGAAACTGAAGATAAAAATCCAAACCACATCTAAAAAGTGCCAGTATAAGGAGAAGATGAAAGATTTATTGGCTGTTTCAGGCGTTAATCCACGCGTTATTAGTTGGTAGACAATAAATATGCCCCAGAACACACCAAATGTGACATGGGCACCATGCGTTCCTAATGTTGTCAATAGGGTAGCTGTAAAGGCGCTAGTTTGTAAGCCTGCACCAACATGCACATAATGAATAAACTCATAAACTTCAAACCCAATAAATGCTACACCTAGTAGTAGCGTCAAAATATAGAATGTAATCATCGCTTTCATATAGCCTTTGCGCATAGCATGTATGCCCAGACCAATGGTAAAGCTACTTGTTAGAAGAATAAATGTTTCAAATAAAACAGGTGTTATTTCAAAAATGTCTGCGCCAGTAGGACCTGTACCCGTGCGATCCACTAGCACAAAATAAGCTGCGAACAGCGTTCCAAAAAGCATGATTTCAGCGCCGATAAATACCCAAAAGCCTAGTATATTCAATTGATTTTGCTGTGTACTATATTCTAAAGGAAGTGATTGATCGATTTTCATGATTGACTACCTCGCAATTTTGATTCCGTTTCTTTCACTTTTTCGACAGGTATATAATGTCCAGGGTCTTTTTCCAATGAACGGTGAGCCATACAAATAAAAATGCCGATAGTTGTAACAATCGTTGGAATCCACATACCAAATACAAATGAGAAGCCCCAAGCAAAGAATATACAGCCTAAAATAAATGGTATACCGCTGTTATTTGGCATATGAATGTTTTCGTATTTTTCTGGGAACAAATCATGCTGACGATATTTTGCATCCCATAAAGCTTCAGTTGAAATGACATGGGGTACTTTTGCAAAATTATAGTACGGCACAGGACTTGGTGTAGCCCATTCTAGTGTACGTGCGTCCCATGGATCTGAGCCAATGTTTCTTGGTGCATAACGAATGCTGTAATAAACGTTGTAGACAATTAACATAAAGCCAATCGTAAGACCAATAGCGCCGACAAAGGAGACCATATTCCACATACCAAAACCTGTGGATGCTGAGTAAGTATACATACGGCGTGCTTGTCCATCTAAGCCAGAGAAGAACATCGGCATAAAGGCAAGTAGGGTGCTAATCGCAATAATCCAAGCCGTCACTTTGCCGATTTTTTCATTTAACATAAAGCCAAACATTTTTGGCCAATAGTAATGTAATCCTGCTAGCATGGCAAATACAACACCAGGAATAATTACCATATGGAAGTGAGCTACTAAAAACATTGTATTATGGTATTGGTAGTCAGCTGCTGACATACCTAGCATTACCCCTGTTACGCCACCTATTGTAAAAGTAGGGATAAACAACATGGAATAAAGCATCGGTGTTGTAAAGACAATTTTTCCTTTCCACAAGGTGAATAACCAGTTAAATATCTTCACCCCAGTCGGCACAGCAATAGCCATCGTTGTTATTGAAAAAATACTATTTGTTAAAGCGCCTTGCCCCATTGTAAAGAAATGATGGGTCCATACTAAAAACGATAGGAAGGAAATAATCACCATGGAGCCGACCATCGATTTATAGCCGTAGAGATTGCGTCCAGAGAAGGTAGAAATGATCTCACTGTACAGCCCAAAGGCAGGTAAAATGAGGATATAAACCTCAGGATGTCCCCAAACCCAGAAGAAATTGGCCCATAGCATATCCATACCACCATTAGATGTTGTGAAGAAGTTCGTAGCAAATAGGCGGTCGAATGTTCCCATAACAAGTGCAACCGTTAATACCGGAAAGGCAAAAACGATAATAACGTTTGCGACTAATGAAGACCACGTAAACATAGGCATTTTCATTAATGTCATTCCCGGAGCTCGCATTTTGAGAATGGTAACAATCATATTAATACCAGTAATTAATGTACCTAACCCTGAAATTTGTAGAGCAAACAAGTAATAGTTGACCCCTACAGATTGACTAAATTCATTACTAGCAAGAGGGAAATAATTCGTCCAGCCAGCATCAGGTGAACCGCCAATAACAAAGGAAATATTTAAGAGCATAGCTCCCATGAAAAATAGCCAAAAGCTTAACGCATTCAAACGTGGAAAGGCCACGTCTCTTGCGCCTATTTGAAGCGGCACAATATAGTTCATAAAGGCCATAATAAATGGCATCGCCATAAAAATAATCATGACTGTTCCATGTGTCGTAAATATTTCATTATAATGCTGGGCATCTAGTAATTTATTATCCGGTACTGCCATTTGTGCTCGCATCATAATAGCATCCGCACCACCACGGAATAGCATAAGAATGGCTGAAATTAAATACATAATACCAATGCGTTTATGATCCACTGTTGTTAACCATTCCCGCCAAAGATAACCCCACTTTTTAAAATAAGTTAATGCTACAATAATCGCTATAACCGTTAGACCAATAGCGACCATAGATGCATAAATAGCTGGGCTTGGATGGGGTATAGCAAAACGTTCAAAGTAATCCATCTGACTATGTCTCCTTTCGACATAAACCTTATCGTAAACTAGTTTCGTTTGAGAAATTCATGATTGATTTATTGAGAGGCATGATCTTTTATGTGTGAAGAGCCATGCTGATGTCCGCCATGTTCACCCTCGGGTGCCGGTAGAAACGTTAAATGCGTTCCATTGAATGTGGACTGTCCCACATGACCTGGTTCTAATAACGTATTAAATTTTTCCTCTGTTAATAAATCTGCTGTTTCCTTTACTTCCTTCACCCATGCATCAAATTCATCATGAGTCACCGCTGTAACGTTAAACGTATTTTCCGCGAACCCTTTACCATTAAAGTTCGCATTTCTTCCCATAAACTCTCCGGGCATATCCGCAGCCAAATGCAAGGTATTCACCATATCGGCCATCGCATATTTTTGACCCCCAAGCTGAGGAATCCAGAAGCTAGTAATCGGTCCATACGAATAAAGCTTGAATTCGATTGGGCGCTCTGCAGGAATATACACATAATTTACGGTTTCAATATCTTCTTCTGGATAACTAAAATGCCATTTCCAGTTAGATGTTGAAGCATAAATGACCAATGGCTTTTCATCTTTGTATTTTTCAGGTGTCGATTCCACCTTGTAGTTACTTTGAACTGAAATAATAGACATGTACGCAACAATTAACACTGGGATACCTACACAAATTACTTCAACCATTGTGCTCCCTTTAATATGGGGAGGCTTATAGTCGGGACTTTGCTTGGAAGCACGAAATTTCATTAACATATAAGCTAAAATCACAAAAACGACTAGTACGATAAAGGACATAATCCCTATCGATAGCATAATATCTTTGGCTTGTACTTGAGCTTGAGGACCTTTTGGATCTAATACTAAAAGCGGGTCACAACCGGTTAACATAGTGACAATAGTGAAAAGACCAATTAATCTGAGCCAACTTTTTTTCATAAACAAACCCCTTTAACTGATTCTTTGAGTGGCTATCGGTTATTATAGGTTTGTATGGATTTTGATTCACAATTGATTTTTATCATAGTGGTACATACTTTGAAAGACAAGGCGTTTTGCAAGATAACACAGAACGTTCTAAAACTAAGAAAGTAATTTTAGTATAATAATATCGAGAGGGATAAGCGTCAAGTAAGGGTTTTCATAGATTTCTATGGACTAAAATTAAAAGTGGATGGCGAAAGTAATAAGGAAGTGGATGGTTATTTATCGTTAACATTATATTACGATTGACTTTTTAGCTTTTCAGACAAAGCTAGATAAAAGAGGCCATATAGAGGTGAGATTAGATGAATTGGAAACCAGATCGACATGCAAAAAAAGCTATCTATAAACAACTCGCAGAATATATTGAAAAAGGGATTGCAGACGGAACATTTCCGCCCGATAAACCATTACCATCAGAGCGATATTTAGCGAATACTTTACAGGTCAATAGAAGTACAGTTGTTAGTGCCTATGATGAATTAGAAGCAATGGGACTCATAGAACGCAATAGAGGAAGCGGTACAACCATTAGCAAAGATATTTGGGGAATCACAAGAAAGCGAATTCCGAGCTGGAATCGTTACATTGAGGCAGGCTCCTTTTTACCGAATCTACCAGTTACGCAAAAAATAAGAAAGGAGGCAGTGGAACACAAACTCATCAATTTAGCGACCGGAGAATTATCGGAGGATCTTTTTCCTAAAAGCGCATTAAGAGAGATTACAGCAACACGTTCTTTCATTGGTAGTCTTGGATATGATCACCCACAAGGAAGTGAGATTCTACGAACGACTCTTACAAATCATATTAAAACTAGCAGAGGAATTGATACAAAGCCATCTTCCATCCTCATTACTTCTGGAGCTCAACAGGCGTTACATTTGATTGTCCAATGTCTGTTAAAGCCTGGAGATGCTGTTGCGATTGAAGATCCTTCGTATAACTTCAATTTACCTATTTTTAAATCGGCTGGTTTAAAAATCCATTATCTTCCTGTTCATAAGGATGGCATTAATCCAGAAGATTTGCAAGCACTATATAAAAAGCATCGAATTAAAATGATATTTTTAAACCCAGATTTTCATAATCCAACAGGCTCTTCATTAGCTATAAAGAAAAGAGAGGCTATTCTAGAAATATCGTCCAAGCTAGGCATTCCAGTAGTAGAAGATGATCCTTATAGCTTAACAGCCTTTTCAGGTGAGAAAAGACCAACATTAAAATCATTAGATAAAAACGGAAATGTATTATACATTAGCTCCTTGTCAAAAATTGTAGCTTCGGGTTTACGAATTGGCTGGATTATTGGTCCTACATCGGTTATTGAAAGACTATCCGACGCCAAGCAACAAATTGACTTTGGCCACTCCAGCTTCACGCAATGGATAGCGAATGACTTTTTAGAGTCCTCCAATTTTAACTTGCATATAAAACATTTAGTGAAGGAATTGGAAAGACGCCGTGATACAATTATCCAAAGTCTCCATACGTACTTAAAGGATCAGGTGACATTTTTCACACCACTGGGCGGCATTCATATATGGTGCCAAGTACTAATGGAAGATTATAATGAAACACAATTATTAGAAGAATCCATTAAACGTGGAGTCATCTATGTGCCTGGCTCTACAATGGGTTCTCAAAAGGGATTTGTCCGTTTTACGTACGCCAGGGAAGATACACGGTCCATAGATGAAGGAATCAAAAGGTTTGCACAAGCACTGCATTGCCTAAATGGAAAAAGATGAGTTTTTGTCAATTATAGACAAGTGGATGGTTAAATTAACACTAATGTGGATGGTTAAAAAAGTAGGGAAAGTATTTATGATAGAAACATGGATAACCAACATCCATCAAAGCTATCGACAATCATGGACGTGTGGATCGATTCACAATTATTCGCACAAGTAATGAAATCTGTAAATAGGGAAGGTGATAGGGAAACCTTGATAGTAATGCCGAGGACATTAGGGACGAGGTAGGTCACTAATGCTAGAAGGTCCATGCTTCACAGAGGTTTTTACCAAAAAATGCTAGAAGCCCACTTTTAATAAAGAGGTTATAACATTCACAACACCTATCGTTAATGTTGTTTTAAAGCTTTACCTGTTCGAACAGTCTCATTTTTAGCTTTAGCTGCCGATGAAAAAAATCAAGGCAGTCACTACTTATTATATTTTATTGCCCACGAGAATATATAAGGGATATAGGCACTCCTTATATACTCCAATCAAATCTAGTTAAAAACATTAATTAGCCACCTAGCTCCGCACTACCATCAGCGCGCTAGGTGGCTACTTTTATAGAAAAGCTAGGGAAAATAGTTGAGTAATCTATTAATAAGTTTTAATATTCTGATTATAATAGTTTTTTGATTACTTAGCTAAGGGGGATGATGATGGTATTACAAATAGGTGAAAAAATAACATTTGAACGGACATTTACAAAGGAAGATGTAGAATTATTTACGAAGGTTTCTAAAGATGAAGGGGTTCATCATATTACACCCGACGAACAGGGGCGGATTGTAGTGCAAGGGCTACTAACAGCCACACTTCCTACAAAAGTCGGGGGAGACTATAATGTGCTAGCTCGTAACATGAATTTCGAATTTTTACGTCCCGTTTTTAGCGAGGATACGATTTGTTGTGACGTCATAATCGAGCAATTTGAACGAGATGAAAAAAATCGAACAGCCATTACAGCAATATTTACATGCATAAATCAATTGGACAAAGAGGTATTAAAGGGGAGTTTTTCAGGTATTATTTTATAAATCAAAGTGGAGGTGTATATGAAAAGTACTGAGATTCTTTTTTTCGAACGTCCATTTCCAAGTGCGAATAGTATGATTATTAGAGATGATCAATCTTTTTTAGTAGATACTGGATTTGGCAGCGATATTGTGCGAACTGAGCAGCTTTTAACATCTGCAGGGATTTTACCAGCACAATTAAACGGCATTATTAATACCCATTATCATAGTGATCATGTTGGAGGAAATCATTATTTTCAACAACAGTATGAAATACCCGTTGCTGCACATCTTTGGGAAGGTGAAATGGTGAATCAATGTGATTTAGAGTCCTGTGGTGCACATTTTTTAGATCAACCCGTGGAACAATATACCGTTCAGCAATTACTAGTAGATGAACAGCAAATAATGACGGGGCAAAGTGCTTTCCAAGTTTTACATACACCAGGACATACATTGGGTCATATTGCATTATACGAACCAAAACAAGAAATTTTAATTTGTGGAGATTTATTTCATTATAATGATGTGGGATGGCTGAATATATTTAGAGAAGGGACAAACAGTATAAGACGTTCCATAGAAAGTTTAGATCGACTCGCTACACTTTCTATCAAAAAAGCATATCCTGGTCATGGCCCGGCTATCGATGAGCCATCCATAATGATAGACAAAGCAAGAGAAAGACTTGAAAAATGGATAGAGTCTCCTGAAAAAATGGCTTGGCATGCCTGTAAGCGAATTTTTTCATTTACGCTGATGATAAAAAACGGTTTAAAGAGTAGAGAAATTACTCCTTATCTACTAAGCTGCAGTTGGTTTTACGATTTCGCTGTTCACTCTTTCCGTTTAAAACCTGAGGAATTTGTACAACCATTGCTAGATGAAATGATTCGATCAAAAGCCGCAGTATGGCATCAAGACATATTAATCGCAACAGCACCATATGAAGCACCCAATCAAAAATGGATAGAAGAGGATTGGAAACCAAGGAATTGGACAAAGTAAATGTGCAATTTTGTACTATAATGATTTTAATAATAGATGTAATAATTCAAAGAGATAAACTTGAAAGGAAGTTTGCTTCATGGATATTACATCTTTTTTATTGTACTGTTTTATTATTACGGCTACACCAGGACCGACAAATGTGGTTATTTTATCAACGACACAAAATTACGGTATTAAAAAGGGCTTACATTTTTCTTATGGTTCTGCAATTGCGTTTTTTATTTTATTAGCATTATCAGCTTTTCTAAATTCATTGTTTTCAACTTTGGTCCCAAAAGTATTGCTAATTATGCAAATACTAGGAACAGCTTATATGCTTTATCTAGCTTATCAAATAGTTAAAATGGATATTTCGAGTGATGATACAAATAAAGCAGGAAACTTCAAATCAGGGTTTTTCATGCAATTTTTAAACCCTAAAGTCGTATTATTTACAATGACAGTTATTCCAAGCTTTGTGCTACCATACTATGAATCATTTTTCGCGATATTCGTAAGTGTATTCGCCATTACCCTCATCGGATTAATAGCTTTCTTATTATGGGTATTGTTTGGAGCTATCTTTAAACAATTTTTACAACAACATAAAAAAGTCGTCAATGCTTTCATGGCTTGTTGTTTAATATACGCAGCCATCATGATTTGGATTGAATAGAGGTGAAAGGAATGCAGCAATTTACTTATAAAAAAATGGATGGAATTACAGCATTGAAGGCAAGCTTTACTGATTTTAAGTATAAAAAGCATGCTCATCAGGAATATGCATTCGGGGTAACATTAAAAGGTATCCAGCATTATCATCTAGATGGATGTTTACAGCTTTCACACCAAAATGGCGTTATGCTTTTTAATCCTGAACAAGTACATGACGGAATGGCTTATAATCGTGAAGGACTCGAATATGTAATGCTTTACGTAGAGCCATCTTTATTTTTAGAGGCTATTCAAAAAAGAGAAATCATTAGCTTTGACAAACCTATTATCTATAACAATAGTATAAAGAACCATATACTAAAACTGTCACAAGCAATTTTAACAGAAGAAAATTCAGCATTATGTCATGAGTTGTTTTTACATTTATCAGATGGCTTAGTGGAGCAAGATTTTAGTTTAACCATGAAAATGGATAGTATGATGATTAAAAAAGCGAAAGAGATCATCCATTCACATGTAGAAAATATACTCAAAATCGAAGATATTTGTCAGAAGCTACAATTGACAACATTCCAATTCATTCGTCTTTTTAAAAAGCACACTGGGATTACGCCTTATCAATATTTCTTAAACTGTAAAGTCGAACGAGCTAAATCCATTATTGAACAAACAGGTGATATTTATGCGGGAGTTGCACAATGTGGATTTGTTGATTTACCCCATCTAAATAAACATTTTAAAAGTATTTTTGGTATTACAGCATTTGAATATTTATCTATTGTTAAAAACTGAGAGTAAAATGAATGGAATTGATAATAAATAGAATTTTATGTTAAAGTATAGTTACTTAAATTGATCGGAGGGTGAAAAGATGAGCCATTGTTTATTTATTCGAAAACATCATTTCAATATAAATAAACAAGAAGCCATTCTCCACCTATCATATTTAGAAATTGCTACTCTATGACTGTTTATGCTCATTCAAAAAATGTTATGTACGGGGACGAGTTTTTGAACATTTGTTGAATCAACATAAACGATCAAACGGTTGTCACAGATAAAAAAACTGGACACCCATATACGTTGATACATAGGGAAACTATTTTCATTGAGCAAGATGCTTCTGTTTATAAACAGAGGCATCTTTTTTATTTTTATTCAAATGTCGGGGTGATGCATATGAACAACTAAATGGAATGATTACGGAAGAATTAATGAAGGGAGCATTCACATGATTGAAATTCAAAATCTAACCATTAGAACGATTAAAGACAATCGGACGTTGATCGATCAATTCCAGCTAAGTATTCAAAAAGGCGACAAAATTGTCATTATAGGTGAGGAGGGGAATGGCAAAAGTACATTATTAAAATGTATTTATAACGAAAAATTAATGACTGATTATTGTACGTTTGAAGGGAAAATTCAAAATGACGGCTACTTATTAGGTTATCTTTCACAGGAGCTATCGGCACAGGAAGAAATGTTAACGATCACTGAATTATTTTTAGATAATAGTTGGAATAAGGATCTGTTAATGGCCATGGATGATTTTAATATCCAATCCTTAGTTTCAGATCAATCGATTAGTGATTTCTCAGGAGGGGAACGATTTAAATATCGTTTTTTAAAATTACTCTCCATGAATCCTGATGTTCTGTTACTGGATGAACCGACAAACGATTTAGATATAGGCACAATAGATTGGTTAGAAGCGTATATGCAGCAAACTACGATTCCTATCATATTTGTATCGCATGATGAAACATTTATTAAAAATACGGCGAATGCTATTATTCATATGGAGCTTACCAATCGCAAGCAAATACCCAAATATACATTTTCAAGAGAGCCCTATGAAACATACCTGGCACATCGGGAAAACGAGCTACTCAAACAAGAGCAGGTAGCGAGGAAGCAAGCAGCCGATTATAAAAAACAAATGGAAAGGTGGCATGATGTTTGGAATAAGGCAGAGCATCAGCATCAAAATGTAGCTCGCTCGGACCCGAGATTACAGAAGAAAGTAAAATCATTAAAAAATCAAAAGCAACGAATGGACAGAGCTACAGAGAATTTTTTCGAGATTCCAACTGTAGAGGAGGCAAGCGAATTCCGATTCGATTCCTCTATCCATATACATCGCCATAAAAAAATTCTAGAGCTATCATTGGAAACGCTTGAAATAGCAAACAAACAGCTTTCCCAAAATATAAACTTATCGATCATTGGACCAGAAAAGGTTGCGATTATTGGCGAAAATGGGGTAGGGAAATCAACCTTGCTAAAAAAGATATTGGACACGTTGAAGGACCGTTCTTCATTAACAATAGGATATATGCCGCAAAATTACGAGGATTTATTGGACCCAAATCAAACACCTATTCGTTTTTTAGAAAAAACAGGTGATAAGGAAGCGATGACGAAAGCTTTTACTCATTTAGGGAGCATGAAATTTACGAGCGATGAAATGCAGCAAAAGATTGGCCAGTTAAGCGGTGGTCAGAAGGCTAAGCTGCTTTTGTTAAAGATGATTATGGACGGTTGTGAACTATTAATTTTGGATGAACCAACGAGAAACTTTAGTCCTTTGACAACGCCAGTACTGTGTCATGCATTAGCCCAATATGGTGGCGCCATTATTAGTGTTTCTCATGACCGCCGATACTTAAAGGAAGTTGTATCAACCATTTACGAATTAACGAACGTTGGCTTAATCAAGAAATAAGCAATAAAAAAAGTCGATTCTCTGTAAGCAAAGAATCGACTTTTTTTCAAAAAATATATGTAGAACACATTGAAATCAACAATAGCTTATGGTAAATTTATAGAGATAGACGTTGTATAATTAACTTACCACGTACTTTCCCTATTCTAATTATACAATATACTCTATTCTTTCGTCAACAGTTTTATTACTTAGTTTTTAAAGGGGTGGTTGCTATGAAATCAGCAAAGGCACTACAACAGATGGGAGGAAAAAACTACTCAGCTCATTGACGAAGAAGTCCAGACCTAAAAAGACAATCGAAATTCTCAAGAAAATGAAAAAGATAAAAGAAAGTAGGATTGATACTACATGTCGGAGAATACCATTTCTGCCCAGACAAAAGCGCCATACGGCATGATTGCCATTTTATTTATTGGGGCATTTGTCGCAATTTTAAATGAAACATTATTAAACATTGCTCTCCCAGCCATTATGACGGAATTTGATGTAAATGCTACTGCCGTACAATGGCTTTCCACAGGCTATATGTTGATTAACGGTATTTTAATACCGGCAAGCGCGTTCTTTATTCAACGTTTTACGGATAAAAAGCTATTTATTACCGCAATGGCCTTATTTACACTAGGTACATTCCTAGCAAGTATTGCACCAGCATTCGGTGTATTATTAGCGGCACGTATGATTCAAGCTGCAGGCTCAGCCATAATGATGCCTTTACTAATGAATGTTATGCTTACTGCATTCCCAGTTGAAAAACGAGGCGCAGCGATGGGGATGTTTGGTCTCGTGATGATTACTGCTCCAGCAATTGGACCTACGCTTTCCGGCTGGATCATTGAACATTATAGCTGGAGAATGTTATTTGATATTGTTTTACCAATTGCTATTTTGACATTAATCTTT
Organism: Lysinibacillus sp. GW823-FHT06C08; assembly: GCF_058795135.1. Taxonomy (NCBI): domain Bacteria; kingdom Bacillati; phylum Bacillota; class Bacilli; order Caryophanales; family Bacillaceae; genus Lysinibacillus; species Lysinibacillus sp. GW823-FHT06C08. The sequence continues at coordinate 460,131 of NZ_JBXAHN010000002.1, forward strand.
GCAGCCTTTAAATTGAAGGATGTGACACCACAACGTGCCATTAAGCTTGATGTAATATCACTCATTCTATCGAGTATTGGATTCGGAGGACTGCTTTACGGCTTTAGTTCGGCAGGGGAAAAGGGTTGGGACAATGTACTTGTCTATGGAACAATCATTATTGGAACGATTGCTTTAATTACCTTTGTCCTTCGTCAATTTCGTATGGATGAACCAATGCTTGAGTTTCGTATTTTCAAATATCCTATGTTTGCCTTATCATCGGCAATTTCCATCGTCATTGCGGTAGCTATGTTCTCCGCAATGATTTTAATGCCTATATATGTACAAACGATTCGTGGTATTTCACCAATGGATTCAGGCTTATTAATGCTACCAGGTGCGATTGTGATGGGGATCATGTCTCCAATTACCGGGAAGCTCTTTGATAAATATGGCGCAAGAAGCTTAGCCGTATTTGGATTAATCATCACGATTGTCACATCTTATTACTTTAGTAAAATAAGTATGGATACAGCTTATTCGACACTTGTTCTTCTATATACATTACGTATGTTTGGGATGTCGATGGTTATGATGCCAGTAATGACAAATGGTCTGAATCAGCTACCAGCTCATAATAATCCACACGGAACAGCAATGAACAATACTCTTCAGCAAGTCTCAGGTGCCATTGGATCAGCTGTATTGATTACAGTTATGAACAATAAAACAACTGCCAAAGCAGAAGAAATAGCGGCTAGTGCCATGAATAATATGAGTGCCAATGCACAGACATCTACACAGGGGGCCGCTGAACTAAAACAACAAATCATGAATGAAGCCATGCTCCATGGTATCAATTACACCTTCTTTATTTCAACATTGATTGCGGTGATCGCACTCATTCTTGCATTCTTTATTAAAAGAGTTAAACCAAATCAAGAACATATGATGCCTAATGAGGATGCTGAAAAACAAGTAGAAGTGAAATAAGTAGGGAAACGGGTGTTGCTTATGTTAGCAACACCTGTTTTTTAGTTTTAAGACGATTAAAAATCTAATTGACTGAACTGATGGAATATAATGATAGTTATAATAATTAAATTGACATTGGAAATTGATTACCATACAATTTGATTGATTCGTCACTCATTTTTTTGACAGGTGCTTCTAAGTTTACGATAGATGAAAAAAGAATTCTAAGCTTAATTACAAAAAATCTAACTACCAAGGTTAGTGGGGAGCATGGATGGATAGTGATGTTTTCTAATTAAAACTTTAAAAAGTAATTGAATAGAAGGTTTTTTGCCATAAAGCTCAATAAACTAAGGAGAAATTAATTTGAAGATTGAAACCATATATGACTACGAAATAAATGGTTCATTAAGAGCCAAATTACAATATTTATTAACAGAATGCTTTACTGAAGATTATCCAAAAGAAAGGATTTACTTTAAGCAATTACCTCAATTTAGATTCATAGCAACGGATGACAAAAATGAACTTGTTGGTCAGGTTGGCTTGGATTATAGAATAATGAATTTAAATGGGAAACCTATTAGAGTTCTTGGCATTATCGACTTATGTGTATCAAAAAATCAGCGTTCCCAGGGAATAGGTTCATTGCTACTCTCGAAGATAGATGAATTTTGTAAAGGAAAGACAGTTGATTTTTTACTCTTGTTTGCAGATAACAAAAAATTATACGTAAATGCAGGATTCAAGTCTGTCAATAATGAGTGTACATGGTTAAAAATAGACCATAAAAATCAATCAACATATGGAATAGGGCATGAAAAAATTAATGAGCTTATGATTAAAGAAATAGGTAATATAAAATGGGAAGATGGCAAAATAGACTTATTAGGCTATCTTTATTAAGCGAAGTCCCTTACTAAAATAAAACAACTTTAAAAGTCTTGTTACTTAAGCAGATGTAACAAGACTTTTATTTGTAATCACTGGAGTTCAATTTAATTGATCAAACGTTTTTTTAATTTAAACATCGTTTTAAAAAAATTATCGATATAACGCAATCATTTGATTGGCGATATACTCTGAACTAAAATGAATGCCATCTTTGAGCCACCACATAATGATGCCTAGTACCGACGAGGCGAGTATATCCATAGATAGTGTTACTTCTGTCGGATCCAAACATTCCCTTTCGCGCTTAATCACAATCATGTCTTTTAACATTCTATGGAATTTTCTTTTGAAGCCAGGATGTTCAAAAAGAACAGCTAAAATTTTTCGATGCTTATAAAAATAATCTAAAAAGGTCATTAATTTTTCTTGATTATTTAAATTGTCGATTTGTAAGGTAGGAGAAATTTTCAACGACAGGTCGTCAAAAATATCGTACACAACTTGCTTTAATAAATCATTGATATCTATAAAATGCAAATAAAAGGTAGCACGATTTAGCTCAGCACGCTGGGCTATTTTTTGTACGGTTAGTTTTGTAATGTCTGGATCTTCAATTAAAATTTCTACTACAGCTTCTTTAAACACTCGTTTAGACCGAATAGCTCGGGGATCTTGCTTCTTCTGTGCCGTCAATGTTATTCTCCTTTATCTATTAAATTCTATTTTATTAATAGTTTTTATAAATATGTTGTTTAATTAACACTTCTTGAAAAATTGTAAATAGGCATCAAAAAATAAAAATGTTATTATCTATTTTATTGACAGTGTGTTAATAAAACAAGTAGAAAGAGGAATTTTAGCATGTCGGAATTCATCAATAAAAAAGTGTTGTTAACCGTCTTAATTATAGGCTGTTTTTTATCGACACTGAATCAAACATTGTTGAACGTAGCGTTGAGTAATTTGATGGAAGTATTTTCAGTTTCAGCTACAACTGTACAGTGGTTATCTACTGGCTTTATGTTAGTGAACGGAGTATTAGTTCCCATTACGGCATACTTAATGAAACGTTTTTCTACACGCCAATTATTTATTAGCTCCATGCTATTTTTATTAATTGGTTCGATTTTTTGTGCATTGGCACCGAACTTCGCTATGTTGTTAATAGGGCGTATGGTTCAAGCAGTTGGCGCAGGAATTATTATGCCACTGCTAATGAGTATCGTCATGTTTATTTTCCCACCTGAAAAAAGAGGCAGTATGATGGGGTTAATAGGACTTGCGATGATTTTTGCTCCAGCAATTGCCCCCACATTAGCAGGCTTTATTATTGATTATTATTCATGGCGCTGGTTATTTATCGGCCTTATTCCATTGGTGATCATCACCATTTTATTAGCCGTAAAATACTTGATAAATGTCTCAGAAACAGCCAAAACAAAATTAGACGTAGTGAGTGTTATATTATCAACTATTGGTTTTGGTTTAATTTTATATGGATTTAGTAATGCAGGTAGCCATGGCTGGGATGATAAGGTGGTCATCAGTACGATCTCTGTAGGGATCGTAACAATTGCGACATTTTGTTTAAGACAAATAAAATCTAATGATCCGCTTCTAAATTTATCCGTATTTCAAAATAAAGTATTTACGTTAACGTCCATCATCAATATGATTGTCACAATGATGATGTATGCGGATATGATTTTATTACCAATCTATTTACAAAATGGGAGAGGATTTACGGCATTAGACGCAGGTTTATTATTATTACCTGGTGCACTTGTAAATGCCTTTATGTCTCCTGTTACAGGAAAAATATATGACCGTTATGGAGCGAAGCCTTTGTTTATCATTGGTTTAATTTTCATCATACCTTCTATGTGGATTGTTACAGATTTATCAGAAGCTACATCTTTTACTTTTTTAATGATCCGTACCATTTTCCTACGTATAGGTTTGAGTTTTATTACGATGCCTTTGAACACAGCAGGTTTAAATGCCTTGCCGAAAACACTTGTCACACATGGTACCGCAGTTAATAATACGTTGCGTCAAATTTCGGGTGCGATAGGAGCTGCTGTGGTCATTACCATTTTTACAGCACAAACGACAAGTCATGCGAAAAGCTTGCTTGTAGAAACACCCAATGCTACGGCTGAAATGGTTCGTACACTAGCTTCCATCTTAGGCTCCAGTGATGCCTATTATTTCATGACCATCTTAGCGATTATCGCATTTATTTTAACGCTTTTTGTTCCCTCTAAAAAAATGATGCAACAAAACAGTTAGAAAGGCTGTGCGATGCGGTCGAGCGGGGAAGGGGAGCTTGAAATTTAAAAAAAGAGGCTGGGACAAAACCCACCTCTAAATTAAAAAGCGTGTGAAATTTTACGATCAGTAAAATTTCACACGCTTTACA
>NZ_JBXAHN010000003.1:0-301512 GCF_058795135.1 Lysinibacillus sp. GW823-FHT06C08
CAAATAAGCAAAAAGGGAAATCGAACAGCATCGATTTCCCTTTTATCTTGAATATTAGCTAGTTTTGTCCCAGCCTCATTTTTATGCCAACATTTGTGTTAATTAGTAATGATTATACGAATTGTCTATTATGATGCCTAACAACTTGACAGAAGTCTAAATGGGGAGTACTATACATTGGTCGCGAAAAAAGCTATCGTGGCGTAACATTATTTTAAATGCAATGCAATACTTATAATATAAGTTAATAGACATCAAGATTAAATTCAATAAGTACAAGGTAGGTGCAAGAAATGAGAAATTTATTAAGTAAAAAAGACGACCTATTGAATAACTTTTTTGGAATATATGTAGTAGCTGTTTTAATGTTATGGATTAAAACATACGTCTCTCAACAAACACAATTTGACCTAGGTGTAGAAGGAGTAATTCAACAATTCCTTTTACTATTAAATCCACTTGGCTCAGCCATGCTATTTTTAGGATTTTCATTTATCTTTAGAGGAAAACGAAAATATACATCACTTGTTTTAGTGTACACGCTGATGTCCATTCTTTTGTATGCTAATATTGTTTATTACCGATTTTTTAGTGATTTCATTACATTACCAACACTTTCTCAAACGCAGAACTTTGGTGATTTAGGTGGTAGTGTTCTTTCTTTATTAAAACCATATGATATCTTGTTCTTCGTTGATGTATTCGTAATGTTCTACCTACGATTCTCAAAAAGAATTCAAAAAGATACAAAACGTTTTGGCTATAAAAAGGCAATGGCGATCATTACATGTGCATTAGCTATTTCAATTCTTAATTTAGGGTTAGCTGAGGCTAATCGTCCACAGCTATTAACAAGAGGTTTTGATAGAAACTATATTGTGAAATATTTAGGAATGTATAACTATACGATCTATGATTCAGTAGAAACGATGAAAGCATCTTCACAAAGAGCTTTAGCGGATAGTAGTGATATTACAGAAGTGATTAACTATACTAAAGCCAACTACGCAAAGCCTAATGCTGATTATTTTGGTAAAGCAAAAGGAATGAACGTGATCTATTTACATTTAGAATCATTCCAAAACTTTCTTATCGACTATCAATTAAACGGTGAAGAAGTTACACCATTTCTAAACTCATTAGCAAAAGATAAAAATACATTGTATTTTGATAATTTCTTCCATCAAACTGGACAAGGTAAAACGTCCGATGCAGAATTTATGCTAGAAAATTCTTTATTTGGGTTACCGCAAGGTTCTGCTTATATTACAAAAGCACAAAATACGTACCAGGCAGCTCCTAGTATTTTAAAAGATTATGGTTATACATCGGCTGTATTCCATGGCAATAACGGAAGCTTCTGGAACAGAAACGTGATTTATAAATCCTTTGGTTTTGATAAGTTCTATGATGCTAGTTATTATAATACGGGGACTTCAGGTGACATGGCTGAGTATGGATTATTAGATAAACCATTCTTTGAACAATCGCAAAATCTTTTAAGTTCTTTACCACAACCGTTTTATACAAAATTAATTACGGTTGGGAATCACTACCCATATAAAATGAATCAAGACTTAGTAACAATCGATAAAGCAAATACAGGCGATGCAAGTGTTGATAATTATTTCCAAACTGCTCGTTATGCAGATGAAGCAATCGAACAAGTTTTCCAACAATTAAAAGAATCAGGTTTATATGATCATTCGATGATTGTTCTATATGGCGACCATTATGGTATTTCAGATAATCATAACGCAGCCATGAGTCAAGTAATTGGAAAAGATATTACACCATATGAAAGTGCTAATTTACAACGCGTTCCATTATTCATCCATGTTCCGGGTATGGAGGGTGGTACTAACCATACGTATGGTGGGCAAACAGACCTTCTTCCAACGTTATTACATTTACTAGGAATTGATACGCAACAATTTGTTCAATTTGGATCTGACCTATTGTCAGAAGAGCACCATGAAATTGTGCCATTTAGAAATGGCGATTTTGTCAGCCCAAAAATCTATTCAGTGAATGAAAAATTTTATGATAATGAAACAGGTTTACCACTAGATGATAGTCAATTAGAGTCTGCGAAAACAATTAAGAATGAAGTAGATCTTAAATTGCAACTATCTGATAAAGTCGTGAATGGTGACTTATTGAGATTCTATAAGCCAACAGGGTATACGCCAGTTGATCCATCTCAATATAATTACTCCAAAGAAGACGATGTAGAATCGAATTAATGGTAATCCTTTGCTAGGCAGGTTAAGAAAATGAGTAAGGTATCAAGGAGAGTATGTTTGAGTGCTCAGGATACCTTACCATTAGCTTGACCTGTTTTTTTATACCTGATGATTCAGCACGAAGTAAAATAATTAAGGTAAACCTTACAGCCACTAAGGTTGTAAGGCTTTTTATTTTTTTGTAGGAAAGATGCTGTGAGTTTAATGCAAATAGCGAGTATTAGCAATAATAACGCGAAAATTGTGAGAAAATGGAGGAAAACTATTCATATATGAAGAAGTAATAAAGGGCTATTATTTTATTTTCAAGAGGGGGATTTTTTTGCAATTATTGTTTAAATATAATTGGGTGGTAAGAGAAGATTGGTTCCGTTGGTGTGAAGAGTTGAGTGAAGAAGAACTTTTAGAAAATAGAACAGGTGGTATGGGTAATATACTACATACACTCTTCCACATAGTGGATGTAGAGTGGAGTTGGATACGTGTGCTACAAGGTAAAGATGATTTTCAGGAGAATTTTGATGACTATAAAAGCCTTGAAAAAGTTCGGAAATTAACAGATGAGTTTCATTTAGAAGTAGCAAGCTTTGTAAACAAATGGGATGCTAGTATGGAAGAGCGTTTACTTCATCTTCCATTAGAGGATGGAACAATCGAGACGCATACATGGGGTGAAATCGTTCGCCATACTATTGCACATGAAATTCACCATATAGGACAATTATCAATTTGGGCTAGGGAGATGGGGAAAAAGCCAGTTTCTGCAAACCTAATTAGACGAGGTCTTCCCTCAGCATTCGTGGATTCGGTAGATGCACTTCAAGCAGACCCAAAATAAAAAGCCACTCAGATGAGAGGCAATTGTCTTTGAATGGCTGAATAGATCAGTGATAAACCTCTCTCTTTAGGGTGAGGTTTATTTTTATGCAATTCGTTCCGTATTCTTTACAGAATGGGTGCCAAAATATAATCTAATAAATACTATCTTTTCATCTTACGAATATATGCTAATTGTCCAATATGGTAGGCATTATGAGTGGTGGCATTGGAGATGATAGCCCACCATTCGGCCTTCACTGGAAAACCATTTACATCAGATAGTAGTTGCTCCTCTTCAAGAAGTTCCTGCCACTGAAGTAGCGTTTTTAACAATTTATCCTTTAGCTCCAAGAAAGTGACCTCATCTCTAAGAAGAAAGGTATCATCATTGCTTTTAACTTGTGGAATGGCTTGGACATGATTTTCCTTATATCTGATTTGCCAAGTTTCATTCCAATAAATGAGATGTTGGACAATTTCAGCGATACTATGACTGGATTCATCGGGTTTCCAAAATGCATCTTCCTCAGAAAGTCCTTCAACTACTTCATGAAATGACATATACCAGCTACGATCATTTGCATTTGCTAGAAGTTGATCTAACAAAATAGTCTTAGCATCCATCATTCACGTTCCATCTCCTTCCTAGTATACTTCTTACTAGTTTATCATGTTAATGACTGGCCTGAAAACAATACATCAATACGAGCTATATCTGTACAAAACATTCGCATAAAAGACTTTTGATTACGATAGGCGAATTGTTATAATAAAAAATGCACCTATGACACAGATAAAAAAGGATTTGGAGGAAAAAAATGAATAAAGAGCAAATTATAGTGAAAGCTATTTGTGTATTTAGAAAAGAAGATGCAATACTTGTCTGTGAAGGCTTTGATGAAGTAAAGGGGACATTTTATTATCGACCAATAGGCGGAAAAATTGAATTTGGTGAAACGAGTTCGAAAGCGGTAAGGCGAGAAATATTGGAAGAAATCGAAGCGAATATTACTAACTTAAAGCATGTAGGTACAATTGAGAATATATTTACATATAATGGTGATAATGGGCATGAAATAGTGTTTGTCCATGAAGCAGAATTTATTGACATGTCCTTTTATGAAAAAGCTTCTTTTTGGGGGCTAGAAGATAATGGCATACGCTTTAAATTGCTGTGGAAGCCCATTAGTGACTTTTCAAACAATAAATGTAATTTAGTTCCGGATGGATTATTTGAATTGCTCTAGGTTTTACGTAATGACTATAAGTATCGTATGAAAACTAAGTTTAATGGGGTGAGGACATGAGTAAAACTAGGCTATTTGTGATATTTTTATTATTTGCATTTGTAGGCTTATTTGTAGCCGGTTTTTATTCTATTAATCATGTACAAGTTGAAAGCACCTATCTACTTGAAGAACAAAATATTGTCGAAAAGAACGGCCAATATTATTTGTTAATTGATGACCGAGAGCTGATTTTATCAAAGAACTTTTACGAAAAAATACAATTAGAAAAGTATAATGAATATAAAATTAATTATGTATATAATCGTTTAATCAATAACGATGGTGAAGTTGTGAAGCTTAAAAGATATGGTGAACAGCCATGGGGAAAATAACAAAGCGCTATGAAAGTTCAGCGTTAATTTTCATTGATAGTGGTTCACGACATTAAGATAGATCTGCAATTAATCTACCAACACCTCTAAACAACCAAAAAATTAATCTGAATGGCAATAAAATTAGCTCTGGTATCCAACAAAGCACATCTAGAAGTAATTCTAATAGGGAGTACTTATTATGTTCTTTGCTTTTTCTCGTTTTTCTTTTCTTACTTTGCCACCATTCAATCATAAAACAAACCCCGTTTCCCAAAATTCAGTCGAATCGTATAACTTTTATTAAATAAATTTACGTTCAAGATTGGATTTAGTTTCATTTTTTGTAGCGTTTCATTATTTTAAAATAGCTAGTTACTCATGACTATTCGAGTAACTGGCTATTTATTTAATCCATGGGATTAAGGAGATTATAATGGTATATAAAGTTTAATAATATGATTATGATTGTTCATAGCTGCTAGATCATCCCATTGTTCGATATCAAATGGACGCGGGGTTACATAGTTATGGTCTTCCAACCAATCATTCATAGCCATATAGGTATTATCGATATTTTCCTCAGGTCCTTGGTGCTTAAATACTAAAAATTCACCGTTAGGAATGGTATGTGTAATCATAGCGTTTGGTACAAATGAAAAATCACTTACTTCCACTGCTACAATATGTGTATAAGGGGTGTCAGGTGTCCATTCTTCTTCATCATATACTTGGATAAGAAAAATGCTATTATCTATCCTATTTTTGATGAAAGGAAGTTGAATTAAAACTTGTTCTCGTAGATTTTTTACAATGTTTAATTGAATGTCCTCGTTTAGACTGGCCTTCGTAGAAAATCCTATGAAATTCATCCTTTGTTTATGGACCTTTTCAACATCTTTTAATAACATTTACTCACTAACCTTTCACCTTTAGAATATCCTAACAAAAGCTTGTTGGTATATGGTCCAACATTCCATAGACAATTAATCTAGCACTTTCCTTTTTGTCATAATGAGTATAATCCCCCATGTTAAATATAGAATACAAGCCATTATAATGCTATCCAATAATACCGATATAGAGGTCGGTGCCCACACTTTAATAAAGGTCCAATTTAAACCGCCAAGTAATACTTCTGGTGCCATAAAAATCGCTGTTATCAGGATGGCAACGAGTAATGAATGGACCATTAATAAAATTATTTTCTTGTTAGTTAGCTTAGTCAATTGGCGTCTTTTTTTATAAATATTGGTGGCCGTTTTGATTAAAAGATAGCAAAGGATTAGACAGATTCCTATTATAATGATACTTATTATCGTGACGATTTTATCTAGCTTTTGATAGCTATTAGCATGTTGGGGAGCTGTTGTTTTACCTTCCCACAAATCCATGATTCCTTGGCCGATAGCAGTTGTCGAGCTTGTATTCATATTGGCTAAAATTGCAACCCCTATTTGCTCATCAGGCTGCATCATGAAATACGATGTAAACGTCGGATTTTCACCAGCATGGTAAATGTAGGGCTTGTTTTCATTGTCAACCACTGCCCAACCAGTAGCATAAAAAGTATTTGTATCAAAAGGTTCTACAGAGTGGTCAGGGGTATGGGATTCTTTAATGGTGTTAGCGTCAATCGAATAAATGTCACTATTGCCTAACTGTAATTTCAACCATTTTGCAATATCATTTGCGTTACTGATGATATAGCCAGCAGGGATATTTCCTCGGTAGATAGGGGCTGTAAAAGGTCGCTCTTTCATAAGCCCTATTTTATAACCCGAAGCCATATGAGGGGATTCTACTTGATGAATTCCTACAAACGATTCATACATACCGATAGGTTCTAAAATTTTATGTTTGACGTATTGATCATAGGGCATTTTGGATACTTGTTCAATGAGTAGTCCTAACACATCGTAATTAATCGTTGCATATTCAAAAGAGCTTCCTGGTTTTCGATTTAATGTTTGATGTAGTAATGTTTTGACCGTTTGTTCAAGGGCGTTTTTGTCAGTGCTTTCTGGAATTTGAACTATGGAATTAGAAGGAATCCCACTTGTATGCGACAGTAATTGCTGAATCGTTATAACTTCTTTTTTTCCATTATAGGTTAACGTTAGCCATGGGATATATGTTTGAATATCATCTGAACGTTTCAGTACTCCCTTTTTTTCCAATTGGAGAATGGCAAGGCCAGTAAAGGCTTTAGATGTCGAGCCTAGCTCAAAAAGAGTATCTGAAGTGACGGGTGTCTTTGACTTCGTATCTGCATACCCAAATCCTTTTTGATAAACGGTTACCCCCTTATCAACAATAATTACTGAAAGGCCAGGGATTTTACTAAGAGCTTGTTGTTCCTCAATAAAGTGTTCAATTTTACGGATTTTTTCTTTGGATGTTGCATGTGCGAATTGTGGTAACATCGTACAAAATACTAGCATTACAGCAATCATCACAGATTTTTTAATAAATAATGTCATGCTCATTTCTCCTTAACATATAAATTGCTTGTTACAACAAGGATTACTATATCAAGCAATTTATGGTCAAACTATCGATTAACATGACTATTCCATAGAATACATGACAATTTTGTCATATAAGAGAAAAGGGCTACTCCTATAGTAAATAGGAGAGCCCTAATAATATTATTTTGTTTGTTCTGGAAGTAAGTCATTCCCGTGAATGATTAATTTCGATGCCGAAATCAGAATGTCTCTATTTGCCAAATAATAGGGATCTAAAATTTTATAAAAGGCTTCCCATTGGGCAGCAGCCTTTTCATCTTCACCTTTTTGATCTAAGGCATTTGCTTCCTCATAGAGCTGTTTTAATTTTGTGTAATCCGATTCGCTAATGTCAAATTCGATATCTGACATATATTCTTCAAAGGAAACTGGCTTATAATATGAATTAATGACTTCGTAGAATTGATCCCATAGCTTGATGGAAAGCTCTTCGTTTTTATCTTTATCAGCTTTTTGAGCCTCCTCATAAATCGCCTTTAGCTTTACGAGATCCTCTTTTGTTATGTCTAAATCCATATCAGTCATATACTGCTCAAACGTTAGTGGAGGATATAGCTCTTGGAAGTATGCCTCTAAAATAGTAAAGATTTTATCTATTTTTTCTTGTGCCTCATCTGATTTATCTTCTTTAGTGAATTTTACCCAATCATCATAAAGTGCTTTAAGCTGTTCTTTATCTTGTTTTTTGATGACGATGTTTTGCTCAGCAAAAGCAGCTTCATTAATGAATTCTTCAAAAGGCTCAGGCTGCCAATTTGCCAATTCATAAGGTCTTGTAATTTTATTCATGGCCTCATAAACTCGGTCCATTTCTTCATAATTCTCTTCTTTTTCTGCTTTTTTCATGTCAGTGAAGAGCTTTTCTAATTGAACTAATTCTTCTTTTGTGACTTCTTTAGGTAAGCTTTTTTTATACACATCAAAAGTATAGAAATCTGAGTAATCTTCTACAATACTTCCTTCAACAGCGATTTCCTGTCCTTCTACTAGCTTCAATTGTTCGATTTGCTTGTCAGAGAATTTGTGTAAGCCAATAAAATAATTTTTGCCGTCAGCTCCTTTAATAGAAAGGCCATCGCCATCAAAGTACTTAATGGTACCTTTTATCTTTTGTTCTACTTGTATAGTGACTTGTTTAGTTGTATCCACTGATGTTGCACCAGCTTGAAGCGGGGTCATTACGGCCATTCCTAGTGTTAATGCGGAAGCTAAAATCCAAGTTTTCTTAAAAGGTTTTTTCATTTTTATCCATTCTCCTTTAGGTTAACTTCTGTTACCAATTATTAGACGTTTTACCAAAGGAAAAAGTTTTATCTTCTTTAAGAAAAATTTAAAAAGAATATGGTGGTGGTTTCTAAGGCAAAAAAGGCATCCCTTTTTAAGGGAATGCCTTTTTTATAATGAAATAAGGGTAAGCCATTGATTCTCATTACTCGGTCAAGCGATAGCACTACAACCATCGTGTGTGAACTTCTCGAAAGGCATCCCTTATTTATATTTCATCCTGGAAATAAATTTTATAAAATTTTCGATTTGTTGCCTCATCATAGCCAACTTCAATCAGCTCGTCTATTTGATCGATATGCTGAATATTGACTTGAATTTCAATATTGGAATCAAGCTTTATTTTGCGTTTATATTTCTTTTCAGCTTTTTCTAGTGCGCTGTCAGAAATAACGGTTTCATAAGGTTTGACTGAATTGACGAGGATATCCTTTTGGGTAGCATCCGCTTGCTTAAATACAGTGTCAATATAATGGTCAACTTGAAATTCCTCTTCATTTCTAAAATAATCTAACGTTTTATTTAAAAAGCCTAGCTTCTCTGTGTTCGAGTAATTCTCTTCTTTTAAAATATACTTCTTGCATTCATTAAGCGCTAAATCAGTTTTATGGTAATGCTCATCTGCTGCTTTAATTTTTAAAAATCGTTCCTGCCAATAGACAATATCCTCTTTTCGCTTCGTCTTTATAAATACAGCAGGGGGTTGCTCTTGTCCCATATCTACGATGATCGCCATATTATTAATTTTTTTCACATTAATGCCATCCACACCGTGAATGCTCATTTTATTATTGTCATTTTTGACATCTAAAAACATTTCTTTTTCATCAATTTTAACAATGGCAATGACCTTTTTAACCTCATTTAATAGAAAACAATTTTCAAACAAGCCAATAAATAGCTCTCCGCTTTTAATATTTGGGTGCTGGGATACACTATGTAAGTGCTTCGCCATATTTTGAGATTGTTCAAGAAAGCTACTGTCCTGCTCAAATATTTTTTGGGAATAGGCAAAAACTTCATTCAGCGCTATATCTGTTTCATGGAAAAATTCATATTGCTGCTCCAGCTCTATTTTACTAAATGCAAGCTGTGTAAAGGCAGCCTCTAGCATGAGCTCCGGCTGTGTAAATTCCTCTTCTCCTAAAAGAAGTGTCGACTCGCTCAAAAAATGGATACTATAGTGTGCTAATTTACTTTCATTAACTTCTAGCATATATGTCACCTTCTAATTTTTCATAGTAGCTAGTATACCATATCTTATTTTATAGATTTCAATGATTCGGATAAATAAAAGGGGATATAAAGGGCTGAGGAAAGCCCATGAATTTAATCATTAAGCTAAAAACACGCCTCAATGCGAGCACTTTGTCATGGAAAGATGTTGACGTTTAGAAGTTTAAAATAGGACTGCTTAGATAATGATAAAAACATGTAGTAATTCTATGTTCGATTGTATTAAAGAGGGTGATCATTATGTGGGAAAGGATAATATCCTACATACCACATTGGCAAGTTTTTATGCAGGGTTTTTTAGCATTCATTATTCCATTTTTGATTTTCAAATTATTTAATGGTTTAATACTTGAAAAAAAGAAGAATGGCAAGATCGATATGAAGGAATACACGAACCAAAAGGAAGCAGATCAGCCATTTAGTCAAGAAACAGTCGACCCGCTAACAGGTGATTTTAACAAAGATTTTGAACGAATAAAAAAAGAAATTGGGCATAATTGGGATGCCCACTTTAGAGAGTTTCACATAGGAAATACTGATATTCGTGCGGCCATCGTTTTTCTGGAAGGACTGGCAGATAAAATGCAAATCGAAGAGCATATTTTGACTTCGATTATGGAGCGTTTTTCGGACATATCCGCCTCTAATTTAACAGAAAAAGGAAATATACAGAACCTCATGAAAAATAATATACCTATCGGTGATGTCCTAGAAGAATCAACGATGCAAGGAACAATAAGTAAAGTACTAACAGGATATACAGCTTTATTTGTAGATGGTATGCCTAATGCTTTATTACTTTGTACGATAAATGGCAAGACGCGAAATATTGAAGAGCCTATTTCAGAAGCGGTAGTTAGAGGGCCAAGAGTAGGCTTTACAGAAAGATTAAGTGACAATACAGCTCTTCTAAGACAGCAAGGTGAAAATCAGCAATTATCTATCATTCAGATGGCGGTAGGGGAGAGGGTAAAAAAGGAGCTAGTCATTGCCTATATGGATGAGATAGTAGATCCAGAGTTGGTGGAGGAGGTAAAAAAACGGATACAAACAATCGATCTTGATAACCTATTAGAATCGGGCTATATAGAGCAATTAATTGAAGATAATTTTCTGAGCCCCTTTACACAAGTGCAGAACACGGAGCGTCCTGATCGCGTGTATGGGGCATTAATGGAGGGGCGAGTTGCCATTATATTAGATGGCACACCATTTGCTTTAATTGTACCAGTTACCATTAATATGCTACTACAATCGCCGGAAGATTATTATGAACGATGGTTTGCTAGTTCGCTTATCCGTCTTCTACGATACTTAGCAGCTGGGATTACTCTTTTTGGTCCATCCATGTATATTGCTTTTGTGTCGTTCCATCAGGGATTAATCCCAACTAAGCTAGCACTGTCTATGATGTCCACAAGGGAAGGAGTTCCATTTCCTGCGTTAATCGAGGCGCTTATTATGGAGGTAGCAATCGAAATTTTACGAGAAGCTGGACTTCGCTTGCCCAAACCGATAGGTCCTACAATGGGGATCGTCGGAGGTCTTGTTATTGGAGAAGCCGCCGTCCAAGCTGGAATTGTAAGTCCGATTATGGTGATCGTCGTTGCTTTAACCGCTATTTCATCCTTTGCCATCCCTCAATATAACGCTGGGATTACATTACGAATGCTCCGATTTGTGGCCATGTTTTTCGCTGCAATATTTGGTCTTTACGGGGTCATTTTATTTTTCCTGTTCCTGTGCAGTCATTTAGTGAAGCTGAAGAGTTTTGGTGTTCCTTATGTTAGTCCAACTGTCCCATATAGAGCAGGGGATTGGAAAGATTTTATGGTACGTATGCCATTAATGATGATGAAACGCCGACCAAAATTATTACAGCCAAAAGATTCTGTTCGTAAAGGGGAAATACGAGGAAAGGAAAATAGTAGCCATGATCACCAGTCCAAAAGATAAAATTACGACGTCCCAAACAATAGTCATTATTATTAATTATATTCTTGCAACTGGCATTCTCACCTTGCCTCGTGCCTCGGTAGAGAAGGTGAAAACACCAGATGTATGGATTAGTGTTTTTTTAGGCGGTCTTGTCGCCATGATTGCAGGTGTGATTATCGTCAAGCTAAGTCAACAATATCCAGATAAGACATTTTATCAATACAATCAAGATATTGTTGGGAAATGGCTAGGCTGGTTGATTAGCGCGCTTGTCATTACTTATTTCTTTACGATTTCTGCATTTGAGGTTCGAATCATGGCTGAAGTAACCTCCCTCTTTTTATTGGAGGGAACACCCACATGGGCTATTATTTTGCCTTTTTTATGGGTGGGGCTCTATTTGGTGAGTGGTGGGATTAATTCAATCGGTCGTTTATTCGAAATTATATTTCCCATTACCTTTGTGATTTTTTTACTTGTCGCTTTTTTAAGCTTAGGAATCTTTGAAATCGATCATCTTCGACCTGTTTTAGGGATGGGAGTCGTTCCGATATTGAAAGGAATCAAAACGGCGACTTTAGCGTTTCTAGGCCCTGAGATTATGCTACTCTTAGTGGCATTTATGTACCCATCTGATAAAAAGAAAGCAGTCAAAGTCGTCTTAGTGGGCATAGCGATTCCATTACTTTTTTATGTTATTACAGTTGTAATGGTGATAGGCGCTCTTTCCATCGAAGGGGTCATGACAAGAACATGGCCAACAATCGAACTCATGCGGAGTTTTGAAATTCCAGGATTAATTTTTGAGCGCTTCGAATCATTTTTACTTGTTATATGGATTATGCAAATCTTTGCTACCTTCACCATTACCTATTATGCTGCCGCTCTAGGATTATCTCAGCTTTTTAAGAAAAGCATGCACCCTTTTCTATATGGGTTATTACCGATTATTTATATTATCGCGATGACACCTAAAAATATTAATGACTTGTTTAAGTTTGGCGATAAAATCGGTCATGCTGCGTTATTTTTATTTGGTGTACTACCCATAACCTTACTCCTTATATCAAAACTGAAAGGCGATAAAACATGATGAGACTCTATCAATATTTGCGTATTTCTCTTATGGTAATGGTATCTCTCCTACTTACTGGCTGCTGGAGTAGTAAAGAGATTGAGGATTTAGGATTGATTGTTGGTACCTCATTAGATTTAGCAACAGGAGAGGCTACCACTGAGGAACAAACAGAGGCTAAATATGCTAATAGAACATTGCTTACCGTTACGAATCAATTGGTCACTTCTGAGACAACTGTTACTGGAATGAAAGATGGAACATTACGAGAAAAGGCATATAAAAATGTTTCTGAAACAGGGGATGTTGTTTTACCTACTTTACGAAATATGCTATTAAAGTCAGACAAACATTCATTTGCGGAGCATTCCAAGGTCACCATTATTGGCGATGAACTTGCTAGCACCATTAACCTGCAACAATTGTTGGACTTTTTTCTAAGAGAGCTCGAAATACGACCAAGCGGACTTCTTCTTATTGCTCAGGGGCGGGCAAGTGATACACTTGAAACGAATGAGCCAACGAAAATCCCTGCCTTTCAATTAGTTGAGATGATGGAGGGGCATGAAAGAACAACTAAAATTTTGCCACCTATGACCATTGCGAAATTAGAAGGAAAATTATATTCGGATTCAAGCTTTTTATTACAAAACGTTATTTCAGAAGATGGAGAAGTAAAATTTGTAGGCGCTGCTGTCATTGATGGGAAAACTAAAAAGCTTCGAGGTTTTCTGAATGAAAGTGACTTAGAGGGTATTTCATGGATCACAGGGAAAGGTGAAGGAGGTTTAGTAAAGAGTTTTGATGAAGACTCGAGCTCACCTATCGTTTATGAAATCATGTCTATGAAAAGTAAGATTGTACCAAAAGTAGAGGGTGACCATATTTCTTTTACAGTAAAAATTCAATCTGAAGGAAGAATTGCTGAACATTGGGTACTGTCAGATAAAGCATTTAATAATAAATTTTTAAAAAAAGCAGAGAAAACAATCGAGCAAGAAATTGAACGATTAGTCATGAAAACGTCGGAAAAGCTTCAACAGGAATATCAAACAGATGTTTCAGGATTCGGCAATAAAATAAGAATTAAGTATCCGAAAGAATGGGAAAAGATAAAAAAAGATTGGGATGAGATATTTAGTGAGGTACCTATAAAATGTGAAGTGAACGTAACCATCAAGGATTATGGAACGTCGGGTGATTAATACGTTAATCACCTTTTTTTTATTTATTCCTATATACTGGAATTAGGGAATGGGGATGATGGAATGCAATATATGATTCAACCAGTTGCTACAGTTAGCAATAGCCGGAAAACAATAAAAGATGATCATTGGGGAGAAATTATTTCAACCATTGAACTCTCAGAAAATTTGCATGAAGAGTCGTTGAAAGGATTAGAAGATTTTTCTCATATAGAGATCATTTTTTATTTTGATCAGGTTTCAGACGAACAAATTCAGTATGAAGCAAGGCATCCAAGAAATAATCAAAACTATCCAAAGGTCGGCATTTTCGCACAAAGAGGGAAAAATAGACCTAATAAAATAGGCATTACGATGGTTGAATTGGTAGAGGTCAAACAGAGGACTTTGATTGTAAAAGGACTTGATGCCATTGATGGGACGCCTATTATAGACATGAAGCCAGTGATGAAAGAATTCCTACCGAAAGGAGTTATTAAACAGCCAGCATGGTCAACGGATATAATGAAAGCATATTGGGAATGAATGTAACTAATGTGATATTAGCTTATTTTCGATTCAGATGCCTAATTCGATAGGCTAAAGGGGGAGTGGTCTGTTCCCCCTATTAAATAACTCCCTCTTGATATAAAATACTGATGGCATGAGTGCGATTTTTGGCCTGTAACTTTTTGATGGCGGATTTTACGTATTGATTGATCGTTAATTCACTTAAATTCATAAAATCGGCCATTTCCTTCGTACTATCTCCTAAAGCAATTTGTCTCATGACCTCTAATTCTCTCTTACTAAGTATACTTCCCTTTTTATGGTCTCTAGCTTGAATGATGAGCTGACCAATCACATTGCCAAAGGCTGTAAAGTCATCTAGTAGCTTTTCAGTTATTTTATCCATATCTATTTGTGTACTGCAAATATAACCAAACACATAATGTCCAATAAAGATAGGAACAATTAAAAAAGCGTTGTTTTGAGAGGAGATGGAATATTTAATACTAATGTTTTTTAAATAGTCCATGCCCGTACAAAATTTAGCTTTTTTCTCAACGATAGCTGAATAAATAATAGGGAAGCTTCGTATTTCCTCACGAATTTCTCCGATATGACTGCCACCTTCTTCATTTAAAAAAATAATACCTTCAGCGACAAAGCCTATCGGTGAATACCTTAATAAATAAGCATCCTTAATCGGAAAAGAATCTAGATATACCTGCAAAATGTGAATCAACAACTCTTCGTGATTGGAATAGTTTTGCACAGTGTCGAAACGTTTTTGAATGGTATAGAGATTGGACATGACCTATCCCCTTTTTTAAGTATATACTACGCTTAAAATAAGGAATTTTCAATATTTTCTGTAAGTTGTAGCATTTATGTTAAGAAAAGCTATTTTTTTCTTAATGTTCACTTGAGAATTTATTAGATGAGGGGGAATGATGTGAAAAATCAACCAATTAAAGAGGTAGATGCAGTTATTCTAGGCGCAGGATTTGCAGGCTTATATATGTTACATCAATTAAAGAGTAAAGGATTTTCAACGATCGTCTATGAAACTGGTGATGGTGTAGGAGGCGTTTGGTATTGGAATCGATATCCTGGTGCTAGATGTGACATTGAAAGTATTTATTATAATTATACTTTCTCTAAAGAATTATATGAAGAATGGACGTGGACATCTAGATTTCCTGAGCAAGAAGAAATATTACGGTATTTAAACTATGTGGCAGATCGTTTAAAATTACGATCCAATATTCAATTCAACACACGCGTCAAGGCTGCACATTTTGATGAGGAACAGCATAAATGGCTGGTTCATCTAAATGATGGGCATCAAGTTTTAGCGAAGTATTTTATTACAGGGATAGGCTGCCTTTCTGCAGCGAATGTTCCTAAGTTTCAAGGGTTAGATCAGTTTAGTGGAAAATGGTACCATACCGGGCATTGGCCACATGAAAAGGTAGATTTCACAGGCAAAAGAGTAGGGATTATTGGAACGGGCTCCAGTGGTATTCAAGCCATTCCGGTAATTGCTAAAGAAGCCAAGCATTTAACCGTCTTTCAACGAACACCACAGTATACAATTCCTGCTCGTAATCATCTGTATGATGAAGACTTTATACGAGAGACTAAGGGGAATTTCAAAAATCTAAAGCATGCAATGAGGAATTCTGTTTCAGGCACCCCTTTTGCCTATAACCACCCATCTGCCATTGAGGATAGTGATCATCATAGACAGGAAGTTTTTGAGGAAGCATGGGCACAGGGTGGTTTTGCCTTTGCATCGACTTACAAGGATTTATTAACAAATGAACAGTCGAATGAAAAGGCGGCAGCATTTATTCGTTCTAAAATACGCGAAACTGTTCAAGATCCGACCGTTGCAGAGAAGTTATGTCCCAAGTATATGTATGGTACAAAAAGACAAGTTTTAGATAGCGATTATTTTGAAACCTATAACAGAGATAATGTTTTATTGGTGGATGTAAAGGAATCGCCCATCTTAGAGATTACTGAAACAGGGGTCCAAACAGCTAGCGATCATTTCGAGTTAGATATTATCATATTTGCAACGGGCTATGACGGCATGACGGGTCCCTTATTTAAAATAGATATTCGTGGAAGGAATGGCGTGACATTAAAAGACAAATGGGAAAATGGTGCATCTGTTCAAACCTATCTTGGACTAGCTACAGCCAGCTTTCCAAATCTATTTATGATTACAGGTCCAGAAAGTCCTTCTGTCCTTGTAAATATGCCAATCGCTATAGAGCAACATGTAGAATGGATAGCACAATGCATCGATTATTTACGTGAACATGATATCGATGTCATGGAGACAAATGCGGAGGCAGAGCAGGCATGGAGTAAACATTGTCGAGAGATTGCGAATGAAACATTATATGTAAAAGGCGATTCGTGGTATACAGGCTCAAATATTGCAGGGAAACCACGTAGCTTCTTAATCTATCTAGGTGGCTTCGATTATTACACAAAACGCTGTCAGGAAGTTGCCCAAAATAATTATGAAGGCTTTCAGCTATTAAAATTAAAATCTATATCATAGTGTCTGAGGAAGGAGCATAAATAATATGGAGCAGCAAGTAGTGATTATTACTGGTGCGGGAAGCGGAATAGGTAGAGAAACAGCTAAACTACTAGCGACAAAAAACAAGGCATTAATATTAGTAGATTTTGATGAAAGGAGTGGTCAGGACACTTTAAAAGCTGTGAAAGAGCATCAGCAGCAGGCCATTTTTGTCCAAGCAGATGTTTCCAACAGTCAAGATGTAAGGAAGTATGTGGATGCTGCCAAGCAGGCTTTTGGTCGAATTGATGCTTTCATTAACAATGCGGGCATTTTAAGTCCACCCACATTGTTAGGTGATTTAGATGAGGAGATGTTTGATCGTGTAATCTCGGTCAATCTGAAAGGGGCATTTTTAGGTTTAAAGTATGTGCTAAAAGAGATGGAACAACAACAATCAGGTGTCATCGTGAATACCGCCTCAGCTGCTGGAATACAAGGGCAGCCCTATATGGGAGGCTATTCGGCAAGCAAGCATGGTGTCATCGGGCTAACTAAAACGGCTGCTATAGAATATGGACCTAGCGGCGTCCGCGTAAATGCTATATGCCCCGGTGGTGTTAGGACCAACATGACAAAGGGACTTGAAACAGGCCCTGAGGAGAATGGGCCTCTAAGAAGATTAGCAAACCCTACTGAAATCGCAAATGTAATCGCTTTCTTAATTTCGCAGGAGTCTTCCTATATGAATGGTGCAGTTGTGACAATTGATGGCGGACTTACATCATAAAGAATTGATAAAAGAGAGGATGAAGCTTAATGGAACATCGTATTGATCCGGAACTAAAAGAATTATTAGCTGTTTTTCCACCTTTAGACTTAGACAATGTACAAGCTACAAGAGATGGGATGGCGGCTGTAGCTGTACCAGCAACAATAGACGAGCAGATTATAGTTACTAATAAAATGATTCAAGGACCTGAAGAGGGTGTTGCACTGCGCATTAGAATCTACCAGCCAAAAGACCAAAGTGAAATTTACCCAGCATTGGTGTGGATTCATGGAGGTGGCTATGTTTTAGGAGCTCCAGAGGGCGATGATTTGCTTTGTCAGCGCTTCGTTACAGATGCAAAGTGCGTCGTTGTATCAGTAGACTACAGACTTGCACCTGAGTATCCTTACCCAGTACCACTCGAAGATTGTTATACTGCGTTAAAATGGGTGGCAGATCATGCAGATGCACTAAGGATTGATAATCAACGTATAGGGATAGCCGGGGCAAGTGCTGGGGGTGGGCTAACCGCTGCTCTTGCATTGCTAGCACGTGATCGCAATTATCCAAAGCTTAGCTTCCAAATGCCTTTATATCCAATGATAGATGATCGGAATAATACACCATCCGCCTTAGAAATTACTGGTCATATGATCTGGAACCATTCCCTTAATCAAAAGGGATGGGAAATGTATTTAAATGGAGAAAACGGTAGTGACAATGTGCCACCATACGCTGCTGCTGCAAGAGCCGATGACTTAACTGGGCTTCCCTTTACTTACACATGTGTTGGTCAGCTAGATCCGTTCCGTGATGAAACGTTACAATATGTAACGAAGCTCTGTCAGGCAGGTGTCGATGTTGAGTTTCATTTATATCCAGGATGCTATCATGGCTTTGAAAGCTTAGTGCCAACTGCCACGGTTAGCCTAAGAACTGTTACAGAATATGTAGAAGCCGCTAAATATGTTTTAAATCGAACAGTGTCAGTTCCTTTATAAATATTGACGAAAATCTCGATACCTTGTTAGTTTAGGGCTTCGGGATTTTTTTGCTGAATGCGAGAAATAGTTTGTAATTCCTCTTTTTAGGATAGACTTTTATTAAGTGAAAGGAGGAGGTTTCAAATTGCTACAGTTTGATTCAAAAATAGTTGGAAAAGAGATAGGCTATGGTTATTTGCGAGATCATATTATTGATCGCGGTTTTACAATTGGTGGGAATTGGGAGTATCATAAAGGGAGCTTTGACGCGGTACTATGGAGAGGTGGCGGCGAAACGATCTATTTGCGCGTGCCCTTTATCGTAACAGTTGGGGAATTAGATAATGAAGATGCCCAAATTCGATTTCAAAAGCCGTTTGTTATTAAACATGTTGCTAACGTTGGTTTAGATTATGATGAAGGCTCTTTACTGGATGCTACAGGAGCTAGTCAGTTCCAGACGCCGCTTGATAAGGATGGGCATATTCATGATAAAAGTAGATGGATACAGGCGGGTGAACAAGTTGTAGAAGAAAAAGTATTGCCTTTTTTTATCAACTAATTAGATAAATATGTATATTCTTTCGAGAAATCGTATGTCTTTTATCCTTGGATTTTTGGGAACTTATAATCAAAAATAGAAAATAGAATTGTCGTAAGAATTTACCAACCTTATAATAGTGTTAGCATACACTACTATAAGAGGTGAGTTTATGGATAAAATAACAATAGATGATTTTTATTATTCCTATCAAAAATTACGACAAGAACGACTCATCCATCGAAAAGAAGCTTATCTTAAAGTACTAGAGCACACAAAAACATTTGGTGAAATAATTATGTTTGAAAGTATAAAAATAAGTAAAAGAGACGTCTAGGGCCGACGTCTTTTTCTATTTTCAAAAAAGGAGGAGACAAGATGAAGCGAATGATTCCCATTTTGCTGCTAGCCATTTTTATGTGTGCGGCCTGTACTTCTACCAAGGAGAAGAATGAGAGGATGGTAAAACAAGAAGAACCCTCAAAAGTCATTCCAAACGTTGAAATAATAGCGAAGCAATTACGAACACCTTGGTCGATTGAAAAAAGCGATACAGCATTATATGTAACAGAAAGACCAGGCAATATTGTGAAGATCATGGAAGGTGAAGTTGCAAGACAACAGGTCCTATTAAAGAAGGAATTATCGACAGCTCCTGAAGCTGGCCTCCTAGGATTTGTGTTATCTCCTGATTTTACGACAACCCATATTGCTTATGCTTACTATACGTATGAAGAGGGATCAGCACAATTTAATCGGGTTGTAACATTAACGCTAATCGATAATAAGAGGCAGGAAACAGATCTCTTAATTGATCGAATACAGAGCGGTACATATCATCATGGCGGACGTTTAAAAATAGGTCCCGATAGGAAATTGTATGTTACTGTCGGAGATGCCACTCAGCCATCTTTAGCACAGGATTTAGATGCATTGGAAGGAAAGATTTTACGACTCAATTTGGACGGTTCCATACCGAATGATAATCCTTTTCCTCGTTCTTATGTGTATAGCTATGGGCATCGAAATCCGCAGGGATTAGCATGGGCAACGGATGGTACGATGTACGCAAGCGAACATGGCAATGCGGCCAATGACGAAATCAACATGATTGAAAAAGGGAAGAATTATGGTTGGCCACTTATGGAGGGAACAGACAAACAGCAACATATGGTCACGCCACTATTTACCTCAGGCTCGACGAAAACGTGGGCGCCATCTGGTATTACTGTAGTAGATGATCATTTATATGCTGCAGCACTAAGGGGGACTGCGGTGCTAACATTTGATGTAAACATGAAAAAACAAGATATGCTACTATCGGAATTTGGAAGAATACGAGATGTTTTTATGGATGGTAGCTACTTATACTTTATTAGTAATAATACGGATGGACGCGGCAATCCTCAACCCGATGACGATAAACTATACAGAATACCGTTATGATATAATATTTGTGAAAACATGGAATGGCATGATGAATGGAGAGGACTAAATATGGCTAATTATTTTAAAATCGCAGTAGCAATTGATTTCTCAGAACAATCATTGAAGGCTTTAGAAAGAGCGAGTCAAGTAGCAATGCAACACAATGCTACTTTGCAATTAGTGAATGTGATTGATACAAAATCTTTTGGAGCGGTGTCAGCATATGATTTAAAATATGCGGAAGAATTGAAGAAAGAAAACAAGAGCAAAATGGAAAGCTTAGAAAAGCAAGTGGTTCAGACAGGTGTTCAAAGTGTAGAATCTGTAGTAGAAACGGGTTCGCCAAAGGGGATCTTGACACAGCTTACGAATGTTGATTTGATCGTATGTGGGGCAACCGGGTTAAATCGAATGGAAAAAATGATGCTAGGGTCTGTAGCAGAAAAAGTAGTACGTCATGCTCATTGTGATGTATTAATCGTTCGATAATTTTACGGAAATCTTCGTCATATTTATATGGATAAAGACAAAACAAACCTGCTTGTAGATAGATGACAAGCAGGTTTGTTTATTATTCGATTGTTTGTGCGTTATCTACAATGCTTTGAGGAATATCAATTGTTTTAAGATGATTGAAATCAGTATAAGTAACGACTGATTTTGTATTCATTAACAATTCATCGCCTTCTACTGCCATTTTTAAATCAAAATTCATATCCATTTTTTTCGTATCGAAAGTCTCTTTATCAATGTGTAGCACATAGTTGATTTTTTCGATTGTTAATTGATCCATAGGGTTTTCTTCTAATCCCATGTCCTCTATTGATTTATTAATCTCAGAATCAATTAGCTCTTTAAATTTATCACCTTTTGCTTCTAATGTAAGGACATATTCTTTATCGGTTTGTTCAAATGTAAAATCATTAATAAACTTTTTAAGTTGTTCTAACTGTTCTTTAGCGTCAGCAGAAGCAGCCGTTTGATCTAAAATAGCATCAAAGTTCTCATCAGGAAGCTTTAACCAGCTGTCTGTAGTCACATCTTTCATGAAAAGGCCAGCGTCTTTTTTCATATACATTTCAATAGGCATGTCCGTTGTTTCTTGGCCTTCACTCATCATATCTGGCATCGACATAGAGCCTGATAAATGCATTGCTAGTGGGTCGACGATAATGTCCATTTCCATTTTAGAGTTAATAGAGAACTCCATCGCCTCTTCACCAGATCCAACCTTCGTTACCTGTGTCATATCCATATTGGCACTAGCACTTTTAATGTCAGACTGACGATCCACTGCCTTGTCATACACTTGTTCTAAAGTGAGGTTGCTAGTTTTAGTTGTGTCTTTCGTAGGTGTGGCACTTGAATTACAAGCAGCAAGCGTCAATGCTAGTGTTCCAACTGCTAGTACTTTAAAAATCTTCTTCATTACTTTCATCTCCTATTCTTGGTAAAAAACACTATCTACTAATATACGCCCAAGAAAAGGAAAAGTTTCGTTATTCTATAAAATGTATCTAAATACTTAGTAAAAAAACAATAATCTTGCAATAATGACCAGAAAGAAGCATGAAAATTAATAAAAAAGCTGTCACCAACCAATCGTTTAATACGAAAGTAGGTGACAGCTTTTTGAGGAGCTTTTCAATAAGCTCGAAAATATCTACATGTAATTGCTTAGTAACCCCAGATCATGGCGAACAATGTACCAATGATTGTTACAACACCTACGAATACTGAATATAAAATCGTTGTATATAACGTTTTCTTATCTTCAGATTCACCGATGTGCATGAATAACACTAACTGTACAGTTGCTTGTGCAAGGGCAGTGACAAGTAAAATAGCAAATGCCACTTTATAACTCATATCAAAGGTTACAACGGCTAAAGCGACAAGTGTCAGTAATAGTGAGAAGCCGAAGCCCATGACATGTTGTTTTGGGAATAATTCCTTCATCAGCTAATCAGTCCTTTCAAATAGACGAAGCTGAAGATGAAAATCCAAACAACGTCTAGGAAATGCCAGTACAATGAGAAGATAAACGCTTTGTTCGCTGTTTGTGGATTTAAACCACGTTTAGCTACTTGGATAATGATAGCTAGGCCCCAGAAGAAACCAAATGTTACGTGGGCACCGTGTGTTCCAAGTAATGTCATTAATGATGACAGGAATGCGCTTGTTTGAATTGTCGCACCTTCATGTACATAAGTGATGAACTCATCAATCTCAATAGCTAAGAAACCTAAGCCGAGTAAAAGGGTAATGATGAAGAAAGTCATCATTGCCTTTTTACGACCAATACGCATTGCATGAACACCCAGACCAATTGTGAAACTACTTGTTAATAATAAGAATGTTTCCCATAAAACTGGTGTTAACTCAAAGATTTCAGCACCATTCGGGCCACTACCTGTCCGTGTGTGAAGTGTGAAATACACAGTAAACAATGTGGCAAATAACACGATCTCGGCGCCAAGGAAAATCCAGAAACCAAAGATTTTTAGGCGATTTTCCTCTGTACTATATTCTAATGGAAGTGAAGAATCGATTTTCATATTATTTATCACCTCTCAAGCTTTTCTCAGTTGCCATGACTTCCTCAACTGAAATATAACGACCATGGTCTTTTTCGAAAGAACGATGGATCATGAAGCCAAATACACCAAGCATACTAATGATGGCTGGCACCCATAGATTGAATACAGCGAAGAATGCTGCAAGGAAGAAGAATCCACTCATCCAGAAAGGTGTGCCTGTATTAT
Organism: Lysinibacillus sp. GW823-FHT06C08; assembly: GCF_058795135.1. Lineage (NCBI taxonomy): Bacteria > Bacillati > Bacillota > Bacilli > Caryophanales > Bacillaceae > Lysinibacillus > Lysinibacillus sp. GW823-FHT06C08. Next base: position 23,449 of record NZ_JBXAHN010000003.1, read on the forward strand.
TTGGCATGTGAATTTTTTCAATTTTACCTGCTGTAATATCGCGACCTTCTTTTTTCGCGAACCAGAACTCATCTAAGCGAGTAACAGTTGGAACAACTGCAAAGTTGTATTCTGGTACTGGAGAATGAGTAGCCCATTCAAGTGTACGACCTTCCCATACATCTGCCTTTTCATTACGAGGCATATGTTTCCAGCTATAGTAGATATTGTAAACGATCAGCGCAAAGCCGACTGCAAGTCCTAAAGCACCAACGAATGATAACATGTTCAATGGTCCATAGCCTGTTGATTCTGAGTAAGTGTACATACGACGAGCATAACCATCTAAACCTAAAATGAATAGTGGGAAGAATGTTACGTTGAAGCTGATTGCAATGAACCAGAACGCAGTTTTCCCTAATTTTTCATTTAAACGGAAACCGAACATTTTTGGCCACCAGTAGTGGTAACCTGCAAGTACACCGAATACTGTACCTGGAATTAAAACGTAGTGGAAGTGGGCAACTAAGAACATCGTATTATGATATTGATAGTCAGCACTTGCCATCGCTAGCATTACCCCTGTAACCCCACCAATTGTGAAGATTGGAATAAAGCCAAGAGCATAAAGCATCGGTGTTGTAAATTGAATTTTCCCGTTCCTCATCGTCAGTAGCCAGTTAAATATTTTAACACCGGTTGGAACGGCGATTGCCATTGTTGTAATAGAGAATACGCTGTTTACCATTACCCCGTGACCCATTGTATAGAAGTGGTGGGCCCAAACTACGAATGATAGTAAAGAAATGACAACCATACTCATAACCATTGATTTATAGCCGTACAAGTTTTTACGCGCAAATGTTGCAATGATTTCTGAGAAAATACCGAAAGCAGGTAGAATAACGATATAAACTTCAGGATGTCCCCAAACCCAGAATAGGTTGGCCCAAAGCATATCCATACCGCCGTCTTGCATTGCAAAGAATTTAGTACCGAATTGACGGTCTAACATCATAAGAGCAAGCGCTACAGTTAATACTGGGAATGCGAATACAATAATTACGTTTGTAATTAAAATCGACCAAGTAAACATTGGCATTTTCATTAATTTCATACCAGGTGCACGCATTTTAATAATAGTCGTGATGAAGTTAACACCTGTCATTAATGTACCAATACCTGATAATTGAAGTGCTAAAGAATAATAGTTATTCCCTACAGTCGGACTGAAATCCGTACTGGCAAGAGGGAAGTAGGCTGTCCAACCAGCGTCTGGTGAACCACCGATAATGAATGATAAGTTTAATAAACCAGCACCTGCTGCGAATAGCCAAAAGCTGACAGCATTTAAACGTGGGAAAGCAACGTCACGTGCACCAATTTGAAGTGGGATGACAATGTTCATTAAACCAATAACAAATGGCATCGCCATAAATAAAATCATTAATAAACCGTGTGTTGTGAAAATTTCATTATAATGTTGTGCATCAAGAAGCCCGTTATCCGGAACAGCTGTTTGTGCACGCATTAATAGTGCATCGATACCACCGCGGAATAGCATTAATAATGCTACAGCGATATACATAATCCCGATTTTTTTATGGTCAACAGTTGATAGCCAGTTTTTGTAGAAATAGCCCCATTTTTTGAAATAAGTAAGGCCAGCTACGATAACGACTGCTCCAACTACGATACTAATAGCTGCCGCTAAAATCATCGGTTCTTGCATTGGATGGAATAATTCTTCCATACTCATTGGATGCGCTCCTTTCAAAATTAAAAATTAATATTCTACTCGTTCAAAGTTAAATGTAAATTAATGACCTGAATGTTCATTATTCATATCTTCTTCAGACATGTCACCATGGTCCATGTCACCCATTTTCATGTTTTTACCATGTTCCATTGGGGCAGGGCTGAATTCTAAGTGTGTAGATGAGAAGCTTTGGCGACCAACATGCTCAGCCTTTAATAGCTCATCAAATTTTTCTTCTGTTAATGGTTTTTCTTTTGCTTTAACATCAGCAACCCATTTATCGAAGTCTTCTTGTGTCATAGATTGTGCTTCAAATTCCATTTCTGCAAATCCACGTCCATTGAAGTTAGAGTTACGTCCCATGAATGAACCCACTTCATCTGCTGCAAGGTGGATAGTTGTTAACATATCACTCATGGCATATTTTTGACCTGCTAATTGAGGAATCCAGAAACTTGTAATCGGACCGAATGAGTATAATTTAAACTCAATTGGACGATCCACTGGAAGATTGACATAGTTAACTGTTTCAACACCTTCTTCAGGGTAACTAAAATGCCATTTCCAGTTTGATGATGATGCATAAATTACTAAAGGTTCTTTATCGTCATATCCTGCTGGCTGAGCCTCTACAGTAGATGTTGTTCTTACAGTTACAACAGCCAAGAATGCAACAATAATAATAGGAATTACTGTCCATGTGATTTCTAGAAGATGGCTACCCTCTTCATGAGGTGGCTCATAATCTGCAGATGCTTTTGACGCACGATATTTAGTTAGCATAAAGGCTAAAAGCACATACACGACTAGTAATATAAAGGCCATTGTAATAATGGATAAAATAATTGTGTTTGATAATGTTTCTGCATTTGGTCCTTTAGGATTGAACACTGTTAATGGCTCACATCCAGCAAGTAGTGCAAGGGCACCCAATGCTACAAACATTAAACTTAATTTTTTCTTCATGTTTGACTCCTTTCTATAGAACGGCTATTCATAAAATTCATGTGTTTTTTGTCAGTTCACATTTATAAATAGTGGATACTGAGGTCACCTCTTTTATCTTGGCGTACCAATCAACAACTTAAGAATTTACAATGGCATGGTTCAATATGAAACATAAATCTTGAAGTTGATTGGTCTAATGCAAGCGTTAGCAAAATCAATGATTTGTGCAATCGTTTCACATACGTACATGTCTATAACGATTGTCACAGCTTGTCGTTGTTTGCACATTGGATTATACGCCCTGTTTTTAAGAAAAAACATAATTTTGTTATGAAAATGATAGTAAAGATACATTGAATTTGAACATTTTTTGAACAAAAAACGTTATTTTAGTATTGGTATTTTAAGGTTTTGTTTATTAAACACTGTGGAAACGTTGAAAATACTGCATTCTTCATGTTTACCTAAGTAAATAGTTTTTTTTATGAAAAATTGCATTTCACATTTTGGACGCTGTTTTGTAATAAAATCCGTATCCCATCGGACATAATAATATATTTCATTTGCCTTTTTTCTATAAAAGGAGTAGAAGAAGACTCATTGTGTGGAAACATTAGGATGAACTATCAATGAAAGGAATGATTGAAAAGGGAATAAATGGGGAGTGTTATTAATTATGTTAATATAACAAATAGTTTTCTTGATTATACATAAATTTACATATTTATATTCTATTTGAAAAACAAAAAGCAAACTAAGTAAATTCTTAGTTTGCTAAAATGGTAGAAATTTTTTATGTTTGTGAGAAAGATACGTAACGAATCAGCATTTTTTAGTCAGTCACCAAGCTTGAGCCATTTGGCTACTTGCCCATAGATTGTATTTTGTAGTTTGGGGGCTTTATTATTCATTTTTAAAGAAAAATATAATGTCTTCATGAAGTTTAATGTACAAGTGCGCCCACTAAAAAAGCTATCATTATAACCGTGCGTCATTAAATGCATTTCAAACTTATCAAAGGCTTGTTCAACAAATTCGATCAAAGCTTCCTCCGAGTAGTTTTGTTGTAATAAAGCATCTACTATGTTGATTAATCGCTCTTCTTCATCATTGACATAGACAGTGCCTTTCCACGTGACAAGCTTAAGTGCATGTAAAATGGATGGAGCATATTGCAAATCGAATTTTGGGTGTTTAATAGTCATGGAGGCTAAATCAGCCCCATGTGAAATGCTATGAGCCCATCCTTTATCCTTTACGTAACCTCTTGTATCTTGTTCTAATAATAGATAACGTCCAATTTTTTTAAAGAACGGCTGCAACTCCTCATCTTTTAAAACAAGCATCTCGGCATCCTTTGCAAGTATACCTGCAATAAGCAGTGCAGAGAATGATCTAGTAAAGACACTGTCTGTTGGTGCTTGTCCGATATGTACATATAAAAATTCCTCACTTGTTGCTGTCTCAAATAATAATTGTAATTGTTGTGTGCTTAATAAATTATCACTCAGTAAATCAACAAACGTACGATAAATTAAATGATCACGCAATTCAGCATCAGTTGAGCCAATGTGCGTTAACATCTCCTGTAAGAGCCATTCTCCGTTGTCCTTCATCACTGACTGACGTTCATGCAGTGTCATAGTAGAAAAAGATTGTAGTGTTTCTTTTACATTCATATTTATGTGCCTCCATCATAAGGTTTGTTCTATTATTATAGCTCCTTTTTCAAGCAAATCGACCAATTTGCAATCCTGATGCAGGACGGAAAGACACTTACTATTTGAATCGACAATACAAACACTTTAATGTTTGTGGCTGTTATAATATTATTTCCAGAAACTATAGAAAGTTGTTATGATAGAAACGCAATAAAATGGAAAGGCTTAAATAAGAGTAACAAAAAAAGACATACGATGAAGTATGTCTATCTCTACCTATATTATGGCTGCAGATTTTATACCGATTGGCCATTCAATCAGTGAATGCTGGTTTGTCTTCAGCTCAACGAGAATATTGGTATTTTTTATAGCATCAATAAGCCATTCGCTGTAATGACGATTCGGCTCAGGATGTTGTAAAATTTGATGCATATCTTTTTTGTCCACATGTAACAGCTTGTCATTACATTCGATGTTTACTTTTTGAGGAATAATGGAAAGAGATTCATTTTGATGCCCAAGTGCAATAGAACCAGGAATTGTTCCAAGAATACGTAAAAGATAAGTGCTAGCTTCTTGCGTATACACATCAATTTTTGTACGTGTTAAAAATTCAAATTCGATCGGATTATCTTGAATAGGTCCGTCCGCTGTAGAAAATGAAATGACTTTAATCGATAATGCCTCGAATGCAGGTGAGATACAATGGTCAAATTCAGTGATTGTATCTAGTAATTGCATGTATTCCACTCCTTATTAAGAACTTGATTTTCTGTATGCAGATAACTAGGAATAGTCTGCGAATTGTAATAAATTTTAGACTATTCTAATTATAATACATTTTATTACAAAATATGAATGTAAAAGCAATTATTTTTTGTAAAAAATAAGAAAATTGTGGATTTTTTAGTAAATAATCGAAATGAAAAATAGAACAGAGGAGGTGAGGGAATTGACAAAACGTAAGCGTCATGTTATTAAACATGACAATATTATTGTTTTTCCAGGCGCTGTCCAAACATTAATACGTGAAGGGCATATGTTTGCTGAAAATTATCAATACGAGAAAGCTGTTGCAAGTTTTGAAAAGGCCTTTATATATGAAACGGGTGATGAATTTGCGCTTAGCGCCTATGCCTTTGCTTTATACGAATTAAAGGATTATGACAAGGCAAAAGGAGTTTGTGAACAGCTTTTTACAATGGGGACAACAATGTATGTGGAAGTCATGGAATTGTATATTACAATTTGCATGCAGTTGAAGGAATATCATCAAGTAGAGACGTTGATCACGACCCTCCTAGAGGAAAGTGTACTGCCAAGTGATCAAGTGGAGAAATTTGAACGATTAAAAAGTCTTAATAGAGAAGTATCCAAAAATCTTGAAAAAAAAGAAAATGCGCAACGGTTTATAGAAGAGCAGGAGTATGAGCTTGAAAAATTTAGTGCACTAGCTGCGAATGAGCAATCTATCAAATTACATCGTCTGATGGATACCAATGTAAGACAGTTAAAAACGGCATTGCAAGCAATTATTGAAAGTACAACCGTCCATCCTTTTGTCCAAAGCTTGGCTTTAATCCTATTAGTTGAACAGGAAGTTTCAATTGATATTACGGTTTCAAAATTGGGGCATTCAAAAACGATAAACCCCGCACAACTATCTTTACCTAATCAATTACCACAATATGGTGAAATAAAAAATATAGTTGAAAGTAAGTTGACACAAGACCCAACGACGTTGGAAATGGTACAATACTTAATGGCGAAACATGCCATTGTCACATTTCCCTTTGAATGGCATCCATTTGAGGCGGAAGATGTTGCCTATAGTTATATAGATTTTGTATCATCAATGCTAGGGAATGTGAAAGAAATGGACTATGAAATCGTAGACTTTTTACAAATGTTAGAAAAGCTAACAGAACTACATTAGGTATGAAAAAAGTTGAAACTATACACATCTATGTTATACTAAAATGGTTGTCAAAATCGTAGTTACGAATGAATTGTCTAACATCCTAAACTTGATTATTTATTTGGAGGTATTTATACATGTCAGCAAAATGGGAAAAACAAGAAGGTAATATCGGTACTCTTACAATTGAAGTACCAGCTGCAGAAGTAGATGCAGCAATGGACCAAGCGTTCAAAAAAGTTGTAAAACAAATTAACGTACCAGGTTTCCGTAAAGGTAAAATGCCTCGTAAAATGTTCGAACAACGTTTCGGTATCGAATCTTTATACCAAGATGCATTAGAAATTATCGTTCCTGATTCTTATGCAAAGGCAATCGATGAAGCTGGAATTATGCCAGTTGATTACCCAGAAATCTCTGGTACAGAAAACTTTGTACATGGTCAAGATTTCTCATTCACTGCACAAGTAACAGTTAAACCAGAACCAAAACTTGGTGACTACAAAGGTCTAGAAGTAGCTAAACTTCCAGTTGAAGTAACTGATGAAGAAGTAGACGCTCAAATTCAAGACCAATTAGCTCGTAAAGCTGAACTTGAAATTAAAGAAGACGAAGCAATCGTTGAAGGCGATACAGCAGTAATCGATTTCGAAGGTTTCGTTGGTGAAGAAGCTTTTGAAGGTGGTAAAGGTGAAGACTATCCACTAGAAATCGGTTCTGGTTCTTTCATTCCTGGTTTTGAAGAGCAATTAACAGGTGTGAAAGCTGGCGAATCTAAAGATGTAGTTGTTACATTCCCAGAAGAATACCATGCTGCTGAATTAGCAGGCAAAGAAGCTACTTTCAAAGTAACAGTGAAAGAAGTTAAAACAAAAGTTCTTCCTGAATTAAATGATGAATTCGCAAAAGAATTAGATTCAGAAGTAGAAAGCGTAGAAGCTTTACGCGCTAAAATTAAAGAACAAACAGAAGCACAAAAAGTAGCAGAATCTGATGCATCTCTTCGTGATGAGCTAGTAGAAAAAGCTTCTGAAAATGCTGAGTTTGAAGTACCAGCAGGAATGATTAACTCTGAAACTGATCGTATGTTGCAAGAGTTTGGTCAACGTCTACAAACACAAGGTATGAACTTAGATCTATACTACCAATTCTCTGGCCAATCTGAAGAAGATTTACGTGGTCAAATGAAAGAAGAAGCAGAAAGCCGTGTACGTGTATCTTTAACACTAGAAGCGATTGCTGAAGCTGAAAAAATTGAAGCAACTGAAGCTGATATTGAAGCAGAATTAGAAAAAATGGCTGCTCAATTCAACATGACAAAAGAGCAAATTACAGGTGCTTTAGGTGGTACAGCAGTACTTGAAAACGACATCAAAATCCAAAAAACAGTTGAATTTTTAGTAGAAAACGCTAAAATTACTGAATAAGATTTTGTGTAATTAGATAGCTAAAAAAAACAAGGTACGGCATTAAACCGTGCCTTGTTTTATCACATCAACTAAAAATCAGTCCCCTTAAAGTTTAGTACGACTCACTTTACACTTCACTTATACATAGTATTGTTTTTATTTTTACACGATGCTCATTTTACTTCATTCTGTAAGATCATAATAAAGACATTAACAATCAACATTTCTTCGAATGAAAAAAGCCTTGGTAGATGAATGTAGTAGATTTATAAATAAAAAGCTATGTAGCTGATCAAGATATCAGTAGTTGATGACAGCTTGAATCTTATATGTCAGTAGTGAAGAACCGAGACCTTAGAAACGAAAGGTCGCGCAAATGGGTTCCTGAAAAATATGCTGCAGACGGCGAATGAAGTAAACAACATGATGTTATAATCTACTTGCATGAATGCGAAGGCATAAATGATGCAGACAATTTATTTGATAAAGGTTCAATAATCTTGTAAGATTGTTGCTTGAATAGGGGTGAAACATATTGTTCAAATTTAATGATGAAAAAGGCAATTTAAAATGCTCATTCTGTGGAAAACCACAAGAACAAGTGCGTAAATTAGTAGCAGGTCCTGGTGTGTATATTTGTGATGAGTGTATTGAGCTTTGTTCAGAAATCGTTGTAGAGGAACTAGGTGTAGAAGAGGAAATCGAATTCCAAGATATCCCGAAACCAAAAGAGATTCTAACGATTTTAGATGAGTATGTAATTGGACAAGAGCGTGCTAAAAAAGCATTAGCAGTTGCGGTTTATAATCACTATAAACGCATCAATACAAACAGTAAAATTGATGATGTTGAACTGGCAAAATCGAACATTGTGTTAATCGGCCCGACTGGTAGCGGTAAAACATTATTAGCTCAAACGTTAGCACGTATATTAAATGTTCCATTCGCGATTGCGGATGCTACTTCATTAACTGAAGCAGGATATGTGGGTGAGGACGTTGAAAATATTTTATTAAAGCTAATCCAATCAGCAGATTATGATATCGAACGCGCTGAAAAAGGTATTATCTATATTGATGAAATCGATAAAGTTGCACGTAAGTCAGAAAACCCATCCATTACACGCGATGTTTCTGGCGAAGGTGTTCAGCAGGCACTTCTAAAGATTTTAGAAGGAACTGTTGCAAGTGTTCCACCACAAGGTGGCCGAAAACATCCTCATCAAGAGTTTTTACAAATCGATACAACCAATATTTTATTCATTGTTGGTGGAGCATTTGATGGCATTGAATCCATCATTAAACGTCGCCAAGGTGAAAAAATAATTGGATTTGGTTCAGATCCGAATATAGTGGACGTAGATGAAGGTTCTATCATGTCTAAGCTGATTCCTGAGGATTTACTGAAATTTGGTCTAATTCCAGAGTTCATTGGTCGATTACCAGTACTTGCTAGCCTAGAGCAATTAAATGAAGCTGCACTAGTACAAATTTTGACAGAGCCTAAAAATGCGTTAGCTAAGCAATATCAGAAAATGCTTGAACTAGACGGTGTTGAGCTTGAGTTTGATGAAGGTGCACTTGCGGAAATTGCGAAGGAAGCAATTGAGCGTAAAACAGGTGCACGTGGTCTTCGTTCAATAATTGAGTCAACGATGCTTGATGTAATGTACGAACTGCCTTCACGTGAAGACGTAAAAAAATGTATCATTACTGCAAAAACAATTACGGATAAAGAAAAACCGAAATTGCTTCTTGAAGATGGCACTGAACTCGATGAAGGTAGCGACACAAAAACTTCAGCATAGCGTATAGATTTGGCTGTCTACCGTTATGAGATAAAGAGTAATTAGCTGACTTCGATTGTGCAATGTTCGCACATATCGACAGTCAGCTTTTTATTCATTCTTACATATTGGCCAACTGACTTGTAGAAATTTTTGGCTCGTTTCAATAACTAGTGTGAATCAGTTTTTTAAACACATACTAGTAGCGCGGGAATTGAACATGAAAATTTTGACGGAGGTGAATACCCGCATGGTAACTATACAAAAAACAACAAATGTACCATTATTACCTTTACGTGGACTTTTAGTATTCCCATCGATGGTGTTACATATTGATGTGGGTAGAAATCGTTCTGTAGCAGCGCTAGAACAGGCAATGTTAGAGGACCAGATGATTTTATTGGTAACACAAAAGGAAATGCACGATGAACAGCCAGAAGAACAAGATTTATACGCGATTGGTACAATGGCTTATGTCAAACAAATGTTAAAATTACCAAATGGCACATTGCGAATTTTAGTTGAGGGAGTCGCGCGTGCATCTTGGAAAAACTATCGTGCCTTAGAAAATTTTACATTTGTTGATATCGACGTAAAAGAGGATTTGTTAGGTAAGGATGTAGAAACGCAAGCTTTAATGCGTACACTATTAACGTATTTTGAAAAATATGCTAAATCCTCTAATAAAATAACAGCCGAGACCATCAACACTGTAGCAGATATTGAGGAACCAGGAAGATTAGCAGACATTATTGCATCACATTTACCATTTAAAATTGCAGATAAGCAAGAAGTGTTGGAAATGCTGAATGTGAAGAAACGACTAGATCACTTAATTATTCGTTTGCACGATGAACAAGAAGTACTCGATCTGGAAAAGAAGATCAATTCAAAAGTGAAGCAATCGATGGAGCGTACGCAAAAAGAATATTATTTACGTGAACAGATGAAGGCTATCCAAACCGAGCTTGGCGACCGTGAAGGAAAAACGGGTGAAGTAGCAGAGTTACGTAAATCAATTGATGCGTCAGGGATGCCTGAGTCAACAAAAGAAGTGGCACTGAAGGAATTAGATAGATATGAAAAAATTCCAGGTGCTAGTGCTGAAAGTGGCGTTATCCGAAATTACATCGATTGGCTCATTTCATTACCTTGGACAAAAGCAACTGAGGATCGCATGAATATTGATCATGCTGAGAACATTTTGAATCGGGATCATGATGGATTAGAAAAAGTTAAAGAACGGGTTCTTGAATATTTAGCTGTCCGTCAGCTGAAAAATTCACTTCGTGGACCGATACTTTGCTTAGCGGGACCTCCAGGTGTGGGGAAAACATCATTAGCTCGCTCTATCGCGGAAAGCTTAGACCGCAAATTTATTCGTATTTCATTAGGTGGGGTTCGTGATGAATCTGAAATTCGTGGGCACCGTCGTACGTATGTAGGAGCTATGCCAGGTCGTATTATCCAAGGAATGAAAAAGGCTGGTACCATTAATCCGGTATTTTTATTAGATGAAATTGATAAAATGTCTAATGACTTTAGAGGAGATCCTGCTGCAGCGATGCTAGAAGTTTTAGATCCTGCGCAAAACAATACATTTAGTGATCACTATATTGAGGAAACATATGATTTATCAAATGTCCTATTTATTGCCACTGCCAATGATTTGAGTAGCATCCCAGGACCATTGTTAGACCGTATGGAAGTAATTTCTATAGCAGGCTATACAGAAATTGAAAAAGCGCAGATTACGAATAATCATTTAATTCCGAAGCAATTGAAAGAACATGGTTTGAAAAAGTCACAAGTTATTATTAAGGATGAAGCCGTAATTGATATTATCCGTTATTATACACGTGAGGCTGGAGTACGTGGTTTAGAACGTCAAATTGCTACGCTTTGTCGTAAAATTGCCAAGATAATTGTCTCGGGTGAGAAAAAACGGGTAACGGTTAACTCGAAATCAATCCAAGAATTGCTTGGTAAACATCGTTTCCGTTACGGACAGGCTGAAAAGGAAAATCAAGTAGGTGTTGCAACTGGTCTTGCTTACACAACAGTTGGTGGCGACACATTACAAATTGAAGTATCCTTAACACCTGGAAAAGGGAAATTGCAACTAACAGGTAAGCTGGGAGATGTCATGAAAGAATCAGCTCAAACAGCCTTATCCTATGTTCGAACAAAAATGGAGAAACTTCAAGTAGATCCAGAATATTTTGATACACATGATATCCATATTCACGTTCCAGAAGGTGCTGTCCCTAAAGACGGGCCATCTGCAGGTATTACAATGGCGACAGCTATTGTCTCTGCAATTCTAAACCGACCGATTCGCAGAGAAGTGGGGATGACAGGTGAGATCACATTACGTGGTCGAGTACTACCAATTGGTGGTTTGAAAGAAAAAACATTAAGTGCTCACCGTGCAGGATTAACAACTATTATTTGTCCACAGGATAATGAACGCGATATAGAAGATATTCCTGACAGTGTCCGTGAGCAACTTACATTTAAACTAGTGTCATCGGCAGATGAAGTATTAGCCTATGCACTGGACGGAGGTATTTAGAAAAATGAAAGTCCATAATGTCGAAATGGTCATTAGTGCGGTAAGACCAGACCAATATCCAGAAGATGGACTGCCAGAATTTGCATTAGCTGGTCGTTCAAATGTAGGGAAATCTTCCTTCATTAATCGAATGATCGGACGTAAAGCTTTAGCGCGTATTTCGTCTAAACCTGGTAAAACACAAACCCTGAACTTTTATAAAATTGAAGAACAATTATTTTTTGTAGATGTTCCGGGCTATGGTTATGCAAAGGTTTCGAAATCAGAGCGTGAAGCGTGGGGAAAAATGATTGAGCGTTACTTTACAGGGCGTCAAGAATTAAAAGCAGTTGTACAAATTATTGATTTGCGTCATCCTCCAACAGCGGATGATCGCATGATGTATGATTTTTTAAAGCATTATAATATTCCTTGCATTGTGATTGCAACGAAGGCAGATAAAATTCCAAAAGGTAAATGGGATAAGCATAAAAAAATTGTCAAAGAGACATTGGAGATGGAAAAAAATGATCCACTTATTGTCTTTTCTTCAGAAACAGGCCTTGGTTTTGAAGAGGCTTGGCGTACTATCGAAAATAGAATGTAAAAAAAAGCATCTATTGGTTCTAATGAATTAGGACTGTAGATGCTTTTTATTTTTACTAATGAAGTATGGAGAAACTTGGAGAATATGCTTGAGAAATAAAAAAATTTGCCGATAAGGTAGATAGGAGGTGGACTGTATGGATATAGCGGCTTTATCGATAGCAATGAATCAAGCGACACTTATGCAAAACGTATCCTTGGCTGTAACAAAACAAGCGATGGATATGCAGCAGCAAAACACAGAACAATTAGTTGAAATGTTAGATGCTCCACATCCGACAGCTGGACATACAATTGATGTTCAGGTCTGAGCAGGCAAGGTAGCTTTAATTGAAAGCTACCTTTACTTTTAAAGTTATCGGTTAAGATAGAAATTGTAACTTTTTGAATGAGAAAAACTACCAATAATACGATATACTATTCATGACTAAAATTTAGCAAGGAGGCAGAATTTTTGAAAAAGATATCATACATACTATCGATTATGTTACTGATGGTTCTAGTTTTTTCCTTTAACCAAACAGCTAAGGCTGCCCAATTAGTAACTGGTACCTTTGTTGATGTAACATATTCAGAATATACCAAGCCAGATGGCACGATAGAAAAGCAACTGAGTAAAGTGACATTGCAAAATGATCGAGGCCGTTCTGTAACCTACAATATTAGTAAGAACACACGCTTATTTATTAATAATACGTCCACAACTATAGAAGGTTTTAAAATGGGCATGGAAGTGGAAGCTGACATTTCTTTAAGAAGTGTTGTGGAACTACGAGGTAAATCTAATTTACCAACAGAAACGAATGTTCCATCAACTGGAGGCAACAGTACCACAATTGCTGGTGTCGTAACAAGTATCGATCCTAATGGATTATTTATTATGGTTAAGCCAGATGTTGGTGCAGAGACTACTTACTATATTAATAAAGAAACCGTTTATCAAAAAAGCTCATCTGCAACGGATATCAGTGCACTATATGTTGGAGATCGAATTAAATTGAGCTTGAAAAATAAAAATACTTCTATTGTTACAAAAATAGCAATAAGTGAAACGGGTACGCTTGTAGAAAACCTATATAAAGGGGAAATACAAGCAGTTAATCCTAATGCCAATAAATTAACTGTCAAAAACCAGCATGCTTTTGTTAACTGGCAATTTGGCTCTCAAATAACTGCAGACCTTTCAACAATGCCTTTTACTTCCAAGGTACCGATATATGTGGGAAATACTAAGGTAGAGAAAGGTCAACTGAAAAATTATATTGGTAGTGAAGCTTACTACGCGACTGTAAAACAATTTGGGAAAGAAGTTATTGAGAAAATTGTAGTATTGAAAAATAATGAACGAACTTATTATGAACCAATGCTATCTGTTGATACAGATTACAAACTGTTAAAACTTAAAACAGCAGGCTCAATGTATTTCCATAATGGAACTATTTTAATTCGTAATGGGCGTTTAATTGAACCGACGGGGCTTATGGCTTATGGTACAGCATTTGTAATTACAGATGGTGCTGCTCGTGATCACTATGCACAAGTAGTGCAAGTGACGAGTGATAGCTTTATGTCTCCAAACTTAGCTGGTCATGAATTATATTATGGACGATTATCTCAAGCTGATGGATACCTTATTGAAATTGACGATGCTATGAAAATAGAATCCAATGTTTTCAAGAAAACAGATCGTACAGTTCTGTCGGTTAGTAATTCAACAAAGGCAAAGGTAGATGACGGAAGTAGAACATATAATGTCATGCCTGATATTGAACTTTATTTATCTGAAGGGGATTATGGTTACTTCTATGTGAAGGATGGTCATGTACAGGCCCTTCATATGTTAGATAATGCCAAACCCGTTGCACCATTAATGCTTACAGGGAAGTTACAATCTGTGAAATCTACGTATCCTGCTGTTATAAACGTCAAGAGTGTTAGTCAATGGCAAAATGGCCATTGGTATGAAGCAGGTGAGATGATTAATATGAATATTGATCAAGCGACACTGATAAAAGCAGGTAAAGTGATTCAGGCATCTGATTTACAGCCATCGGATCGTTTAGTTGTACTATCGGATCGATTTGTAAAGGGACATTTTATTTTAGTAGATTAATGTCAATAACAAACTAAAATCTGCGAGTCTAATGCGAATAGTATTAGCAAAAAGGCGATGTATTCATAATCTAAAAAAGGAATCTTCGCTTCGGCTTATGGGCTAAATTGTCAATACTTTCGAAAGATAAGCAGATTTTTGCTTTAGAAATTTTTAAAGCTAGCATCATGATTCACTTTATGTATAGTGAAAGAGAGGATAAGCGCATGCCAAAAAATTGGTCAAAATTAGTGTTAGTCATTCTGGCTATTTTTGTAATTAATTCGATTACACCATTCCATGCATCAGCTGCTTCATTAGAAACAACAGGTGCCGTGAAAAATGAATATACATATGAGGAAGCGGTATTTCTTTCAGGATCACCCGTCATTTTCAAAGGAACAAGTAAAGATATTAAAATTACACAAAAAGAATCGAAGGGCAAATTAACTGAAACGTATAGTATGAAGTTAACTGGCAACAATGGCGCAACATTAACAAGAAACATTGCCTACGAGTCAGATGTTGTGGATTATGCAAGTATTGGTCAAAAAACTTCTAATGGAGAGGTTAAGAAATATACTGAAAAAATTACAATCGGATCGATTACTTATTCTTTAGTCGATTATCAATTTTCCCAAGGAACTGTTACAGATAATCGGGCAGCTTCTGATTATTACTCGGGAAATGTAATTTCAAGAAAGACCTATGCCTATGAAACTGGCAAAGGGAAAAATGCGGTTCAAAACACCATAACGATTGAAACTGATAGCAGACATGCAGGCTATGAAAACTTTTGGGGAGCAACTGAAACACAAATCACAGAGTCTGTATATTCATTCAGTGATGGTAAGACAAGCCATGTAAAAAATCGCGTATCTACTAGTAAATCACGTATCCTGAATTACGAGGAGAACCTAGGTACTTTAGGTAGCTTCGAAGGTGGCTATGCCGTTGTCAGTGAAAAGGACGTTATATCGGAGTACACTTATAATTTAGCTTCTGGACAAAAAGGTACACTGGATTTAGATACAGAATATATGCCAACTATTGAACGTCTTATTATTCCTAAATTTCGGGACTTAACAAATCATTATGCGAAAGAAGCAATTGAGAAACTGTATTCTCTAGGTATTTATTCAGATTCAAGTAATTTCTTCTCTCCTAAAACACCAATGAAACGCATTGATTTTACTACAGCCATTGGTAAAGCGGTTGACCTACGCGTGTTTGAAGAAAAGAAATCAAGAAAAGCTCCTACTACAAGTGTCTTTAAGGATTTAAAACGATCTACTAAAGACTATTTCTATATTGAATCAGCTTTAAATAAAGGGATCATTAAAGGGGTTTCATCGGATTACTTCATGCCTGATGGTGCTATCACAAGAGCACAGGCGGCAACTATCTTTGTTCGTGCCTTAGGCCTGGAAAATAGAGCGCCGAATCCTGGCTTTTTAACGAAATTTACGGATGACAACCAAATTCCAAACTATGCAAGAGATGGTATCTATATTGCCAATGAGCTTGGATTGATGATTGGCGATTCTGCTGGACGTTTTAATCCAAATAAACCACTGTCTCGAGCAGAAGCTTCCGTTGTTCTAGAACGTTTCTTGAAATATTTAGAAGATGACTTGAAACAAAATTATCGTGATGACATATTGTTCTTTAACTAAAGAAAGGACTGAACAACCATGACATATGTAAAAAAAGCATTGCTTACTATGCTGTGCTTCATGCTGCTTTTGATGACAGCAACACCTGTTGTTACGCAAGCAGCTACAACAATTAGAGATGTTCCGACGAATAGTAGTAATTACAAAGCCATTTCTTGGGCGGTTGACAATGAATTGATGTCTTTGAACAATGCCAATAACTTTTTACCGAGTGAGCAAGTGACAGATCGAGAGCTTGTCCTCATGTTTGCGAAGCTAGATCGTAACTATCCATTATCTTATATTGATAGTGTGGCTTATAACTTTTATAGTGATTTTTATTTACCGTTTAATGGAACACATGTAAATGCCAATCGATCAAAAGCGATTACTCGTGGTCAATTTGCACAAATTTATGCCGCTTTTAAAGGATTGGATTTAGATGAACCACAAGCTGTTCAATATTTATATTCAAACAATTTATCGACAAGTAGTTCAGGTAAAAAAACATTTGCAAGCTTTAATCCATCAACAAAATTAACGCGTGGTGATGTAGCGACATTCTTATATAGAGCAGTCCAAAATGGTAACTTTGCCGTACAAGGATTAACGCGAAGTGCAGCTGGTCGTGATAATGATAGTATTACATTACCTCCAGGATTCATGGGCTCCAATAGTGCGGATTTTGAAGAACCAAAGGATAACTCCAATGATTTTACTGGACCTGATTATGTAAATAATGCATTGCAAAGCATTGTAGTGGAAAAACCAGATTTAATTGCGAATGAAGTGGATTCAACACTTGTGACTGTATCTTTAAAGGCTTGTAATGGAGACCCTATTGCGGATGATAAATCTTATACATTCCGTGTGACGTCAACTTACGGTACGATTATCGATACTTCCGGCGAAGCGGTTAGAACCGTCCAATCTGATGGTTCGACTGTATCAGCTATTGTTGTAGCGCCAAAATTAACAAAATCTGCTCGTGATACCATTTCCTTTGAATTGGTTAATAACACAGATCCAGCAATGAAGTGTCTTGTGGGGCAAAAATTAAAAGCAGAGGTGCGTTATTCACCACAACCTGAATTGCGTATAGATTACCAAGTCTATGATCCTACTAATACAGATGATGATAATGGGAATGTGACACCACCGTATATTCCATATGAGAAGTTGCCAGAGTTCTTCACACAAAACATAATTGATGTGTATTCACCAATTCCATTGAAGTATGATGGGGATAAAAAACTATTTAGTATTGGGCAGCAAACTAATGTAACAGACGCCTTGGGCAATGTTCAAAATGTTTATTTACGTTACGGAGGCTCAGACCCTAGATATCCAGCACTAGGGTATGAAAATGCTATTTTACAATTTGAAAACTACAATATTTCTGTTTACCTTTTTGAGGAACTGTTAAATCGTCGTTTAGATAATTCTGTCACATCGCCAGCTAAAACTGAAATTATGTATATGATTTCTGAAGATGGCCGTCCGATTTATCGTGTTCAAGGGATTGATGATGAAATCGCCTCTCAGGTAGAAAACATTAATCCAGTTGGAGCTATCATCCAGCTTATGAACCATATGCCAGAAGAAAAAAAATTGACACTTGAACATTATGATAGTGTCATGAAAATTTATTCTATTTTTACAAACTTAAGTAACTATGATCGTACGGTGTTATTAAAATATCAAGGCGGGAAGCTACTTGGACAAGTAGAGGCTTATAAAAAACGAGTAGAGGCATTGAAAGAAAGTGCTGATGCTGCCTCTAGACCATCGGGCAAGGATCGCTATACAAAAGTCATGGTGACGTTAGTTCGTCCTGGTGGAGAACCAGTTACGGATTATCAAGGAACAGTCAAAATCAAGTATGATGGAGTGGAAAAAACAGCTTCATTTATTACGAATACTTCAGATCCATTAAACAATACAGGCAGTCCAGGTACAGCTGTTGCATACTTTGACTCTATCATCTATGGAAAATCCAAAGTAGAAGCAACACTTGTCAATCCGATAGACCCTCGTTATGCAACGATTTTGAAGGGTTTAAAAGATAAAACAGTAAGCAAAGATATTTTTACTAATCCGTACTTCAGTAAAAATTCATGCTCATTAGCAACAGAAGTTGCTTATGTAGTGGACTATTCTTCTTCTATGAAGGCTGTTGATCCAACTAATTATCGTGGCAAGAAAATGATTGAATTTATCAATCAATTGAAGGCGAAAAATAACATCGTCATCGAAACAAACACAAAGGCAACAATTCTTGGTGAGGGTACAACAGATGCTGTATTGAAGAAAGACCTTTATAAAGCGTCTAAAGAGAAAGGTGCTACGGATATTTTTGCAGGTATTGATATTGCATTAACGAAATTCTCAAACGATACAAAAACGGCTAAAGCTATTGTGGTTGTATCTGATGGGAAAACAAGTAAATCAAAAATGACAAAAGTGATCAATGAAGCGAAAAAGCAAGGTGTGAAAATATACACAGTAAGTATGGGCAAGAAATCACAAATAAATGATGCTACTTTAATGCAAGTGTCTACAGAAACTGGCGGAGCTTATTATCACGCGCTTGATAATTTACAATTGCATCAGGTGTTCCAAAAGTTAATTGATGCGATTTTATGTAAAACTCCGGCATCAAGCTGTATCAACCCGGATGATTTATTTGAAGATGCAAATGTATCATTACGAAAAGGCTATCTTACAATGAGTGCTCGTATTGATGGTAATTGTCCAAACGTTGCGAAGATTAATGTACGTTATAAATCGATTAGTGGTGATGTACAATTCGAGTTGCTAAAACGTAGTGATCATGTGTTTATGTTAACGAAAACAGTACAAACTATGCAGGACTTTAAAGTTAATAATGAAATTGATTTGATCGCATATGATAAAGATGGAAATATTATTTCAATGAAAACTATTTCTATAACAAATTAATGATGAAAACTGCCTCCTATTGCGGGGCAGTTTTTTAATTTGAAACAAAACGTATAATTTGTTACACTTAGTTTATAATAATTCTAATGTAGATGACGAAATGCAGTTCTTCATGACATGTTCACAAATTATAGATGAACTATTGTCGAACTGTGCTATAATGAAATTTGTGAATTAGAACGTGTGAGGTGTTATTCATGCATACCATCGTAGTAGGCTTGAATTATAAAACAGCGCCTGTTGAAATAAGAGAGAAGTTATCATTCATTGAGAGTGAACTACCTCAGGCAATGGAAGCGCTGCAAAAGCAGAAAAGTATTTTAGAAAACGTTATTGTTTCGACATGTAACCGTACAGAAATTTATGCTGTTGTGGATCAATTGCATACTGGACGTCATTTTGTGAAACAATTTTTAGCTGATTGGTTTGACTTGCCTGTGGAGACATTTTCTTCGTATTTAACAATTCGTGAAGAGGATGAGGCAGTCGAACATTTATTTAAAGTGACAGCTGGGATCGATTCAATGGTTCTAGGTGAAACGCAAATTTTAGGGCAAGTAAAAAAAAGCTTTTTAAGTGGACAAGAGATTGGCACGACAGGAACGGTTTACAATCAACTATTTAAACAAGCGGTAACATTTGCAAAGCGAGCACATAATGAAACAGCTATCGGCGAGAATGCGGTATCAGTTTCTTATGCAGCAGTAGAATTAGCAAAGAAAATTTTTGGCTCTTTACAACGCAAGCATGTAGCTATTCTAGGTGCAGGGAAAATGGGGGAGCTTGCGATTGAAAACCTCTACGGCAGTGGAGTAGGAAAAGTAACAGTAATTAACCGTACGTTTGAAAAGGCGGAAAGTCTAGCTGCAAAATTCCATGGTCAAGCTAAATCAATGAAGGAATTACAGTGCTCCTTATTAGAAGCAGATATTTTAATTACATCGACTGGTGCAACTGATTATGTCATTGATTATGAGCTCATGCAATTCGTGGAACGTTTACGTAAAGGGAAACCATTATTTATGGTAGATATCGCTGTTCCTCGTGATATCGATCCACGTGTTGGCGATTTACCAAATGTTTTCTTATATGATATTGATGATTTACAAGGTATTGTCGAAGCCAATTTAGCGGAACGCGAACGTGCTGCTGCTGATATTACGGATATGATTGGGCATGAAGTGCTCCAATTTAAAGATTGGGTGTCTACGCTTGGTGTCGTACCTGTGATTTCTGCATTACGGAAAAAAGCAAATCGTATTCAAGAAGAGACCATGACTAGTATCGAGAATAAAATGCCAGATTTAACGGAACGTGAACGTAAAATTTTAAGTAAACATACAAAATCAATTATTAATCAATTGTTAAAAGAGCCAATCTTACAAGCTAAAGAAATGGCTAATTCACCAAAAGCAAATGAACAGTTACGTTTATTCCAACAAATTTTTGGTATAGAAGAAGCTGTGGAAGCTGAAGTTCAAGAGATGACGAAGCAAGAGCTTGAGCGTAAAGAACGCGCACAGGCAACTCAAACTTCTGCTGAACCAAAGTATTCTTTCTAAATAATCTAATGCGTTTTGTACACTGAAGTTGTACGAAGTGGTGTTGCGCTATTGGATTCTCTACTGATATTACATGAGGCGTTTTCGTATCTGTATGGTAAACTTAGGATACGAAAACGTTTTTTGTTTTCTTATTTATAGCTTTACAATTTCACTACAAAGAAGGGATGTCTATTGGCTGATTTGACCATGACAAGGCTATATGAGGTGATGATCGTCTTGTATGCGATCAGTCTAGTTTTTTACTTTACTGATTATTTTTATAAGCAAGTACGAGCAAGGCGCATTGCTTTCTGGCTTGTTTCATTTGTATGGATGATTCAAAGTGCCATTATTATTTTAACGTTTGTGGAAACAAAACGCTTTCCGATCTTATCATTGTCAGAGGGGATTCTATTTTACTCCTGGTTACTTGTGACGTTATCCATTATCCTACATTGCATTGCAAGAGTAGACTTACCGGTATTTATTATAAATATATTAGGATTTTTGTTTGCTAGTATATTTACATTTATGCCTAAACGTCCTACGGGAACTGTCGGAGATACATTAATTTCGGAAATGCTTTTTATTCATATATCATTTGCGATATTGTCATATGCAGCATTCACATTAACATTTGTGTTTGCCATTTTATATCTAGTTTTATATCGATTACTGAAGAAGAAAAAGTGGTCGCATCTTTGGACAAGACTGCCATCTTTACAGCAAACGAGCAACTGGATGAATGTATCATTCTTTATTGGAATCCCAATGCTATTTATAAGTTTAATATTAGGGTTTGAATGGGCATTATTAACATTAGAGAGTCTTTCGATTTTCGATGCGAAGATCATAGGATCCTTCATTATTTTAATTTTGTATTGCTTTATCTTATATGTGAATCGCAAAAGCAAGCTGATAGGTACAACTTATGCATGGGTACATATTTATGCCTATCTATTAGTTGTTGTGAACTTCTTCTTAGGAAGTAGTTTATCGCGATTCCATTTATGGTATTAGAGGAAAGGTTGGAGACTGTTGAGAAAAATTATTGTAGGTTCTAGGAGAAGTAAGCTAGCACTAACGCAAACAAATTGGTTCATTAATGAATTAAAGGCTGCTGGTGCTCCATTTGAATTTGAAGTAAAAGAAATCGTGACAAAAGGTGATCAAATTTTAGATGTACAGCTTTCAAAGGTAGGGGGAAAAGGATTGTTCGTTAAAGAAATTGAACAAGCCCTTTACGATAAAGAGATTGATTTTGCTGTCCATTCTATGAAAGATATGCCTGCTGTATTGCCGGAAGGTTTAGTAATTGGCTGTATTCCTCCACGTGAAGATGCACGTGACGCTTTTATTTCGAAGGGACATGTTAAATTTGCTGATCTTCCTGCAGGAGCTGTAGTCGGGACAAGTTCTTTACGTCGTAGTGCACAGCTACTAACAGTACGTCCGGATCTTGAAATTAAATGGATTAGAGGAAACGTTGATACACGTTTAGCTAAGCTTGAGACCGAAGAATACGACGCGATTATTTTAGCAGCAGCCGGTTTAAAACGACTTGGTTGGAGTGAAGATGTTGTCACTGAATTTTTATCAGTAGAAGATTGTTTGCCAGCCGTAGCACAAGGTTCTCTTGGTATTGAATGCCGTGGAGATGATACTGAGCTATTAGCCGAGTTAGCTAAATTAACAGACCAATTAACATGGCAAGAGGCACATGCTGAACGAGCATTCTTGGCGGCCATGGATGGCGGGTGCCAAGTACCAATCGCTGGCTATGCTACATCAAATGGGGATGAAATTACTTTAACTGGTCTTGTTGCTGCACCTGATGCATCAGTTGTATATAAAGAAACAGTAGTTGGTTCAGACGCACAAAAAATAGGGGAAGAGCTGGCTACTATTTTAACGAAACAAGGAGCTTTCGATTTAATTCAACGTGTGAAGGCAGAGCAAGATGCAAAATGATTTACCTTTAAGAGGTAAAACGGTACTTTTAACAGGTACATCTAAAACAACAGCTATTGTAGATGATATTGCAGCTTTAGGTGGCCATGCAGTAATTGCCCCATTAATTGAAACATGCGAACGTATGGACAACGATGATGCAAAACTGTTGAATAGTGCGCTTCAATTTGACTGGGTTATCTTTACGAGTCAAAATGCTGTAGATGCATTTGCTAATAAGATGGAGCGGCATCAATTAAGTGCCAAAAATTTTCAAGCGAAAATTGCTTCCATTGGGACAAAAACAACTACAGCGTTAGAAAATCTAGGATTTCAAGTGAGCTTTATGCCTTCCGTATTTAGTGCTGATATTTTCGTCAAGGAATTTCCAAGTATAGCTGGCGACCATCCAAGTTGTCTGTTTATTCGTGGAGAAAAGGCGAAAAGTACATTGAAGGATGGACTGCCCTTTAATTTGAAAGAATGGACAGTTTATGAAACGGTAGAACGACATGATCAAATATCAGCTATTATTAATTGCATTCATCACAATGAGGACGTCACAGTGATTTTTGCTAGTCCTTCAGCTGTTGATGTATATGCAAAAAGTGTAGCAGTACATGTTGGATGGCAAGCAACTAGGGTTGCAGCCATCGGCCATATTACGGAAGCAGCTCTTGAACAATACGGTGCAACTGTGGATATTATGCCAAGTGTATATACAATGCAAGCAGTCATCGAAGAATTAATGAAAGTAGGGGACAAATCATGACAAAACTACAATTTCAAAGACATCGTCGTTTGCGTGCCAATGCAACGATGCGATCAATGGTAAAAGAAACATACTTACATAAAGAGGACCTGATTTATCCTATTTTTGTAATAGAGGGCGAAAATATTAAAAATGAAGTACTATCTATGCCTGGTGTTTTTCAATTTTCATTAGATAAGCTAGAAGCAGAAATTGATGAGGTTGTTGCATTAGGAATCCCAGCTGTAATTTTATTTGGTTTACCGGCTGAAAAAGATGCTGTTGGAACTGGTGCATTCCATGATCATGGTATTGTCCAAGAGGCGACTCGCTTAATTAAAACGCGTCATCCTGAGCTTTTAGTCATTGCGGATACATGCTTATGTGAGTTTACGGATCATGGTCATTGTGGCTTAATTGAAGGCGATCAAATTTTAAATGACCCTTCCTTAGATGTTTTAGCTCGTACAGCAGTATCACAAGCAAAGGCAGGCGCAGATATAATTGCTCCATCTAATATGATGGATGGTTTTGTTGCAGCCATTCGTGCTGGTCTTGATGAAGCGGGCTTTGAGCATATTCCAATCATGTCATATGCTGTGAAATATGCGTCAAGTTACTATGGCCCATTCCGTGACGCGGCAGATGGTGCTCCACAATTTGGTGATCGTAAATCCTATCAAATGGACCCATCAAACCGTTTAGAGGCATTCCGTGAGGCAGAATCTGATATCGAAGAGGGTGCGGATTTCTTAATTGTTAAGCCAGCCCTAAGTTATTTAGATATTATTCGAGATATGAAAAATAATTATCCATTACCACTTGTTGCGTATAATGTCTCAGGGGAGTATGCGATGATTAAAGCAGCTGCTATTAATGGGTGGATTGAAGAGAAAAAAGTTGTGCTTGAAACATTATTAGGCATGAAACGTGCAGGTTCTGATTTAATTATTACGTATCATGCAAAAGATGTTGCACGTTGGTTGGAGGAGAAATAAATGACACGTTCTTACGAAAAATCAAAGCAAGCCTATGCTGAAGCTGTTCAGTTAATGCCAGGTGGTGTCAACAGCCCCGTTCGTGCATTCAAATCAGTAAATATGGACCCAATTTTCATGGAATCAGGCCATGGGGCTATCATTAAAGATATTGATGGTAATGAATATATAGATTATGTATTATCTTGGGGCCCACTCATTTTAGGACATACACATCCAGAGGTTGTCAAAGCAATTGCTGAAACTGCAGCAAAAGGCTCTTCCTTTGGTGCACCAAGCTATACAGAAAATCGTTTAGCTCAATTAGTGTTAGATCGTCTTCCAGGCATGGAAATGATTCGCTTCGTTTCTTCGGGAACAGAAGCTACTATGTCTGCATTACGTGTAGCACGCGGTGTTACAGGTCGTGATAAGATTTTAAAATTTGAAGGCTCTTATCATGGCCATGGTGATTCATTATTAATTAAAGCAGGATCTGGAGTTGCTACATTGGGTCTTCCTGATAGCCCTGGCGTACCTGCAGATATCGCTCGTAATACGTTAACTGTAGCCTATAATGATTTAGAAGGCGCTAAAGCTGTTTTCGAAAAATTTGGAGCAGAGTTAGCAGCAGTTATTGTAGAGCCAGTTGCAGGGAATATGGGTGTTGTACCACCACAATCAGGTTTCTTAGAGGGCTTACGCGAATTAACAACTTCACATGGTGCGTTATTAATCTTTGATGAGGTTATGACGGGCTTCCGTGTTGATTATGGTTGTGCACAAGGTTACTTCGGAGTTACACCTGATATTACGACGTTAGGGAAAGTAATTGGCGGAGGCCTTCCAGTGGGTGCGTTTGCTGGTACTAAAAAAATTATGGAGCAAGTAGCACCAGCTGGACCAATTTATCAAGCAGGTACACTTTCAGGGAATCCATTAGCTATGACAGCGGGCTATGAAACGCTATCACGTTTAGATCACAGTACTTATGAATACTTTAAACAACTAGGCGATCAGCTAGAGGCTGGTTTCCGTGAAGCGGCGACGAAGTACAAAATTCCTCACACTGTTAATCGTGCAGGTTCTATGATTGGCTTCTTCTTTACGAATGAAGAGGTCATTGATTTTGCAACTGCTAAATCATCGGATTTAGCCTTATTTGCTGAATACTTCCGTTTGATGGCTGAGGAAGGAATTTTCCTACCACCGTCTCAGTTTGAAGGGTTGTTTATCTCTACTGCACATACAGAGGAGCATATCGCAAAAACGGTTGATGCCTTCCATAAAGTATTTGCACAATTAGCTAAGTAATTGATAGGGCATGCTAGAAAAAAATCTAGCATGCCCTTTTGTATACATAAGTTAGAAGTCATTGTAGTACTTGAGCAATAAAAGAACAAAAGAGAAAATATAGCATATATTAACTAGTAAGGACAATCATCTATACTGGATGAAGGACCTGCTTTTGTCAAAATTATATCTTTCAGCATAGCCAAAATGTGGACGATATCGTTTATAATATAGCTATTCATAAAAGAAAGTAGTGAATTGATATGGCAACAGGCACACATACGGTCGAAGTACCCGTAGGAATTGAACATGTATGGGATTTCGTCAGTGATATGGAGAAATGGGCAAAGCTAGTCCCAGGTTATAACGCACATGAAATGATTGATGACAAACATTCAACATGGACTTTTAAAGGAAATGTGGGAGTTCTGAAAAAAACAGTTGAAGTAGAAATTATTATTTTAGAGTGGGTATCCCCGTCCAAAGTGACATTTGAACTTAAAGGTCTTTCGGATAATTTCACAGGAAATGGCTATTTCCTTGCAGAAAGCATGGATGCTGAAAACACAAAAATGACAGGCTTCTTAGAGGTTATTGCTGGTGGATTAGCTGGACCTGTTTTAAACCCAATTTTCAAACCGATTGTACCAAAGGCAACGCAAATGTTAACAGATCGTGTAGCAAATAAAATCAAATTAGTACATGTTTAATGGATGTAAGTACATTCATAAAAATGGCATGCTAGAAGTAATGTTCTAGCATGCCATTTTTATATGAATTTCCTCTTTTTTTATACGGTTGAATAGGAAGCTTTCTAGCATACTATCCCCTCATAAGTCATATGATGCAAAGGGAGGGATTATTATCGAACACAAAACTTGGAATATGAGTGAAACATTTTGTTTTCCTGGGTACGGCTGCCCAACAGAAATAGCAGCTGTGCAAATTAAGCCACA
This sequence comes from Lysinibacillus sp. GW823-FHT06C08, assembly GCF_058795135.1. Taxonomy (NCBI): domain Bacteria; kingdom Bacillati; phylum Bacillota; class Bacilli; order Caryophanales; family Bacillaceae; genus Lysinibacillus; species Lysinibacillus sp. GW823-FHT06C08. The sequence goes on from NZ_JBXAHN010000003.1 coordinate 50,248, forward strand.
GTGGCAGGCAATGCAGTTAGAGGATTCACTTCGACTAGTAGGCATCTATCATATCACCGCACATGTACGCTTCGATTTTCAAAATATGCAAGCTTTTACAGGCGATGAAGAATTAATTTCAATTGATGCCCTAGATGTCCAAGGAGATACAGGTTATTTTGAGTATGCCGTGCCATTACATGTCGATTTACCAAAGGAATCAAACCTTAAGGATATAATGGTCAAAGATATTCGCCCAAGCTTGACGAATCAGAAATGTCAGCTTGAATGGACAGTCACAAGCATCTTTAACGAATACGAGCCAGTTGTTGAAAATGACCATGTATTAGAAGATCAGTCCTTTACTGCCAGTGCCTATGAACATGAAGAGATACTTACTGTGCCAGAAGAAAGCATGCAAGTGAAAAAACAAACTACCGCAGTAGTAGCAGCTTCACACCAAGTGAAGACTCCAACAGTTGACCAAAAAACAAGTTTGAGAGAATCCTCAAGTCATATTGTTGTACGTGAGTCCAGCACTTGGCATGAAGTGCCTTCCATGATTTGGGATCTAACTGAAGAATATACACCGCTTAAAGTTCGTGTATCAAATGATGTCTTTCAAAAGTAAATAGCTGAGAAGTAGCAAGAGTAATAAGAAAATTAAATCACCGGATGTTGGAACAATAATGACACGGATAAATTGAAAACCACAAATCGGCACGATAATCGTTCTACAGTAAAAACGAACTTGCCTTATCCAAGGTGGTAAAAGCCAGGGGTTATACTTGCGTCGACGCATTTGAATATTCACTTCCTTTTCTATTTACTTTACTCTTATTAAAAGATGACTAAATCACTTGAAAAATTACACGTTTCTGCGGTACAATAAGGAAAATCAAATACAGATGCTATGATAGGGAAGAGTAAATTATGTTACATTTTCAGAGAGGAAACGGTAGCTGAGAAGTTTCTATTTGTACTTAATTGAAGGTAGCCCTTGAGCAGCTTTAGTGAACTAACAGTAGTTAAAGCCGGTTAAACACCGTTACCGAATTAAGAGCCAGTAGATAAGGCTGAGAAATGTATTCGATGATCATTTCCTTAACCGCTGCTGGAATTAAAGGTGGTACCGCGAACTAAAACTCCTTCGTCCTTTTAGACGAGAGGAGTTTTTTTATTTGGTGAAGTGATTGCTTTATCAATAGTCTTCAAATATTAGGAGGAGTCAATATGACAGAAAACATTTCAATGCCAACTAAATATGACCCACAGTCCATTGAAGCCGGTCGCTACGAATGGTGGTTGCAAGGGAAATTTTTTGAGGCACAGCCAGAAAGTGGGAAAGAACCTTATTCAATCGTTATTCCACCACCGAACGTAACAGGTAAATTGCACCTTGGTCATGCATGGGATACAACTTTACAAGATATCCTCATTCGTATGAAACGTATGCAAGGATATGATGCACTTTGGTTACCAGGTATGGACCATGCAGGTATTGCTACACAGGCAAAAGTAGAAGCAAAGCTACGTGAGGATAATATTACACGTTATGATTTAGGACGTGAAAAATTCCTCGAGAAAACATGGGAATGGAAAGAAGAATATGCTGGGCATATCCGTGATCAATGGGCAAAGCTTGGCCTTGGATTAGACTACACACGTGAGCGTTTCACACTTGATAAAGGTCTTTCGGAGGCAGTTAATACAGTTTTTGTTCAATTATATGAAAAAGGCCTAATCTATCGTGGTGAACGCATTATTAACTGGGATCCAGCTGCTAAAACAGCATTGTCTGATATCGAGGTTATTTACCAAGATGTGCAAGGTGCCTTCTATCATATGAAATATCCTTTAGCTGATGGCTCAGGATATGTAGAAGTTGCGACAACACGTCCTGAAACGATGCTTGGTGACTCTGGCGTAGCTGTTCACCCGAAAGATGAACGTTATCAGCATTTAATTGGTAAAACGGTTATTTTACCGATTGTAGGTCGGGAAATTCCGATTGTAGCAGATGACTATGTTGATATGGAATTTGGAACAGGGGTTGTAAAAATGACACCTGCCCATGATCCAAATGACTTTGAAGTTGGTAATCGTCACAATCTTGAGCGTATCCTCGTGATGAATGAAGATGGCACAATGAACGAACTTGCTGGCAAATACAACGGTATGGATCGTTTTGAATGTCGTAAGCAAATTGTTGCTGATTTACAAGAAGCGGGTGTGTTAATACGCATTGAAGAACATATGCATTCAGTAGGGCATTCTGAACGTTCTGGTGCTGTTGTAGAGCCCTATCTTTCAGCACAATGGTTCGTTAAAATGCAACCACTTGCAGATTCTTCATTAGAGCTTCAAAAAGACCAAGAAGGTAAAGTGAACTTTGTTCCGGCTCGTTTTGAAAATACTTATTCTCGCTGGATGGAGAATATTCGTGATTGGTGTATTTCTCGCCAATTATGGTGGGGCCATCAAATCCCGGCTTGGTACCATAATGAAACAGGTGAAATTTACGTAGGAAAAGAAGCACCGGCTGATGCAGACAATTGGACACAAGATGAGGATGTACTAGATACATGGTTCTCTTCAGCGCTATGGCCGTTTTCTACAATGGGCTGGCCAGACGAGGCAAATGAAGAATATAAACGTTACTACCCAACAAATACACTCGTAACAGGCTATGATATTATTTTCTTCTGGGTATCTCGAATGATTTTCCAAGGTCTTGAATTTACAGAGCAACGTCCGTTTAAAGATGTGTTAATTCATGGTTTAGTTCGTGATGGTGAAGGGCGTAAAATGAGTAAGTCACTTGGCAATGGTGTAGATCCAATGGATGTTATTGAGCAATACGGTGCAGACTCATTACGCTACTTCTTAGCAACAGGTTCATCACCTGGTCAAGATTTACGTTATACTACTGAGAAGGTAGAGGCTGTATGGAATTTCTCTAATAAGATTTGGAATGCATCCCGTTTTGCCCTTATGAATATGGATGGAATGACATATGATGAAATCGACTTAACAGGTGAAAAATCGGTTGCTGACAAATGGATTTTAACACGCTTAAATGAGACGATTGAACGTGTAACATCTTTGGCAGAGCGCTATGAATTTGGTGAGGTTGGTCGCGAACTTTATAATTTCATTTGGGATGATTTCTGTTCTTGGTATATTGAAATGGCAAAATTACCATTATACGGTGAGGATGAAACTGCTAAAAAGACAACTCGTTCTATTTTAGCGTACGTACTCGATCAAACGATGCGTCTATTGCATCCATTTATGCCATTCATTACAGAGGAAATCTGGCAACACTTACCTCATGATGGTGAATCGATTACAGTGGCTGCATGGCCAACAGTACGCACGGATCTTCATTTTGCTGACGAAGCAGATAATATGAAGCTCCTAATGGATATTATACGTTCAGTACGTAATATTCGTGCGGAAGTAAACACGCCAATGAGCAAAAAAGTACCGTTATTTATCTCTGCGAAAGATGCTGCAACAGTGGCAGTACTTGAAGCGAATAAAGCCTATTTAGAGAAATTCTGTAACCCAGATACGTTAACAATTGGTGAAGGCTTAGAGGCACCTGGTCAATCGATGACAGCAGTTATTACAGGTGCTCAAGTTTTCCTACCGCTTGTTGGGCTTATTAACTTAGAGGAAGAAATCGCTCGTCTTGAAAAAGAGTTAGAGAAATGGGCAAAAGAAGTGAAGTTAGTGACAGGTAAGCTTTCAAATGAAAAGTTCGTATCGAAAGCACCTGAGGCATTAGTAAATGTAGAACGTGAAAAATTAGCGGATTATGAAAATAAGCACGCGGTTGTATTAAAACGTTTAGAGGAATTAAAAAATATGTGATAGTAGAGCAATGGATGACGATAAAGTCATCCATTGCTTTTTTTATGTAGAGAAAAAGTTATGCATTGAAATGGGTAAATATATGTAGTACCATTTAGAATAATTAGTCTAATAGGTTAGGTGAATTATTATTATAGTAGGAAACAAAACCTAACACAATATTATGTTGACGGAAAAGAAATGGTCTTTAATGGAATCGCTATACCAAAGCAATGGCTTTTTTTCGGGTTTATGGTATGAATGGAGATGTGAAATGACAGGTAATATGACAACGTATATTACGAAAGTCAATAAAGCATGTGATGACTTAGATTTTGTTAGTGCAAGGGTATTGATTGAAACAAATCTATTGAAATTATCAGATGCGAAATATTATCGTTTATTAAACACAAGTGCGCGTGTGCTTATTAAACATGTATTAGCAAATAGGCAAACTCAACAGGAATGTACAAAACTCTCACGGGCAGATATGTTAACCATCAATAAAATAAATGAGTATTGCTCAAATTTTGATATTTCAATGTTGAAAAGAACATTAAAAAACTCCTTTGAATTAGTACAACGTTCAGATGTTATGCCTTTATTAAACAATGATGCAAAAATCATTTTGGACAATATGGGTGCATTGCTAGGGGCTCACCAAGTACATAACAAAAATACTTATCAAACACGCAGTGGCTAGCTGTGTGTTTTTTCTATTGTTTTGTAATTAATCTATGTTATTAAACGTTACTTGTACTAAAATAGAGATATTGCAGTAAGAGGGAGTGTTTCTTTTGTTTAACACAATGAACGAATGTACGGAATTTATTTTTACACTAAAAGCCGTTGATCATAAACGTGCACCGCTTGTACTAATGAAAGAAGTACTAGCACATTTAGAGAATCCTCACAATAAACTACGCGTAATTCATGTGGCTGGTTCAAATGGGAAAGGTTCTACAGTGAATGCCCTTAGAGAAATGCTACAGCACACTGGGCACCAAGTAGGGGCATTTACTTCCCCACATTTAGAGCGAGTCAATGAACGAATGACTATTAATGGTGAGCCGATTACGGATGAACAATTTTTATACTATTTCAATAAACTAGCTAAGATTATAGAAGAACAATATAATGGTGATTTTCCAAGCTTTTTTGAAGTAGTCACACTCATAATGTTTCAGTTTTTTGCCGATCAGGAAATGGATATTGCGCTTATTGAAACGGGGCTTGGAGGGCGTTTAGATGCGACCAATGTCGTAACGCCACTACTTGCCATTATTACAACCATTTCACTTGAGCATACGGCCCTTTTAGGTGATACATTTGCCAAGATTGCCTCTGAAAAGGCAGGCATCATAAAAAGGGGTGTTCCAGTTGTTGTAGGGGTTAGCAATGAAGAAGCATTAGCTGTTATTAAAGAAACGGCGGATGCACAGCAGGCACCATGCTTCATTTTAGGACAAGATTTTACTGTTTCAGATATATTACAAGGTACAGACGTTCAGCAATTCACCTATGAAAAAGGAAATATTGTGATGACTGATATAGCTTTAAAAATGGCAGGTCCCCATCAAATCAACAATGCAAGTCTGGCCATTACAGCAATCCTTGCATTACGTGAAGGGGCAGCTATTACTATATCAGACTCATCCATTCGGTATGGACTTCGATATGCACATTGGGCTGGCCGCTTCGAACAATGGCCTCAAAAAATTGTTTTAGATGGCGCCCATAATTCTGAAGGGACGGCTGCACTTATCCAAACACTCAAAAATGTATTTCCAAAAAGCCATTATCGTTTTGTGTATGCAGCATTAGCAGATAAGGATCATGCCAATAGCATTGCACTAATGGATGATGTTGCAACGTCGATTGCTTTTACACAACTCAATCTGCCTAATGCAATGCCTGCTGAAGACTTAGTCGTGTTATCAACAAATGCCGATAAATCGTACTATGAGGATTGGCTGGAATCGGTACAAACTGTACTACGTGAAAGAGCTGAAGAGGATATTGTGGTGATTACAGGCTCTTTATACTTCATTGCGGGTGTTCGCCAGTGGCTACAGGAGGAAGGACGATGATACCAGGATTTGATCATTATAAAAAGAAGTGGGCTGTCCACAGTGATGATGTCATAAAACCTGGTCTTGTGGCGATGGAGGAGGCTTTGCTATTAGCTGGAAACCCTCAGCAAGCCCTACATGTCGTACACTTGGCTGGCACAAATGGGAAGGGCTCCACATTAACCTTCCTTGAGGCTATCGCCAAAGAGCATGAATTACGTGTGGGCAAATTTATGTCACCCTGTATAGTCGATGTGCACGACCAAATTCAAATAGATGGTCAACCTATTACCGAGGCTGATATGGATGCTGTTTTTCGTCAAATGCATGCGGCTGGATTAAGCGGGAAACTAACTGATTTTGAACTTTTGACTGTAGTAGCATTTTTATATTTTGTGAATAAAGAAGTTGATATTTCTTTAATTGAAGCGGGTATGGGAGGATTATTGGATAGTACAAATGTAGTAACACCCATCGTATCCATTATCCCAAGCATCGCTCTAGAGCATACAAAATTTCTAGGCGATACAATCGACAGTATTGCGCGTCATAAAGCAGGTATTATTAAACAAAATCGTCCTGTCATTATCGGTAATTTGCCAGAAGATGCGAAACGTGTTGTTTATGAAGAGGCATCTCATAAAAAAGCTGCAGTTTTAGAAATAGGTAATCATTTTTCATTACACTCATTTGCTGAAGGAGACTGTTATAGAAATGACGAACAACATGTCCAATTCTCTCATCTAACCCGTTCAATGAAAGGGGCTCATCAGGGCGATAACATGGCACTTGCTATTACAGCATTCCTAGAAGTAGCAGCATTTCTTAATGTGTCTGTGAATCCAACTGCAATTCAGAAAGCTGTGAAACAAGCCGCCATTTTAGGTCGTTTTGAAGAAATCATACCATTTGTGATTGTCGATGGGGCGCATAACCCGGCAAGTGCTGAAAAATTAGTAGAAACGATTAAGGGTGAGTTTCCTGGGGAACGAATCACATTTGTTGTGGGTATATTAGCAGACAAAGACGTTCAACAAATTCTTCGACTGTTAGAGCAAGTTAGTGATGAATTTTATTTCGTTGATTTTGATAATCCACGAGCGATGGCTGCGCAAAATTTGCTGGAGCTTTCCAAAGCGACATCTAAAAATATCTTAGTGGATTATGCACAATTTTTACAGGTGCAATCAGACAACAAACAAAGAACGATCGTATCGGGCTCATTATATTTATTAACAGCAGTAAGAAATAGCTTGAAAATATGAAATGACTAGGACTCCTATTTGGAAGTCCTAGTTTTTTTATGAATGTATGCCGTTTTTGTTATGAATCAAATCTCAATAAATTCGCATTTACACTTCTAATTCTACATATACTTTTATATATTGAAATCTCGTTTTTATTGAAACGTGTACGGATAGGTGGAAGGATGAGGTGATAGATGGATGAAAATTGTAAGTCATGTAATGAAAAAACAAATATTTCGGGCAATGATTATTGGTGGATTTGTAGGTTTGTTAGGTGTTGCCATTTTTTTAGGTGTTTTACAAGCCAGTACCCAGTTACCGATAAAGAATAATGGCAGTGATGTGGCCACTAATCAATCACAATCAGAAACCATTCCTACTGCCGGTGAGAACACTAGTACATCAAATGCACCTATGTTTTATGCTAGTCAAGCAGGCGTGTATTCAAACTATGAGAGTGCAAGTGCATTTGTTGCCGAATACCCTGCATTAAAAGAGAGCGCAATTGTTGAGGTTGATGGCAAGTTTTATGTTTGGACAAGCATGGAGATTGAAGAAAGTCAGCTTAAATTTTTACAGGAACCCGCAACCTTTAAAAAAGCATTTAGTGTCAGTGGTGATAGCTGTAAGGAGCCAACCCTTGCGGAGGTGACAACTGCATTAGCAGACAAAAATGCTACAAAATTAAATTTTAAGGAGAAAGGGAAGGATTCAACTTTACCTGAGGATTGGCAGACAATTGGAGCAGCTGCTTCTACTATTTCCAACGATGTCAGCGTCATCCGTTTGCAAGTTTTTGCTCATTATCAGGCTAAAAATACATGTCTTCAAGTGAAATTTTAAAAGTAAAAGATAGTAAAATCATTATTATCTTGATTTTTAGAAAATTTTCAAATTGAACATTCTTCGGTATCATGAGGATAAGGAAGGATGGTCGGATCATATCATGTTAAAAACAAACCATAAACTTATACTTGCCTCTGCTTCACCAAGACGAAAGGAATTGCTGGGTATGCTAGCACTTCCGTTTGGGGTTCTGACAAGTGAAGTTGAAGAAACAAGTGTACAAGCCAGTTCAATGCAGGAATATGTAAAAGGAGTAGCTCTCTTAAAAACACGGGATGTAGCGAAAAAAGCAACCAATGCAACAATCATTGGTGCTGATACAATCGTAGTCGACAATGATGAGCTGCTACATAAACCAAAATCTCGGGAGGAAGCTATTGCCCATTTATTACGGTTATCTAATCGCGAACATGTTGTGATGACAGCGGTCGCTATTATTGAACCTAGTGGGAAAGAAAACATCTTTGTGGAAGAAACCACGGTTGTTTTTCATTCTCTATCCAAGGAATTGATAGAAGCCTATGTCGATTCTGGAGACCCTTTCGACAAAGCAGGAGGTTATGGTATCCAGACGATAGGCACACTTTTAGTGAAACGAATTGAAGGAGATTACAACAATGTTGTAGGCTTACCACTTGCAGCGTTGTTTTCGCAATTGGTAAACCTACAAATTGTCCAATTTGCGAAGGAGTGAGCATTTTTGCTAGATAAGGCTTTGCCTACGTTGATGTTACGTGATGTTCATTTGGAAGATCGCCCTCGTGAAAGACTGATACGACAAGGGGCGGAAAGTCTATCCAATCAAGAGCTACTTGCTATTTTATTGAGGACAGGCACAAAAGAAGAATCGGTTCTTGTCCTCGCGAATCGAGTATTAACTGTTTTTGAACGTCTCCATCATTTAAAACACGCAACCATTGAAGAAATGGTCGCTATTAAAGGGATCGGTGAGGTGAAGGCTATTCAAATATTAGCCGCCATTGAACTTGGCCGACGATTGGCTCAAAAGCAGAATGATGAGAAATTTACTATTCGTTCTCCACAAGATGCTGCTGCTTATTTAATGCCTGATATGACTTCACTTAATCAGGAACATTTTGTTGTTCTTTTTTTAAATATTAAAAACCAAATTATTCACAGACAAACGATTTTCATAGGTAGTTTAAATGCCTCCATCGTGCACCCTAGGGAAATTTTTCGAGAGGCCGTGAAGCGATCTGCTGCATCAATTATTTGTGCACATAATCATCCTAGTGGAGTACCAACTCCTAGTGCGGAGGACATTGATGTCACAAAGCGAATTGAAGAGGCTGGTTATATTATGGGGATTGAATTAATTGATCATGTAATTATCGGCGATCATCAATTTATCAGTTTGAAGGAAAAAGGATATTTTTAACTCTGCAAGAAATTTGCAGAGTTTTTTTATCTTGAGCAGATGTCTTAGAGAAGCATTACGAACAAACTCGAAATATTTTAGCGCTATGACATTAGTGGCATATTCCTAAAATTTTTGTATTTTTTTGTGGTTTAATGGCGAACCTTTTTCGATTCAAATCGTTAATGTATTCTAGAAACTGATATTATCTTCACAAAAATTGGTAGCCTGATACACATTGTCTTATGTGAATAAAAATTATATGCTAATCTATACGTACTATTTTTAGTTTAAGAGGGAATTAAAATAGTATCTTTTCTGTGAGATAAAGTATGTGACACTACAAATTCTTGCGCTTTTCCGTTATAATGAACGGTATGAATTTTATCTTGATTCAGGAAAGACTCCCATCGAAATTGGTGGTGAGCTAAATAAGTGTGTATTTTTTTCAAGGTGTGAAACACTAACTGATGAAGATAAAAACTTTGACGGAGTGCTATGGGTTTTGAGGAGGAGTCAATTGTATTTTTATACAATTCAATTTCCTGTACATGACTGTCAAAGATAATGGATGTCAACGAAAGTATGGCTTAAATAGAAAGGGAGTACACAATTTGTTTGGACTAGGAAGCAAAGATGTCGGGATTGACCTCGGCACAGCGAATACATTAGTGTTTATTAAAGGAAAGGGAATCGTTTTACGCGAACCTTCAGTAGTAGCAAAAAATACGAAAACAGGAGATATCGTTGCCGTTGGTAATGATGCTAAAAATATGATTGGTCGTACACCTGGCTCAATCGTAGCAATTCGCCCAATGAAAGATGGCGTTATCGCTGATTTCGATATTACAACAGCAATGATTCAGTACTATTTAAGAGAAGCCTCTAAAAATTCTGGCGGCAATTGGAAAAAACCGAATGTTATGATTTGCGTGCCTTATGGTATTACTTCAGTGGAACAACGTGCGGTTATTGATGCTGCTCGACAAGCGGGCGCAAAAGAGGCTTTCACAATCGAAGAGCCATTTGCAGCGGCGATCGGATCAAATTTACCAGTTTGGGATCCAACAGGGTCAATGGTAGTTGACATCGGTGGTGGTACAACAGAAGTAGCTGTTATTTCTCTAGGCGGTATTGTAACAAGTGAGTCCGTACGTGTTGGTGGGGATGCTATGGATCAATCTATCATTTCATATATCCGTAAAACGTATAATTTAACAATCGGTGAACGTACTGCAGAAGCAGTAAAAATGGAAATTGGTACGGCATTAGCTGAAGGACCAGAAGAAAAGATGGAAATTAGAGGTCGTGACCTTCTAACAGGTTTACCAAAAACAATTGAAATCTCTTCACAAGAAATTTCTGAGTCATTACGCGAAGCAGTTTCATCAATTATTGATGGCGTTCGAAAAACATTAGAACAGACACCTCCCGAATTATCTGCGGACGTTATGGAGCGCGGTATCGTATTAACTGGCGGTGGCGCACTATTAACGAACTTAGATAAAGTGATTAGTAAAGAAACAAATATGCCAGTATTTATCGCAGAAGATCCTTTAGACTGTGTTGCAATTGGTACGGGTAAAGCTTTAGATCATATGGACTTAATTCGTCAACAACAGGTTAAAGGGTAAGGAGGTTTAGGCAATGCCACATTTTTTTTTCAATAAGAAAGTAATTTTGCTGCTCGTAGGCATGGTTTTTCTTGTGGCATTGATTAGCTTCTCATTACGTGATCGGACGAATGCTACTTTACCAGAGCAAATTATTAAAGATACTGTCGGCGTCGCACAATCGCTTGTTGCGAAGCCGGCGAATTATGTTAATGGTATTTTTAATAGTATTGACTCCCTCTTAAACACGTACGAAGAAAATAAACGTTTAAAAGCACGCCTAGAAGATTTTGCAGTTGTACAAGCTGAGGCTACGGATTTAAAATCAGAGAATGCAAAGCTTCGTGAGCTTTTGGATAAAGCTGAAAGCTTAAAGGCATATAATCCTATTCAAGCAACAGTGATTGCTAGAAATCCTGACCAATGGGAAGAGAAAATCATTTTAGACAAAGGATCTTCTCATGGAGTTCAAAAAAACATGGCAGTTATGACGGCGAAGGGGCTAGTTGGGAAAATTACACTAGTTACGCCTTTCACTTCTGAGGTAGAGCTTTTAAATACAAATAATCCTAACTATCGTGTTTCTGCAATGGTGTTAGGTGAAAAAGAAGCATACGGTTTAATCGAGGGCTTTGATGAAGAACGTAATGAACTCATTATGAAGCGAATCGATTCTAGTTTGAAGGTTAAAGAAGGCGAGCAGGTAGTTTCTTCAGGACTCGGAGGTATTTTCCCTAAAGGTGTCCCTATCGGAGAAATTACAGAGGTTAGTACAGATGATCATGGCTTAACAAAAATGGCGTATGTCAGACCATCTGCTGATTTTTCGATTTTAGAGCATGTTGTTATTGCCAAACGTACATCTACAGTCATTGATGGTTCAGATGGCAGCTCAACGAACGAAGATTTAACAAACCCGCAAGATACGAATGAAGAGGAGGCGGAATGATGGTTCGTTTTCTCATTCCTTCTGTGGCGGTTTTACTATTCTTACTAGAACCAGAGTTTGCGATGCTTTCTCCAATTGAAATTAAGGGAGAAGTGTATTTTCTAGTACCGCGTTTTTTAATCTTATATCTCATTTTTATCTCCATCTATTACAGCCGTCAACGCGCGGTAATGTATGGACTTTTTTTTGGTGTCTTGTATGATGTGTTTTACATTGATATTATTGGATTATATTCAGTTCTATATCCACTTATATGTTTTTTAGCAGGGTCTATCGTGAAAGTTATACATCAGCACTTAGTCGTAACAACAACTATTTCAGTTGTGTTAGTAGCCATTTTAGAATTTATACTCTATCAATTTTTCTTCTTGATCGATTTCACAGCAATACCTTTAGCGGATTTCTTACGTTCACGACTATTGCCAACAATCATTGCAAATGCTTTATTTTTAATGATTCTTGGTTGGGCCTTCAAGTATCTAATTAATGCGCGTGTCTTACAGAGAGCACGTGAGGTTTCTTAACAAAGAACAACGTGAGGTGAGGCATTCATGAAAAAACAATTAGTTAATATGAAGGGAACGAAGGACGGATTTGTACTGCGTCTTGACGACCAATGTGCTTATAGCGATTTGGTAGAAGAATTAAAGAAAAAAGTGTTAGAAGGCGGTATCGATGGTAAAGTAGATGTACAATTATACTTAGGCTATCGATACTGTACTGATGAACAGATCGATGAACTTATTCATATTGTGCAGGAAACAGAGCAACTCATTGTAGCGAATGTACAAAGCGAAGTACTGACTGTCCATGAAAGCAACCAGAAAATGATTGAAAGTCAACAGGATACATATTTAGGTGTGGTCAGATCAGGGCAGATTCTACGTTCATCAGGGGACATTATCATTGTAGGAAATGTCAATCCAAACGGTCGGGTTGAGGCTGGTGGTAATGTGTATGTCTTAGGTAAACTAAAAGGGATAGTACATGCTGGTGTGCAGGGCAATAAAGAGGCTATCATTGCCGCCTCTCGATTTGAGGCTACACATATTATGATTGCTGATCAGGTGGAAGCAATGTCAGATGAGCATGTGAAAGAAATCGATCAAGCAGAAATGACTTGTGCATTTATTGGTTACGATGGACGCATTACGTACGATCAAATTCACGCCTTAAAAAATATTCGACCATTGTTAAATGTGTCTAAGGGAGGAAGCTAGTGTGGGAGAAGCGATCGTCATAACTTCGGGTAAAGGTGGTGTCGGAAAAACAACGACATCGGCTAACCTTGGGACTGCATTGGCTCTACAAGGTAAAAAAGTATGTTTAGTTGATACAGATATTGGCCTGCGTAATTTAGATGTTATTTTGGGCCTAGAAAATCGTATTATTTATGATCTAGTCGATGTAGTGGAAGGGCGCTGTAAAATACATCAGGCATTGATTAAAGATAAGCGCGTGGATGATAAACTATTTTTATTACCTGCTGCTCAAACGACAGATAAAAATGCTGTTACCCCTGAGCAAATGAAGAGCTTAATAGAGGAATTAAAAAGAGACTATGATTATGTATTAATAGATTGTCCTGCAGGTATTGAACAAGGCTATAGAAATGCCGTTGCAGGTGCAGATCATGCGATTGTTGTCACAACACCTGAAATTTCTGCTGTTCGAGATGCAGATCGAATTATTGGTTTATTAGAACAGGAAGACATAACTGCTCCGAAGCTCATCATCAACCGTATTCGACAACATATGATGAAGAGCGGCGACACTTTGGATGTGAATGAAATTACAACTCATTTGTCTATTGATCTATTAGGAATTATTGTTGATAGTGAAGGTGTTATTTCATCCTCCAATAAAGGAGAACCAATCGTTATGGACCCTTCTAATAAAGCATCTTTGGGCTATCGAAATATTGCTCGTCGTATTTTGGGTGAGTCGGTTCCATTAATGGCTATTCAAGATGAGCAAAGAGGTATGTTTTCAAAACTTAAATCATTATTTTCAAGATAATTTAAAACCTTTTCGTGCATTTGTGCGAGAAGGCTTTTTTGTGCATGTTTGGACATGCAATCACATATAGTGTGGAAAAAAGGATGAGGGCTTGTTTAAAAAATGGAAATGGTTTTTCACAATACTACTTGTGGCAGCAACTATGCTTGTAATTCGTTTAGAAGATCAGGGTGTAGTTGATACGCCTGTTCGAAAGATGGTCACAACTTCGGCAGATTTAACGTACTTAAGTGAGCTGGGGCAAAGTTGGTTTGATAAAGAAAATGAGACCATTACAGTTTCTAGTGATGTGGGGCAAGCAGACCTTTTAACTTTTGCTAATGCCCAGGTTTTTAAAGAGGGATATTTATTGCAGTATGATGTTGGCTTACCAGTTTATGCTGGACAGAACGGTTTAGTCGTGTTCACGGGCCATACAAAATATACTGGTAAGACCATGACCATTAGTTATGATGATGGTACAACTGTCTCTTATGGCATGCTAGATAGTTTAGCGCAGCTACCTTATACATCCATACAGGCAAATGATTTGATTGGTATGAAAGAAGCTGGGCAACTTTATCTTTCCATTGAAAAGGGAGATGCTCATTACGATTTAGAGCAAATTGTACAATGGTTGGAAACGATGGAGACCCATGAAGATTAAATTACATCTTCTCTGTATTCCTCTCGTATTTGTCATGATTTTTAGTGGACAACTTGCTTATTACGCTATTATTTTTTTCTCGCTAATGTGGCATGAAGCAGGTCACTTATTAGCAGCCCTACTGTGCGGCGTAAGAGTGAAATCATGTGTTATTGCACCTTACGGGGGGGAAATTCAATTTGAAAATCCAGCGGTTGTGCAAGCAACGTCACTCCTGTGGATTGCATTAGGAGGACCAATCGCTACTATTTTAGGGATTGGCCTCACTTTTTTTATGCCCGAACTAATCGCAGGTAAGCTAATAAGCGTTCAACTTGTGCTATTATTTGTGAATATGATCCCTATCCTACCATTAGATGGTGGCAGGATATTGTTAGCGTGGTTATTTTTATATAATCCAAAAGCTCGAGTGGTGGAATTGTATTATTGGCTGTCGTTCATGGTTGCTACGACGTTATTTCTGATAACTTTAAATTTCTTACCCCAATCTATTTTTTTAGCAATCATTTGTTTATTCATTTGGCTTCAAGTTTTAAAAGAATGGCGTTATCGAAAATATCGTATAGCTTTTGAAAAATATGTTATGAATAGATTGACTTAAATAAAGCCATGTGGTAATATTTTAATGTTATTGTTTGTAGCACCCGTGCTACTACAACCGCTCTGAGAAGGTATAAGTATCTTGCTATAAGATCACCTTTATAAACAGGCGAGTCTGAGTCTAAGAGGAGGTGCAGTAAAATGTACGCAATTATTGAAACTGGTGGTAAACAAATCAAAGTAGAAGCTGGTCAAGAAATCTACATTGAAAAATTAGGCGTAGAAGCTGACGAGGTTGTAACTTTTGATAAAGTTTTATTCGTAGGTGGCGAAAACGTTAAAGTTGGTGCTCCATTCGTAGATGGTGCTACTGTAACAGCGAAAGTTGTTAAAGAAGGCCGTGCGAAAAAAATCGTTGTTTTCAAATTGAAAGCTAAAAAGAACTACCGTCGTAAACAAGGTCACCGTCAACCTTACACAAAATTAGTTGTTGAAGCAATCAACGCTTAATAGTGAGGTGTAGCGAATGATACAAGTTACGATTCATCACGATGAAAATAGACATGTGTCAGCATTCGAATTTTCAGGACATGCTGGGTACGATGAATCTGGGAAAGATTTAGTATGTGCAGGGGCATCTACCATTGCCATTGGTACGGTAAATGCTATTTATGCATTACTACAAATCCAGCCAGAAGTCGAACAAGCTGCTGAAGGTGGAGGCTATCTTAAGGTAGATCTACCATCAGATATAGAGCCTGAAGTAGATGCAAAACTACAGTTAATTGTTCAAGTAATGACTGCCCAAGTGTATTCTATGGTGCAGAATTACGGACAATACATCCAAATCAACTACAACCAAGTAGGAGGTGGAACTCGATGAAATTATTATTAGCATTAGACCTTCAACTTTTCGCATCGAAAAAGGGTGTAGGTTCTACTAAAAACGGACGTGACTCTGAGTCTAAACGACTTGGTGCAAAACGTGCTGATGGCCAATTCGTAACTGGTGGTTCAATTCTTTACCGTCAACGCGGTACAAAAATTTACCCAGGTACAAACGTAGGTCGTGGTGGTGACGATACACTATTTGCTAAAGTGGACGGCGTTGTTAAATTCGAACGTTTAGGTCGCGATCGCAAACAAGTATCTGTATACCCAGCACCACAAGAAGCTTAATCTTTTAAAAGATATCATAAAGCGGAGGACTGCATTTATTGCAGTCCTTTTTTTGGCTAAATTTCAGCCACTTTCAACAGATGGCTTTTAATCAAACATGTAGCAACAGCAGGTACGTGATGAAATATAGGCGGTTTTCATTTGTTTAGTAGCGTCAAAAGCCACTGAAATAAAGAAATTCTGACTATGGTCGCCATGTCCTGTAGCAACGACTAACCAACTTCTCGTTGGCCCAAAATAGAGCGATTTCAGACGCAATTATGCCTGGGCATAATTGAATAAAGAATTAAGGGAAAAATACAGCAAAACTTGTTATACTAGTAAAGATAACTTTATTGGAGTGAATGGGATGAACAATCAATCACTAACCATTAGTGAAGTATTACGTTTTGCAAATCATGATTTTGTGAATCAATTGCAATTGATTCGCATGAATTTAGATTTAGGTAGAGTTGATGAATCAAAGGAACTTATTCAGCATTTTTCAGAACAGTTAAGAGTGTTTTCTATCCTCAATCGACTACAATTACCACAAACAATCGAATGGCTCCAAACAGCAGGATGGCGTTTCCCTTCCTTAGCTTGGAAAATAAACGGCGACATAAAAAAGCCCGTGACCAATAAGATTGATCAGGAAATTGTAGATTACTTAAACAAAACAGTTATGCATGTTTATGATACATTAGATCCATTTACAGAGCAGATCCTCACGCTTGATGTACGTGTTGACGATCATACATTTGCCGTGACATTCACGCTAAATGGGCTATGGAGTGCTGATGCATTCACCGAAAAAGGTTTGAAACAATTCGACATTCAAACAATTGAGCAGACAAATACACGCTGGCAATATGTCTTGAGTGCAAATAGGGAGTGAACTAAATGTTTGTCGATCACGTAAAGATTTATGTTAAAGGTGGCGACGGCGGAGATGGCATGGTTGCCTTTCGTCGAGAAAAATATGTACCGAACGGTGGTCCAGCTGGTGGAGATGGTGGACATGGCGGTAATGTCGTATTTGAAGTAGAGGAAGGCTTACGTACGTTAATGGATTTCCGCTATAAACGCCATTTTAAAGCACCGCGTGGCGAGCATGGTATGAGTAAAGGCATGCACGGTAAAAATGCGGAAGATTTAATTGTTAAAGTTCCACCAGGTACAGTGGTTATGAATGAAGAAACAAATGCCGTTATTGCTGACTTAGTCGAGCATGGGCAAAGAGCCGTGATTGCGAAAGCAGGACGTGGTGGACGTGGGAATTCTCGCTTTGCTACACCTGCCAACCCAGCGCCAGAACTTTCTGAAAAAGGTGAGCCAGGACAAGAATTAAATGTTATATTAGAGTTAAAAGTTTTAGCAGATGTAGGGTTAGTTGGTTTCCCAAGTGTTGGCAAATCAACACTTTTATCGGTTGTTTCTGCTGCTAAGCCAAAAATTGGTGCTTATCATTTCACGACAATTGTACCGAATTTAGGCATGATTGAAACGGATGATCACCGAAGCTTTGCAATGGCAGATTTACCAGGGCTAATTGAAGGAGCTCATGAAGGGGTAGGATTAGGCCACCAATTTTTACGACATATTGAACGTACACGCGTTATCGTCCATGTGATTGATATGTCAGGAATGGAAGGTCGCGATCCTTATGAAGATTATTTAACAATTAATGATGAGCTAAAACAATATAATCTTCGTTTAACAGAGCGTCCACAAATTATTGTGGCCAATAAAATGGATATGCCTGATGCAGAGGAAAACTTAACAGCATTCCGCCAAAAGGTAGGAGAAGACGTTCAAATTTTCCCAATTTCTGCTGTTTCACGTCAAGGGTTAAAAGAGCTGTTGTTTGCTATTGCGGATCTATTAGAAGTAACGCCTGAATTCCCACTGTATGATGAAGTAGAGGAACAATCAGACGCAACGGTTATGTACAAGCATGAGGCAAAAGGTGAAGATTTCGAAATCACTCGTGACGATGACGGTACATTTATTATTAGTGGCTATGCTATTGAGCGCTTATTTAAAATGACGGACTTTAGCCGAGAAGATGGTATACGTCGTTTTGCTCGTCAATTGCGTGCAATGGGTGTGGACGAGGCTCTACGTGAACGTGGAGCACAGGATGGCGATACAGTTCGCCTACAAGAGTTTGAATTTGAATTTGTCGATTAAGACATGAGTTTTAGGGGGAAGCGTATGAAGAATGTTGCGAATCAGCGATATTATTTAGTTCGTGAGGATGTTTTAACGGATGCAATGCAAAAAACTTTGGAGGCGAAACACTTATTATCAAGTGGTTCAGTATCTTCCATATGGGATGCGGTAAAGCAGGTGGATTTATCGCGAAGTGCGTTTTACAAATATCGTGATGCGGTTTTTCCTTTTCATTCAATCGTGCAGGAACGCATTTTAACAGTCTTTTTACAGCTTCAAGATAGAAAAGGAACACTTGCTAAGCTTCTAGAAACTGTGACAATTACACATTGTAACGTATTGACGATTCATCAAACAATCCCTATTCAGGGGCGTGCCAATGTTACATTATCACTAGATGTAACAAGTATGACATGTGATCTTGATGACCTAATTCAGCAATTAAAACGGTTAGATTTTGTTGAGTCAGCGGAAGTCATTAGTTCTGGTGCTTTATAATCATAGTAAGGTGTTCGATCCTTTAATTTTTGACAAAAATGACAATTATCGTGTTTAATAATCCATATGCTCTTGAAGCACTGGAGTAATAATACGATACCAAAGCTCAAATAAGGAGCTGTCCCTCAGTGATACATCAATCGCTAGGGACTGCTCCTTATTCCATAAAGGAGGTTTTTGCAATGACAAAGCAACAATGGGAAAATCGAATCGCATATTTAGGACCGGAAGCATCATTTACATACTTAGCAACAAAGGCTACTTTTCCAAATGAGTGGCTTGTACCTTGTGCAACGATTCCTGAATGTATTGAGGCAGTAGCAGAGGGAAAGGTAGATTTAGCCGTTGTACCATTAGAAAATGCCTTAGAAGGTTCAGTTACGCTTACACTTGATTACTTATTCCATGAAGCATCACTATATGTAACAGGTGAATTATTACTGAAAATACAGCAGCATTTAATGGTCAATAAAGCGCAAATGGATAATTGGCAGTCTATCGAAGGGGTCTATTCCCATCCACATGCTCTAGCGCAATGCCATAAATATTTATTTTATCGTTTCAGTCATGTGCCCCTTCAACAAACAACTTCAACAGCAGCTGCCGCTAAATATGTATCCGAAAACCCAGAGCAATGTATAGCAGCGGTTGGAAATGCAGCTGCCGCAGAAAAATATGGCCTTGAAATAGTAGAGTCCGATATCCATGATTTCCATTTTAACCATACTCGTTTCTTTGTTCTGTCTAAGAAAAATCAACGTTTGCCACAAGAATTATCCGAGGGGCAAGCGAAAACAACTTTAATGATTACATTGCCAACTGACCGTTCAGGGGCATTACATCAAGTGCTTTCTGTCTTTGCATGGCGTCAACTGAATTTAAGTAAAATCGAATCGCGTCCATTAAAGACAGGACTAGGTGATTATTTCTTCATGATAGATGTGCTAGCGGATGAAAAAGTACCAATGATGCGCGGTGCAATGGAAGAACTTGCTGCACTAGGTTGCAAAGTAAAGTCATTAGGTACATACTTTACGTATCTTACATCTGACGAAGCATAATAGCTCTAAGGGGGAAATATAATGCGTGGGATCATTTTATTTGATGGTATCTGTAACTTTTGTGATAGCACCGTTCAATTTATTATCAAACATGATCAAGCAGGTTATTTTCAATTTGCGTCATTACAAAGTGATGTCGGTCAAGCATTACTCCGACAGTTTAATATATCCGAAAAAATAGATAGTGTGATCCTCATTGAAGATGGGAAAGTATATGTTGAGTCGACGGCAGCTTTAAAAATAGCCAAAAATTTGGAGAAGGTTTGGCCTTGCTATTATCTGTTCATTCTGGTACCCCCAATTATTCGCAATTTGTTATATAGACGGTTTGCGAAGCACCGCTATCGTTTATTTGGCACCAAAAAGGAATGCCTTTTACCTACCCCCTCACAAAGACAACGATTTCTCTCCTAATAGATTGGGGGAGTGGAACGAGTCATCATCGAATGAAATAATAAAGCACAGTATGAGAAAATACTGTGCTTTTTTTATTGGTCTGTCACCAAATAGCCCTTTTTGTGTAAGGCTTGTTCAATTAATGTTAATACTTCCACAGAGGGGGCTGTAATGACATGAAGATGAATGCCTCCTGTTAGTGCAGATAAATAATTAGCCTGAGTGGCATTAACTCGTTCAATAAATTGTTTTACCTCATGACGGTTTGACACCATGATAGAGGCCGTTAGTTCGCCATAAATAGGATGTTCAACCATAACATTTTTGACGGTTCCCCCACAATCTACAATCGTCATTAGCTCATCTTCTGTTTGCTCAGATGTGTGTATGCATGGTAATGTGCGTTCAACAGTTTGCTGTAATTGCTCCTGATGCATATAAAGATAACCCTGACTTGTAGCGATAATAGGTTCGTTTCTCGCCTTCAATAAAGTCATATCATTGACAATAACTTGCCTAGAAACATTGGCGAATTTAGCTAAGTCTGTCCCTGTTATAGGTGCTTTACTTTTTTGTAATTGCGCTAATAGCTGCAGTCGGCGTTCCTCGCCTAACATTTTTTTCATAAGAGATCACCTCTGCCCGTAATAATGGAAACAGTATTCCCTATAGGTTAGTGTACCATGAAGCATTTCTAACTTGTTGAAATTTTTGTATCCAAATGGAACATTGAACATATGATACGTAGAGAGGAAGGGAGGAAAAAATTGCGTATTCATATTGTTCAAAAGGGAGACACATTGTGGAAGATTGCGAAAGAGTACGGCATTTCGTTTGAAGATTTGAAGCGGCTCAATGTCCATCTTGCCAACCCAGATTATATTGTCCCGGGCATGGAAATTATTTTGCCTGAAAAAATAAACAAAGAGCCACATAGAGAGTCACATAAAGAAATGCCAAAA
Source organism: Lysinibacillus sp. GW823-FHT06C08 (assembly GCF_058795135.1). NCBI lineage: Bacteria > Bacillati > Bacillota > Bacilli > Caryophanales > Bacillaceae > Lysinibacillus > Lysinibacillus sp. GW823-FHT06C08. Next base: position 71,645 of record NZ_JBXAHN010000003.1, read on the forward strand.
AAGGAATCACAAATGCATAAGGAGACACCTAAGGAAGTTCCGAAAAAAGAGGTACAGAGGCCAATGCCTCCACCACCACCAATTGTACCGCCAGCTCCAATGCCAATGCCAGAGCCACAAATGATTCCAATACCTATACCAATGCCTATGCCAATGCAGATGCCACAACAACCGATGTGGGTTCCACAGCCTGTAGAAATGAATTGGCACCAACAATTAGTCATGCCACAAATAGAGCAAACAGTCACACCACCACCACCAGTACAAATACAACCAGCGCCACCGCCACCACCACCACCACCTGTAGCGAAGCCAATGCCACATCCAATGCCACAGCCAGCACCACCGCCAATGCATATCATGCCACATATGCCTGCTGTACCACATTGCTCAAGCTGCCATCAACCAATTTATCATCATCAAATGTGGTGGCCAATGCCAATGCAGCCACAGGCCGAGCAGTATATGATGCCGCAGCAGCCGATGTCCTTTGAGATGCCAGAAAATAAAGTGGGCGGGATGGAAGACTTCTTGGAGTCCACATCACCATTTTTCCACACGCCTAATCAACAAATGCAGCCACAATTTAATATGATGCCTGAAATGAGCATGGGCAAATCATGTGGCTGTGATGCACAACCTTGTGGCTGTCAATCACAACCGATGCCGATGCCAATGCCTGCATGGCAAATGGATCCATGTCATTGTCCACCACCACCATGCCCAACGCATTGTCCACCGCCGTGCCCGTCATCAGTAGGACCTTGGATGTCACCGCATTATTTCCCAGGCGGGATGACGCCTTATCGATGGTGAAAAAGCGTATATTGTCGAAGAGGTAAAATCAAATATTTGGAAATATAGATATCGATCGAATACTTATTTTGTCAAACGAGCAAAACAACTAGAGATTGCAGAGAAGGTAAGAACAATTCATCGCCAGCTAGGTCGAATTGAACCTAACCTTATCCTACCATTAGTCCGGAGTGATGATGAGCAGCTCATAGTGCAAGAATGGCAAGAAGGAAGCCATGGTGCCAATTTTGCTCATAAAAAGGATCGGAAGGAATCTCTTCAACTACTAATAGCTTTACATGACACATATAAAAAAATCGCTTGGCAACGCTTGCCTGGCTTGCATACCTATTCACAACTTTTAAAATGGCAAATGCGTCATATGCGTTTTAAAAGCAGAAGAAATGAGTTTCGGGCTTTCTTAACGAAAGAAGAAATCGACCAAATTTTGCATTATAGTGATAAATCGCTGCAGTTAATTGCCCTAGAGGATGTAGCTGAAAAAGAAATTACACTATTGCACGGGGATGTTGTACATCATAATTTTTTATGGTGCACGGACGGACAATTGCGTTTAATTGATTTTGATTTGGCGCATCTTGGAGAAGCCGATGACGAATATATTTTATGGTTGCATCGGGTACTACCTGCAGTCGATTATGATTTAGCTAAAGTCTTTGCGGAGTTACCAGAGCTGAAACGACTTGATAAAAGAAAGCTTCATCGTTTAAAATATCCGAATGAACTGTTGCGAGAATGGCTTTTTGCTGTGGATTTGCCACTTGATCAGCAACTAGTATTTTTAGATTATTTAGTACCATTTACTAAACGAGCCCTCACCTATTGGCCAAAACTGTGGTACGATATTGATAGATTTGTGAAGAAATGACCGTCATTTGGCGGTCATTTTTGTCTTGAACAGCGTTTTGGATACTACTTTCTGTCGAGCATTCGTTCGCTATATGCTATAATCGAAGACGATGATTGTGAGGGAATATAGATGTATGATTATTTAAAAGGACTAATTACTCGTATTACACCAGAATATATTGTGCTAGAACAACAGGGGATTGGCTGGCAATTGAATACACCCAATCCGTTTGCATTTCGAACATCAGCGCTTGAACAACAAATTTATGTTCATTTACATGTACGAGAGGACGCACAAATGCTTTACGGTTTCCCGAATCTAGATCAACGTGAGCTGTTTCGTAAGTTAATTTTAGTATCTGGAATAGGTCCAAAGGGGGCACTAGCTATTTTAGCGACTGGCAACCCACAGCAGGTTATCAGTGCGATTGAACGGGAAGATGAAGCGTTTTTAGTGAAGTTCCCTGGAGTAGGTAAAAAAACCGCACGTCAGATGATATTAGATTTAAAAGGGAAGCTAGGCTCTTTATTAGAGACAATTGAACTGCCGAGTACAGAAGATGAACTGCCATTGTTTGGCGTTAATGCTTATAAACACGAATTAGAAGAAGCGATACTTGCTTTAATGGCACTTGGTTATTCTGAAAAGGAGCTCGAAAAAATTCGCCCGCAGCTTGAGGATAACGACAAGCTTGAAACGACAGATGCCTTTATGAAACAAGCGTTACAACTATTATTAAAATTAAAATAAGGAAAGGAGGGAAGAGGCATGTCTGAACGTATGATGGCTAGTGAGGCAAGTGGCTATGATGAACAGTTTGAATTATCTTTACGCCCACAAAGGTTAGCCCAATACATAGGGCAGCATAAAGTAAAGGAAAATTTACAAATTTTCATTGAGGCAGCAAAACTTCGGCAGGAAAGTTTAGATCATGTGTTGTTATATGGACCACCAGGGCTTGGTAAAACGACATTGGCTGCTGTTATAGCAAATGAGATGAGTGTCAATGTGCGCATGACAAGTGGTCCTGCAATTGAACGTCCAGGAGATTTAGCTGCGATTTTAAGCTCACTAGAGCCTGGCGATGTTTTATTTATTGATGAGATTCATCGACTACCTCGTGCTATTGAAGAAGTGTTATATCCAGCAATGGAGGACTTCTGTTTAGATATTGTGGTGGGAAAAGGTCCTGAAGCACGTTCTGTACGACTTGACTTACCTCCCTTTACCCTTGTAGGTGCTACCACAAGAGCTGGCGCCTTATCAGCCCCTCTGAGAGATCGCTTTGGTGTATTATTACGCTTAGAGTACTATGATGATATTTCTCTTGCTGAAATTGTTGCTCGCAGTGCCCATTTATTTGAGGTAGAAATTGAGCAAATAGCAGCAATGGAGATGGCGAGACGTTCTCGTGGTACACCTCGAATTGCCAATCGCCTATTGAAACGAGTACGTGATTATGCACAGGTGCTTGGAGATGGTATGATAACGGAGGGTCTTGCAAAGCAAGCTTTAGAGCTGTTACAAGTGGATCCAAGAGGGCTTGATCATATTGACCATAAACTTGTCACGAACATGATTGAGCGCTTTCGAGGAGGTCCTGTAGGCTTAGATACGCTTGCGGCATCAATTGGTGAGGAACGGGTGACGATAGAAGATGTATATGAACCCTATCTCATGCAAATTGGGCTTATTCAACGCACACCACGAGGAAGAGTGGCGACACATTTAGCCTACGAACATTTTGGATATGAGTATCCCCAACAAACATAAAGAAGGAAGTTTTTTTCATGCGTGTAGAAGATTTTGATTTTGAATTACCAGAGGAGCTTATTGCCCAAACACCATTAGTAGATCGTACAGCTAGTCGATTAATGGTTGTGACACCTGGCTCAATTGAAGTTGAGCATCACCATTTTGCACATGTCTTAGATGAGCTACGTGCGGGAGATTGTCTTGTGTTAAATGATACAAGGGTCTTACCGGCTCGCTTAATGGGTGTAAAAGAGGAGACAGGCGCCCATATTGAGGTATTATTACTGAAGCAATTGGCAGGTTCAGACGAGTGGGAAACCCTTGTAAAACCAGCAAAACGCGTAAAAGTAGGGACAGTTATCACATTTGGAGATGGGTTGCTGACAGCTACTTGTACAGGTGAGCTTGACCATGGTGGACGAACATTTGAATTTCATTACGATGGAATCTTTTATGAAATATTAGAGCAGCTTGGTGAAATGCCATTACCGCCTTATATTCGAGAAAAATTAGAAGACAAAGATCGCTATCAAACGGTCTATGCGAAAGAACGTGGCTCAGCTGCTGCTCCAACGGCGGGTCTACATTTTACAGAAGAATTATTAGAACAAGTAAAGGCAAAAGGGGTAGAGGTTGTCTTTATTACTCTTCATGTCGGACTTGGTACATTCCGTCCTGTTAGTGTGGATTCCATTGAAAACCATGAAATGCATGCCGAATTTTATAGTGTGACGGACGAAGCGGCAGACACGATTAATCGTGTAAAGCGTAATGGCGGTAAGGTAATAGCTGTTGGGACAACCTCCACACGTACATTAGAGACAATTGGCTCTAAATATGGTGGTGAGGTACGACCAGAGCAAGGTTGGACATCTATTTTCATCTATCCAGGCTATACGTTTTCTGTGGTGGATGGTTTAATTACAAACTTCCATTTGCCAAAGTCAACACTTGTTATGCTAGTGAGTACGCTAGCCACTAGAGAAACTATTTTAAGTGCCTATCAGCAAGCTGTAGAAGAAAAATATCGCTTCTTTAGTTTTGGTGATGCTATGTTTATTCGACCAAAAGAATAAAAAAGAAATAATCGGAGTACTGTTTTTACTTCAGATCAGAGAGGGTTTTTATTTTTATGACACAACCAGCAATTCGCTATGAATTACTTCATACATGTAAACAAACAGGAGCACGTCTTGGTATCGTGCATACACCACATGGCTCTTTTGAAACGCCAGCATTTATGCCAGTTGGGACACAAGCAACGGTTAAAACAATGTCTCCTGAGGAATTAAAAGAAATGAATGCCGGTATTATCTTATCTAACACGTATCATTTATGGCTTCGTCCAGGCAATGATATCGTCAAGGAAGCAGGCGGACTGCATAAATTTATGAACTGGGATCGACCAATTTTAACAGATTCAGGCGGTTTCCAAGTATTCTCGCTAAGTCAGTTCCGTAAAATTGAAGAGGAAGGCGTTCATTTCCGTAATCATCTTAATGGGGATAAATTATTCCTAAGTCCAGAAAAAGCGATGGAAATTCAAAATGACTTAGGCTCGGATATCATGATGGCCTTCGATGAATGTCCACCGTATCCTGCAACACATGAATATATGCTGCAATCAGTAGATCGTACAACACGTTGGGCAAAAAGATGCAAAGAAGCTCATAATCGTCCGGAAGAACAAGGGTTATTCGGAATTATTCAAGGCGGTGAGTACGAGGATCTACGCCGTCGTTCTGCAGAAGCATTAGTCGAGTTAGATTTCCCAGGCTACGCTATAGGCGGATTATCTGTTGGAGAACCGAAAGATATTATGAACCGTGTTCTTGAGTTCACAACACCGTTAATGCCAGCAAATAAACCTCGATATTTAATGGGAGTGGGTTCACCAGATTCATTAATCGATGGTGCCATTCGTGGTGTTGATATGTTTGACTGTGTTCTGCCAACACGTATTGCGCGTAATGGTACACTGATGACATCAGAAGGTCGTTTAGTCGTTAAGAATGCAAAATATGCTCGTGATTTTGGGCCAATTGATCCGAACTGTGATTGCTATACATGTAAAAACTATTCACGTGCTTATATTCGTCACTTGATTCGCACAGAAGAGACATTCGGTATTCGTTTAACGTCTTATCATAATTTACATTTCCTATTAAAGCTAATGGAACAAGTACGTGAGGCAATTCGACAAGATCGTCTTGGTGATTTCCGAGAAGAGTTTTTCGAGAAATATGGCTTTAATGGACCAGATGCGAAAAACTTTTAACCAATTACTTTTGTAAGGATAATAAAGTGGACGAGTTTTTCATAAAAAAGGGCATTAGAAATCCTCTAATGTCCTAAATGAATAGCCATAGTATGGCAATATCATTCAAAACTTTGTAAAAAGTGAATATTTCTAGCAAAATATTGTCAATCATAGAAAAAATATTAGTAAATGAGAAAATTTTTGGGCTTGTCCATCGCTTTTTAATGGTGGAATAGTCTATACTAAAAAAGTGAGATTTGGAAAGGGGGCAAGAAGTATTATGGATCAATTATTAGGCTTAGCACCAATATTATTAATGTTCGTTGCTATGTGGTTTATCTTAATCCGTCCAGCTAAAAAAAGACAGCAGGAAACACAAAATATGCAAGGTAGTTTGCAACGTGGAGATAAAGTCATTACAATCGGTGGCATGCATGGTGTCATTGATGCAATTGAGGACACTTCAGTAACATTAAAGATCGCTGATAATGTACGTGTGAAATTTGACCGACAAGCAATCGGCCGAGTTGAGAAGGACATGTAATCATTAAAAGGAAAAAGGCTTACAATAGGCAATAGCTATATTGTAAGCCTTTTCTTATGATGTTGAAGCAGAATGGATAACTTCCTACTGCTTCTTATTTCAGTGTATTTATTTTATGAATTAAGTCGGCACCTGAATCATTGCCATTTACAATGATTCTACTCAGTGCAAATAATCCATCACCCTTTTTAACATATTTATTTTGAATGACAAAGCCCATTTTAAAACCAGCCTCCTGTGCTAATTTAATGGTGGCGGCAGATTGAATACCATATGGATAGCTAATGGCGATGGGCTCATAGCCTAATTTTTCTTTAAATATGTTTCTGGAGTGAATAAAATCATCTTTGACCCTTGCTTCGTACTGCTCTTGACTTTCTAATTGTCCATTCAAATAGCTTGGACCGTAAATGGCCCCATTTTGTCTGCCATATTTTGAAGGTAATTTATAATGCGAGTCCCAAGTATGGCTTTGGATCGTTATATAATCTTGCATTTCTTTTAATTGTTCCCAATTCATTTTAGCAATTTCATGTGGATAGGCAATACCCTTACTTGTATCGACTATTCGGCTTGCAATAACAAAGATTTCTGCATGTAGGTCATATTTTTTCAAAATCGGATAAGCCATTTCGTAATTGCTGAGATAGCCATCATCAAAAGTAATCAATACAGGCTTTTCAGGTAATTTGATTTGGCTTGTTAAGTAATCGTGTAATTCTTTGACCGAAATCGCATGATACCCTTCTTCCTTAAGTGCTCTCATCTGTTTATCAAAATTAGTGGGTGAAATAACCGTATTATTGTTTATATTGTCCGCTAAATGGTGGTACATAAGAACGGGTATAGTCTGTTCTTCGTATCCATAAGTAAGGAATGGATACGTGAACAGAACGATATAAACAACAACGAAAGCAATAATTTTCCTAATCATTTTCTCACCTTATTTGCTGTTTATAGTTTAAAGTATGTCGTTCTTTATATTTTGTACGAACAACTAAAGACTATTCCTTGAATAAAATCATTTTTCAGCAATATGACACCATCATTCTGTATAAAAAACAAAAATAAGGTCACCTTGATAGTATGGGGGTGTATGCTAATGGAAGAATATTTCCATATTATTTTTAGAACCTGTTTTTTATATGTGTTTATTATCATCGTCTTTCGATTGATGGGTAAACGAGAAGTGGGTGAGCTATCTGTCATCGATTTAGTTGTATTTGTTTTAATTGCAGAAGTGGCTGCCTTTGCATTAGATGATTATAAAAATCCTCTTTTTAATGCTATTCTACCCATTATTATTTTGCTTTGTATACAAATATTAAGTGCTTATTTATCGTTGAAATTCAAGGGAATCCGCGACCTAGTTGACGGTGATCCAGCATTACTAGTAAAAGACGGTGTGATTTTAGAGAGTGAAATGCGGAAACACCGTTATAATTTAGATGATTTATGTCAGCAATTACGAGAAAGTGGTATCGCCTCTGTCTCCGATGTTGCATTTGCCTATTTAGAACCTTCGGGCAATCTTTCCGTTTACAAAAAAGATGAAAAACCATTTGTTTATCCATTGATTATTGACGGAGATATTCAAGAAAGACATTTATTAACGATGCATAAAGATGTGGAATGGTTGAAGAATGAACTAGCTAAAAATAATATTACAGATAGTGAGACAGTGTTTTTTTGTATTTGGGAAGACGAGCGACTGTATATCCAATTAAAAGAAAGCTAAACTTTCTTTGCTAATTTACGGATATAGCGGAAATCCGTTATACGTAATTGATTGGTAAATAATAAACTCGTAAATAGTAAAAATAATGTGACACAGCTATTTAAAATAAATGGTAGTGATAGTAATGGCATAAGGAAGTACTGGGCGATACAAACGGCAATAAAGCAACTATAAGGTACGACAAACATTCTAAAGCCTGCTCGTAAGTTTTTCCGTTGTCTAACAGTTGCTATATGCAAGAAAGACGTCATTAAAACGCCAAAGCCAATAGCTACCACAGCCCCTTTTTCTTGAATACCGGGCTGAGAGGCAAGTACAAACATAACAAATAATTTTCCTAGGCCACCATAGATAGAGTTCATCATCGCAGCCCGAGCTTCTCCAATTGCCTGAAGGATGGAGTGTAAAGGGCTTTGAATATAATAGAAATAAAAAATGGGGGCTAAAATTTTTACGTAACCACGATTTTCTTCTAAATGGAAAAGCTTCATAGCCAATTCATCACCATGTACAAAGAAATATGTAGCGGCAAAACAGCCCACTAAAGAAGATAATCGTAAGGAAACCGAAATCCGCTCCTGTAGCAAAGAAGTGTGCTGACGAGCGACGGCATCACTGACCGCTGGAATAAGAACAATCGATAAAGCTGTTGACACAAACGCAGGAAATAGCAGTAATGGCACTAACACACCTGAGATGACACCGTATAGAATGGTAGCTGCAGATGCCGTTAATCCTGCCACTGTTAAAGCTTTCAAAAAGATGATTGGTTCTAAAAACCAAGTGAAAGAACCAAAAAGCTTACTGCCTGCGGAAGGTAGTGCTATACGGAGCATTGGCGATGAAGGATACCCTTCGATTTTTGTTTTGCGCGGAATTAGTTTATTTTTTGAAATTATATAGTGCAGCCATAAATAGAGGAATGCTACTACCTCTGCAGCAAGCGTAATACCCATTGCAGCAGCTGCCGTCACAGCAGCATTATTATAGTTAGCCACATATGGAAGCATTAGTGTAATAAAGCTAATACGCACCACTTGTTCAATCATTTGTGACCAGGCGGTCGGTGTAATTTTAGCGATTCCCTGTAAATAAGCGCGTAATAAACCAGATCCTACTGATACTGGTACTGCAAAGAGTGCAATCCATAAGGTGAAAGTTGTATGTTCATTATGTAAGAGTGTCGTAGAAATATATGGTATAGTAAGTGCAACGAGTGGCATAAAAACGATCATGCCAATAAATGACCAAAGAATAGCAGTACGCATGACGCCAAATATGCTTTCGCGTTTATTTTTTGCTAGTAATTCTGCCACAATTTTAGCTACAGCAATAGGTAGTCCAAGTTGAATGAGTGAGATGAAGAAAATAAAAGCTGGATAGACGGTCATATAAATGCCGACTGCCTCTTCACCAGCAATTCGCATAAATTGCATTCTATAAAAGAAGCCAAAAAGTTTAGATAAAAAAATGACAAACATTAAAAATAAAGTACCCCGTACAAAAGAACTCATGCCATCCGTCCCTTCTCAAGCCGCAAAAATTCATTTACACTATTTGTATGCAAGCATGTCTTACGTTACGACTTTGATTGGAGATGATTCAAAATGAGTATGCAATATGAGCAACTATTTGAAAAAATTCGTCCTGCAATTGATAGTAAGATAGCAGAGTTCAAGTATTTTCATTATGATGCTATAACGGCAGAAGAGCTTTGGCGGTACTGTGTTGAAAAAAAATGGCGGAAAAAGAAAGTAGATCAACTACGCTTATATGAGGTGATTGCGACCATATTCTCGGTATCACCATCTGATATCGTCTCATTTAATCAAGTAGAGTTTTTACAAAGTGATAATTGGTTTGAAGAACTGAATACAGAAGAATTACAATTACTGCTTGGTCCAGTCAGAACATAAATGACGATGTGTCAAATTTTGCAAGAATTCAAAGAAACCTATATGTGTTGAATTGACACCAAGCGCAACCTGTTTCATAATAAGTGTGTTGCGCTTTTTTTATTTTGAAAAACTGTTTACTTACATAAACCGCCCATGCGATGTTACTTGCATTAGGAAGGTTAGTACCTAATAATACAAAGATAAACTTGCGCGTTATGAACGAATGAAATAAGTGAAGCTACCTTTTTGAGACACAGGTAACATGATTCTAAGAAAAAGGAGGATTAATCGTTTCAAAAGGTATTGCTAGTTACTTGTTTGGCGTGTAAGGACAACCCTTACACCATTTCGAGGAGGATTTTCAATGAAACTAAAAAGTCGTATAGTTGCATTCCTATTAATTCTTGTGCTTTTGGTAGCAGGAATTAGTACGACTGTAAACGGCGTCTTAAAGGACATTAAGCTTGGTCTTGACTTACAAGGCGGGTTTGAGGTTCTTTACGAGGTAAATGAATTAAAAGAAGGACAAAAAATCACGCCGGAAGTTGTGGCTGCTACGGCAACAGCCCTTGGTAACCGTGTCAATGCGATTGGTGTTAGTGAACCAAGCATTCAGGTTGAGGGAGAAAACCGTATCCGTGTGCAATTAGCTGGTGTTGAAGATCAGGAATCTGCACGTAAGTTACTATCTACTTCTGCGAATTTAACATTCCGTGATGTGGATGATAATTTATTATTAGATGGGAATGATTTAGCGGAAAATGGAGCTAGTGCTTCCTTTGACCAGCAAAATCGCCCAATCGTATCTTTAAAATTAAAAGATGCGAAAAAATTTGCAGATGTAACAAGTAAAATTGCTGCGAAACCTGTAGGACAAAATTTATTAGTTGTATGGTTAGACTTTGAAGAGGGTGTTGATTCCTATAAAGCGGAATCACAAAAAGCGAAGCCTCGCTATTCATCAGCAGCAACAGTTAGTCAAACGTTAAATACTACAGACGTTATGATAAGTGGTAATTTCTCTGTTGATGAAACAAAAAATTTATCAGGAATTTTAAATGCAGGGGCACTACCTGTTAAGCTTGATGAAATTTACTCCACTTCTGTTGGTGCTCAGTTTGGTGATGAGGCACTGAAAAGTACCATTTTTGCAGGTATTGTCGGCGTAGTAATTATTTTCTTATTCATGTTATTTTACTATCGTTTACCAGGCTTTATTTCCATCATTACACTTGTTGTATTCACTTTCTTAGTCTTGGTTGTATTTGATTGGATAAACGCCGTATTAACGCTTCCGGGTATTGCTGCTATTGTACTCGGTATAGGGATGGCTGTGGACGCCAACATTCTAGCAGCAGAACGTATACGAGAAGAGCTTCGAGTAGGGTATTCTGCTAAACAGGCGTTCCAAATTGGGTCTAAACAATCTTTATCAGCGATTGTCGATGCACAGTTGACGACTCTATTAGCAGCGGGCATTCTATTTTACTTCGGGACAAGCTCTGTCAAAGGATTCGCAACTACATTAATTATTAGTATTTTATTGAGCTTCTTAACAGCAGTTTGGGGTTCTCGCGTTCTATTAGGAGTCCTTGTTAACAGTGGCTATTTCAATAATCCAGCATGGTATGGTATTGCCAAAACAAAACAACATAGTTTAGATGAAAACATTGGCACATTAGATTTATCAACGAAATTTGATCGTTTCGATTTTGTTCACAACCGTAAGAAATTTTATACATTCTCTTTAGCCATTTTAGTGGCTGGGATAGTGGTTATGGGTATTTTCCGTCTAAACCTTGGTATTGATTTCTCTAGTGGTACACGTATTCAAATTGAAGCAGAACAAACGTTAACACAAGAAGAAGTAGCAAAATTCGTTGATAGCATTGGTTTCCCTTCGGAGGATATTGTCCTTTCAGGAGAAAAGAGTACATCTGCAGTTGTACGTTATAAATCCGATTTATCACAAGCAGATATTTTAAAATTCCAAAAAGAAACAACTGATAAATATGGTCATAAACCTACTGTAAGTACGGTATCGCCAACAGTTGGTAAGGAATTGGTGAAAAATGCTATTAAAGCATTGGCACTTTCAGCACTAGGAATCATCATTTATGTAGCAATTCGTTTTGAATGGCGAATGGGCATTGGTGCAATTGTTTCATTATTGCATGATGTATTCTTAATCGTTGCCGTCTTTAGCTTCATGCGTTTAGAGGTAGATATTACATTTATTGCGGCTGTGTTAACCATTGTTGGTTACTCCATTAATGATACGATTGTTACCTTTGACCGTATGCGTGAAAACTTAGATCGTTATGATACAATTAATGACCGTGAAGTATTGGCGAACATTGTAAATAAATCATTACGCCAAACAATGGGACGTTCTGTTAATACAGTCCTAACAGTTATTATTGTTGTTATAGCTTTATTAATTTTTGGTGCACCATCTATTCAAAACTTCTCGATCGCGTTATTGATTGGTTTAATTACAGGTATGTATTCTTCCATCTGTATCGCAGCTCAAATCTGGTATTCATTAAAAATTCGTGAAATGAAAAAATCAGATGGGCAGCTACACAAGAAAGAGAAAAAACAATGGGGTACAGACGAACCTACTGTATAATTTAAATGGGCAGGGGTAGAAAACAAATTGTTTTCTATACCCTGCTTTTATGATGCAAAAAAATCTGCTGGCTTTCTAAAAAGCAGCAGATTTTCTTTCTTATATTTTAAATTGTTGAAGTAATGTTTGTAGCTGCTGGGCATGTTGACTTAACTCCTCAGCGACCGCGTTCACTTGCTGCATTGTTGCGACTTGTTCATCAACAGACTCACCAATTATTTGTGAATTGCTGGCTGATTGATTTGATACACTAGCTATTTCCGTGACAGAGGCTGCAACCTGTTCAGCACTGGCGGAAATTTCCTCAGATGTAGCAGATATTTCTTCAATTTGCTCAGTAAATGCAGTCACGGCTGATGTGATGGAGTAGAAAGCATCCCCTGCCTCGTGAATTTTATTTACGCCATCTTTTACAGACGCTAGTCCATGATCGACGGCAACTGCAACATTGCGTGTATCTGTCAGAATTTCTTTTGTAATGGCAACTATTTGATTGGCAGACTGATTAGATTCCTCAGCAAGTTTACGTACTTCATCAGCTACTACTGCAAAGCCCTTACCGTGTTCCCCAGCTCTTGCCGCTTCAATTGCCGCATTTAATGCCAGTAAATTTGTTTGCTCTGAAATGGCTGTGATAACGGTTGTAATTTGTCCAATTTCTTCTGATTGTTTACTTAACTTTTCGGTTAATGTAGCAATTTCAGAGGTAGCCACAGAAATGATAGACATTTGTTCTTTCGCTATGGAAATAGTTGTTCCTCCTGTTTGTGCGAGCTCAGTCATACTTTCTGCATTGGAATGAAGGCTTTGTGTCGCTTCTGCAATGCGTTGGACACCGGCTGCTGTTTCATCCATTGCTACAGCACTTTGCTGTGAAGCACTAGCGGATGAAACGATATGTGTTGAGTTTTCTTGAATTCGTTGGGCAATATCCTCAGAAGTCGCCGTCACTTCCTCCGTGCTAGCAGATAGCTCTTCAGAGACAGCTGATAGGTGGGAGGCACTATCTTGGATGTTTGACATTAAGCCTGTTAGACTGTGCTTTAACGTATTGACAGCCACGGCTAGTGTACCAATTTCATCTTTTGATTGGTGAGTCAGCTCATCAATCGTTAAATCTCCTTGTGCTAATGTATCAGCCGCTCCAATAGCCTGACGCAATGGCTGAACAATCGACCTTTTAACAAAAAACATAAAGTATACACCAATAACGACACTAGCCAATAGTAGCGTGATGGAAATAATAATTGCTCGTGCAACCGTTTGATTCACTTCAGCATCAACCTTTTGAAGCTGTTCATTATGATACTCTAACATTTCCTTCGTCAATTGGAAGATTTCCTTATTATCTTTTGTCACATCATTATTTATGTAAGAGAGTGCTAAATCTACATTTCCATTATTGAAGGCTTGGACCGCCTCTTCGGAATGAGTAAGTAAATCTTTTTGTAGTGCTGTGATTTGCTGCATGATATTTTTTGTGTAATCAGAACGAACAAGCGTAGAAAGTTCATTCACCGATTCTGGTAAAAGCTTTTCATAGCGCTCTAAATTAGCTTTAGCTGTCTCATCCTTTTGATTTAAAATATAGGAACGTAAAAATAAACCTTGCGATGCGAGTTCTTGCTGAATTTTCACTGTTAATTGCATTTGAACTATACGATGTTGCAGCACTTCTTCTAGATCATTTTGCGTAGCTTTAAATTGAAGAAAGCTCACAATGCTTGAAATGAAGAGTAAACATGTTAATGAAATGAAGCCCAGATTTAGTTTTTTACGAACGGACATAGACGTTCCTACCTTCTTTTGTTATATAGAAAAAATAAATGTTCTGAAATTACTATAACTTGATATTTTTACAAGGTCAATACTCAGAAAATTTTCAATAGCAGGAGTAGTATTTCCTTTTTAAGGAATTTCAAAAGGGTTATATACCTATATAAAAAGCTTCTGAAATCCATGTCAACCACTTGATTCTTCAAAATTGATTGACAATTGTATTTGTTTGTCATAGAATTAAGGCTAACTTTTTGTTCGGTCAAGGTAGAAGGCTACGGGAGCGTGGTCAGCCTAAGAACAGATGAGCTGAGTTTAGATGAGAATAGCTGAGAAATTGTTGAATAAGAGTAGTAGCATAGGTGTGCAATATAGAGAGTCAGTGGCTGGTGAGAACTGATTTGTAGCTTATGTGAATGGACTTATGAGAGTCGCCTTTAAAAAAGCGAACGTGAATCCCCACGTTATAGGGAATGCTTGAACGATATATGGCTATAGCTATCTAACCGATTAGCTATGGACGTAGCAGGAGCAGGCATTAAAGTGAGAGCAATATGCTCTAATATGAGGTGGCAACGCGGTCATGATCGTCCTCTGCAATTAGGAATAATCCTTTTTGCAGGGGATTTTTTTATTTTCATTCAACAGTGCAATTTTTCTTCATTCGACTAGACATTAGCTAAAGGAAATCTTTGGAGAAGGAGATTGAAAGCTATGCAAACAATGAGTTCAAGAACAAAAATGAAAACCATCAATGGCGATTCTTTAACACCGATTTTAATTTTTAGACGTTTACAAGGTAAGCATAAATTTTTGCTGGAAAGTTCAGCCCAGCATGAGGGTGCGGGAAGGTTTTCCTTTATCGGTGCGAATCCAAGAAAAACATATAAAGGTGTCGGGCAAGAAATTCAGGAGTATTCCTATCAAACAGGAAAAACCTATGTCCATAAAGGTGAGCTCTTTGCTCTACTGAAAAGACTCATGCCACGCATTTCCCATACGACTGAATTTCCGTTCTCTGGTGGTGCCGTTGGTTATATAGGTCATGGAGGAACATCGATGCTGCCAACCGATGAAAAGGATCTCCCAGATGTTCATTTTCATGTCTATGAAACAATCATTATGTTTGACCATGTAACGGATGAAGTGACACTGATTCATACAAATATAGATGTGGAAAAACAAGAGCCTGACTTGGAGGATTTAGCCCAACAGTTGTTACAGGGGCATGCAAGTGAAGAAGCAACTTACACCTATCAAACGCTTGATACTTCTACACAGGATCAATTTACAAATGCTCTACAAAACATTCAACGTAATTTACAAGGGGAAATGACAAGAGTCATATTACCGAAGCGCTATATGGCAAAGTTTCAAGGAGACGCTTTTTCGTTATATAGACAGCTCCGTAAAAAAAAGCCAGCTGCCTATATGTATTATGTAGAATTTGAAGATTATGTAGTTTTAGGAACATCTCCTGAAAGTCTAATACGAGTGACAGGAGAACGAGTAATTGCAACCCCGACAGAGGGAACATACCCACGAGGAGGAACGAAAAGCGACGACTTAGAAAATGAACGAAAACTATGTAATCATCTAGAGATTAGAAAATCACATGCCCTCCTTGTGAGCGCAGTGCAGCAAGAGCTACAGTCAGTTTGTTTTCGGGATTCCCTTCAGGTGATTGATGCTATGCGTATTGAGAGATCGAAGCAAGCTTTACACATGACTTCTAGAATAGAGGGACGTCTGTTGCCAATGCTTCATGCCCTTGATGTATTAGCAGCAATGCTACCACCATATTCAACTACAGGGATACCTAAGGAACAGGAAACCTATTATTTGGAAAAATGGCATCATAATGCGGGTATTTTTGGCGGAGCTCTCGGCTTCATTGGTTTTAATGGGCAGTTGGATTTTGCTTTAGCTGGGCAATCCATTGTGGTGAAACAGACAATGATGCATTTGCAATCGACCATTGCGGTTACAAAATATACGGACGTATTAAGAGTTTTACAGCAGGTGGAAGAGGAAGAACGAGTATATTTACAGTTATTGGCGAATAATGGAGGGCAAAACGAATGAAGCATTTACAGCGGAAAGTGTTGCAAGGAGAGCATTTAATGTATGAAGAAATGCTGGAGGTGGCGCAATGGATATTTCAGGATGACACCCCTAAAGATGAAATCGCAAGCTTTTTAACAGCCCTATCTATAAAGGGGGAGACGGCTCATGAAGTAGCGGCATTAGCAACAACTATGCGGTCATTTGCCCGTGATGTTCCGGTAAAAGAAGGGGATTACATGGATAATTGCGGTACTGGTGGTGATGGTCTTCATACATTTAATATCAGTACTGCCTCTGCATTCGTGCTAGCGGGAGCTGGTGTTAAAATCGCCAAGCATGGAAATCGTAAAATTTCGTCTTCCTCTGGCAGCTCGGACGTTTTAGAGGCATTAGGCATTCATACAGATATGACAATTCCACAAACGGTAGATTTATTGGAGAAAGAAGGCATTGCTTTTTTATATGCACCGAATATCCATCCTAAACTAAGAAGGATTGGAGAGGTGCGACGTGCACTAGGTCGACCAACCATCTTTAATCTAGTTGGCCCTTTAACAAATCCTGTAACCCTTTCAACACAATTTACAGGCATTAATCGTCCCCATTTTGTCATGGAGTATGCTTCTGTTCTACAAATGCTAGGACGGGAGCGTGCCATTGTAGTATCAGGTCCTCAAGGGCTAGACGAAGCTTCCTTAGCAGGGCAAAATACATTGGTTTTACTAGATAAAGGAGATTTGATTCCATTCTCATTGACCGCAGAGGATGTCGGTCTTCGCTCGGCACCATTAGAGGCCATTCGTGGTGGCAATGCTGATGAAAATGCGGTAATAATGAAAAAATTATTGGCTGGGGAGCAGAGTGCCTACTTAAATACGGTATTGTTAAATGCCGGAATTGGATTATTCGGTTATGGTCAGGCAGAAACGATTAAAGAGGGTGTGGCTATGGCGAAAGACAGTATTAGCAGTGGGCGAGCCCTACAAAAATTAGCAAGGGTTGTAGCTTATAGTGAGCAATTAAAAGGAGTGAAGGTTGGACAATGAATATTCTTCAAAAAATACTTCAGCAAAAGAGGATAGAGGTAGGAGCATTATTAGAGCAGCCTGATCCTTTAGCGAATTTTTCAGAACAGCAACGCCCTTCGTTATTCCAATCATTACGGCAAGCAAACACATTGCAAGTGATTGCTGAAATGAAACGTGCTTCACCTTCCAAAGGGTTAATTGCTGGTGGGGCAGACCCAGTTGCCCAAGCAAAAGTTTATGCTCAGGCAGGAGCAGCAGCTATTTCTGTATTAACGGACAAGGAATTTTTTAAAGGTTCCTTTGAAGATTTAGCTGCAGTTGCTCGTACTGTGGATACGCCACTTCTTTGTAAAGATTTTATGGTGGATCGAGTGCAAATTCGATTTGCGAAGGCAGCAGGCGCATCAATAATTTTATTGATCGTGGCAGCATTAACGGATGAAGCTTTACGTGATTTATATAGCTACGCAACGAGCTTAGGCTTAGAGGTTTTAGTGGAAGTGCATGATAGTGAGGAGCTCGAACGTGCCCTTGCAGTCGATGCGAAATTGATTGGCGTTAATAATCGAGATTTACGCACTTTTGAAGTCAATTTACAGCGAACAAAGGAGATTGCAGAAGCCTTTCCGTTTGATGAGGAACATCTATTAATTAGTGAAAGTGGTATTTGGTCGCAGGACGATGCGAAACAAGTGGCGGCTATGGGCGCTAGTGGCGTTCTTGTTGGAGAAGCATTAATGCGGAGCGGAGATGTAGGGCTAGCACTCAGACGTTTACAAGTTCAAACCGAGGAGACGTCAGTATGACAAAAGTTAAAATTTGTGGATTACAAGAATTAGAACATATCCAAACAGCAATTCATGCTGGTGCAGATGCTGTGGGCTTTGTTTTTGCACCAAGTAAACGTCGTGTATCCATTGAACAAGCACAGCTGTTAGCAAAGCAAGTGCCACAAGGTATTTTGAAAATTGGTGTCTTTGTCAATCCAACTCCTGCTGAATTACAGGAAGCAGTTGAGCGAGTGCCTTTAGATTACGTGCAATACCATGGAGAGGAAACAGCAGCATTCATTGCTGAACAAGGTTATCCGGCTATAAAAGCATTATCTATACGGACAAAAGAGGATGTGCAAGCCGCTGCTAATTATCAGGTGGACTATTATTTATTCGATGCCCCTGGGACTGATTTTAAGGGTGGAAGTGGTCGAACTTTTGACTGGACTTTACTTGATGAAGTGGGAATTCCACGAGAAAGATTAATACTTGCTGGTGGATTGAAGGCGGAGAATATTGAAGGAGCCATTACAGATGTAGACCCTCACATGGTGGATGTATCCAGTGGTGTAGAAACAAATGGCATAAAGGATCATAAAAAAATACGGACATTTTTACAAATGGCAAAGAGGGGGCATAGATAATGACAGTTTCGATAGCCAATAGTGTACCAACAAAGGATGGGCGGTTCGGCCAATTTGGTGGGCGGTTTGTACCTGAAACATTAATGACAGCCTTGCTAGAATTAGAGACTGCTTATGAGGAAGCAATAAAAGATGCAGCGTTTACAGAGGAGCTATCCTATTATTTAAAGGACTATGTGGGACGTGAAACCCCGCTTTATTTCGCAGAAAATTTAACAAAGAAGCTTGGTGGAGCGAAAATCTATTTAAAGCGTGAAGATTTAAATCATACAGGTGCTCATAAAATTAATAACGCGATCGGCCAGGCCCTCCTTGCCAAACGAATGGGGAAAAAGAAAATTGTTGCGGAGACAGGCGCTGGGCAACATGGAGTAGCAACGGCTACCGCTTGTGCCTTATTAAATCTTGAATGTGTAGTTTTTATGGGCGCTGAAGACATCAAACGTCAGCAGTTAAATGTTTTTCGTATGGAGCTACTTGGAACGAAGGTTCAGTCGGTGGAAAGCGGGTCAAAAACTTTAAAGGATGCTGTAAATGCTGCTTTGCGCTACTGGGTAACAAATGTGGAGGATACGCATTATATTTTAGGCTCTGCGTTAGGCCCACACCCATTTCCAAAAATTGTCCGGGACTTTCAGCGTATTATCGGGGTAGAAACAAGGACACAAATTTTGCAAAAGGAAGGTCGTTTACCAGATGCAGTTGTAGCTTGTATTGGTGGAGGTAGTAATGCAATTGGCATGTTTCATCCATTCGTTGACGATGAATCAGTTGCCTTATATGGTGTAGAGGCAGCAGGAAGTGGTCTTGAAACGGGGCGGCATGCTGCAGCCATTGCAGGTGGACAATTGGGTGTATTACATGGTGCTTACATGTATTTATTACAAGATGAAAATGGCTTTGTTCAAGAAGCACACTCTATTTCAGCAGGATTAGACTATCCAGGAAAAGGGCCGGAACATTGTTATTTACATGAGATGGGTCGAGCGCAATTTGACTCTATCACAGATGCTGAAGCATTAGAAGGCTTACAATTATTAAGTCGAACAGAGGGCATACTTCCCGCACTGGAAAGTTCCCACGCTATTGCTTATACAGCAAAGCTTGCTAAAACTATGCCGAATGACAGCATTATTGTGGTGTGCTTATCTGGCCGAGGGGATAAAGATGTACACACGGTTCGTGCGTCACTAGGGGGGGATCTGAAATGACGACTTTACAACAGGCGATTGACCAGACAAAGCTTGCAGGACATAAGGCTTTTATACCGTATATGATGGCAGGCGATGGGGGATTAGAAACAGTCAAGCCAACGATCTTAAAGCTACAGCAGCTGGGTGTAACAGCTATTGAAGTAGGCATTCCCTTTACAGACCCTGTTGCAGATGGTCCAACAATTGAACGGGCTGGAGAACGAGCATTAGTAGCGGGTGTAACGTTGAGGAAAGTATTACAAGCTCTCGCTTCATTTAAAGAGGAAATAACTGTCCCATTAGTCATCATGACTTATTTTAATCCCGTATTAGCATATGGCTTGGAGGCTTTTGCTCAAGCTTGTGTAGCTGGAGGAGTCAAAGGAATAATCGTACCCGATGTGCCATTAGAGGAAAGTGGGATTTTACGAGAGGCCTTAAATCCACATAGCATTGATGTCATCCAGCTTGTATCATTAACAAGTCCTCCTGAACGCATTACTCGTATTGCTGCTGCAAGCCAAGGATTTGTTTACGCAGTCACTGTAAATGGAATTACAGGGGAACGATCCAATTTTGCTACTAATTTAGAACAACATTTTGCAAGCTTGCGTCAGGCAAGTCCAATCCCAGTACTAGCGGGATTTGGCATTTCAACGCCAGAGCAAGTGAAAAGTATGGGAATGTTGGGAGATGGGGTCATCGTTGGAAGTGCCGTTGTGACAGCCTTACATGAAGGCAGGATGGAAGCAATAGAAGCATTAATAGCCGCTTCAAAAGGCATTTATGAAAAGTCTACTCTTTACTAGAGTGGGCTTTTTTGCTGTGTAGTGGATAGCGTGGGGGGGAGTGATGGATAGAAGGGTCAAAGTGATGGATAGCAAGGGGAAAGTGACGGATAGAAGGAGCAAAGTGACGGATAGCAAGGGGGAAGTGACGGATAGCAGGAGCAAAGTGATGGATAGCATGCTGAAACAGAGACATAGCCTTACTTGGATAAAACTATCAATCTTACGGATAGTGCGTATCGTGTAGAATTTCGGTATAATAGCTTTCGTAAGGAAGTGAGAAGATGATTCTATCGAAAAAAAGATGGCAAGTGGAGCGCCCAGACGTAAATCTTGTACAAGCATTACAAAATGACTTACAACTTTCTGCGATTGCAGCAAAAATTTTAGCAGCGCGAGGCTGTGAAACAACAGCTGATGCAGAAAGCTTATTAAATATGACAGAAGCGAATGTCCATGATCCTTTTCTCATGCACGGTATGACGGAAGCGGTGGCACGAATTGAGCAAGCTCTTGATAATGGAGAGAAAATTTTAGTCTACGGCGATTATGATGCCGATGGTGTGACAAGTACGACGGTCATGCTAAATGTTCTATTAAATCTTGGTGCTGATGTATCGTTTAAAATACCGAATCGTTTTATTCATGGTTATGGGCCACATGAGGCTCTTTTCAGGGAAGCATATGAGGAGGGTGTGCAGTTAATTATCACTGTGGATAATGGGATTTCGGGGATTGAACCTATTCGTGTAGCGAAGGAGCTTGGGCTGGATGTCATTGTGACCGATCACCATGAACCAGGGGAGGAATTACCACCAGCAGATATCATTTTACATCCACGTATACCTGAAGGGCATTATCCTTTTGGAGAGCTTGCTGGTGTAGGTGTAGCTTTTAAGCTTGCACATGCTCTATACGGAGAACTACCAACTCATTTATTAGAATATGTTGCGATTGGCACGGTGGCTGATTTGGTGCCATTAGTGGATGAAAATCGTTATCTCGTTAAACGAGGGATAGAGGAAATGCGTCGTTCTCTTAGTCCATGGGTACAAGCCATGTGTGATATTGCGAGTACGGAGCAAGCAAAAATTAATGAGGAAACGATTGGCTTTTATTTTGGTCCACGCTTTAATGCAGTGGGGCGTCTCGGTGATGCATCGCCAGGTGTCGAATTATTAATGGCAGAGGATAGCGCAAAGGCAACAGCATTGGCCAAACAGCTAAATGCCTGCAATACCGAGCGTAAGGATATTGTCAAAAGTATAACGGATGAAGCCATTGCCCTAATTGAAGCAGAGAAGAAAATTAGCGATTCTTTAGTCCTTGTTGTAGCAGGAGAAGGCTGGAATGCAGGGGTTGTAGGAATCGTTGCTTCACGTCTTGTTGAACAATATTATCGTCCGACGATTGTCCTTTCACTTGACCCTGATAAAGGCACAGCAAAAGGCTCTGCACGCAGTATTGAAGGCTTCCATTTATATAATGAATTGGCCAAAAATCGTGATATTTTACCTCATTTTGGAGGCCATCCGATGGCAGCGGGGATGACTTTATCAATTGAGCATGTGGATGAACTACGGTCACGCTTGGATACACAGGCAAGAGCATGTTTAACAGAAGAGCAGTTAACACCTGTGGTACACATTGATATCCCTCTAAGCCTAGATGAAATTTCTGCAGATGCTATTGAAGAAATATCAACACTTGGCCCGTATGGTACAGATTTTCCGAAGCCAGTTTATGTGCTTGAGGACGTTGAAATATCTTCGATGCGAAAAATTGGAGCAGCTGAGAACCATATAAAAATGGAATTAACGAATGGCTATGACAAATTAGATAGTGTTGGTTTCCATAAGGGCCATTTACATGATGAATTAACGTATGGCATAAAAGTGTCCTTTATTGGTGATTTGCAAATTAACGAGTGGCAGGGTCGTAAAAAAGCTCAATTTATGATTGAAGATGTTCAAACCACTGAATGGCAGCTTTTTGATATTCGTGGTATTCGTCAAACGGCTCGCTGGCTCAATACAGTGCCAAAGGAAGAGGCGACATTTATAGCCTTTCGTCCAACAACAATGACCTATTATCAATCGTTAATTGATGTTCCTATAATAGTCGTTGATCCAACTCTTTCAAACATCGGACAAAGTGAATATATTGTTCTTTTAGATTTGCCTGAAAACATTCAAAAGCTAGAAGAGGTTTTACAGAAAACAGCCCCTTCACGCATCTATGCGCATTTTTATATGCCAGATTCACAATACTTTAATGTTTTACCTACCCGAGAGCAATTTGCATGGTATTATAAATTCTTGAAAAATCGACCAGCATTTCCACTTGATATGCATGTAGCGGACATAGCTAAGCATACTGGATGGCCATTAGAAACATTAAAATTTATGACACAGGTGTTTTTTGAGCTTGATTTTGTTAAAATGGAGAGTGGACTGACGACTGTCAACGTGGATGCTCCAAAACAAGCATTGACCGAGGCACCGTCGTACAAACAACGTTCAGAACAGATTGAAATGGAGCAAATGCTTGTCTATGCTCCTTATATAGAATTAAAACAATGGTTTGATGAACGAATACATGACTAGACGAATACGTTTCGTAGGAGGAGCAATAAAATGGATTTAAAGCAATACGTTACAACGGTTGAAAACTGGCCGAAAGAGGGTATTACATTCAGAGATATAACTACAATTATGGATCATGGACCGGCATACAAATATGCAACAGATCAAATTGTAGAATATGCAAAAGAACTAGGTGCAGAAATTGTAGTGGGTCCTGAAGCACGTGGTTTTATTATTGGGTGCCCAGTTGCCTATGCCCTTGAAATCGGCTTTGCACCTGTTCGCAAACCGGGTAAATTACCACGCGAGGTTATTAGTGCAGACTATGGTCTTGAATATGGCAAAGATACATTAACTATGCATAATGATGCGATTAAGCCTGGTCAAAAGGTACTAATCTGTGATGATTTACTAGCAACAGGCGGTACGGTAGAAGCCACTGTTCGTCTAGTGGAACAATTAGGTGGTCAAGTAGTGGGTTGTGCCTTCTTAATTGAACTTTTAGAATTAAATGGTCGTGACAAGCTGGGCGACTTAAATATTAAAACTCTTATTCAATATTAAGAGCATTGAAAAAAAGCGCCATCACATGGGCGCTTTTTTATTGTTCATCGTAGGACTGAATGATCTTTTGCATTGTTCGCAAAGTATCATAGAAATCAGCATATTTTTCGACACCAATATCATCAACGATTTTATCTTGAATCGTTTTCCAAATGGGTGCAGCCTCATGCAGCTTCTCTAACCCTTTTTCAGTGAGCATTATATTTTTAGTGCGAGCGTCATGGGGATCACGCTTTAACTCGACGTAGCCATATTGCTTTAATAGATTGATATTACGTGTCACGGTCGTTTGGTCAAGCAATAAAATTTCACCTAAACGACTAATGGAAACAGCTTGTTGGAGGTCGATATGTGCCAGCATAGAATATTGAGTCACTTTTAAACCGGTAGGCTGAAGTAATTTATCATATAACTGCGTCACGACCCTTGTTTTTTTTCGAAGGTTTGCACAAACACATATTTGTGTGTAATCGATAGTATTCTGTTGATTTTTCATGGTCAGTACTCCTTTGAGGGATTCTACTAATTTTAAGTATACACCTAAGCGCTAAAAAATACTTATTGACAGCTATCTAATGGAATGGTTACTATCATTATACATGTATATACATATAAATGAACGAATATACTCTAAAACATGTATATACATGCTTTTAGAGTGACTTTGACAAGAAAAGTAGGTGGAATAATGAAGCGGATTCATTACAGTTGGTTTATTTTAGTGGTCACGTTTTTCTCCATTATTGTTGCTGGAATTACAATGTCATCATCTGGTGTGTTTATTGATCCTTTAGAAAGGGAGTTTCAATGGGATCGATCGACGATTGCGCTAGCATTTGCCGTCAGCTTATTTTTATATGGCATCTCTGGACCATTTATGGCAGCTTTGCTTGAAGTGATAGGTTTAAAAAAGATGATGATAAGTGCTATGTCTACATTAGTGTTAGGAATGTCTTTAACATTTTTCATGAATCAATCATGGCAATTAATCATTATTTGGGGTGGAATCATTGGTCTCGGCGCAAGCCTCTTTTTAACGGTGCTCAGTCCTTATGTAGCCAATCATTGGTTCGTCAAAAGAAGAGGGCTGGCAGTAGGGATTTTAACGGCTAGTACAGCCACGGGTCAGCTTATTTTATTGCCAGTGCTTGCTATTATCATTGACCACTATTCATGGAGATGGGCAATCGGCTTTATTCTACTTTTGAGTATAGTGATGTTAATCATAATTGCTATTTTTATCAAAAACAAACCGCAGGATTTGGGCTTAACGCCTTATGGACAGGATGAGATATTTGAAAATCCCCATGTGCAGCTCAAGAAAAATCCAATTAGTATGGCCTTCAATGGCTTATTAGAAGCGGTTAAAGTCAAAACTTTTTGGCTGTTAGCAGGGAGCTTTTTCATTTGCGGTCTTTCAACGAGTGGTTTAATCGGTACTCATTTTGTCTCTTATTGCATTAGCTTTGGTATTCCATTAGTAACCGCTGCATCGCTCCTTTCTTTTATGGGTGTATTTAATTTACTAGGTACTACTGCATCTGGTTGGCTATCAGATCGCTTTGATAATCGTTGGTTATTATTTTGGTATTATCTGTTAAGAGGAGCTTCCCTCCTGTTACTCCCATATGCTTTGGCACAGGGCTCCTTTGTTTTATTAACTATTTTTACTATCTTTTATGGCCTTGATTGGATTGCAACAGTGCCACCTACGATTAGTATTGCCCGACAAACTTTTGGCGTACAAAAGAGTAGTATTATTTACGGATGGATTTTTGCCTCTCATCAAGCGGGAGCGGCAGTCGCTGCATATGGTGGTGGGTTGATTTATAAATTTTTCAATTCCTATACATGGGCTTTTTTTCTTGCAGGGGCTTTTTGTGCATTGGCGAGCCTATTCGTTATCATCGTCAAAAAACAAGCTTCTCCAGAAGCACAAACGAACTAAACATGAAAAGTTGAACCTCTGTATGAAAGGTTCAACTTTTTTTTGACAAAACTCAAACAAAAGTTTATAATGTAAACAAATATAATAAAAGGTGATGCTATGAATGAAAGAGAACAGGCGGTGCTTGCTTTAATTCGCCAAAATCCGTTTATGTCTCAGCAAGAGATGGCGGATGCCATGAATTTATCTCGTCCCGTACTTGCTAATTTAGTGTCTAGTTTAACGAAGGAAGGAAAAATAGTAGGTCGTGCTTATATTTTACCCGAGGCAAATGAAATTATTTGTATCGGTGGAGCTAACTTAGACCGAAAATTCCACGTGAAGGGCAATGTTCAATTTGGAACATCTAACCCTGCTAGTTCTTCCTTTAGTGTAGGTGGTGTCGGTCGAAACATTGCTGAAAACTTAGGCCGATTAAACCATCAAGTGACATTGCTCACAACAGCTGGTAAAGATGCGGATTGGCAAGTGATCCAAGATGCTTCAGAATCGTTTATGAATCTACGATATGTGGAGCAGTTACCTGAAGCTTCAACTGGTTCTTATACAGCCATTATGGATGAGCAGGGCGAGCTAGCACTAGCTGTAGCCAATATGGAAGTATATGACTTATTATTGCCTAATTTGTTAAAAAAGCATGAGACGATGCTTGTGAACGCTGGCTGCTTTATTTTGGACTTAAACTGTCCGAAAGAAACAGTGGCTTATATCCAGCAAGTAGCTATTGCTCGTGAAATTCCACTGGTCATTGTGCCAGTATCCTCGCCTAAAATGAATCGACTACCTGAAACATTACAAGGCGTAACATGGTTTATTTGTAACACGGATGAAGCAGAAACAATTGTAGGACATACAATTGAAAACGTGAGTCATTATGAAAAAGCATTACAACAGCTCCTACAATTAGGTGCTGAGCATGTAATTATCACTGCTGGCAGTAAGGGCGTATATGCGGCTTCAACAACTATTGCGCCTAGTCATTTTGCTGCCAAAGTAATTGATAAGATTGAAGATGTGACAGGTGCTGGAGATGCCTTTGTTAGTGCTGTTATTCACGGCTGGCTGACAGGACAATCCTTTGCGACATGTCTTGATGCAGGGTTAACCAATGCAAAAAATACCTTAGCATCTCCTTATACAGTGAGACCTGAATTATCTGTAGATTTGTTAAAAAGTGAAATGGAGGAATAACAACATGAAAGAATTCATCGTATTATCAGAAGAAGTAAAATCAGGACAAGCAAAGGGCTTACCAATCGTGGCTTTAGAATCAACGATTATTTCACACGGGATGCCATACCCACAAAACGTACAAACTGCTCGCGAGGTTGAGCAAATTATTCGCGATAATGGTGCGGTACCTGCAACAATTGCATTAATTGATGGGAAAATTAAAATTGGTTTATCAGATGAAGAGCTTGAAATGTTCGGTAATGCACAAGGTGTTGCTAAAGCTTCACGCCGTGACCTAGGCTACTTACTTGCTACAAAAAAACTTGGAGCGACAACAGTTGCAGCTACAATGATCTGTGCAGAGCTAGCAGGTATTGAAATCTTTGTAACAGGTGGTATTGGTGGCGTTCACCGTGGTGCTGAAACGACAATGGATGTCTCTGCTGACTTAGAAGAATTAGCACAAACAAATGTTGCTGTCATTTGTGCTGGTGCAAAATCTATTTTAGATATCGGCCTTACATTAGAATATCTTGAAACAAAAGGTGTACCTGTAGTTGGTTATGGTACGGATGAATTACCAGCATTCTACACACGTCAAAGTGGATTCGATGTAAACTTCCAGCTTGATACACCACAAGAAATTGCAGAAATGCTAAGTGCGAAGTGGGCATTAGGTTTAAAAGGTGGAGCTGTTATTGCTAACCCAATCCCTGAAGCTGAAGCTTTAGAGCATGCGTTTATTACGAATATAATTGAAAAAGCTTTAGCTGAAGCTGAAGAAAATGGTATTCAAGGTAAAAACGTGACACCATTCTTACTAGGTAAAGTAAAAGAATTAACAGAAGGTAAAAGCCTTGATGCCAACATTGCATTAGTGAAAAACAATGCAGTAGTGGGCGCGAAAATTGCTGTAGCTTTCAATCAATTACACTAATTCTCTTGTCGAAACAAAGACTCTTTGTGACATAACGTCGCAGAGGGTCTTTTTTATTAAAAAGAAGAATATTTTTTCCATTTTTAATGCTGTTCACGAGATTAACTAAACTAAATGACACAGTCTCTTTACAATAGGCTACAAAATTTTATACAATTAAGTTTATATCTAATCTGAAAAATTTGACGAGCAAGGTGGACATGTTATGGCGAAAGAGCAAATTTTGACTCCTGAGGACGTTTTTGAGTTAGTCAAATCCTACATGAATGATGAAAATGTCGCATTCGTGAAAAAAGCATATGAATTAGCAAGGGATGCCCATATTGAGCAATTCCGTAGCTCTGGTGAACCGTATATTATTCACCCAGTACAAGTAGCGGGTATTCTAGCTGAATTACAAATGGACCCAGAAACTGTAGCGGCAGGTTTTTTACATGATGTTGTCGAAGATACAGATTTTACGCGGGATGATTTGGTACGGGAATTTGGCGAAGAAGTAGCAGTACTTGTGGACGGAGTTACAAAATTAGGGAAAATTAAGTATTTATCAAAAGAGGCGCAGCAAGCAGAAAATCATCGAAAAATGTTTGTAGCCATGGCGCAGGACATCCGTGTCATTTTAATAAAGCTAGCAGACCGTCTTCACAATATGCGTACGCTAAAGCATTTGCCTGCCGAAAAGCAGAGACGTATTTCGAAAGAAACTTTAGAAATTTTTGCACCGCTTGCACATCGTCTTGGAATATCGACTGTCAAATGGGAGCTTGAAGATACAGCACTTCGCTATTTAAACCCACAGCAATATTATCGTATTGTCAGTTTGATGAAGAAAAAGCGAGATGAGCGTGAGGCATATCTAGACAATGTCATGGCTGAAATGAAATCACAGCTGAATGAAGTTGAAATTGATGCAGATGTATATGGACGTCCAAAGCATATTTACAGTATTTATCGAAAAATGGTGCTACAAAAGAAACAGTTTAATGAAATTTATGATTTGTTAGCCATTCGTGTATTGGTCGATAGTATTAAAGATTGCTATGCCGTATTAGGGATTGTGCATACGTTGTGGAAGCCAATGCCAGGACGTTTTAAAGATTATATTGCTATGCCAAAACAAAATCTATATCAATCCTTACACACAACTGTTATTGGTCCGTATGGAGATCCATTAGAGGTACAGATTCGTACAAAGGAAATGCATAAGATTGCTGAGTACGGGATTGCGGCACACTGGGCGTATAAAGAGGGTAGGAAGGTTGACCATCAAAAGCAAAATGTCGACCAAAAATTAACATGGTTCCGTGAAATATTAGAATTCCAAAATGAGTCTTCCAACGCGGAAGAGTTTATGGAATCCTTAAAATTTGATCTGTTTTCAGATATGGTGTACGTCTTTACCCCTGAAGGTGACGTCATTGAATTACCTGCTGGTTCAGTCCCGATTGATTTCGCCTATCGTGTCCATTCTGAGGTCGGAAATCGTACAATAGGGGCGAAAATTAATGGCAAAATGGTGCCGCTTGATACACCGCTGAAAACGGGCGACATCATTGAAATTTTAACATCTAAGCAATCCTTTGGACCAAGCCGAGATTGGCTGAAAATAGCACAATCCTCACAGGCAAAAAATAAAATAAAGCAATTTTTCAAACGTCATTTACGTGAGGAAAATATTGTCAAAGGTAAAGAGATGATTGAAAAAGAAATCCGTGCACAGGATTTCGATTTAAAGGAAACAATGTCAGCTGAAAATCTAAAACGAGTATGCGATAAGTTTAATTATACGAATGAAGAGGACTTATATGCAGCTGTTGGTGTGAGCGGAATAACGGCACAACAAGTTGTGAATCGTTTAGCTGAAAAACGCCGAAAAGAGCGTGAACAGGAAGAAGCCTTAGAAAAAATCGAACAAAAAATGAAAAATCCGATCCCACAAAAACGTACGGAATCAGGTGTCATTGTGAAGGGCATTGATAATATGCTCATTCGACTTTCGCGCTGCTGTACGCCTGTTCCAGGAGATGACATTGTTGGCTTTATTACAAAGGGTCGTGGTGTATCCGTGCATCGTGCAGACTGTCCTAATATTCAAATTGAGGATGAGCAGGAGCGTTTAATTGAAGTCGAGTGGGAGCATGGTGTCATCCCTGAGAAAAAGGAATACCCAGTGGATATTGAGGTTTCTGCTTTTGATCGACCTGGTATTTTAAATGAGATTATGCAAATTGTTAGTGAAACTAAAACAAATATTTTAGCGGTAAGTGGCCGTGCTGATCGTGATAAAATGGCCACAATTCATTTAACAATCTCTATTTCGAATATTTCGCATTTGCATAAGGTTGTGGAGCGAATTAAACAAACACCTGATATTTATTCGGTGCAACGAGTTATCAATTAAGCAATAGTTAGAATTGGGGTTATTGACGTATGAAGGTAGTATTACAGCGTAGTAAAACAGCTTCTGTAACAGTTGACGGAACTGTTACAGGAGCCATCGATAGTGGCTATGTTCTTCTAGTTGGTATTACACATGAAGATACGCAGGAAGATGTCGAATACTTAGCGAAAAAAGTAGCCAATTTACGCCTTTGGGAAGATGCTGATGGAAAAATGAATCATTCTATTTTGGAGCAAGGTGGCGCTATTTTATCCGTCTCGCAATTTACGTTATATGGGTATGCAAAAAAAGGGAATCGTCCAAGTTTCACAAGTGCTGCAAGACCAGAAGTAGCAGAGCCGCTGTGGGAAGCTTTTAATCAAGCATTACGGGAACACGGTTTACATGTGGAGACAGGCATTTTTGGTGCAATGATGGATGTTGCACTCATTAATGATGGGCCAGTAACAATACTTCTAGAGTCAAAATAAATGGTACATTTCCTATCATTCCTTCATATACTAAAGAGTATGGTTAGTTTTATAGGAGGGAGTGTCAAGAACATGGCGCAGATAGGAAGTATATCCAATCCATATTTATACGAAACTCTTAAAATGATGGTTGGTCAGGCTATTGTAGTGCAAACAGAAAAAAATATTCAACAAGGTATTTTATTATCAATATTACCTGACCATATTATTTTAGAGATTAGTCGTACACCATTCTTCATACAGTTGGAGGAAATTGTGTGGGTTACATTGGAAACAACCAAAAAATGAGTATGTGTGAACCTTCGATGATGGAAGGTTCTTTTTTTATATATTTACGTTATAATGAATGAACTTAATTATTAGAATATTTGATTTATTAGAGAGGTTGAAAATTATGCAAACAATAGCGATTTTAGGTTCTTTGTTTTTTTGGAATAATATAAAGGAGCATTTCGCAGTATTTCCTCACGTACAATTTATTCATTTTCCATATACGCATCCTGAACAGTGTGTGGATTTTATTGAAGAAGCTGCATCTCAATCGGATATTGTATTATTTGCTGGCTCCATTCCCTATTACTATTGCTACGAAAAAATAAAGGCATTATCTATACAAGCGACATATCTCCCTTTTGATGAATTGACTTTAGCCCTTTCGCTATTATCCCTACACCATCATGAACGAGTAGGATTGAGCGAATTATCGATAGATTTGCCTAAAATGAATAGCTTTTATCAAGTGATGAAGGAGGCAGGAATTGCATCTACAGATGTGTATGTAAAAGATTATGCATGGGTCCATGAAAAACCTGAAAAAATAGCAAATTTAAATATGGCTGATTATGTTCATTATCATAAGGAGTTATACGAAGCTGGAAAGACTAAAGTAGCTCTTACTAGCCTTCATGCTGTTTTTATAGAGCTTGAACAATTAGGGATACCTGCGAAGTATATGGTTGAAAGCAAACAAACGTTTGCAGCGGCGGTTACTAGAGCCTTAGATGCGTATCATCATCAATTATTGGCGTCCTCGCAAATTGCCGTTGTCTCCATTCATTGCCAAGAAAATTTATCACACCTTCATCCAGTATTTCTAAGTACTTTAGAAACATTAAGCGATCGTTTGCATGCAAAGGTCATGCCAGCACAGCAGGAGCCTTATTTAATTATTTCAACAAGAGGGGTAATTGAAAAGCTTGAACCTTCTTATTTACGTTCCCTAAAAGAACAGTATGAACAGCAATTTGGTACTATTTTCAGAGTGGGTGTTGGCTATGGCTATTCTTTACATGAGGCGGAGGCACATTCATCACAGGCTTTGTTTTTTACAACCAAATATAGCGAGACTTCTACGGTAATGTGCTTGGTGGATGAACAGAATCGATTATATGGACCATTATTTGAAAATAATAATAAAGTAGCTTTAAGTAGCAATAATAAACATATTTTAGAGATTGCTGAAAAAGTGAAAATGAGTGCTAAAAATATTAACGTTATGAAGCAATTCATGTTGGTAACCAATAATCGTCCTTTTTCCGCTGCTGAATTAGCAGACTATATGAATCTGTCACGTAGATCTGCTGAGCGCATTATTAATCGTTTAATTGAACAGAACTATTTTACGTTTGCAGGGGAGGAGCACCCTTATCATCAGGGCCGTCCTAGGAAGCTTTATAAGGCAACGACAAAATGGGAAATCTGAAATAATAGAAAATTAATACTTTACAATAAATTTGAACTAATGTATATTTATTTTCAATTAACGACATATAGCGACAAAGTAGGAAGGGGGCTTTGATAGAGTTTGCTAGTGTCAAAATCTATCAATAGGTTGGTGATATTTTGGAAAATGAACAGCGTGTAAAAAAGAAGAGTTGGCTGAAAGTACCTCATACATATACGATTATTTTTGCTATTATTTTTCTAGCAGGTATTGCAAGCTATATTATTCCAGCAGGTGAGTTTGACCGAGTAGAAGATCCAGAAGGACGTATGCTCGTTGTGGATGGAAGCTATCATCATATTGACAGTAATCCAGTTTCCATTTTTGAAATGTTTACAGCAGTACCGATGGGCCTTGAAAAAGGTGCTCAAATTATCTTCTATATTTTCTTAGTTAGTGGTGTATTTGGTATTATTCGTTCGACAGGTGCTATCGAAGCTGGTGTTTATAAAGGTGTGAAAGCATTAGAGGGTAGAGAAAAGCTCTTAATTCCACTATCTATGATTCTATTCTCTGTTGGTGGTTTTACAATGGGGATGGCGGAAGAAACGATTATTTTCGTACCAATTGGCGTAGCAATCGCTCGTGCTATGGGCTTTGATGCGGTAACAGGAACTGCCATGATTACACTAGGAGCAGCTAGTGGATTTTTTGGGGGGATGCTTAATCCCTTTACGGTTGGCGTTGCTCAATCATTAGCAGATGTACCTTTATTCTCAGGGATTGGTTTCCGTGCAGTTGTCTATATTTTTGTATTAAGTTTTGCTATCTTCTATGTGTCTCGCTATGCTTTTAAGGTGAAAAAGAACCCGCAGGCAAGTGTGATTTATGAAATTGAACAACAGGCTAAATCCAATGTATCTGCGATTGACATTCCTTCATTAACAGGAAAACATAAGCTAGTATTTATTGTAATGGCATGTGGCATTGGATTTAATATTTATGGTGTTTTTAATTGGGATTGGTTTTTAACACAATTAACGGCTTCATTTTTAATTATGGGCTTACTTGCAGGTCTAATTGGCGGTTTAAAACCTGGCACTATTTTCGACTCCTTTATTGATGGGGCAAAGGCTGTAACATTCGGTGCTCTCATCGTAGGTTTTGCACGTGCTATTACAGTCGTTTTAGAGCAAGGGAAAATCATAGATACAATTGTTTATGCAGCATCAGAGACAATCGGACATTTACCGCATGCTATTAGTGCAATCGGTATGCTGTTTATTCAAGCCCTTTTAAATTTATTTATTTCATCTGGTAGTGGACAGGCGGCAGCAACCATGCCAATTATGATTCCGATTACTGATTTATTAGGATTAGAACGACAAGTAGCAGTCTTAGCATTCCAGTACGGAGATTCATTAACAAACTCCATTATTCCTACTTCATCTGCATTAATGGCGTATTTAGCCGTAGCAGGTATTCCATATGAAAAGTGGATTAAATTCATTTGGAAGATGATTCTTGGCTGGGCATTGATTGCATGTGTAGCATTAATAGCTGCAGTAGCATTAGGTATTTCTTAAAACATGAAAAGAGCTGTGGAAAATGATGATCATTCCACAGCTTTTTTGTATTATTCTTCATTCGCATTAAAGTAATTTAAGATGCCTTGATAAATACCAAGAGTAGCCTGTTCACGGAATTTAGCCGTGGTGATGGCACGCTCTTCACTAGCATTACTTAAGTAACCCAGCTCAATAAGCACGGCTCTTTGTCGATTCTCACGTAGTACTAAATAGTTGCCTTGTTGGGTTCCACGATCTCTCAAATCAATTTTACTCGAAAGTCCATCATGTATTGCCTCCGCAAGCCCTTTTTGATTACTATTCATATAATAGGATGTGAAGCCGTTAATAGAGCTATCATCGGTAGCGTCATAATGAAGACTAATAAAAGCGTCTGCCTCATACTGGTGGGCAATCGAGACACGCTTCCGCAATGCCACATATTCGTCAGACTCTCTTGTCATAACAACATTGGCACCCGCTGCACTTAGCTTAGAAGCAAGGAGAGTAGCTGTTTTCAAAGTAATCCCTTTTTCTTCTGTTCCACGTTGACCTGTTGTTCCATGGTCATTGCCTCCATGCCCAGCATCTACAACAATGGTTAATCCATTTAATGTTCCCTTTTTACGAGGCTCTTGTTGATCCTTTTGTGGGATAGAAGTTTTATTGGAGCTCGTAGTAACAACCCAATTCGCAACAAACGCTGTTTCTTTGTCTAGTTGAATTTCGTAAAAATCATTTTTTACGCCGACAATAGGATAGGTTTTACCAGCGTTTACTCGCTCCACAACTTCAGCAGCAGTTGACGCATCAGTTCGTAAGTTTGTCCCATTATAAATAATAGTAACGGATTCTAAATCTTTTGAAGAGGACGATTTAGATGTGCTCTTTACTTTATTTGAAAAAGTACCGTAAAAACTATAAACCCATCCAGCTTTTTTATCATTATACTGAATTTGTACCCAATTGTGCTCATGTGCAAGGACCTTGTAAGCCTTTCCCTTTGTCACTGTGCCAATTTTTTTGGCATTCAAATCAGGTTTTTTACGAACATTCAATGCATCCACCAATATCGTAAAAGTAGTATCTTTATTAACAGGTGTAGTAGTTGTAGATACTTCTACAGAATCCTCTTTTGGCTCTTTTTCTTTTTTAGGACTGTCGTTAATTGTCACATAATCCTTAGAAACCCAACCAGATAGTCCATTCCAATCAATTTTTGCCCATTCATTATTTTCCTCAAGGAGGTTTGCTTGATTGCCCGTAGAAAGCTGTCCAAGAACAGCTGAAGAAATATCTGGATCAGTGCGAATATTTAAACGGTCAACCTGTGAAATAACAGTTTTATCAATGGTTTTTTGAGTGCTTGTAGAGGTAGTTAGCCAGGATGCTACCCAGCCTTCATAGCTACCTGCTTTTACCTGTATCCAATCACCTTCACGAGCGATCGAAGTTAAAGGATCACCTTCATCTAAAGTCGTAATAATTGGATAAGACAATCCAGGACCCTCTCGTAAATGAAGAATCGTACCTGATACTTTTAGATCACTCGTATCAGCGGAAGCATTTTGAATAAAGTTCTTATTTGGAATCGCAATTGTTACTATTAGTACGAAGATGATAATACTATGTAAAATTTTTGTCCTCATCAGATTCCTCCTATTCCTTGTGCTATTTTACCATGCTTTTGTATAAAAATTCGTGGTAAAAAGGTAATGGAATTTGTTATTTTCGTTACTGTCTTATGAAAAATACAAAAATAGTTGACATTGGGTTAGCTAGTGACTAACATAAAGGGTAATCGAAAAATGATTAATCGCTTATGACCAAGCAAGTAGCGTGTACCTCTATTGGAACAGAGAAGGAAAGACTTAGGCTGCAATCTTTCCTACAAAAATGTATAACGTGAATAACACTTGAGAGGCTTTTTTCTGAAAAGCAGTGCTTAGTAGGAAAAAACGGAATCGGCCGTTATCCGATTACGAGGAGGACACATATAAAAATTTGTGTCAACTAGGGTGGAACCGCGGAAGCTTATATAGCTCTCGTCCCTTGCATACGCAAGGCGACGAGAGCTTTTTTGTGTTGTCAAAAACATGAAATGCTTTTAAAGAGGCAGTTTACTTAATATGAGAATGTCGGCCACTTACGTTGGAGGAGGGGCCTCGCTCAGCATAAGTAGAACCCGCTTAGTCTCGATGAAAATGGCTCAATCATAGGCAATCAATATAGGAGGGAATTACATGAGTTTTAAAGTGCCAAGAGGGACACAAGATATTTTGCCAGGTCAATCTGAAAAATGGCAGAAGGTTGAAGCAATTATTCGTGATATTTGTCGCGTTTATCGCTACAACGAAATTCGCACACCGATTTTCGAGCAGACTGATTTATTTGCACGTGGTGTAGGGGAAACAACGGATGTTGTTCAAAAAGAAATGTATACATTT
Organism: Lysinibacillus sp. GW823-FHT06C08; assembly: GCF_058795135.1. Taxonomy (NCBI): domain Bacteria; kingdom Bacillati; phylum Bacillota; class Bacilli; order Caryophanales; family Bacillaceae; genus Lysinibacillus; species Lysinibacillus sp. GW823-FHT06C08. The sequence goes on from NZ_JBXAHN010000003.1 coordinate 108,163, forward strand.
GAGGATCGTGGAGGTCGCTCACTAACACTTCGTCCTGAAAATACAGCTGGTGTTGTACGTGCGTATGTGGAACATAAAATGTTTGGCGCTCCAGATCAACCTGTAAAGCTGTCATATTTAGGACCAATGTTCCGCTATGAGCGCCAACAAGCTGGTCGCTATCGCCAATTTGTTCAATTTGGTGTAGAGGCAATTGGTTCAGCAGATCCTGCAATTGATGCAGAAGTCATTGCGCTTGCAATGGATGTCTATGAATCAGCTGGCTTAAAGGATTTAAAATTAGTGATCAATTCACTAGGTGATAAAGAAACACGTGATACGCACCGTACAGCTTTATTACAACATTTTGAGCCACATATTCATGAGTTTTGCTCAGATTGCCAAAATCGTTTACAAAAGAACCCATTGCGTATTTTAGATTGTAAGGTGGATCGTGAGCACCCATTAATGAAAACGGCTCCTGCATTAACAGAGTTCCTTACAGAGGAATCGGCTGCTTATTTTGCTCAAGTGAAATCATATTTAGATACTCTTGGCATTACGTATGAGGTTGATCCTAACCTTGTAAGAGGACTGGATTATTACAACCATACGACCTTCGAAATTATGTCAACGGCATCTGGCTTCGGAGCTATTACAACACTTTGTGGTGGTGGACGATACAATGGTCTAGTGCAAGAAATAGGCGGTCCAGATGTTCCTGGTATTGGTTTCGCTTTAAGTATTGAACGTTTGTTATTAGCGCTTGAAGCAGAAGGTGTTGAATTAGATACGGCTTCTGGATTAGACGTTTATATTATTGCCATGGGCGATGGTGCAAAGCAAAAGGCGGTAGAGTTAACTAGTACTTTCCGTGCAAAGGGCCTTGCAACAGAGATGGATTATTTAGATCGTAAAATGAAAGCCCAAATGAAATCAGCCGACCGTCTGGGGGCCAAGTATACAATTGTCCTTGGTGAAACAGAGCTTGAAGAGCAATCAGCTGCCGTAAAGCATATGGAATCTGGTGAGCAGCACAAGGTTGCATTTTCAGAGTTAGTCAATTATTTATCACAACAAACCTAAACAAAGATATGGCATTTCTCGTTAAATGCTACATAAATTGAATATATTTTGGAGGAATTTAACAATGGCTACAAGAACACATGCTAGTAACGAGCTTTCAGAAACGTTACAAGGCGAAAAAGTCGTATTAAAAGGATGGGTACAGCGTCGTCGTGACCTTGGTGGATTAATTTTCATTGATTTACGTGACCGTACAGGTATTACACAAGTAGTCTTTAGTCCAGACGTTGCAGAAGCGCATGCATTGGCGGATAAAGTGCGTAGTGAGTATGTAATTGAAATAGAAGGAACAGTTATCCTACGTACAGAGGACCAAATCAACCCGAATGTACCAAACGGTAAAATCGAGGTGGAGGCGACGAATTTAGTCGTCATTAATACAGCAAAAACTACACCATTCCAAATTGAAGATCGCACTGACGTATCAGAAGATCTACGTTTAAAATACCGTTATCTTGACCTACGTCGTCCAGTTATGTTCGATACTTTCAAAATGCGTTCGGACGTTACGCGTACAATCCGTAACTTCTTACAAAACGAAGGCTTCCTAGAGGTTGAAACTCCGATTTTAACAAAATCAACGCCAGAGGGTGCTCGTGACTATTTAGTACCATCACGTGTCCATGAAGGTGAATTTTATGCTTTACCACAATCACCTCAGCTATTTAAACAATTATTAATGGTTGCTGGCTTTGAGAAGTATTTCCAAATTGCACGTTGCTTCCGTGATGAAGACTTACGTGCTGACCGTCAACCTGAGTTTACACAGGTGGACATTGAAACAAGCTTCTTAACACAAGAAGAAGTTTTAGAAATGAACGAGCGATTAATCCAAGCAGTCATGAAAGAAGTAAAAGGGATTGATATTCCTGCACCATTCCAACGTATGAAGTATCAGGAAGCAATGGATCGTTATGGTTCTGATAAACCAGATGTACGCTTTGGATTAGAATTAGTAGCTTTAAATGATGTTTTTGAAGACTGTGGTTTCAAAGTGTTCGCTGATACAGTGGCACAAGGAAAACAAGTTAAAAGTATCAATATTAAAGGTGCGGCTGACAAATACTCTCGTAAAGACATGGATGAACTAACTAAGTTCGTTGGTATTTACGGCGCTAAAGGACTTGCTTGGTTAAAGGTAACAGAGGAAGGCTTAAATGGCCCAATCGCAAAATTCTTCGATGAGGCGTTAGCGGCAGCATTAATCGAACGAATGGGTGCAGAAGTTGGCGATATTCTAGTATTCGTTGCGGATAAAGCATCTGTTGTAGCGGCTTCTTTAGGGGCACTTCGTTCGAAATTAGGTCAAGACTTAGAATTAATCGACGAATCACAATTTGCATTCCTATGGATTACAGACTGGCCATTATTTGAATACTCTGAGGAGGACGGTCGTTATTATGCAGCTCACCATCCATTTACACGTCCGTTTGACGAGGATATTCCGTTAATGGATACAGATCCAGGAGCTGTTCGTGCACAGGCATATGATATCGTATTAAACGGCTATGAGCTTGGTGGTGGTTCACTACGTATTTATGAACGTGACCTACAAGAAAAAATGTTTGAATTACTTGGTTTCTCCGAAGAAGAAGCTCAAGCCCAATTCGGTTTCTTATTAGAAGCATTTGAATATGGTGTGCCACCACATGCTGGACTTGCATTTGGTCTTGATCGCTTTGTGATGCTATTAGCAGGTCGTCACAATTTACGTGATACAATTGCATTCCCGAAAACAGCAAGTGCAAGCTGCTTAATGACAGAAGCACCAAGTGAAGTATCTACTGAGCAACTTAGCGAATTAAGCTTGGCAATTAAACCTTTTAGAAAATAATTTATAATGCAAAATACCTGGATTTCCTAGCAAAAATTGTTGGGAATCTAGGTATTTTTTGCGTTTTCTCAAGAAATTATAGATTATTAGATAAAATCGTTTGAATTATCAGAAAAGTGGTGCTATGATAACTGTAATACGAATCCTGATGTGTTTGTCTAACTGCTAATTCTACTTCACAGTTTTGACCGAACACTATCGAATCGGGAGCCTTCATTTTGTGGTCGCAAACATGCCCCTAGCGGAGCGGGACGTTTAAAGCTGCAAAGCAGGCACCCCCCTGCAAATTGCGGGTTCAAAACGAATGTTTCTTGGCATTACGGCACAATTGGGATTCGTCCTATACATAGGATTGAAAAGGAGCTTATAAAAAAGCTCCTTTTTTATGTGCAAATGTATATATACCAACCCCTCACGTATCTTAGCTTTTTTATCCAGAACTATTTCAAGGGACAAAACAGTGTATGAAAAATTTAGAAAATAGAAAAAATAGCTTTTTATTTTTGGAAAATGAGCATATAATTGGTATAGACAACTATACCTTATAAGAAATGGTGAAAATTCCTCGAAGCTTTAAAAATTTAGCTGGAGGTGAAATTTTGAAGGATACGCTATTAATCTCCCATGTCACAATGATTAATCCTGAAGGGAAACCATTTGAGGGTGATCTCTTTATTCAGGACGGGGAAATTGCTCAAATAGGCTGTAACTTAAATATCGAGGCAGCTCACTATATAGATGGTACAGATCAGGATTGGTTTCTGCTCCCAGGTTATATTGATATGCATATTCATGGATCAGCAGGCCATGATACGATGGATGCTACTCAACAGTCTTTACATGCGATGGCTAGCTCTTTAGTGCAAGAAGGTGTTACAAGTTTTCTGGCTACGACAATGACGCAATCCATCAGTAAAATTGAAAGCGCTTTATTGAATGTAGCGGAATTCCAACGTCATGAAGGAGAAGCCAATGTATTGGGTATACATGTGGAAGGTCCATTTGTTTCAAAAATTCGCGCTGGTGCTCAGCCAGTAGCTTACATGATTAGTCCTACGATTGAGCAATTTGCCCATTGGCAAAATATTAGTAACCATCAAATAAGACAAATCACGATAGCACCAGAAATAGAGGGTGGCTTTCCATTTCTTGAAGCACTAAGAGACTTTCAGGTCATTCCATCTATTGGTCACTCTGACGCTTCAATAGATGAAGTCCATAAAGCAGTAGCTTTAGGAGTAAATCAGGCCACTCATTTATATAATCAAATGCGGCCTTTTCATCATCGTGACCCTGGTGTTGTCGGTGGGGCTTTACTAGATGAAAAGATTAAAGTTGAACTCATTGTCGATTTTGTGCATAGTCATCCTCAATCAGTCATGTTGGCTTATCGTTTGAAAGGTGCAAAGGGCATTATTCTTATTACGGATGCGATGCGCGCGAAAGGATTACAGTATGGCGAATATGATTTAGGCGGGCAAACAGTGTCTGTGAGTGAAAAAGGTGCTCATTTAGCAAATGGTGCATTAGCTGGCAGTATTTTAACGATGGAACAGGCAGTAAAAAATATGAAGGCTGTTACAAATTGTTCACTTCAAGAAATAGTCGCCATGTCCTCTACAAATGCTGCGGAGCAGTTAAGGTTGTCCAAGAAGGGGCGAATCAAAGAAGGTTTTGATGCAGATTTTGTATTGCTTGATCAAAAATTAAATGTGCAAAAAACTATTTGTCGAGGTAAAGTTGTATTTGAGAAATCATAAATGAGGCGATAAGGAAGGTGCAAGAATTGTTAGAGAAAAATTCTCATATACCTATCTATATACAAATAGAAGAGATTATTAAACAACGAATTTATTTAGAAGAATACAAAATTGGAGAAACAATACCTTCAGAACGAGAGCTTTCTGCACAGTTTGATGTTAGTAGAATGACTGTTCGTCAATCCATTACCAATCTAGTGAATAGCGGTTTGCTATATCGTGAAAAAGGAAGAGGTACTTATGTTGCCAATCCAAAATTAGAGCAACCGTTAAAAGGCTTAACAAGTTTTACTGAGGATATGCGAGCAAGAGGAATGGAACCGAGTAGTAAAGTATTACGTTTTGAAAAAATTATACCGCCAGTGGATATTGCAAGGGATTTAATGATGGAGCCCGGAGAAGAAGTGTTTTTTGTCGTGCGAATAAGAAATGCTGATTCCAAGCCAATGGCGATTGAAAAAACGTATATACCTGTGAAAGTATATCCAGAGTTGGATGAGAAGCAAATAATGGGCTCGTTATATGCATTAATCGAAGCAAAATTCCATCAGAAAATTGGTAATGCCGTCCAACAAATGGAAGCAGCGATTGTGTCGAAAGAGGATGGAAAGTTTTTGCAAATTAATCAAACAGCGCCTGTTTTAATTATTAAACGTACGAGTTATCTATCTGACGGTCGGCCATTTGAGCTTGTACGTAGTACGTATCGTGCGGATCGTTACAAATTTATAAGTGAAATAAAAAGGTGATTATATGGATGCATATTTTTCTGAAATTGAAAAGCTGATCCAGGTTGTGAAGGAGCAGGAGTCTGCTTGTATAAAGGAAGCGGCACAAATTATTGTGCAACGCCTTCAAAAAGGTGGGATTATCCAATTATTCGGTTGTGGTCATTCACAGCTATTAGCACAGGAGGCATTTTATCGTGCGGGTGGTTTAGTACCTGTACGTCCGATTTTTATTGAACCTCTAGCATTACATGCAGGAGCTATAGCCTCTTCTATTAACGAAAAGGACCCAGCAATTATTGAACAACATAAAGAGCAATTTGACTTTCGTGAAAATGATATTTGTATTGTGATTTCAACTTCTGGTAGAAATGCAGCACCGATTGATGCAGCTTTATTAGCCAAACATGCAAACGTATTTGTCCTATCTCTCCAATCACTTGATTATAGGGAGCAGGCAACACGTCATCATTGTGGACTACGACTGGAAGAAGTGGTAGATCTAGTTATTAACACTCATATACCTATTGGTGATGGAGTTCTACATGCACATGCTCAAAACATGCAATATGCACCTGCATCGACAGTGATCGGTTCGCTGCTATTGAATGCTTTATTCAGCGAAGTTATTGAGGAAATTGCCAAGACTTCAACCGAGCTGCCCATTTTTGTTAGCAATAATGTAGACTCCGATTGGTCACATAATGAGATAATGATTGCCAATTATCAAGATCGAATAGATTTTACATGAAAATGGAGGCATTATGAATGAAGAAAATATATAAAATTACTACACCCGAAGGAATACATGCAAGACCCGCTGCATTACTAGTCACTGCGGTTACACCATTCGAAAGTGATATTACCTTAACTTTTCAAGAGAAGGCCGTAAATTTAAAGTCTATTATGGGTGTTATGTCATTAGGGGTTAAACCAGGAAGTGTAGTGGAAATATCAGCGGATGGACCAGATGTTGAAAAAGTATTTCAAACTATAACAGATATTATGGTATCCAAGGAAATAGGGGAAATGCTTTAAGGATTCTAGCAGTGGTTGATTTACAAACCACTGCAGTTGAATCTCCTTTAACAGATTTTTAGCTATTTAATTATAAGAATATTCAGTTCTAAAAGGGGTGGTTATATGGACATTCGTATCGTCTCACCGAACGATTATGGGCAGATCCATCAATTACGAGATTATTGTTTTCCAAATAAATACACTGGGCCACGTAGAGAGGATTTTCACTATTGGATTGAGCATAGTGCAACACTAGGTGCCTATGATGCCAAAAAGGTAGTGGGGCAGCTATTAATTCTACCACTCAATATGACCGTGCATGGTATTAGCTACAAGATGGGAGGCATAGGGTTTGTCGCTACCTATCCTGAGTATCGTCAGCAGGGAATTATAAAAAAATTGATGACAGAAGCTCTACAAAATATGCGTGAAAATGGGCAAATCATTTCTGTGTTAGCACCATTTTCTGTGTCCTTCTATCGTCATTTCGGATGGGAGTTGTTCTTTGAGAAATTATATTACACAATACCACAATCGATGTTCCCTTCATTTGGGAAGCAATTAGATGTCGTCAAACGGATGAGCTTTGAATGGCCAGACTCCGAGCTTTTCGAAAAGATCAAGGAATTTCATCAGGCAATGGCTATTGCTCAAAATGGTGGTATGATTCGTGATGATGCATGGTGGAAAAGAATTGAAAGAAGGAACCCTGATAGTCATTTTGCTGCCTATTTTAACGAGGGTCATTTAGAGGGATATATCCGTTATACGATCCAGCAGGGTACGTTTGACATTCAAGATTTTATCGTAGCAAATTATTCAGCAGAACAAGCTATGTGGCGTTACATGACATCTCATGCAGCGAGTGTCAGTAGTATGAAAGGGGTTACTTCCAATCATAGGCCATTTGGCTTTTATTTCGAAGAGCCACAATTTAAAAAGGAAGTTAAACAGGATGTGATGGTCAGAGTAGTAGATGCTCATGCATTTATGAAGCAATATCCATGGAAGGATATTCAAGAAACATTGTATGTCTGTATTGAAGATAAGTATTGTCCTTGGAATGAACAGATCTATCAAATAAATAAAAGTGGCCATGTCTCAATAATTGAGACAAATTCGATCAGTGACATGCATATGTTAACATTACCTATTAATCTTTTTTCTGCAATGATGGTTGGCTATCTGTCAGTAAAAGATGCTGTTATATATGCCAATCAACCTATAGAAGAGAAGATTATCCAGCAATGGCAGTGGGCATTACCTACTGAAAAACCAGCGTTTTATGAGTATTTTTAAGGAATGAATAGTCAGGAAAATTAAAATTTTTTTGAATTCTTTTGTGGACTATACCAGTTAAGTAGAATCGTTTATTTTTCTATAAAAGTGCAATAGCCCAATTTTGTAAACACTTTCATAAGGAGAAAATTACTGTAAAAAATATATTGTGGTATATACCAATAGGTGCTATTCTCAGATTAAGTAAGCGATTACACTGTTGGAAAATGAAAAAAAGGAGTGTTTGAAATGAAAAATATTATGTTAGTGTGTGTAGCTGGTATGAGTACTAGTTTATTAGTATCCAAGATGCAAAAAGCTGCACAGGAGCAAAATATTGAGGCAGATATTTATGCAATTGCAGAAGGCGAGGTTGAAAAAGTACTAGCGACTAAAAAAGCTGATGTGCTGTTATTAGGTCCTCAAGTACGCTATTTAAAGGGCTCATTTGAAACAAAATTCAAGGACATGGATTTCCCAATCGATGTTATTAATATGGCAGATTACGGCATGATGAATGGCGAAAAAGTCTTACAGCAAGCATTACAATTAATAGGTTAAAGGAGGCTCAAGGGGGATGGAAGAAACTGCATTAATGGAATCCATTATGGGGCTTATCGTTCATAGTGGACATACAAAAAGTGAATGCATGGAAGCTCTACAATTGGCAAAAAAGGGACAGATAGACGCAGCAAAGGAAAAAATTAAATTAGCGAATGAGGCATTAATCGAAGCACACCATTCTCAAACAGGTTTATTATCGCAGGAAGCAAGGGGAGAAAAAGTCGAAGTATCGATGTTATTAATTCATGCGCAAGATCATTTAATGAACGCTATTACATTTCGTGATCTAGCGCAGGAAATGATCGAATTATATGAACGAATCAAAGGGGAGTAACATCAAATTTTGATGTCACAATAAAAAGCAAAGGGAGTGTATGAGAATGTTCCGTTTTTTAGAAGAAAAATTTGTACCGGTTGCTGCTAAGGTTGGGAATCAGCGTCATTTAGTTGCCATTCGTGATGGATTTATTACGATCATGCCTTTGACGATTGTAGGATCACTGGCTGTACTTATTAATAATTTGCCTATCAAATTTTATCAAAATGCACTCGATGCCATTTGGAAACATGAGACATGGACACAGTTTGGAGGCAATGTCTGGGGCGCAACATTTGGAATCATCTCACTATTATTAGCGTTTTCCGTTGCCTACCATTTGACAAAAAGTTATGACAAGGATGCATTATCCGGAGGGGTTATCGGACTTGCCGGTTATATGACATTTGGTACGTTTGGGGAAGGTGGTTTAACGGGATTAACGACAGGTACGGGAGGAATATTTGTTGCCCTCATAACGGCCTTAATTTCCGCGGAGTTGTTCTCACGATTATCTGGCAACTCTAAACTATTGATTAAAATGCCTGCAGGTGTACCATCGGCTGTATCCAAATCTTTTGCTGCTTTACTGCCTGCAATTATTACGATTGGATTATTTGCATTAGTTCGGACGATCATTTCGGCTGGCTTTGATGTACCAGATATTATTGGATCGTTTTATTCATCAATTCAAGAGCCATTTATGGGCTTAACAAATACATGGGTAGCTGGTCTTATTTTAGCTTTCATTCCTACGTTTTTATGGTCATTTGGTATACATGGCGCAAATATTATCGAGCCATTTATGCAATCCATTAATCTTCAAGCAATCGATGCGAATGTTGCAGCTATTTCTGCTGGCAAAGTAGCACCGTATATTATTAATAAACCGTTCTTTGATGCATTTATTAATATGGGTGGTTCAGGTACAACGATTGCCTTAATTATTGCCATCTTCATTATTGCTCGTAAAAACAAACAGTACAATACAGTAGGTAAGCTATCAGCTGCTCCTGGATTATTTAATATTAACGAGCCATTATTATTTGGTTTACCAATTGTATTAAATCCAGTTTTATTTGTACCATTTATTTTAACACCAATGGTCAATGTGACGATTGCATTCTTTGCAACAAAATGGGGGTTTGTGCCTGCAGCAACAATTGCGGTCCCATGGACGACACCACCGATTATTAATGGTTTCTTAGTAACACAATCTTGGCGTGGAGCAGTATTGAGTATCTTATTAATCTTAGTAGCTATATGCATTTACCTGCCATTCCTGTCTATGGCAAATCGCATGGCGAAGCAAAACGAGCAAAAAGCTGCTTTAGCGGCACAGAATGAACAATCAACTGTAGCCCAATCAGAAGGTCAAAAGGTAGAAGTATAAGCGTTTACTAACGGAGGGTTTGAAGTGAAGAGATTAGGTATTTCGCTGTATCCACAGCATAGTACATTAGACGAAATGAAGCGCTATGTTCAGCTAGCTCATGACAACGGTTTTGATCGTATTTTTACATGTTTGATGTCATTAAAGCAGGAAGAAGAACGGCAGAAATTACAGCAAATTAATCAATTCGCACAGCAGTTAGGGTTTGACATCTCTGCCGATATTGCGCCAGCCGTTTTTCAAGAGCTAAATTTAACCTATAGAGATATAGGGTATTTGAAAGAGCATTACCATTTGGCAGCATTACGTTTAGACATGGGTTTCTCAGGTCAGGAAGAAGCATTCATGTCACTTGATGAAAGTAATCTAAAAATTGAATTAAATATAAGCAATGGTACGAAATATGTAGACAACATTTTATCCTACCGTCCAAATAAAGAAAATATTATCGGCTGTCATAATTTTTATCCAAGACAATTTACAGGCTTATCTCGTCAGCATTTTTTACAAACCTCTCGACAGTTTAAAGCAAACAATATTCGAACGGCTGCAATGATTTCCTCACAGTATGGAAAGTTTGGACCATGGGAAGTAACGGAACAAGGTTTACCAACATTGGAGGAGCACCGTCACCTTTCTATTACGGTGCAAGCAAAAGATTTATGGCACACGGGGTTAATCGATGATTGCATCATTGGTAATATGTATGCATCGGAGGAAGAAATACGAGCTTTAGGACAATTAAATCGCCATAAGCTTGAATTAAAACTTGTTCAGTCAGCTGACACGAGTATTTTAGAGGAAACAATCCTTTATAAGGAACCACATTTTAATCGAGGGGATGTATCTGAATATGTGATTCGGAGTACACAATCTCGCGTGAAATATAAAAATGGGGACTTTCCTGTACATGATACACGACCATTAAAGGTGGGCGATGTCACGATCGATAATAATTTGGATGTTCGTTATAAAGGAGAGCTACAAATTGTACGAAAGGAAATCCCGAATGCTGGGTCAAGTAATGTTGTTGCAAGTGTTGTGGAAGAAGAACAGTTTTTACTAGCACACATTCAACCGTGGTCGTCATTTGGGTTTACGAAATGAAAATAAGAGAGGAAGGGATTGAGTCATCAATCTCTTTTTCTTTATGAGAAAGGATATGGTGTTATGTATGTTTTAGCCATTGATGGTGGTGGCACAAAAACGGCGGCGGTTATTTGTGATGAAAAAGGTCAATGTTTTGCCCAAATCGAAACGACTCGCAGTAACCCTACAGCTATGGATCAACCATATTTCGAAGCAACTATCCATTCAATCATGCAAAGCTTGCAGCAACAAAACCATCAAATAGTGGCAGAGATTACTAGCTGCTTTGCGGGTATGGCGGGTGTCAAGGAGCTTCAAGCCGAGAGCATTGTGGAATCTATATTGCGGCAATATGTATGTAGCTCCGCGTCCATTACAGTCGATAATGATGCGTTGATCGCTCTTTATGCGGGTACACTTGGAAAGGCAGGAATTGTGCAAATCGCGGGGACAGGCGCTATAACGATGGGATATGATAAGCAGCAGCATTTTCATCGAGTAGGTGGCTGGGGGTATCTTTTTGATGATGAAGGAAGCGGCTATGATTTAGGCGTCCAGCTACTAAAGGCTGTGCTACAAAGCTATGATGGCAGAGCACCAAGTACTATATTGACAGAAGCTGTGCTGAAACATTTCTCTGTAGAACATGTGCCACAATTAATCGCCTCTGTTTATGGAGAAGAGCATCCACGCACAATTATCGCGCCATTGAGTGCCTATATTGTTGCAGCGGCTGAGGATGGTGATCTAGTAGCTAAGAGAATTATTGAAGAAGCCTGTAAAAACTATTTTAAGGCCATTAAAGCATGTTATTTACGAATGGTGTGGGGGCAGGAAGAAGTGCCTGTCGTCCTATGTGGGGGCGTGTTTACGAATGAAAATTATTTTGTTCCAAGGCTTCAAGCGATGGCAAGGGAGGAAACATTACCGTTCCGTTTTAAGACCCCTGTATTACCCCCAATAGGAGGAGCTGTTATTGCGGCACTTCAACAAATGAACGTCCAATTTAGTAGTTCTTTTGTAGAGACCTTTCAAAAAAATTATGTATAATGAAGCATAGAGCAATTGAATCGATTCAATTGTTCTATTTTTTTCTTTATAATTTTCACTTGATGAATAACATGATAAAATGTAATATAGGTTTTGATTTTATCTTAGTATTTAACTAGGTTTACTAATAAAATTTCATAGATGGAGAGTGTCAGGATGTTACATCAATTTTCACGTAACGAGCTCGCTATAGGAACAGAGGGTCTCGAAAAATTAAAAAATACAACGGTTGCTATTCTTGGTGTAGGTGGCGTCGGTTCATTTGCTGCTGAAGCATGTGCACGAAGTGGTATCGGCCGAATTATATTAGTCGATAAGGATAATGTAGATATTACTAATGTGAACAGACAATTAGTGGCGTATCTATCTACAGTTGGACAATCTAAATCAGCTATTATGAAAGAGCGCATTGCAGATATTAATCCTGACTGTGAAGTCATTGATATGCATATGTTTTATACGGAAGAAACGTATGAAGAATTTTTTGCACAAGGCATTGATTATGTAATCGATGCAAGTGATACAGTCATGTATAAAATTCATATTATGAAGGAATGCTTAAAGCGTAATATTCCTATTATTGCTAGTATGGGTGCAGCGAATAAGATGGACCCTACTCGCTTCCAAATAGCAGATATTTCTAAAACACATACAGATCCACTAGCAAAAATTATTCGTACAAAGTTACGTAAAGAAGGCATTCATAAAGGTGTGACGGTTGTGTTTTCAGATGAAAGTCCGATTGTTGTACGTCCAGATGTTGTTGAACATGTAGGGAAGCCGGATGCTGCAATTCGTAAAGCGAAGATGCCGCCTTCTTCCAATGCCTTTGTGCCATCAGTAGCTGGATTAATTGCAGCAAGCTGGGTTGTTAATACGATTTTAAAAGATGTGAAAATCACACGCGTACAAGGTTATTAGTCTATAGGATTTCACAAAACAGCATAATGAATCAAATTCATAGAAGTAGCCGCCTTTATTGTTTGTAGGGGGGCTACTTTTTCTATGTTACAATAAGACCGTTATAAAAAGGAGGCGTATACAGATGGATAAAATTTATCAAATGGAGTATAGAGGTTTAAACCTTTTCGATGAAATAAGCACTGTCGAGTTAGCTATAGATGAAGAAAAGCAAACGATACATATTTATGATATTGGACAGGTTGTAAGCCCCATTTTTAATTTTGATGTATCTGCCTATGAATTGTCAGATGGCTTTTATAAAATGGCCGATATTTTGCGGCATAAGAACATATTAACGAATCAACAAGCTGATAGCGACCTAACATTAAGTGAATGGTTAATAAAAAACAATGCTTATTTTTATATCCCTAATAAGCGTATTAAAAAATATGTCCAGGGAAGCATTGTGGAAATTGTTGATCGAACTATGGAACAAGCGTTATTTGACGATTATGTACAAAGGGTATAATTTTACCAAAATAGTTCTTCTTATGTGCATAAAATGCTATTAATTCACGAAATTGTCTTATTTTTTTCATGTCTCCACTACTCTAATTGGTTTATTGCTATAATTTGAATAATTCCAATAGATAATCGATCAGTTTGTTTGGGATGCTTTGAGCTAATCAAAAATAGCCATTAAGTGCGGAATCAACAAATGACAAATGGGAGAGTGGGAAAATGGAAATTCAAATTATTCGAGATCATTTAGATATTGTCAAGCTTCAAGAGAAAATGAATGCCATTGTATTTGATTACTTAGACACATCTGATAATTATCCGAAAGCGATGCGAGAATTAAATCCTTTATATATACAAGTAACAACTTTTTATAAGGAATATATCGATCATCGGGCAGGGGAGATTCCTAGTGCAAATACGTATTGGCATTTGTTTATCGACTGTAGTGCCAAGTTATGTTATTTTTTAGCGGCTTCAACGTTCTATTCATCTAATGCTTTACAAAAGACGCCAGACAAAATCGAGAAGTTATTACATATTGCTGCTACTTCTTTACCTAGTATCGATCAAGAGGAAAATGAGCAATTATTAACAGATATTTTTGCCCTCATGTCTGAAGTCGTAGAGGATAAAGAAAAAGTGACTACGTTGCGCAATGAAGTGCTTGTACAAAAGGGTGATGTGAAGCAATGTCTTCAACAGTTTAAATTATTTGTTGATCATGAAATGAATGTCTAGACAGTGGAAGACACTCTATTGTCTGAAAATAGACTATACAAATAGGAATCTACGTGAACTTTTGTAATTATTTCTAGTTTTTCAACCGTGGTAAGTGTTGGAAAGTGGATGTATTTGCCCATTAAAGTTTCGTGGGTTCTTTTTTTATGGTATCGCTAAAAAAAGCAAAGTCTCTTCTAATGGTAGAAGTAATGACTTTGCTCTAGGAAAACTACTTTATATTTTGATGAAAAGATTTAAGTTTTTCATAGATACTAGCCATACGTTTTTCCTCACCAGCAATAACGGGTTTATAAAACTCGGTTCCTACCAGCTCATCAGGTAAGTATTGCTGATCTACCCAGCCGCCAAAAGTCCCGATTGGTGTGTTATGAGGATATTGATATCCAACATGACCTAAATCTGTTGCCCCAGCGTAGTGAGCATCACGCAAATGATGAGGTATATCACCCGTTTTACCATCATGAATCGCCTTTATCGCGTCATCGATTGCCAGGATAGCTGAATTAGATTTTGATGCTAAACACATTTCAATAACTGCACTTGCAAGTGGGATGCGTGCCTCTGGTAATCCAAGACGTTCTGCTGCCTGTATCGCGGCGAGCATATGAGAACCCACCTCAGGGTTGGCAAGGCCAATATCTTCATACGCCATGACAAGTAAACGTCTGCTGACAGCCACTAAATCACCCGTTTCTAATAAATGTGCTAAATAATATAGCGCGGCATTCGTATCACTGCCACGGACAGACTTCTGCAAGGCAGAAAGTAAATTATAAAAATGTGAGCCCTTTTTATCACCATAAACACCAATTCGACTAATTAAGTGATCAATAATATGGTCGGCTGCAATCGTTTGCCCCTCTACTTCATCACTTGCGTAGTAAATGGATTCAAGTAACGTTAATGCCTTTCGGGCATCTCCGTTAGCTGCCTCTGCAATATGCTCAATTTGTGAAGGTGTTAAGACAAAATGATATTTACCTAAACCTCGTTTTTCATCTGCAAGTGCTTTTTCTACAAGCTCCATTAGATTTTCCTTCGTTAATCGTTTAAGTTGATAAATCTCACCACAGCGAGAACGAATCGCTGGATTGACATCGTGGTAAGGATTTTCAGTTGTTGCACCGATTAAGACAATCGAGCCATTTTCCACATGTGGTAGCAAAGTGTCTTGCTGTAATTTATTGAAGCGATGAATTTCATCTAAAAAAAGTAGAACTTTTCCTGAGATTCTAGCTTCTTGGACAATATCTTCCACATCTTTTTTGCCAGCTCGTGTCGCGTTGAGTGCAAAGAAAGGGAGCTGAGAGCTTCCTGCAATTGCATTTGCAATAGAGGTTTTGCCGATGCCGGGTTCTCCGTAGAGCAACATGGAAGGGACATGTTCATTTTGAATCATTTTATATAGAGCTGTGTTTGGACCAATAAAATCTTGATGACCTACAATTTCATCAAGTGTTAAAGGACGCATTCGAAAAGCAAGTGGTTCATTGTGCAAAATAAATCCCCCTTTCAGTCGTTGTCATTTTTTATTTATCCATTTTTTTGCACTTAAATTCAGCGCTACTAGTGGATCGTTGAACAATGTTGAATCGCATTATTTAGTATATCATATCCTTCTAGGTGTATTTCCGAGTTCATCAAGAGGAGATTATGATATACTGTTGGTAGTAATTTTGACTAGACTAATTGAGGGTGATAAAATGAAAATTTCAACAAAGGGCCGTTACGGGCTTACGATTATGATTGAATTAGCAAAGCATTACGGAGAGGGTCCTATCCCTTTACGTAAAATTGCTGCCGAAAAGGAGCTTTCAGAGGCGTATTTAGAGCAATTAGTGTCACCGCTTCGTAATTCAGGCTTAGTAAAAAGTGTACGTGGCGCTTATGGTGGTTATATGCTAGCAAATCCACCGAGCGAAATTTCTGCAGCCCATGTTATTAGTGTACTAGAAGGGCCAATTCAACCAGTAGAGGGTATTGAAAACGAGGAAGCACCACAACGTGAGTTATGGTTGCGCATTCGTGACGCAGTAAAAAATGTGTTAGATACAACAACAATTGAAGATTTAGCACAATACACAGAAGAAAATGTAGCGGAAGGCTATATGTTCTATATTTAAAATGTTTAAGCTAAAGCGCTGCTCCCCATACGTATCATAGTTGAGTTGAAAAATAAACGGTGAAATCAAACACTTAGCTGTTTGTATTGAATTTCATGCTGAATGTTTTTCATAAAATTATGATAAATAATGTGGGTTCCAGCGTTTTTTATTAAAAAGGAGTTTTCAACATGAATTCATATATCTATCTCGATCATGCTGCCACATCACCGATGAATGGCCAAGTTATAGAAGCGATGACGTCTGCTATGCAACACGTATTTGGCAACGCATCCAGTATCCATGGGGCAGGTCGAGAGGCGCGCAAATATCTTGATGATGCTCGCGACATTTTAGCCAAGTCTATTGGTGCTCATGCGGGAGAAATAATCTTTACAAGTGGTGGTACTGAAGCTGATAATACGGCCATTCTGGGGACTGTCTATGCACGAGCTAAAGAGGGAAAGCACATCATTACAACACAAGTAGAGCATCATGCGGTGTTACATACATGTGAGAAACTTGAACGAGATGGCTTTGATGTGACTTATTTACCCGTGGATAAGGCAGGGCGTGTAGCTGTAGAGGATGTCCAAAAAGCACTTCGTGATGATACGATTTTAGTGACAATTATGTATGGGAACAATGAAGTGGGTACTATTCAGCCTATTGCAGAAATTGGTGAGCTATTACAAGGACATCAAGCTACCTTCCATACAGATGCCGTTCAAGCATATGGTTTAGAACAAATTGATGTGGCTCAATTAAAAGTAGATTTATTGAGTGTGTCCGCTCATAAAATTAATGGGCCTAAAGGAGTTGGGTTCCTTTTCCAAAAGGCTGGAACACCTTTAGCTACTTATGCATTAGGCGGTGCACAAGAAAAAAAACGTCGTGCAGGAACTGAAAATATACCAGCAATTATTGGCTTTGCGACGGCTATACAAGTTGCAAATAAGTTGCGTGAAGAAAAGCGTTCACTATACAATCACTTTAAGCAAATTATGCTGGATGTATTTTCACAGGAAAAATTAGCGTTCCATGTTAATGGTGATGAAGAGCAGTCATTGCCACATGTTTTAAATATTAGCTTTGAGGGCATGGAAGTAGAATCATTTTTAGTGAATCTTGATATGGCAGGAATCTGTGTATCTAGTGGTTCTGCATGTACCGCTGGGTCGATTGATCCATCACATGTGTTAGTAGCGATGTTTGGGCAAGGTACAGAGGAATTACGAAACTCGATCCGATTTAGCTTTGGTCAGGATTTAACGGAAAAAGATATACGTGACGCAGCTGAAAAAACAGCACAAATCGTGAAAAAACTAGCTAAAAGATAATTTGTGAAGAACATGTTAGGTTTCTACAATTTATGAAGCATTAACTGTAAATAGATAAAAGAAAAGGTGACCACAATGAAAGAAACACGTGACCCCTCTCAAATTCGCGTTGTTGTCGGCATGTCTGGTGGGGTAGATTCGTCGGTGGCTGCGTATTTGTTAAAACAACAAGGGTATGAAGTAATCGGGATCTTTATGAAAAACTGGGATGATACTGACGAAAATGGTGTTTGTACAGCAACAGAAGATTATGATGATGTCATAAAAGTATGTAATCAAATCGGCATCCCCTATTATGCTGTGAATTTTGAGAAGCAATACTGGGATAAAGTTTTCACATACTTTTTAGAAGAATATAAAGCAGGACGTACACCAAATCCTGATGTAATGTGCAACAAAGAGATTAAATTTAAAGCGTTTTTAGAGCATGCGATGAGCCTTGGCGCTGATTATTTAGCAACAGGTCATTATGCACGTATCGATCGTAGCGGTGATGGAGAAGTGCAAATGTTACGCGGTGTGGATAATAACAAAGACCAAACATACTTTTTAAATCAACTATCACAGGAGCAATTGGCTCATGTGATGTTCCCGATTGGCGATATTGAGAAAAAAGAAGTACGTAAAATTGCTGAAGAAGCAGGATTGGCAACAGCGAAGAAAAAAGATTCTACAGGGATTTGTTTCATTGGGGAACGTAATTTCAAAGAATTTTTAAGTCAATTTTTACCAGCTCAACCAGGCAATATGGAAACAATGGATGGCGTTGTCATGGGAAAACATGACGGTTTAATGTATTATACACTTGGGCAACGACATGGTCTTGGTATTGGTGGAGATGGTGAGCCGTGGTTTGTGTTAGGGAAAGACTTAGAGCGTAATGTTCTACTTGTTGGACAAGGTTTTGACAATGAGCATTTATATTCTACTTCATTATCTGCTGTAAAAATGAACTATACTTCGACAAAAAAATTGCCTGGGAAATTTTCTTGTACGGCGAAATTCCGTTATCGTCAAACGGATACACCAGTAGAAGTTGAAATATTAGCAGATGGACGTACTCATATTACATTTGCAGAGCCTGTCCGTGCTATCACTCCAGGACAAGCAGTTGTTCTCTATGATGGAGAAGAATGTATTGGTGGCGGAACGATTGATGAAGTCTTTAAAAGTAATGAAAAACTAACATATGTTGGATAACTTGCGCTAAGACTGCTTTTATTGCCGTATGGCTTCATGGAAGCAGTCTTTCGCTACATAGAGGTGAAGAAATAATGAATTATAATGAACAGGGCATTCAAGCATTTCAAGATAAGCGTTATGAAGAGGCTGCACAACTATTTACAAAGGCGATAGAAGCTGAGCCAGAAAATGCTATTGGTTATGTAAACTTCGGCAATTTATTAGCAGTCTTAGAGGATACAGAACGTGCAGAGCGTTTTTTCCAAAAGGCTATTACGGTAGATGAGACAGCAGCTACAGCTTATTATGGCTTAGCAAACCTTTATTACAATGCGGAACGCTATGCTGAGGCTGTAAAGCTTTATGAACAAGCACTTAAGCATCATATCGAAGGCGCAGATGTGTACTATATGATGGGGAAATGTTTTGAGCGTATGGAGAATCCAAAATTAGCATTGCCTTATTTACAAAGAGCCGTGGAAATTGCTCCCGAAGATACACAGATTCGATTAGCCTATGCAATTGTACTATGTGCATTAGAGATGTTTGAGCAAGGGAAGAAGGAACTGGATCTTTTAATTGAACAGGACTGGAACAATGCAGATGCCCACTATAATTTAGGTGTACTGTATGCAGTGTCTACAGAGCAAACAGAGGATGCGATGTATCATTTAAAACAGGCCTTTACCTTACAGCCAGAATACGATCAAGCTCGTTATATTTATGATATGATTGCTCAGCGATTTAACTAATAGATAAAAGCAGCAAGTGTGATTGGATGAACTTGCTGCTTTTTTATGCAGTTCTATAGTAGGGTGTCGATGTATTGTGGATCAAATTTTTATGATCATTCGATATTTTTTATAAAAATTATCCCATCCTCTTTTATTTTCAGGTTAAATTTGTTAGTGTATGTCATGCAGGAAAGGAATAGGTGACACGATGAATAAAGTATTTATGGCACTATTACTTGTAACAGCGCTTGCGGCAATTGAAGGAACGATTGTTAGTACAGCTATTCCAAGTATAACGGCAGATTTGTTAGGCGTAGACTTAATAAGCTGGATTTATTCCGCTTATTTATTAGCCTCTGCTATCGCTGCGATTATTTTTGGTAAGCTAGCCGATTTATTTGGGCGTAAACGGATGATTATTACGGGTATTATTATTTTTTTATTAGGTTCCATGTTATGTGGGTTAGCACAGTCAATGGAACAATTAATTGTCTTTCGTGCGATCCAAGGGATAGGTGCAGGCTCGATTTTACCAATTACATTAACGATGGTTGGTGAACTATTTACGACTGAAAAAGCACGTGCTAAAGGACAAAGCTATTTAAGCATGGTATGGGGCGTATCAGGCGTAGTTGGACCACTATTTGGAGGTTTTATTGTTGACCAAGTATCATGGCACTTTATCTTTTTCATTAATGTACCATTTGGTTTAGCTTCTATTTATCTAATTGTTAAACATTACAAAGAACAGCTTGAAGCAGTGAAGCGGAAAATTGATTATTTAGGTGCTGGCCTATTTACGGTCGGAATGGTTTCGCTCTTATATGTCATTATCGAAAACAGTAAGACACAAGCATGGTTATCGAGTCAATCGCTCATTATGTATGCCGTTGCAGCTGTATTTTTAGGCGTTTTTATTTGGGTGGAGCTACGTGCAGAAGAGCCAATTATTCCGTTAACATTGTTTAAAAATGGTCGTCTTATGGTGATTAATTCACTCACATTAAGTACGATGTCAATTGTCATTGGTGTGACGGTCTATATTCCGATATATGCGCAAAGTGTTCTTGGAAAAAATGCCACGCAAGCTGGCCTACTTCTAACTCCCATGTCCATTTTCTGGACGATGAATTCCATTGCAGCTGGCTATTTAATCGGACGTTTAACGAATAAACGAATTATCCAAATGGGGACGATTTTATTAGTTACGGGAACGATTATGCTGGCTAGACTATCTTCAGGCTCTAGTGATTTAAGCGTGTATCTTGGCTCTTCATTAATCGGGCTTGGTATGGGCTTTATAATGCCAATGTTGATGATTTCCATTCAAAAGGTGGCTAATCCGAAGCAACTTGGTATTTCAATTGGCCTCAATTCCTTCACCAATACATTTAGTCAAGCGGTAGGTGCAGCGCTATTTGGTATGGTTTTTAACCTTGCGACGAGTGAAAAAATGGCTTCATTAGGCAAAGGAGAAATTCAGCTTAATGGTGAGTTTGCAAAAGGTGGCTTTAGTCTAGAAGAAATAAGCTTTTTAAAGGGAACCATTGCGAATGGTGTAAGCTATGTATATATAACAACTTTAGTATTTGCCATTTGTGCCCTTATTTTATCTTTCTTTATTGTGACGAAATCCAAAGAAAAGGCTTGATTATGAATGAAAATCCACTTTGCTTCCAAGCAAGGTGGATTTTTTTGTTCAAGAGGATTTAATCATTATGATTCAGGTTTGGAAGTTGTGCAAAATATTTAGCTAGCTGTGATATAGGTGTACTATCTAATAAAGTGGGCTCGGCCTCATTTTCCTTTAATATATTAATCTCTTTATTGAGTCGCTCCATTTTTCGATCTAACTCAGCAGCTTGTAGTGCGGCTTCTTTTAATTCAACACGAATATGTTCTGGCACTTCTTTATTATATTTATAATAAATTTTATGTTCCAGGCTGGCCCAAAAGTCCATCGCAATGGTCCTGATTTGAATCTCTGTATAGACCTTCTCCATATGATCTGACATGAAAATAGGGATTTTTATAATAAGGTGTAAGCTTTGATAGCCATTGTCTTTAGGACTAGCAATATAGTCCTTCACCTGTACAACCTCAATGTCATGCTGTGCCTGCAACATGGCACTAACTTTATAAATATCCTCGACAAATGAACAAGTAATGCGAGCACCTGCAATGTCACGAATGTTTTCGCGTACGTCTTCCATCGTAGGAGGAAGTTCCTTTTTTAACATCTTTGTTAAAATGCTTTTTGGTGACTTTACGCGTGTTGAAATATGCTCAATGGGATTATATTCATGAATAAGCTTAAATTCTTCTTGCAAAATATTAATTTTAGTTTCCACTTCCTGTAAAGCAAATTTATAAGCTAAAAAGAAGCGTGTTAACTCAGTTTGAAATGATTTTAAAGAGTTTACTTCGAGTTCGGTTTTCATATTTAAAAAATCCTTTCCCTTATGTCTGTCGATACTTAATTATGTTCCACTTCTCATTCTATGTAGAATAGTCCTTCATCTCAATAAAATAGCAGCCAAAGAATTGGCATGGTTTAAATGTTAGGATAGTTTTTCATAAGGATAAAACCTTTCTACATCATATATAACTCACATAAGAGGTAAAAGGTTTCAAAAAGGCTAAAATGGATTGTAAAAGGTGAAGGAGGGGGAGTATTGTTGCAAACAAAGGGGAGAAAACTACCCCTTTGTGTTAACTAATAATTTCAGCATTTAAGTTATACCGTTTATTAAACTCATCCACAAATATTTGTAAGTCAATAGAGGTTCCTATATAGGGCTCTGTTTCTTGATCGCGTAGGAAACCACAAGTTGCCTTTAACGATTTAGAAAACTCTAGTAGCATTTGTTCATTATCAAGTTGAACATGAATTGCAAGAGAATGATCTTTTTTATTTACTTTGAAATACTTGCCATCAATGATACGTTCTAAATTCGTTTCTTGAAATGGAAAAACATAATCTTTATAAATGAGGTTCACATAATCCCGCCTTTTTTACAATATTTCACGACATCTGTATAGGGCAACTCTCCTCCAAAAATAGAGAGAGCACTCCCGATTGTGATATGAAGCTTTCCGTTGGCTAATTGTTTAAACTTTTCTAAGTCTTCTATTGAACGAATGCCTCCTGCATAAGTGGTTGGGATGGAGGTCCAGGCTGCAAGATCACGTACCAAACTTTCCTGCATCCCCCCTTTTTTTCCTTCCACATCGACTGCGTGAATTAACAGTTCATCACAATAATTTTCAATATCTTGAATAGAGGCCGCATTGACTTCGAAGTGACTAAATTTTGTCCATTTATCCGTCATGACAAACCACTTACCATTTCGCATTTTGCAGCTGAGATCAATGACAAGATGTTCTTTACCGATCAATTTGTTTAAATGTTGTAAACGTTCTAAATCGAGTTTGCCATCATGAAAGATATAGGAAGTGACAATCACATGTGAGGCACCAGCATCAATATATTTTTGGGCATTTGCAGCAGTAATGCCACCACCGACTTGTAACCCTTGTGGAAATGTAGCTAAAGCAGCTAGGGCAGCATCTTCATTTCCCTGACCAAGCATGATGACGTGTCCACCTGTTAAGTGATCCTGTGCAAACATTTGTGCATAGTAGCTAGAATCATAACTAGAAATAAAATTCTCAACGACTGTTTGATTGGTAGTACCTAAAGTACTCCCGACAATTTGTTTTACTTTGCCTTCATGTAAATCGATGCAAGGTCTAAATTCCAATAACTTCACGATCCTTCCGTGCCACTAATTCTTATTTATCATAGCATGGAAATATGGATAAAAGCTGAGAATTGTCATTTGTCGAAATAATGTAAAAATAATAAAGAGGAAATATTTTTATCAACGATATTTCGAAAGGTCTATGGTAAAATAAAAAGATTGAAAACAATTAGAAAGGGCGGACCGAATATGACAGATCATCTCGATTTATTTGAACTCAATAAATTTTTTATTCTCGGACGTCCGATTGTCTCTATTTTTCATAACACACAAAATATGTATTCCATTATACGAGTAAAAATTCAAGAGACAAACTTACAGTATGAAGATAAAGAAATTATTGTTGTTGGCTATTTTCCACCGTTACAAATGGATGAGCAATACCGTTTTACAGGTATATTAAAACAGCATCCTAAATATGGTGCACAATTCCAAATCGAGACATTTACAAAAGAGGTACCCGCTACTGAACAAGGAATTATTCATTATTTATCTAGTGACTTATTTGTAGGAATCGGGAAAAAAACGGCTGAAACCATTGTTGAAAAACTAGGTGCTAATGCATTACGTCTTATATTAGAAGATCCGAGTGCACTGGATGCTGTTCCACGTTTATCATCTGAAAAAAAAGAAGTGATCCATCGCACGATTGAGCAAAATCTTGGTTTAGAACGGGTAATGATCCAGCTAAATGAATGGGGCTTTGGTCCACAGCTTGGAATGAAAATATATCAAACCTACCGAACTGAAGCCATTGAATTACTAACCGAAAACCCATATCGCTTGATAGAAGATGTGGAAGGGGTAGGGTTCTTACGAGCAGATGAGCTTGGTGCCAAATTAGGCATTACCGGAAAACATCCTGATCGTGTTAAAGCAGCGATTTTCCATATTTTAAATACGGCTGCACTATCTGACGGGCATGTTTATCTAGATGCGGAGCATGTTCTACCACTTGTAAAGGAAATGCTTGAACAAAGCCAACGTCAGGAAATTCCGTTTGAAGACATCTCAAAAGCATGTATCGAGCTACGAGAAGAAGGCAAAATTTGTGGGGAAGAAACAAGATTATATTTACCCTCTCTTTATTTTTCAGAGGTTGGAATTGCCTCCAAAATATTGACGCTTGTTGAACGAAATAGCAAGGCTGAACATTTTAGCAAAGATGAGATTCGTAAAGCGATTGGTGAAACTGAGGAACTACTCCATGTGACTTATGCTGAAACACAAGCAAATGCCATTGAACAGGCTTTAAATTCAGCCGTAATGATTTTAACAGGTGGCCCTGGTACGGGTAAAACGACTGTTGTACGTGGGGTTGTTGAAGTTTATGCGAAGCTTCATGGCTTATCATTAAATCCAAAAGAGTATGCTCAAAAAGAGGAGCCTTTTCCTATTATCCTTTGTGCACCTACTGGTCGAGCTGCTAAGCGCTTAGCTGAATCGACTGAACTACCAGCTATGACTATTCATCGTTTACTCGGCTTTACTGGTCAAGAAAAAGAAGAAGAGACTGAACGAGAGGTCACAGGTAAGCTTATTATTGTAGATGAAATGTCAATGGTGGATACGTGGCTTGCTCATCAATTATTAAAAGCTTTACATGAGGATGTACAGGTTGTCTTTGTAGGGGACCAGGACCAATTACCGCCTGTAGGACCAGGACAGGTGTTAAAGGATTTATTAGCATCCAAGCAGCTTCCAACGGTGGAATTGACAGATGTTTACCGACAAGCAGAGGGCTCTACAATTATTGAACTAGCCCATCAAATCAAAAAAGGAACCATTCCGAAAGATTTAACATCGAAAACTACTGATCGCTCGTTTATTAAATCATCCGTCAATCAGGTTGGAAATGTTGTGACACAGGTAGTAAAAAGTGCTGTTGCTAAGGGGCAAGAAATTCGTAATATACAAGTATTAGCGCCGATGTATAAAGGTCCTGCTGGCATTGATAATTTAAATAAAATGATTCAAGAGCTTATTAATCCTAATGATACAGGGACAAGAAAGGAACTTGTCTTTGGGGACGTAACATATCGAATAAAGGATAAAGTTCTGCAGCTCGTTAATCAACCTGAAAGTAATGTTTTTAATGGTGATATGGGAGAAGTCATTAGTATTATTAAGGCAAAAGAGACAGTAGAAAAACAAGATTTACTGATTGTCTCCTTTGATGGCATTGAAGTGACCTATCAACGAAGTGACCTCAATCAATTAACCCTAGCTTATTGTTGCTCCATTCATAAATCTCAAGGTTCAGAGTTTCAAACCGTCATTATGCCTGTTGTCAAAGGGTATTCAAAAATGCTGCGGCGTAATCTTTTATACACAGGGATTACAAGAGCGAAAAACTTTTTGATTTTATGTGGGGAACCAGATGTCCTGGCAGAGGGCTTGCAGCGCACAGACGATTTACAGCGTTTTACTTCGTTGCGCGCTCGATTAAATCCAATGGATGTCGAAGAAGTCATTGTTGAAGTCGAGGCAGTTCTAGTAAAACAAGAGATTGTGCAAGAAGCGGCTATCGAGGACCATAAATTAACAGTAGAAACAGCTCCTTATATTCATCCAATGATTGGTATGGATGATGTCTCCCCTTATGATTTTTTGGAAAAGTAAAGATTGTACCCGATTAGATTTGTTGCTAATCGGGTTTTTCTAATTAACAGTATCGTCACCTAATATTTTGACATTTCATATACTACATAAGTACAAAAACATAGGAAATGTTTAGGAGTGACAACATGCCAATAATGACAGGACAGCAGTATATGGAACGTATCGATGCTTTAAACACGTATATTTCGATTGATGGGGAAGTTGTGACGGGCAAGGTGTCAGAACATCCTGCATTTAAGGGAATCATGCAAAGTCAGGCAAAGCTTTTTGATTTACAACATCAAGAAGCATATCTTGAAAAAATGACATATGAATCGCCAACTAGCAAAGAGAGAGTCGGCATGTCTTTCCTTCAAGTCATGAGTCCTGAGGATCTAGTAAAAAGACGTATGGCCGCAAGAGAATGGGCTTTACAAACAAACGGTTTGATGGGAAGAAGTCCTGACTACATGAATACGACATTGATGGCTTTGGCATCAGCATCGAACTTTTTGAAAGATAAGCCAAATTGTTTTCCAGACCATTTGCTGAAGTTTTATGAATATGCCCGTGAAAATGATATTTCCATGACACATACCTTTATAGAGCCGCAAGTAAACCGCAAGCGTTATTACTATGAGGATGAAGAAGTAACAATAGCTGCTAAAATTGTTGCAAAAACGGGCGAGGGCTTAGTCATTAAAGGAGCTAGATTACTAGCCACACAGGGAGGAATAACGGATGAACTTCTTGTTCTATCAACAAATGGCTATGATGAAGGAAAAGGTTTTGGCTTTTCTATACCGAGTAACACAAAGGGCTTAAAGTTTTTATGTCGGCAATCTTTTGTCGGAGGGGATTCTAAGTTTGATCATCCTTTAAGTGCACGCTTTGAAGAAATGGATGCAATTGTTGTTTTTGATGATGTAGTTGTTCCGTGGGAGCGTGTATTTTATTATGAAAATGTTGAAGTAGCCAATCAATTTATGAATGTTAGTGGCTTTCAAGCGTATACATTGCATCATGTGCTGTCACGTCAAATTGCTAAGACCGAATTCATCCTAGGGATTGTACAAACGATTGTGGATACCATAAATATCGGGGATTACCAGCATGTCCATCAAAAAGTGGTAGATGTCATCGTAGCATTAGAAACGATGAAAGCACTGCAATT
This sequence comes from Lysinibacillus sp. GW823-FHT06C08, assembly GCF_058795135.1. Taxonomy (NCBI): domain Bacteria; kingdom Bacillati; phylum Bacillota; class Bacilli; order Caryophanales; family Bacillaceae; genus Lysinibacillus; species Lysinibacillus sp. GW823-FHT06C08. Next base: position 135,323 of record NZ_JBXAHN010000003.1, read on the forward strand.
AAAATCAGAGATTGAGGCACAAAGGGATTCCTTTGGCTTTATAAGACCAGACCTATCGACATTACAGGTTGCTATTCATATTTTTCCGAAAGTATATCCTACCTTTACAGATATCATCCAGTTACTTGGAGCAAGTGGATTAATGTCCATCCCGAGTGCAAAAGCTTTTGCAACGGATAATGGAGATCTTGATCATTATCTGCAATCATTTCAAGATAAAGGGGAGGAACGAGTTAAAAAGTTCCGTTTAGCTTGGGATTTAACGATGAGCAATTTTGGCACAAGGCAAACTCTATATGAACGATTTTTCTTTGGCGATCCTGTTCGTCTGTCAAGCCTACTCTATCAATCGTATAAGCGCGATCATTTAGTACAAAGAGTAGAAGACTTTTTGAAAAATGATTGATTAAAAGTTTGACAGTTGTGAAACTATCCGTTATTATGTACAGGAATAAAAAAATAAGACTCCCTTCGTTAGGTGAGGCTCCTATGTGGAGATACGCTACTACCCAAAAATGTCGAGAGACGCCAATGGGTCAACAGAAATCATCGAAATAAGGTGTTTTTTAACGTAGCTGGATAATTTCCTATGCCGCATAGTGCTAAAACTCAACGTTTGAAGGTAACAAATATGCAAAGTTTTTTTGCTATTTTTTGATATGTGTATTCAACACGCCTTCATTCGTAGAAGGCGTGTTTTTGTTATGAAAGGAAGGTGATGAGAAATGGATAGTAGTCCTGAACCGAGTAAGCATGGGGTAGATAGTCAGCATTTATGGAGACAGCCGTCGTTTCTTATCGCCGGCACCGACAGAAGGTTTTAAACAATGACCTTTTGTTACTTTTTATAATAAAACACGAGGTGAAGTAACATGATTAAAATTCATTATTTCAATCACAATAGCAAAACAGTTCAACACGATTTCAAAATGAATGATTTAAGACTTCCCATTCATAGCGAGGATTTATTATGGGTGGATTTATATGCGTATAGTCATAATGAATTAAATAATATAGCAGATGTATTTGGCTTTCATCCACTAGCAGTGGAAGATTGCTTACATGAAGGCTCACGCCCGAAAATGGATAGTTATGGGGATTATAAATTTTTCGTTTTCCATGCACCTATCTACAATGAAAAAAGTAACAATGAAATTACAACGGTCGAGTTAAATATTTTTATGGGACCCAATTATATTGTTACCGTCCATAAACAAAAATTACAATGGCTTGGCCATATAGAAAAAGTTTGTTTAAATAGTGCGAAATATTTGGAAAAAGGCACTGATTTTTTATTGCATACGATCATTGATGGAATTACAGACGAGTATTTCCCTGTATTAGAGCGAATTCGGGCACGGATTGATGAGCTAGAAGAAGAAGTTTATGATTATCAACCGAAAGTAGTTACAGAAGAATTCCTTTCATTAAAACGAACAATTATTTTAATTCGTCAGGCTATCATGCCGCAACGAAGAATTTTTTCTACAATTAATGGACAATGGAAATTTGATATACAAGAGGAAAATATCCCTTTCTATAAGGATTTAAATGATCATCTTGAACGGATTGTCGACTCCACTGAAACGTATCGAGACTTAGTTAATAGCACATTAGATACGTATTACTCGATTATTAGTGGCAAGTCTATTGAAAAGCTGAACTTATTAACCGTTATTTCTACAATTATGTTGCCTTTAACTGTTATTACTAGCTTCTTTGGCATGAATGTACCATTACCTTATCAAGATTCACCTATTACAACGATTGCACTGAGTGCCTTTTTAGTGTTATTTACTTGGGGAATGTGGGCATACTTCAGAAGAATGATTGCTTAGTTATGATTTGTCGTATTAGTGCCAATTGACAGGTGAATAGATTTTTCTTATAATTTCGTTAGAAAAAGTAAACACGACGATGGAAAAAGTACGTAATTGCACGTGTAGAAGAAAAGGATTTCTTGGCTGAAAAAATCCTCACAGTGCAAATACCGAAAGCTACTCCGGAGTGCAGTTAATCCCTGCCGTTCACTGACGTTACAAGTGCTAAAGAGGTAAGTAAGAATTTTTACTTACAACTAGGGTGGTACCGCGAGACAGATGATAAGTCCTCGTCCCTTTTTGGGGATGAGGGCTTTTTTATTTTCATTTAGTAAAATAATTCCATTTATAGTGGTTGGTACCAATCTTTGTTTGCAGAGAATAGATGGGGCGTCAAGGTCTGATTCATATCGTGATTTTACAATATAAACTAGGAGGAATTTATCCAATGAAAGCAGTAGATATTCGTCAAATGTATTTGGAATTTTTTAAAGAAAAGGGGCATCACCATGAACCGTCTGCGCCTCTAGTGCCAATCAATGATCCATCCCTACTTTGGATTAACTCAGGTGTTGCTACACTTAAACCGTATTTTGACGGTCGTGTTATTCCTGACAATCCTCGAATTACAAATGCACAAAAATCAATTCGTACTAACGATATTGAAAATGTAGGTAAAACGGCGCGTCACCATACTTTCTTTGAAATGCTAGGAAACTTTTCTATTGGGGATTACTTCAAAAAAGAAGCTATTCATTATGCTTGGGAATTTTTAACGGATAAAAAGTGGATGGGCTTTGATCCTGAATTACTATCTATCACAATCCATCCTGAAGATCAGGAAGCGTATGATGTTTGGCATCAAGAAATTGGTATTCCTGAAGAACGTTTAATTCGTTTAGAGGGGAACTTTTGGGATATTGGAGAAGGTCCATCTGGTCCAAACTCAGAGATTTTCTATGACCGCGGCGTAGAATATGGCTCTGACGAAAATGACCCAGAAATGTATCCAGGCGGGGAAAATGAACGTTATCTAGAAATTTGGAACCTAGTGTTCTCTCAATTCAACCATAATCCTGATGGAACGTATACACCACTACCAAAGCAAAATATTGATACTGGTATGGGACTAGAACGTATTGTTTCCGTGGTTCAAAATGTACCAACGAATTTCGATACGGATTTATTCATGCCTATCATTGAAAAAATTGAGGAATTTGCCAACCGTAAATACAAACGCCCAAGTGAAGTAGATTTAAATGAAATCTTCGGCTCTGAAGAAGATATAAATACGCCATTTAAAGTTGTTGCAGACCACATTCGTACGGTAGCGTTTGCTATTGGTGACGGTGCCCTTCCTTCAAACGAAGGCCGTGGCTATGTATTACGCCGCTTACTACGTCGTGCTGTACGCTATGCAAAACAAATTGGTATTGAGAAACCATTTATGTTTGAATTGGTCCCAACAGTGGGCAAAATCATGGAAGGCTTCTATCCAGAGGTAACGGAAAAAAGTGAATTTATTCAACGCGTTATTAAGAATGAAGAAATTCGTTTCCATGAAACATTAGATGGTGGTCTTGCAATCTTTAATGAAGTAGCAGAATCACAAAAAGCGGCTGGTCATGATTTTATCCCAGGAGCAGATGCTTTCCGTTTATATGATACTTACGGTTTCCCAATCGAGTTAACGGAAGAATATGCAGAAGAAGTAGGAATGAAAGTCGATCATGAAGGCTTCGAAACGGCGATGGAGGAACAACGTGAACGTGCGCGTGCGGCTCGTCAAGATGTTGACTCTATGCAAGTACAAAATGAAGTATTAGCAAACTTAACGGTTGCCAGTGAATTTGTTGGCTTTGACACATTAGTAGCTAATACTGAAATTGCTGCAATGATTGTGAATGGTCAAGTAGAAAAAGTAGCATCTGAAGGCCAAGAAGCTTTAGTTATTTTAGCTCAAACACCATTCTATGCTGAAATGGGTGGTCAAATTGCCGATAGCGGTATCATTTCTAATGATAGCTTCACTGCTGTAGTAAAGGATGTTCAAAAGGCACCAAATGGTCAGCCGCTCCATACAGTAGTTGTTGAATCAGGTGAAATGCATGTGGAAGATGCTGTCCAAGCAATTGTTAATCGTGATGATCGCAATTTAATTATTAAAAACCATACAGCGACACATATTATGCAACGTGCGTTAAAAGATGTATTAGGTGATCATGTCAACCAAGCTGGATCATATGTAGGCCCTGATCGTTTACGCTTTGACTTCTCTCACTTTGGTCAAGTGACTAAAGAGGAATTACAGCAAATTGAACGTATTGTAAATGAAAAAGTGTGGGATGATATAGAGGTCGTTATTGAAGAAATGGCTATCGATAAAGCGAAAGAAATGGGTGCAATGGCGTTATTCGGCGAAAAATATGGCGATGTTGTACGTGTCGTTTCAATCGGAGACTATTCCATCGAGCTATGCGGTGGTATCCATGTAAAACGCTCTTCTGAAATTGGTTTCTTTAAAATTGTTTCAGAAGGTGGAATTGGTGCGGGTACTCGTCGTATTGAAGCAGTTACAGGTAAAGTGGCTTATGAAGTAGTCAAAGAAGAAGAAGCTCTTTTAAATGATGCGGCAGCATTGTTAAAAGCAAATCCTAAAGATATCGTAACAAAAGTACAAGCCTTACAAGGTGACTACAAAGAATTACAACGTGACAATGAAGCATTATCTCAAAAAATTGCCAATGCTCAGGCTGGGGCAATTGTTGATGCAGCACAAACAATTGGAGATGTCACAGTTCTTTCTACAAAGGTAGAAGCAAAAGACAATAACCAACTGCGTCAGATGATGGATGATTTGAAGGTGAAAATGCCAAAGGCTGTTATCGTTCTTGGAGCAGTGGATGGTGATAAGGTTATGCTATGTGCTGGAGTATCCAAAGAATTAGTTGGTGGCAATTACCATGCTGGAAATATCGTGAAAATGGTTGCAGAAGCTTGTGGTGGTAAAGGTGGCGGTCGTCCTGATATGGCGATGGCAGGAGCAAAAGAAGCTTCAAAACTTGATGAAGCACTACTTTCTGTGTATGATTATGTTAAATCCATTTAATTAATTCACCAAAACATGTTATAATAAAGAGAAATTGGAGATGAGCTTGTTCGCACATCTCCTTATTTCTGAAAGCGAGGTGCTGGTCATGAGTTCATTTGATCAAACGATGAAATTTAATTTTCCAGAAGAATCAATGGAACAGGAAGTCAAGCAGGTAATGTTGAAAGTTCATTCTTCATTAGAGGAAAAGGGATATAACCCTATCAATCAGATTGTTGGTTACTTACTTTCTGGTGATCCGGCGTATATTCCTCGCCATCAGGATGCTCGTAATTTAATTCGCAAGCTTGAGCGTGACGAAATTCTAGAAGAGCTTGTTAAATTTTATATCAAAAAGAATAACGAGGATTAGAAATGAGAATTATGGGATTAGACGTTGGGTCGAAAACCGTTGGCGTTGCTGTCAGTGACGCACTTGGCTGGACTGCCCAAGGTATTGAAACCGTAAAAATTGATGAGGCTAATGGCGAGTTCGGTATCGATCGTATCGCTGAGCTAGTAAAGGAATATGCAATAACAGAATTTGTTGTAGGCTTCCCGAAAAACATGAATAATACGGTTGGACCGCGTGGAGAGGCTTCTGAAAACTATAAAACGTTATTGGAAGAAACGTTCTCACTACCGGTTAAATTATGGGATGAACGTTTAACAACGATGGCAGCAGAACGTATGCTAATCGAAGCAGATGTGAGTCGCAAAAAGCGCAAGCAAGTCATTGATAAAATGGCAGCTGTGATGATTTTACAAGGCTATTTAGATAGCAAAAATTAATTGAAGAGGTGACTATACATGGCAAACGAGCATAACCATGAAGAAGAATTACACGTTCAACACATTACAGTGATTGATGAAAACGGAAATGAACAGCTTTGTGAAGTGATTCACGTACATGAATCTCCAGAGTTTGGAAAATCATACGTATTTTACTCAATGGTAGGCGCAGAAGAGGATGAAGATGGCTCAGTTGAAATTTTCGTTTCTTCATTCGTACCGTCTGATAACGGTGAAGATGGTGAACTAACACCTATCGAAACGGAAGCAGAATGGGATATGGTAGAAGACGTATTAAACGCTTTAGAAGATGAAGACGAAGAATAAGAATAATCTTCTTTCTTAAAGCTTGGAACAAGGATCGCAGCTTGCAGTCCTTGTTCCTTTTTTATTGAAAGTATGTAAATATCCGAATAATGGTGAGAATCTGCTCGAAGATATTTAGTACGTGTAGAAGTAACTACTTAGTATATGACATTATACTGTCAGAAGGAGATAATCGAATGAATGAAGAAACACAAGAATTTATGATAATTGATGAAAATGGAAAGGAACAACGTTGCCATGTGGTCTTTACATTTGATGCAGAGGATAAATCCTATGTGCTATTCTCTTTGTTGGATGCCAATGGTGAAGAAATTCCAGGAGATCTATCAGCGATGACTTTCGATTATGACGATAACAATGGCGAAATGACCAATCTACAGCCTGTCGAAACGGATGCTGAATGGGAAATGATTAATGAGGTGGTATTAACACTTCTAGATGAATTTGAAGAAGATCCGCAGCTTATTACCGTGACAAATGAAGATGGAACGGATCAAGTTTGTGAGGTAATTCATACTTTTGCATCCGAGCAATTTGGTAAATCGTATGTATTATATGTGCCTGCAACAGATGAGCCAATGGATGAGCGTGAAATTTTCGCGGCTCAATATCTGGCTGGAAATGACGGTTCCATCGAAGAGCTATTACCAATAGAAACAGATGAAGAATGGGTGTACGTTGAAGATATATTAAACGAACTATAAGAACGCTGAGTGGTTAGGAGCCACTCGGAGTTTTTTAGTTTTAGTAAAGAATCTTTCCATCAAGTTTAAACATTTCTATTACAATAATCGAACATCTTAGAAGAGCAATAATTACAGTCTGATAGTATTGTAAAGTAATGATATTAAAGCTATTTCACAAAGCTTTTAGCAAGACAATCTGCTGGCAAAAATAGCTGGCAGATTTTTTTATTTATGCAAATTCTCCTGAATTGTCGATTTCTGTTTGTCGTGATAGTTGATTTCTAGTATGATATTGGATAGTGATAGGGGGGAAACCCGTGGATAACGGTACTAAAAAACAAGAAATGTTTTCAAAAATGCAAGAAAAAAAATCAGAGGTAAAAATCGTGAGAAAAATCGTTGCCATTGTGGCAATTGTTTTTGTCCTCGTTATAGGGATTGTCGGTTTATTTGGGTACAATTATGTTAAGGGTGCTTTAAAACCACTGGATCCTGACGCGACAAAAGCAATTGCAGTAGAAGTACCAATCGGTTCTAGCTTGAGTTCAATTTCTACATTATTAGAGAAAAAAGGTGTTATTAAAGATGCGCGTGTTTTTAAATACTATGCAAAATTTAAAAACGAATCTCAATTCCAAGCAGGGAATTACGATTTAACGCAAGCGATGACATTTGATGAACTTATCGAAAGCTTAAAAACAGGGAAGGTATACCGAAAACCTGTCTTTACAATGACGATTCCTGAAGGCTTAACAATTGAGCAAATTGGGAAAGTTATTGAAAAGAAAACGCCATATACACAAAAGGAATTTATGGATTTAGTAACAAGTGACACATTTGTTCAACAAATGATGGCCAACTACCCTGAGCTAGTAACGGATGCAGTGTTAGCTGACAATATTCGCTATGATTTAGAAGGCTATTTATATCCAGCTACTTACTCGTACTATGAGGAGAAACCATCTCTAGAAGCGATTGTTGAAGAAATGATAGGGGCTATGAACAATGTGGTGAAAAATTACAGTGATGTTTTAGTGGAAAAACAAATGTCCGTTCACCAACTGTTAACATTTGCATCATTATTGGAAGAAGAAGCTACGGCTCAAACAGATCGAGAGACAATAGCAAGTGTCTTCTATAATCGTATTGATGAAGGGATGCCACTACAAACAGACCCAACTGTTTTATACGCGCTTGGTGATCATAAAGATCGTGTGCTGTATGAAGACCTAGAAGTAGATAATGCCTATAATACTTACAAAAATAAAGGCTTACCACCAGGCCCAATTGCGGGTGCTGGAAAGACTTCTATTGAGGCGACATTAAACCCTAGTCAAACAGATTATTTCTATTTCTTAGCAGATAAAGAGGGTGTCAACCACTTCTCGAAAACATATGATGAACATTTACAGAAAGTAGCAAAATATTTACGAAAAGAAGAATAAGCGTTAGCAAAGAGTAAATGGCATAGAGCAAACATAGGGAATAGAAGGAAAGAAAAATAGCTTTCCTTCTATTTTCATGCTATTATAAAGTGTGATTTTTGATCAATCCGTTTATTCGGGACAAATATGCGTGGTGGCAATTGTTTGAGCATGTCAAAAACAATTGCTCATTTTTGTATGGCAAAGTACCAAGACATCACGTTTGGTCTTTTTCTTTTTGTTGATAAATGATGAAGTACGGACAACGGCTACATGCGCACGTTGCCTTTTAATTGAGGGTGGAACAATGGAATTATCAGATGCATATATACAATCATTTATACAGCCACGTAATGAATTGCTTTTAGAAATGGAAGCATACGCGGAGGAGAATCATGTACCGATTATGCAACTTGCAGGTATTGATGCTTTAAATCAATTGTTGCGCATTCAAAATCCGCAAAAAATTTTAGAAATTGGCACGGCAATTGGTTATTCTGCTATTCGCATGGCAGAAGCTTTACCAAATGTCCATATCGTTACGATTGAACGCGATATAGAGCGTGTGACAAAAGCTAAAGCCTATATTGAACGGTCAACCGTATCTGATCGAATTAAGGTCATTGAAGGCGACGCTTTAGAGGTAGAAGATAAGGCCATTGACACAGAGTTCGATGCAGTATTTATCGATGCCGCAAAGGGACAATATCAGCGCTTCTTTGAAAAGTACGCGCCTCTCGTAAAATCAGGCGGAGTCTTGTATATCGACAATATGTATATGCATGGCTTGTCAGATCTAGATTTGAAGGATGTCCCACGTCGAAAACGTACAATGATCCGCAATTTAAAAAACTTCACAGAATGGATAATGCAGCACCCAGATTACACTAGTGCTTTTTTACCAGTAGGTGACGGTTTATTACTATGTTTGAAGAGGTGACTACTATGAAAAAACCAGAATTGCTTGTGACACCACAATCATTAGAACATATTAAAGCACTTTTAGACGCTGGAGCGGATGCTTTTGTTATTGGTGAACAACAATTTGGTCTACGTCTAGCAGGAGAATTCTCAGTAGATGAGGTGGAAGAGGCAACGAAGCTCATTCACGCGGCAGGTAAAAAAGTTTATGTTGCAGTGAATGGCCTTTTCCATAATGAAAAACTGGAGGCGCTTGCCGACTATTTAAAAGAAATGCAACGTATCGGTGTGGATCGTTTAATTTATGGCGACCCAGCAGTATTAATTATTCGTCGTGAGCAAGGCGTAACAATTCCATTGCATTGGAATCCTGAGACGACTGCAACAAACTGGTTTACGGCTAATTATTGGGGAAAACGCGGCGCGACTCGTGCAGTGTTAGCACGTGAGCTTTCTCTTGATGAGGTTTTAGAAATTAAAGAAAGTGCAGAATTAGAAATTGAAGTACAAGTACATGGTATGACTTGTATGTTCCAATCAAAACGCCCGCTTCTTGGCCATTATTTCTTATATCAAGATAAAGTGATGGAAATTGAAAATCGTAAAGATAATCGTAACATGTTCCTACATGATGATGAGCGCAATAATAAATATCCAATTTACGAAGATGTAAACGGTACACATATTTTTAGTCCTAATGACATGTGTGCTATTGATGAACTTGGCGAATTATTCGAAGGTGGCATCGATGCCTTAAAAATTGAGGGTGTGCTACAAACTCCAGAATATGTGGTAACTGTGACGGAGGCCTATCGCAAAGCCATCGATGCATATTTTGACTTATCCGAAGAAGCATATGATGACATAAAAGATGAATTATTAGCAAAAATTGAAGATATTCAACCAGCCATTAGACCATTAGATACAGGCTTTATCTTCAAGGAAACTGTTTACTAAGAGGGGGCAATAACATGGCATTAGCGTTAGAACAAAATGACAAAATCCGTGACATTGTCGACGGTAAACGTGTCATTACAAAAAAACCAGAGCTACTTGCCCCAGCGGGTAGCTTAGAAAAATTAAAAGTAGCCGTGCATTACGGAGCGGATGCTGTATTTATTGGGGGACGAGAGTTTGGTCTACGTTCCAATGCAGATAATTTCTCTATAGATGAAATGCGTGAAGGGGTAGAGTTTGCTAATCAATATGGTGCGAAAATTTATGTAACGACAAATATATTTGCACATAATGAAAATATGGCAGGCTTGGAGCGATATTTAAAAGATATTGAGTCGGCAGGTGTGACAGGTATTATCGTTGCAGACCCACTAATTATCGAAACATGTCGTACAGCTGCCCCTAAACTTGAAATTCATCTTTCTACACAGCAGTCATTGTCCAACTGGAAGGCAGTGCAGTACTGGAAGGAAGAGGGCTTACATCGTGTTGTATTAGCACGTGAGGTAGGCGGAGAAGAAATGAAAATGATGAAGGAAAAAGTCGATATTGAAATCGAGGCTTTCGTTCATGGCGCCATGTGTATTGCTTATTCTGGCCGTTGCGTTCTATCTAACCATATGACTGCTCGTGACTCTAACCGTGGCGGTTGCTGCCAATCATGCCGTTGGGATTACGATTTATATGAATTAGAAGATGGGGAAGAAAAAGCACTGTTTGATGATAATCACGCATCCTTTGCTATGAGTCCAAAAGATTTAAAATTAATCGAAGCGATTCCACATATGATCGAGCTTGGTATCGATTCTTTAAAAGTAGAAGGGCGTATGAAATCGATTCACTATGTGGCAACCGTTGTATCCGTATACCGCAAAGTTATCGATGCTTACTGTGCTGATCCTGATAATTTTAAAATTAAACGTGAATGGCTAGAGGAGCTAGATAAATGTGCAAACCGTGATACAGCTGAAGCATTCTTCCATGATGCACCTGGCTCAGAGGAGCAAATGTTTGGTATTCATGGCCGAAAAACAACATATGAATTTGCTGGTTTAATTTTAGAACATGATCCAGAAACAAAAATGGTTACGATGCAGCAACGAAATTATTTTAAACCTGGTGACGAAGTAGAGTTCTTTGGCCCAGAAATCGAGAATTTCCGTCTGACAATGGGAGAAATTTGGGATGAAGATGGCAATAGCCTAGATGCAGCACGTCATCCATTACAAATTGTTAAATTTAAATGTGACACACCATTAATGCCGCATAACATGATGCGAAAGGAGAATAACTAATGGAAGTGAAGCGTCCTGTTGTTATCGGTATCGCTGGTGGCTCATGCTCAGGTAAAACGAGTGTGACGCGCGCCATCTATGATGTTTTCCGAGAGCATTCAGTTGTTGTTATTGAACAAGACTTTTATTATAAAGATCAAAGTCATTTAACATTTGAAGAGCGATTAGGAACAAACTACGATCATCCGTTAGCATTCGATAATGATTTATTAATACAGCACATCAAGAAACTTTTAGTGCGGCAACCAATCGAGAAGCCAGTTTATGATTATGTGCAGCATACTAGAGCAGCAGAAGTGATCCATGTTGAGCCGGTAGATGTTATTATTCTAGAAGGAATTCTCGTGCTAGAAGATGCTGATCTGCGTGATTTAATGGATATTAAATTATTTGTAGATACCGATTCTGATTTACGAATTATTCGTCGTATTATGCGCGATATTAAAGAACGTGGACGTACAACAGATTCAGTTATCGATCAATACTTATCAGCGGTTCGACCAATGCATAATTTATTTATTGAACCTACAAAACGTTATGCTGATATCATTATTCCTGAAGGTGGGGATAATGAGGTAGCAATTGATTTAATGGTAACGAAAATTAAAACTATTCTTGAAACCGACAACGTATTGTAATAAGATAGAGTGGTATTGACAATATTTACATGCATATTTAAAAAAAGCATGCATACTATTAGGTCAAAGCGTAATTTGAAAAACGTTTAAAAATAATAAAATTCGATTAAATGCACCTACCAAGCATTTAGTCGAGTTTTATGTTTTTATATTGAAGAAACAAGGAGTGAAGGACTTTGGCAAATGAAAAACAGTACCCTATGACAGCTGAGGGAAAACGTAAATTAGAAGAAGAATTAGTGAAATTAGAAACTGAAACACGTAAAGAAATCGTTGAACGTATAAAAATAGCTCGTGATTTTGGTGATCTTTCTGAGAATGCTGAATATGATTCAGCAAAAGAAGAACAAGCCTTTTTAGAAGGTCGTATTTCAACTTTAAAATCAATGATTCGCAATGCAGTGATTATTTCTGAGGATGAAACAGATAACAGTGTGGTATCACTTGGGAAAACGGTTACATTTGTAGAAATTATTAATGGTAAACCATCAACTGATGAAGAATCTTATACAATTGTAGGTTCGGCTGAGGCAGACCCAATGGAATTCCGTATTTCAAACGAATCACCAATTGCGAAAGGCTTACTTGGCCGCGCTGAAGGCGAAGAAGTAGCTGTTCAAACACCTGGTGGCGAAATGAAAGTTAAGATTGTTTCAATTAAATAATATGTAAGTGGACAAGCAGCTGGTCTTTCTAATTCAGGGAGGCTAGCTGCTTTTATATTTCAGGCTGAAATGCCACGAAATAAATTAATGAGTATAATTGTTTTGCAAGTGCTGTCGAACTTGATAGAATATTTGCTAGAGAGGGGGAGGAAATATGAGTGAACGACAAACTCGTAGTAGTCGTCATTTGCAGCCATCTCGTAATAAAAAGCTAGATAAACTATTGAATGTTTTAATTGGTGTAGTAGTTGTACTAATTATTATCACAGCAACTTATGTGTTTAAATGGCAAGATGATGCAGAACAAACAGTGAAAGATGAACCGGCTCAAGAGGAAAAAGACGACAACAAAGAAGTGGATAAAGAGCCTGTGAAAGAGGATGAAAAGGATCTGGCAGTAGAAGAAGATCAAGCTTCAGAGGAAGAGGATGGATCACACCCTGAAGAAAATCAGCAGGAACAAGGTGTGCCAGAAGAATCAACTTCAGATAATCCAAACGTAGAGAAAGTTATCACAAATAAAAATTGGCAGCCAACACCTACAACTCAAACGGGACAGCATGTGTCTTCCTACGACTCTTCATCCATAGACTGGTCTGAAAAAGTAGCAACTGTTACAGGTGTAACGGGTATTAATCAAGATAATTTGATTATTTGGCGTATGCAAAATAACGGTGGTCCTAATTCTTCAATTGCCACAGTTTCAACAAAAGATAAATCACAGATGTACCGTGTCAGTATGGAATGGGTGGATAATGAAGGATGGTTGCCTGTAAAGCTTGAGCAGCTGAATACATTAGAAGGCGCCTATTGACGAAAATCACTCTTTTGATTATTTTTAATAGAGTTGATAAAGAAGGGAAGTAACATTACATGAAAATTGCAGTAATTGGCGCAATGGAACAGGAAGTAGAATTACTACGAGCATCTTTAAGCAATGCACAAAGTACAACAATAGCAGGTAGTGAGTATACAACAGGAACATATGAAGGCAAGGAAGTCGTGTTATTAAAAAGTGGTATTGGTAAAGTCAATTCGGCTATGTCCACTACCATTCTTTTGCATGAGTTTAAGCCCGATGTTGTGATTAATACAGGTTCTGCAGGTGGTTACGACGAAGCCCTTGAGGTGGGAGCTATAGTCATTTCGGATGAAGTCCGTCACCATGATGTGGATGTCACAATTTTTGGTTATGAAATTGGACAAATGGCTGGTATGCCAGCAGCTTATAAATCAGATGAACGATTAATGAAAGTAGCTGAGGAAGCTGTTAAGGCAGTTGGAGAGCATCAATACGGTATTGGTTTAATTTGCTCAGGGGATGCATTTATGAATGATCCTGTGCGTGTAGAAGCAGTTCGTCATCATTTCCCTCAAATGAAAGCAGTGGAAATGGAAGCGGCTGCGGTTGCGCAAGTTTGTTATCAATTTGCTACACCTTTTGTAGTAATTCGTGCTTTATCAGATATTGCAGGTAAAGAGTCAAACATTAGCTTTGATGAGTTTTTACCAGTTGCTGCAAAACACTCGACACAAGTTGTCTTACAAGCGATCGCCTCACTATAATACACAAAACGGTCAAAATGGGTAGTTTCTAATGTGAGAAAAATCACAGTGAATGAATAGTATAAATGCTACACTAGCTGTAATAAATCTCTTCATATTAGAATGGGAGGCATTCATGATGCTATTATTAACAGTAGGTGTAGTGATTATCACTACTTTAATAGGTACATTGATTACGGCAGAATTATCAGAATCAGCACATTCATAAAATGTAAAAAGTTCCTTTGCGACATAGCAATGTCGCAAAGGGCTTTTTTTATGCCATAAAATCGGCACATTCTCCGCCAAAGATACATTGAATTTTCCTAGTGAACATTTTACAATATATTACTCAATTGACTTTTGGTCTCGTTTGTATAATTGATAGAGTTTAATGAGTGCCCGTTTTTCAATCCGAGATACATAACTTCGAGAAATATTTAAACGAGCTGCAATTTCCTTTTGTGTGAGGGCATCTTGTTGATTTAATCCATAGCGAAGTGTCACAATTTCTAGTTCTCGTTCATCAAGCATGTGCAAGTAATGATATAGCTGTGCCACATGCTCTTTATGTTCGATTTTCTCGGTTGCACTTTCTTCATCACATTGAAGTAAATCTCGAATTTGAAGCGCATTGCCATCTTTATCTGTTCCGATGGGCTCAAATAAAGAGACGTCCTTCTGCACTTTTTTCTGTGTGCGTAGATGCATTAAAATTTCATTTTCAATACATCGAGCTGCATATGTGGCAAGTCTTGTTTTTTTGTCCGGGGTATAGCTTTCTACTGCTTTCATTAGCCCGATCGTCCCGATGGAAATATAATCATCTAGTTGTTCATGTTTTGGATGGAATTTTTTTACGACGTGTGCGACGAGCCTCATATTGCGTTCTATTAGGTCCAGGCGTGCTTGCTCGTCGCCACCTAAAAATCGTTCAATACAAGCAGCTTCCTCTTCTTTTGAAAAGGGTTTATGGAATGTTTGCCCCTTTAAATAGCCAAGTAACGCTGGGATCTCAAGCCATAACTGCAACATTGATGTAAAAATTCCGCTCATTGAATGATTTCATCCTTTCCCCATTTTTCGACAGTATATGTTTCAAAGCTGTGGGAAATGAAAAAAGTGCAACAGCAATTGTGCTGTTACACTTTTTTTAACGTAAATGTACTAATCATGAGGAAAGCTAAAATTGGAAAAAGGAAAAGATAAAAGGCCGGATGGAACGTAGTCGCTACAAAATACGTTAAAGTTAAGAACGTACCAGCAGCTGTAATAGGTAAACCTGTGAAATAGCCATTTGCTTCACTAATATTAAAGCGGGCTAATCGCATCGCACCACAAACGATAAACAGGACGGCCATCATCATGCCGACAAAACCAAAATCAACTAGAACAACTTCGTACATTAATAATGCAGGCGCCACGCCAAATGATATAATATCACTCATAGAATCTAATTGTTTACCTAACTCAGACACTTGTCCGAGTGCTCTAGCTACCTTACCATCATAGCGATCAAGTAGAGCTGCAATAAAGATAAACAAGACACTATAGCTATAGTATTCATGTAAAGTGGCCATTATAGCCGCGCCTCCAAAGGACATATTACTAATTGTAATGAAGTTAGCTGCGTGCGATTTCATTTTCTTAACCGTGGTATCCACCAACTTGTGATAAAAAAACAAGGGGGATCACTCCTTTGCACTTAAGATATTGTACCATTATACTTCGAATGCGAAAAAATTGACAGTCTAAATTAATGGATAGGGGTTTTTACTAATGAAAGAAAAACTATATCAACGCTTGATAGAACTAACGAATGGTAAGCAATCCTCCAACCTTTTGCAAGCTATTGCGAAAGCTAAGTGGAGTAAACGTATAATTCCAAGCTACATGAAGTTATACGATATAAACCTTGAAGAAGTTTCAAAAAAACAACAACAATTTGCAAGTTTACATGATTTTTTTACAAGAGAGCTTTTAGAAGAAGCACGACCAATTGAAAAAAATCCGATGGTGTATGTAAGTCCTGTAGATGCCAAGGTAGAATCCTTTGGAAGGATTGAATGGGATATGACTTTTCTTGTAAAGGGTAAGCCATATGCACTTGAGGATTTACTTGGTCATTCGGAGCGAGCAGCCAACTATGTAGACGGCCATTTTATTGTCTTTTATTTAAGTCCTGCTGATTATCACCGTATTCACAGCCCGATTGATGGGGAAGTACTAAGACAGTATACGCTTGGTCAGAAATCTTATCCTGTGAATCAAATAGGTCTTACATACGGTAAAAAGCCAATTTCCCATAATTACCGTTTAGTGACAGAGTTGAAAACTGCACATAATCAGCAAGTAGCGTTTATAAAAGTGGGTGCGACCTTCGTGAATTCAATTGTGCTCACGAATAGAACAATACACTGGTATAAAGGGCAGGAAGTCGGTTATTTCTCATTTGGTTCAACAGTTGTGATGCTGTTTGAAAAGGATTCAATTGAGTTTACTGAAAATGTTGTTCAGGGCAACCCAATTCGAATGGGTGAAGCCTTTGCAAATATGCTATAATGGTCGAATAATACGTTAAGATTAGGGGTCGCTATTTTGTATAATTTTTTATTACCAAACGAATTTGTGACGAATATTTTCGAAATTACACCTGAAAAACTACAAGAATTAGGTATTAGAGGGATCATTACCGATTTAGATAATACCCTTGTGGAGTGGGATCGTGAGGATGCAACAGAGGAACTGATTATCTGGCTGCGCATCATGAAGGAATCCGGTATTCGTGTTATTATTGCGTCTAATAACAAGGAGGCACGTGTTAAACGCTTCGCAGAGCCTTTAGGTATTCCATATATTCATAAGGCAAAAAAGCCAATGCGAAATGCTTTTTATAATGCCCTTATTCAATTAGGCTTGCGTCCTAATGAAGTAGTCATGGTAGGCGATCAGCTTCTTACAGATGTAATGGGTGCGAATCGCTTAGGCTTGCATACAGTGCTAGTAAAACCTGTTGCACAGTCTGATGGCCTTGTAACAAAACTGAATCGATTCATTGAACGTCGAGTGTTTAATGATTTGAAACGAAAAGGAATTATAACTTGGGAGGAACAAGAATGATTGAAATGCCAAATTGTATTGGCTGTGGTACAACAATTCAAACAGAAGATAAAACAGCAGTTGGGTATGCACCCCCATCATCACTAGAAAAGGATGCGGTCATTTGCCAACGTTGCTTCCGTTTGAAAAATTACAATGAAATTCAACCAGTGTCATTAACTGATGACGACTTTTTACGCATTTTAAATGGCCTTGGTACACAGCAAGGCTTAATCGTAAAAATTGTTGATATTTTTGATTTTAATGGGAGCTGGCTACCTGGCCTACACCGTTTTGTAGGGAAGAATCCTGTGCTTTTGATTGCGAATAAAGCTGATTTATTACCGAAATCGGTTAAACCGAAAAAAGTTATCAATTGGTTAAAACGCGAAGCAAAAGCGTTAGGACTTCAGCCTGTTGATGTGCTGTTAGTAAGTGCCCATAAAGGTAAGGGAATGGCCGAAGCAATGGAAGCCATTGATGAATATCGACAAGGGCAAAATGTTTATGTTGTGGGTTGTACCAATGTAGGAAAATCCACATTCATTAACCGCATTATTAAGCAGGCAACAGGAGAGGGTGAGGTTATTACTACATCCCATTTCCCAGGTACTACATTAGATATGATTGAAATTCCATTGGATGATGGAAGTGCATTATATGATACGCCTGGTATTATTAATCACCATCAAATGGCCCATCATATTGATTCAAGTGAATTAAAATACATTATGCCAAAAAAAGAAATCAAGCCTAAAGTCTACCAACAAAATGCGGGACAAACCTTATTTATTGGGGCATTGGCGAGATTTGATTTTATTCAAGGAGACCGTTCTGCCTTTACCATCCATGTGGCAAATGATTTACCGATTCACCGAACAAAGCTTGAGAAGGCAGATATGCTGTATGCAGAACATAAGGGAGAACTTTTGGCACCACCGACTGAAGAGTTTATTGACCAACTTCCACCTTTAGTTCGCCATGAGTTTTCCATCAAAGAAGCCAAAACAGATGTTGTATTTTCTGGGCTAGGTTGGATTACTGTACAGCATGCAAATGTCGTAGTAGCAGCATACGCGCCTAAAGGTGTACAAGTTTCAATACGTCCATCACTTATATAGAAGGTGAAGGATGAAGGAGAGAAGAGGGACTAGGAAATGAAGAAGTGGTTTGCAGTTATTGGTGATCCGATCGAACATTCAAAATCACCAGCCATGCACAATGCTTGGTTTGAGGAAATGTCCATAGATGCGACATATATTCCAATACATGTATCTTCTGAGCAATTAGAGTCAGCAGTTGCTGGCTTGAAAACTTTAGGGGCAAGTGGCTGGAATGTAACAATTCCTCATAAAACAGCAATCATTCCCTATTTAGATGAGCTAGATGAGTTGGCGCAAAAAATGGGAGCAGTGAATACAGTTGTACGAACAACAAACGGAAAGCTGAAAGGCTTTAATACAGATGGTGTCGGCTTTGTGCGTTCACTAGAAGAAGCAGTAGGTTCATCACATAAAGACAAGCCTGTATTACTTGTTGGTGCAGGTGGCGCTGCCCGAGGTATAGCATTTGCTATGCAGCAGCAAGGCTATAATGATTTGACCATTACCAATCGTACAGTAGCCAATGCCCAAGCTATTGTGGATGAAATGGGTATTGGCCGTGCCATTTCATTAAAGGAAGCGGAAGAGACATTGGCTGAATTCAGCATCATTGTGCAAATGACTTCGGCAGGTCTTGCTACGGGCAATTTTTCAATGGCATTTTCCTTAAATCGTCTTGAGAAAGGAGCAATTGTTGCGGATATTGTGTATAATCCATTAATGACGCCTTTTTTACAAGCGGCTGAGGAAAAAGGGGCAACAATTGTGACAGGTTTAGGGATGTTTGTGCATCAAGGAGCCATATCTTTTGAGCACTGGTTGGGCAACTATCCAAATACAAATTCAATGATTGCGCAGCTAAAGGCGCAATTAGGAGGAAACTAATTTTTATGTTAACAGGTAAACAAAAACGTTTTTTACGTGCAGAAGCACACCATTTATCACCAATTTTCCAAGTGGGAAAAGGTGGCGTAAATGATGAAATGACTAAGCAAATTCGTGAGGCATTAGAAGTACGTGAGCTAATTAAAGTGCGTATTTTAGATAATTGTGAAGAGGATAAACATGAAGTGGCAGAAGCACTTGCAAAAGGTGCACATGCAGAGCTTGTCCAATTAATCGGCCTTACAGTTGTTTTATATAAAGAATCACGCAATCAAAAAAAGATTGTATTACCAAAAGCAACGAAATAAGGTGAGACGATGAAAAGGGTCGGTTTACTAGGAGGTACGTTTAATCCTCCACATATGGGGCATTTATTAATGGCAAATGAGGTATTTCATGCATTGCAACTCGATGAAATACGCTTTATGCCGAATGCCATACCGCCACATAAGCATGCACGGTATGATGCCAGTAATGTGGAACGACTTGAAATGGTGGAGCTTGCAATTCGCCCATTTCCTTATTTTTCGGTAGAGTCGTATGAGGTAGACAAGGGTGGCGTATCCTATTCCTATGAGACACTTTCGGCATTATGTAGAAAGGAACCTTCTGTAAAATTCTACTTTATTATCGGTGGCGATATGATTGATTCGCTACATACATGGCATTGTATAGATGACTTAGTAGAGCTTGTCCAATTTGTTGGTGTCAAGCGTCCAGGAACGGCAGCCACTACAGAGTACCCTATATGCATGGTGGAGGTGCCTCAAATCGATTTATCGTCCACGCTGATTCGTGAACGCCTAGCGACTGGAGGAACGGTGACACTTTTACTACCAGAAGCGGTAGAGTCGTTCATACGAGAGGAAGGTCTTTATGGAACGCGAACAGTATTTAGCGGCGATTAAGCCCAGAATGCCGGAAAAACGTTATATTCATACAATCGGTGTTATGGAAACGGCCATCGATCTTGCACGAATGTACGGCGAGGATGAGAAAAAGGCTGAAACAGCTGCAATCCTTCATGATATTGCTAAATATGCAGAAATAGAATGGATGGAGCAAATCGTCCGAACGGAAAAGTTAGATGAACGTCTCATTGGCTGGGGCAGTGAACTACTTCATGGCCCAGTTGGTGCATATATTGCAGAAAGTGAATTCCGCATCAAAGATGATGAGCTGTTGAATGCTATTCGTTTCCATACGACAGGACGACCTAATATGAGTCGTTTAGAAAAAATTATTTTTGTCGCAGATATGATTGAACCAAATCGCCAATTTGCTGGTGTGGATCGTCTGCGCAAAAAGGCGCAAAAAAATTTGGATAAGGCCATGAGTGCATGTGTCCGTCATACATTGGCATTTTTAATCGACACAAGGCAGCCTATTTATCCGTTATCAATAGAATGTTATAACGATATGATGAACAGAGAGGATAGTGAAGGATGACTTCAACTTTATTACAAGCAGCTTACAAAGCGATCGACGACAAACATGGTGAGGATATTGTCGTTTTAAATATGCAAGGAATTTCTCTTTTAGCAGATTACTTTATCATTGCCCATGGTAACTCAGATCGTCAGGTGCAAGCAATTGCACGCGAATTACAGGATGTAGCCGAAAAAGATGGCTATGAAATTCGCCGTGTCGAAGGTTTTGATGGAGCTCGTTGGGTTCTAGTAGACCTAGGAGATGTAGTAGCACACGTATTCCATAAAGATGAGCGTGCTTATTATAATTTAGAGCGTCTATGGGGCGATGCACCACAATTAGACATGCCAGAGGCCTAAGTGAGTAGTTACGAACGCTTCGCCCATGTCTATGATGAGCTACAAACTGATATTCCTTACAATCTCTATGTAGATTGGGTTGTACAGCATGCACCTAGCGGCCAATACAAAAAGCTATTAGATATTGGTTGTGGAACTGGTGTGCTTAGCTTGTTATTTGCACAGGCTGGCTACAAAGTCAGCGGCGTTGATTTATCAGAAGAGATGCTTTCCATTGCGACTGAGCGTTTTACTGATGCAGGATACGAGGCTCCATTTTATTGTATGTCCATGGACGAACTCGATGGCTTTGAGGAAGTCGATGTGGTCACAATTGCCATTGATTCTCTGAATTATGTTGTAGAGGAGCAAGCAGTCTATACGACATTAGAACGGATCTATAAAGCACTACGAGATGGGGGCCAGCTATTTTTTGATGTCCATTCACTATTTAAAATGACAGAAATCTTTTTAGATGGTCCATTTACGTATGACGATGGAGACATTAGTTATGTATGGCATACAGAGCCCGGAGACTTTGAGCATTCCATTATCCATCAAATGACCTTTTATGTGCGTGATGCTACGAGTGATTTATATGAACGCTTTGATGAGGAACATATTCAACGCACGTTTCCTATCGACCAATATATGACTTGGCTTCACGACATCGGCTTTAGTGATCTGGAAGTAACATCAGATTTTACAGACGAAGCACCCGAATATGAAAGCGAACGCATTTTCATCCGTGCGGTAAAGTAAATATGGGAAAGTACCACACTGCCGATTGGTAGTGTGGATTTTTTTTGTGAAGCTGGTGGAGAGAGCATTGAGGGTGATGGATAAAACAGCGAAAGTGACGGATAGAACAGCGAGAGTGACGGATAAAGCGAAAGCGATGGATAAAGTAGTCAAAGTGACGGATAGAATCACAAAAGTGACGGATAGCACAGCAAGAGTGACGGATAGAATCGCAAAAGTGATGGATAGAGCATCGAGGGTGAAGGATAAAAGCGAAAGCGATGGATAAAGTAGTCAAAGTGGCGGATAGAATCGCGAAAGTGACGGATAGCGCAACAAAAGTGACGGATAAAACAGCGAGGGTGAAGGATAAAGTAGTCAAAGTGACGGATAGAACCGCAAAAGTGGCGGATAGAACCACAAAAATAACCAATCGAGCGATCAAATGAGAGCTTTCCGTCCCTGCTTTCAGGTTTGCAATTCAGGTTTGTTAGTGTATGATGAGGGTACCTCCATATGATGACCTTTTGCATTGAAAGGATGGTACTATGTTGCAATCTTTATGGCAAAAGTACAAAAAAGGTATGCTAATCCCTGGCGTACTAGTAATCAGTGGACTATTTTTTTACTTCTATTTTTCGAGTTCTGACTCTTCACTTCCCCAAGAAGAGCTCATCGAAACCATCCAACCTATTGAAGAAATAAATCAAGTGGTATCTACTGTGGAAGAGGCGGTCCAACAGCAGATATTTGTTGATATAAAGGGTGCTGTTATGTATCCGGGCGTTTATGAGCTTCAGCCAGATAATCGTATTATCGATGCCATTCAGCTTGCAGGTGGTTATATTGAGAATGCGGATACGCAACTTGTTAATCATGCGCAAAAAGTTCAGGACGAAATGGTCATTTATATTCCCATCAAGGGTGAGCATCTTGTAGATGCATCTACAAATCTGCTCATTTCACCTATAGAGAGCGAGAATAAGGATCAAAAAATTAATATCAATATCGCTGATACGGAGACTCTTGCCACATTACCAGGAATTGGCCCCTCAAAAGCTCAAAGTATTCTTAGTTATCGGGAGGAAAACGGACACTTTCAAACTATTGATGACTTAAGAAATGTTAGTGGTATTGGTGAGAAAACATTTGAGAAATTAAAGGATTCTATTACAGTTAAGTAAAGCTAATAGCATATGACATATTGACGCCCCTTTTCCAAAAGGGCTACACTATAGTAGAAAAGCAACGTGATCGAAAAACTTGTAAGGCAAAATTTTGGAGGTAGTCATATGGAGCGAATTACTTGGGATCAATTTTTTATGGCTCAAAGCCATTTACTCGCATTGCGTAGTACATGTACAAGACTAGCGGTAGGAGCGACTGTTGTCCGCGATAAGAGGATTATAGCAGGGGGATATAATGGGTCCATTACGGGTGATGAGCATTGTATCGAAAAAGGCTGCTATGTGGTGGACAACCATTGTGTGCGTACGGTGCATGCTGAAATGAATGCGTTACTACAATGTGCTAAATACGGCACACCAACAAAAGGTGCAGATTTATATGTGACTCATTTCCCATGTCTCCCCTGTACAAAATCTATTATTCAAGCAGGCATTGAGCGTGTTTGTTATGCAACTGATTATAAAAATAATCCATATGCTCAAGAATTATTTGAAAAAGCAGGTGTGACAGTCGTCCATGTACCATTTGATGAACGGAAAATCGATTTTTTACGAGATGAAAAACTAGCCTTGTATACAGAGATGCTTCATGAACTTCGCGAGAACGGATTGCCAGCAGAAAAATTGCTTCCGTATGAACAGAAGGTGAGTGCACTATTTGGTATAAAGCTTTAAGGCATAAATGGATTTATATAGCTCTCGCTGTACTTGTCGCTTCCTTAGCTGCTCACAAGTCGGCATGGCTACTCGTATTAGTACTTCTTTTAGCCCTGTGGCTCATCTTAAAGGGTGAGTCACGTTTCTTAGTGATAATTGTGTTAATAGGTGGCTTATTATCGCATATTTTTTTTGTGACAATTCAATTAATAGCACCTACCCCACTGCCATCCTCTTTCCCTTTAACTTGGTCAAACGACTATAAAATAAGCGGCCAAAAGCTCCGTGGATTTGCTACAACTACAAATGGTCAAAAGTTATATGTAGTATATACATTTTCCTCAGAACAAGAAAAAGTTAATTATGAACATACATCTATAGCAGGAATGACGTATCTTGCGAAAGGTGAGTTTGTGACTCCTTCTCCATCAGCCCATGATTACGCCTTTTCTATGTCAACTTATTTAACGAGTAAGGGGGCAACTGGTATCGTTGAAATCACTAGTTGGACCTTTATGGAGAAGCGCAGTTCCCCCACCATATTTCTCGCTAAACTGAGACAACAGATGAAAAGACATATAGAAATGACATTTCCCCAAACACTAGTAGCGGAGGCTCAAGCCCTTCTCATTGGAGAGCAGGATCAAATGGATGATGAGCTACAACGAGCCTATCAAAAGCTAGGAATCACTCATTTATTTGCAATCTCTGGTTTACATGTAGCACTGATGTCATGGTTATTTTTTGAAGGCTTGCTACGCATACGTATTCGCAAAGAGATGGCGACTGTGGCCTTGCTCATTTTACTACCGATCTACGGGGTCATTGCGGGGGGTGCTCCGTCTGTATGGCGAGCAGTCTCAGTCGTAGAATTAATGATGTTGCTCCGTTATTTGAAATGGGAGCTGTCAATCGATGACGCACTTGCTATCAGCTTTACAGGGTTTGTTTTACTTGAACCGGGAGTAATCTTTCAAATTGGTTTCCAACTGTCCTATTTAGCAGCGGCTAGTCTAGTTTATTCTAGTTTTATTTTTACCCAGACTAGCAATTGGATATCCCGTTCTTTTTTCGTCACATTCGTCTGTCAGCTACTCGTCTATCCTTTATTACTTCATCATTTTTATGAACTTTCCATTTCCTCGTTTTTTGTCAATATTATCTTCGTTCCTTTGTTTTCCTTCGTTATTTTACCTTTTAATATGGTAGCGTTAGTTCTTACGTATATTTCCTTACCATTAGCAAACCTTTTATTTGCAGGCTACGAGCCTCTGCGAAATGGGCTAACGAATGTCATTTTTTCAATACAAGCACTGCCTTTTCAATTATGGTCACCAGGTAAACCATCCATCTGGCTTTGTTGTTTAGCGATGCTAAGCGTTCTCGCGTGTTTCTATTTCTTAGAAACAAAACGTTTTGGGCATGCGATTGTTGTTTTAGTCATCCCAGCGATCTGGATTCATGTTTACCCAATGCTTTATAGTGACACAAAGATAACGTTTTTAAATGTAGGGCAGGGTGATTGCATTGTGATTGAATTGCCATTTAGGGAGGCTGTATATGTCATTGATGCTGGTGGCCTTTTACGCTTTGAACAAGAGCAATGGAAGAAGCCAAATAAAGTTTACGAGGTGGGGAAACAAGTGGTAGTCCCATTTCTGAAAGGGAAAGGAATACGAACCATTGATATTTTTATTGTTTCGCATGCAGACGCTGATCATGTGGAAGGAGCCGAGGAGATTTTACAAGAGATTGGGATGAAAGAAATTCACGTTACACCTGGTTCGTTGGGACAGCCTATTATGAGAGATTTGTTAAGGGAAGCCCAAAAGCAAAACGTTCCTATAAAAGAAAAGATGAAGGGCACTTCATGGCAGAAAGGCGAGACTAGCTTTTCTTATTTATGGCCTCAGGATACCTATTACGAGGGTAATGATGACTCCCTTGTTTTATACATGCGTCAGAAGGCGTTTACAGCGTTATTTACAGGTGATTTAGAGAAATATGGCGAACAACAGCTTATGATGCATTATGGACCTCTAATAGCTAATATAACCCTTCTGAAGGCTGGTCATCATGGCAGTAAAACATCTAGTATCGAATCATTTGTAGAGCTCGTACAACCTCAATTCACCGTTTTCAGTGCTGGGCTTCAAAATCGTTATGGTCATCCACATGAAGAGGTAGTTGAGCGATTTGTCAATCGGAATTTAGCTACTTGGACAACGGGGGTGGATGGCACAATCGAAGTACGTATTCAGGGTAATCGTTGGACAGTCACAGCAAAAGAAAAAGACCTTGTCCAATGATCAAGGTCTTTTTCCTTCGTATTTAAGTCTGATTACTGTGATACGAACTCTACTATTGTCGCGATAATAAACATTAGTGTGAAAACGCCAAATGATACACCGAAACCAACACCTGAATCGATTGCATCGTTACGTCGACATTGTATGTTTTTTCCTTCAAATGGATTCATTGTTATCCCTCCAATTCTGTTATTTATTATAAGACAACATGTACATAAAAGCTATATCGAAAAGGAGAATTCCCCGGCTGGCAAGGAATCGACACAATTCGGTCAAACTCACTACAGGACACCTAAGATAGCTTGGTGATTGCTCGACAGAGCCGTAATCTTGGATTGGCTTACCAAATGAACGCCATATAAGTATGGCATCTATCAAGGTTGTAGCCTGCTCAATCCAGATAAAATCATGTATACTTATAGTATTGCTAGATGGAGGGAAAATTATGATTTCAACGGTTTGGAAAACAATAAAAAAAGGTGAGCTGGCACCAGTATATCTACTAGTTGGTGAAGAAAGCTATTTTATAGATGAAACCATTAAGCGTATAAAAGAAGCAATGGGACCAGAAGACGAGCTGGAAATGAGTACTTTTGATTTAGATGAAGTGCCTGTTGATGCTGTTATGGATGAAGCGGATACCATTCCCTTTTTCTCTGCGCAAAAGCTCATTATTGCCAAAAATGCTTCATTTTTAAAGGCGACAGAGAAAGGCAAAGAAAAGATTGACCATGATGTGAAACGACTGGAGACATGGTTGTCCAACCCTTCTGATTTTTCCGTAACCGTTTTTATTGCTCCATATGAAAAGTTAGATGAGCGTAAAAAAGTGACAAAAATGATGAAAGAGCATGCATTACTGGTCGAAGCAGAAACACCTAAAGAGCAGGATTTAGCTGTTTGGATTCAAAGTAATGTTAAGGCACAGGGCAATAGCATTACACAGGATGCGATCGAGCTTCTTGTGACGATGGTTGGGGCGAACATGCTTCAATTACAAATGGAAATAGACAAGCTTACCCTTTATCTTGGTGAAGGCGGAGAAATTACGGTATCGCTAGTGGAGGATTTAGTGGCAAAAACATTGGAGCAGGACGCCTTTAAAATGCTCAACGCCTATTTGGCCAATGATTCGGTCAGCGCTTTGTCGATTTATCATGATTTATTGCGACAAAAGCAAGAGCCGATTATGCTTGTTGGACTACTAGCATCCAATGTTCGCACGATGTCGAATGTTTTTTATTTATTGAAAAAAGGGTACCATCCGCAGCAAATCGCCAAAAATTTAAAAATACATCCGTATCGTGTCAAATTAATGACGGAGCAACGTAATCGTCCGTCAGAAGAAAGCTTACTGAGAGCATTATATCAACTAGCGGAGGTCGATTTACAGTTGAAATCAACAGGTGGTAATCGCGAACGATATTTGGAGCTCTTTTTACTTCGTCAACTTTAATACAAAAGCTGTCCAATAGCGGACAGCTTTTATGTTTTCGATAAAAATTAAAAAGACCAGCTACTCTTAATAGAGTATCTGATCCTTTAAACAATTACGCTTTTTTAGCAAGGCGAGACTTTTTACGAGCCGCCGCGTTTTTGTGGATAAGTCCTTTTGAAGCTGCTTTATCTAATGATTTGAAAGCTGCTTGTAAAAGTTCTTGTTTGTTTTCAGCATTGTCAGCAACAGCGTTTTCAGCTTTTTTCACTGTAGTACGCATAGCAGATTTAGCTTGAGAATTAGCAATGTTAGCTTTTTCGTTAACTTTTACGCGTTTAATCGCAGATTTAATGTTTGGCATATATTTCACCTCCTAAATTAGGTACGAGATGATATCTTCTCATTGATTTCTTGTGTCAATACAACAAAAATCATTTTAACAAACGCTTGGCTAAATTGCAATAGATAAATGCAAAGAATATTTACTTGACAGTTTGAACAAACTACTGCTTGAGGTGATTTGTATGCAAAATTTTAACTGGTATCGGACAGATTTAATCGATGAATCTGAAGAGGTAGTTGTCCATCAGACGAAAGAGCAAAAAGAAAAGCTTAAACAATCGAGTGGCGTTCAAATTGAGGACCGAACAGCCGGACGAGTGAAAATTACGGATGTGCTAGTGGATGGAGAGGGTGAGAAGCAAATTGGCAAAAAAGAAGGCCAATATATTACCCTTTCTGTTCCGACACTGACATTAGAAGATCAGGACGGATTTATACAGCTGGAGCAAGAATTGCTAGAGAATTTTAAAAAATTACATGAATCGCTCTCCTGGCAAGAGGACGATAAAATTTTAATTATTGGTTTGGGTAATCGCACGATTACACCTGATGCGATTGGTCCGTATCTGATTGATCATTTGCATAGTTTAGATGTGATTGATGATAAATTTGTTATGTATGCCCCAGGTGTCACTGGACAAACGGGCTATGAAACGGGAGAGTTTGTAGCCGCAATTGCTGAGCGATTAAAGCCAAAATTAGTCATTGTCGTTGATGCGCTTGCGACAAGAGCTAGTAATCGACTTTGCAAAACCATTCAATTAACGAATACAGGTATACATCCAGGGTCAGGTGTAGGGAATCAAAGGCAAGAAATCTCCTATGAAATGCTTGGCATTCCTGTAACAGCCATTGGTATACCGACAGTGGTAGATGCGCCTGTTTTAATTGCTGATGCGGTAGAAGTTATGCTGCGATCAATAGCGGCTCGCGTAGCTGAACGTAGTAATCCTTCATCGAAGCTATCATTATCCTCATGGCAGCCAAATATCGACAAAGAGCTAGATATGTCATTGGTAGAACCTATTTTCGGGGAATGGGCAACATGGACGAGAGAGGAACGTCAGCAATTGTTTGAAGAAACTTTTGCAGCCTCACATAGACAATTGATGGTAACGCCTAAAGAAGCGGATTACTGGATTGATCGTTACGCAAATTTAGTCGCTTCAATGCTGATGAACTGGGCCAGTGATTTATAAAAATTAGCTAACATTATGCATAAATCAGGAAAAATTTTTACGTTCTAAATGACACCCCCCCTCCATACGATATGGGGAGGAGGGTGTGACTTTGCTAAAAAAACTACAATGGTCATTTGGTATATTATTGTTCTTTTTCGTATTACCTGTCATTGCTGGGCAACTTCCGTTCAACAAGCAAGCATCGACTCCGATTAAACAACCTGAAGATAAACAAGTCGTGTTTGCCGCTACTAATCTAGAAGAACAGAATGTACTTGAACAAACGAAAGAGCCTGAACCAGATTTAGATCCGTTTAAGGTGTTAGTATTATTTACGCATACGCATGAAGCATACGAACCGATGGTGAAAGCTGTGAGTGGTAAGGTAGCGACTTCTCATGAAACGGTCAACATTATGAGCTTGAAGGATAAGATTGTGAATCATTTTAATGTCAATGGTTTAAAGACGGATATTCTTGATGTAGATACTATGAAGGAATTACAAGCACAGGGGAAGGGCTATCATCAATCCTATGATGTGATAAGACCTTTTCTTAGTAAACATTTAGAAACCAATAATTATGATTTAATACTAGATTTACATCGTGATTCCTTAAAACATGATCTTACAACGATCTCATATAATGGGGAAAACTATGCGAAAATCGCTATCGTCGTTGGGGCAGAGCATGCTAATTACCGCTGGAACACAGCTTATGCAGAGAGTTTATCTTCCACATTGAATGCCATCGTTCCGAAAATATCAAAAGGTGTTATTTCCAAAAGTGGAGATGGTGTCGATGGGAGATATAATCAAGATTTAGCAAAGCAAATGATGATTATTGAAATCGGTGGGATTGGCAATACAGAAGAAGAGGTAAATCGAACGATTGCGGTAATCGGGAAAGCCATATCAAAGGCATTTGTTAATGATTCAAAAAAATAAACATAGTAATCAAAAAGTGAGTCTCCTATAGGCTCGCTTTTTGATATTTTATTATAATAAAAATTTCCAGAAAAAAATCTAATTATTGGGCTTTCCATTGCTCAATTCTTGCCTTATAATTTTCAAGTTGGCTCACGATTTTATAATGAATGAAGGCATATGCTAACAGGGTGAAAGAGCTTTTGTAGTATCTACCATTTATGGTAATGCCTTTTTAGAAATACATATGTAGAGAATGAATTTTATAAGAGACTAGAAAAGTAATGACATTCAATATTTCTCTAAAACTTTTATCGTTTCTCAAACGTCAAACATATAAGTGAACAAACTAATCATTTGAGAGGGGATGGTTTTCAATCAAGGTTTCACAATACTTGACAATAGGTTTTATAGATTATTGAAGGAAGGAATAGTATGTCAGGCAAGTCATTAAATCATCGTTACATTCCTGGACTAGACGGGATTCGAGCATTAGCTGTATTAGCAGTTATTGCTTATCATTTTAACTTCAGTTGGGCTAGAGGTGGCTTTTTAGGAGTTGATATCTTTTTTGTGCTATCAGGCTATTTAATCACCTCTACCATGTTACCTTTAAAGGGCAACCAATTAACAGTCAGTCTAAAGAAATTTTGGATTGGACGATTTAGACGGTTACTACCGGCTGCCTACGTTATGATTATTACATCATTTGTTTGGGCAATGCTCTTTCATAAAGAGCTCCTTCATACATTACGTGGAGATGCACTGTCTTCTATTTTCTATTCAAGTAATTGGTGGTTCATTTTTCATAAACTTTCTTATTTTGATAGTTTCGGTTCTCCATCACCCTTAAAAAATTTATGGTCATTAGCCATTGAAGAACAATTTTATGTTATTTGGCCATTACTTTTAATGATAGGACTGTATGTTGTAAAAAAACAAAGTAAACTAGCAAAGATTGTTTTTATTGGAGCTATTTGCTCGGCCCTATTAATGGCAATACTTTACCAGCCAGGTGCTGATCCGAGTCGTGTATATTATGGAACGGACACACGCTGTTTTGAATTATTAATTGGCTGCTGGTTAGCGCTTATTTGGCCAATGAAAAGACTATCATCACAAAAATTATCAATAAACCATATGAAGAAATTAAATAGTATTAGCTTTATTTCGTTTACTATTTTTCTTGTCAGCATTATGTATGTGGATGAATTTCAAACATTCCTTTATAGAGGCGGAATGTTCCTATTTTGCTTGAATGCAGCCGTATTAATTGCTTGTGTTTGTCATCCAGTTAGTATTTTAGGAAGAATACTTGCGTGGAAACCACTATGTTGGATTGGCTCACGATCCTACGGTATTTATCTTTGGCACTACCCCGTCATGGTATTAGGCACACCTATTCATGAAATTGGAAACCCCTCCTATTGGCGAATTGCGCTTCAGTTAGTACTCATCGTGACGATTGCAGAATGCTCCTATCGCTTTATTGAAATGCCGATCCGTAAAGAAGGATTCTGGGCATATTATCGGAAATATTTCGTATTCAATAAAAAGAAATGGGGGAGCCTCACATTTTCAAGAAAAGTATCTACTGTCATGGCTCCACTTTTCCTTCTTGTATTTTTCACAGGGATTACAGGGGTCGTGGGAGAAGGCCAGCAAAGTTCAAAGGATTCGTATCCAACTGCCATTAAAATTAATGGTGATGAACCTACTGCTAATCCAATAAAAGAACCGGACAAAACAACTGACAATCCTTCACCTAGTAAGGAAGAAGAAGTTGATGTTCCAGATATAGAAACACCAAAGCCAGAAGAACACGAAACAAATGTTGTGCCTGAGAAAGAGGATGCTTATCAAAACATACTAGCAATTGGTGATTCTGTTATGATCGATATAGCAACGAGCTTACATAAGGTTTTTCCGAACATTACAATTGATGGGAAGATAGGTCGTCAAGTTTCACAAGCTGTCAAGCTAGCACCAAATTATGCGAGTTTTAATCAATCTAATAATGCGATAATAATCCAATTAGGGACAAATGGCTATTTTACGAATGACCAAATAGATACACTTCTTGCTGCATTTGCTCATGCAGATATTTATTTAGTAAATACACGTGTGCCTCGTTCATGGGAAGGGAAAGTGAATGCGTCTTTACTCCAAAAGTCAGAGGAACATGAAAATATTACACTCATTGACTGGCATGCGGCAGCCCTTAATCATCCAGAATACTTCGCTCCAGATGGTGTTCATTTAGAGAAAAAGGGTGTAGAAGTTTTAACAAATCTTATTCAACAATCCATCAACAAATAAATGAATAAAAAAGTCAGTATATACAGCTTTTGTCTGTGTAGCTGACTTTTTTTATTTCGTAGAATATAATGTTTTTTTCAATCAATTCTTATTGAGGAGTCCAATCCCACTGTATTTATATACTTAAAACTATGAAATTTAATTGCGGTAGCAAACATCCAAAGTATTGATATTATAGGCTTTCTAGTCTAGTTGCTGTTGTACTTTGAGTAGCGTTCATAGTATAATTCATTATAGTTTAATTAGGAGTGGAAAAGATGAACCGAGAAGCACGTTTAAAACGACAAGAGAATATACGGAATTTCTCTATTATTGCACATATTGACCACGGGAAATCAACGCTTGCAGACCGTCTTTTAGAGCAAACAAAATCATTAACATCCCGTGAAATGAAAGCACAGCTCCTCGACTCAATGGATTTAGAGCGTGAGCGAGGCATTACGATTAAATTAAATGCAGTTCAATTAAAGTACGAAGCAAAAAACGGTGAAGTATATACATTTCATTTAATCGACACACCAGGACATGTCGATTTCACATATGAGGTTTCCCGTAGTTTAGCTGCTTGTGAGGGCGCCATTTTAGTAGTGGATGCTGCACAAGGTATTGAAGCGCAAACACTGGCAAATGTTTATTTAGCTCTTGATAATGATCTAGAAATATTACCTGTTATTAATAAAATTGATTTACCAGCAGCAGATCCTGAACGCGTACGTCAAGAAGTGGAGGATGTCATCGGGTTAGATGCATCTGAAGCAGTATTAGCTTCTGCTAAGGCAGGAATTGGGATTGAGGATATTTTAGAGCAAATCGTTGAAAAGGTACCAGCACCAACAGGTGATCCAGATGCACCTCTACAAGCCTTAATCTTTGACTCAATTTATGATGCCTATAAAGGTGTTATCATCTCCATTCGTGTTATCAATGGAACTGTAAAGCCTGGAGATAAAATCCGCATGATGGCAACAGGAGCGGAATTCGAAGTTATTGAAGTTGGGGTACATACACCAAAAGTTGTGCCACAATCTGAATTAACGGTTGGGGATGTAGGCTATTTAACAGCATCTATTAAAAATGTAGGGGACACACGAGTAGGGGATACAGTAACCTATGCAAACCGTCCAGCTACTGAGCCACTAGCAGGGTACCGTCGCTTAAATCCAATGGTATACTGTGGTTTATACCCAATCGATACAGCCAAATACAATGATTTACGTGAAGCTTTAGAAAAATTAGAGTTAAATGACTCGGCTCTACAGTATGAGCCTGAGACATCTCAAGCACTTGGTTTTGGTTTCCGTTGTGGATTCTTAGGATTACTACATATGGAGATTATTCAGGAGCGAATTGAGCGTGAATTTAATATTGACCTAATTACAACTGCGCCTTCGGTAATTTACGAAGTCCATATGACAGATGGCTCTTCCATCAAAGTAGATAATCCTTCCTTTATGCCAGATCCACAAAAAATTGATCGTGTAGAGGAGCCCTATGTAAAAGCTACAATTATGGTGCCAAATGATTATGTAGGAGCGGTCATGGAGCTATGTCAAATGAAGCGCGGTAATTTCATGACAATGGATTATATTGATACAACTCGTGTAAGTATTATTTATGAAATGCCTTTATCAGAAATCGTGTACGATTTCTTTGATTATTTGAAATCAAATACAAAAGGCTATGCATCATTTGACTACGAATTAATCGGTTACAAGCAATCAAAATTAGTGAAAATGGATATTTTACTAAATGCTGAGCAAGTCGATGCACTAAGCTTTATCGTACACCGTGA
This sequence comes from Lysinibacillus sp. GW823-FHT06C08, assembly GCF_058795135.1. Classification (NCBI taxonomy): domain Bacteria; kingdom Bacillati; phylum Bacillota; class Bacilli; order Caryophanales; family Bacillaceae; genus Lysinibacillus; species Lysinibacillus sp. GW823-FHT06C08. Next base: position 169,231 of record NZ_JBXAHN010000003.1, read on the forward strand.
TTTTGCCTATGATCGTGGTAAAATTATCGTTGAAAAATTAAAAGAATTAATCCCACGTCAACAATTTGAAGTTCCAATTCAAGCAGCAGTTGGCCAAAAAATTGTGGCACGTTCAACAATTAAAGCTATCCGTAAAAACGTGTTAGCGAAATGTTACGGTGGGGATATCTCACGTAAACGCAAGCTTCTTGATAAACAAAAAGAAGGTAAAAAACGTATGAAACAAGTAGGTTCAGTCGAAGTCCCACAAGAGGCATTCATGGCTGTACTGAAGATGGATGATACGAAGTAAGGTTGATGTAACAGCGTTTATAGGGGTTTTAATTGTGCTTTTTTATACCTGTATGGTGGAGGTGGCCACCGATTTGCCACCGCTTCAAAATTGTTCCAGTAATTTATAAATCATTTGCGATGGAATCAAACATATCGGCAGCATCTCTTGCCATCTTTTGAGTTAAATGGACATAGCGGTCTTCAGTTGTTGCTGATCTGCTGTGTCCAAATCTTTTTTATACAGGTTTTATAGGTTGTCCACTTTCAATCAACATTGTTGCATTTTTTGAAGAACTATTAACATTCCTCAATATTTTATATATAGTTAAAGTGGGGAAATAAGTTTTAGATATCTATTGTTGACGAATCGCCGTGTGCGATGAAAGTCGCCTGCTCGGTGAAGGCTCGTTATAAAACTGAAATATATAGAAGGTATAAGACGAGAATAGCAACGGAAATGTAAAGGTGGTTCCATTAACCATAGGTTCTAGTTCTCGTTCTCGTAATATTTATCAAGTAGTTAGTAATACACCTTTTGTATTTAGCTTTAATGATGATATAGCTTGGAGAGCTGCATTTACAAGCTTAACTTATACTCATAGTAGTACTGGATTACAGGGACAATTCGTTGTTTCAGGACATGGATTCATGACAGATGGAACATAGATAATAAATATTAAAGCTACGGGGTACCCAGATACAATTGTCACGGTTATTTCAGGCCCATAGAGAGTTAATTTAGTATTATTAAGTTTTAGCGCACTCTCAATTGAGGGTGCTTTTTATATTGCCTTCCACAGATAATTGTGGAGGGCTATTTTTATACAACAAGACCTAAGCAATGCACTGTGCCGAACAGTGCTATTTTTATTTGTGAGGTGTTGACATGGATCAACGAATAGAAAGATTAGAAACAGATATGACCGATGTGAAAACACGTCTTGCTGTAGCTGAACCAAATATCAAGGAAATTCGAGAAGATTTAGGCAGGATTAAAGACAATACAACTTGGATATTGAGATTGTTAATTGGTGGTCTGGCAAGTGCAGTATTGGCTTTTATTATTAAAGGAGGATTGATGTAATATGAAAATCAACTGGAAAGTACGCTTACAACATAAACAATTTTGGGTTTCATTAATCGCATTACTATTAGTGCTCGCTAATCAAACAGCGGGCATTTTTAATGTCGATATTACGATTTACAATGCACAAATCACAGCCATTTCAGAGACTGTATTAAGCATTTTAGGTTTACTTGGTATTATTATCGACCCTACTACCAAAGGTACCTCAGACAGCGAGCAAACATTGAATTATGACAAGCCAAAGGGTGATGTGAAATGACAAGCATTACAACAACTTGCCGAGATATTTCGGAACTATTACCGGCTGCACAAACAGCCTGTCGATTGTTATTCCAAGAGTGCTTTAAAGCAGGTATTAAGAACGTCTTTATTACTGAAACATATCGCTCACAAGAACGACAGAAGTACCTTTATGCACAGGGAAGAACTCGACTAGGGCAGATTGTCACTTGGACACTAGACAGTAACCATAAGTCACGCTTAGCATGGGATATTGCTGTTGGTCCTCCACAGTCTTTATATGATGTAGCAACCCTAAGTCGAGTAGGGGCTATTGCACGTAAGCTTGACATTGAATGGGGTGGGGATTGGACAGGTAATATTGATCGTCCTCACTTTGAAGTTAAGCCAAATTGGATTATGCCAAAGGGATACAAAATTGAAGGACAAGTAATTATACCAACCAATAGTAAATACCAAGTGCAATTAACTGTGGAAGGCAATACAACTAAACCAATAGCAAAGGATGATGATAAAATGTTATTCACTAATGACACAACTAAAGCAGCTGTACGTGATTACATTAAACAATCAGTGGATAAAAAGAAAATCGATAAGTCGTGGCTTGATAAATTCGATCAAGGTACGATGACAAGTGGTGATTTTGAAGGTTTAAAGATTATTATCTCTCAACGATAAAGCAGATGCCCGTTACATTAATTGGTAATGGGCTTAAAAAAGAAATAAAAATTACATTTTGATAAATATTTTTTTAAGGCGAAAAAACAAACTTAATAAAATATTTCAAGAGTTTTAGTTAGAATTTTAAAAAAACATTACTTTAGTTATATCTGTTAAATAAAAATACGCCAAATAATGACGGTTATCTTGGCGTGTTTTGGCGTAATTTGTTAAAAACCGAAAAAATATGAAAACTAAGTTATAAATCGCGCCAAAAAAGTGGCGTTAAATTTCCATTGAAATGGATATAATGGTAATGATAGGATTGTTATGACTCGAGTGAAAGAAATTTAGATTATAATCTACATATTTATTTACGTAAATAAAAAATACTTACATTACAGTAACGTCAATTCCAAGTTGGTGTAAGTAATAATTTATGGAGTTAAAAAATTAAGAATGTATAGATTTAAATAGTTCCAATAGTAGAAATTAGATGTTAATATACAGGGAGAGAAAAGAATGAAAAATGTAAATAAGTTATTTTCAATTTTTGGTTTTGTAGCTTTAATTTTCACGTTATTTTTTGTTACTTCTACAGAATCGTCTGCAAGTGAATTAGATGCAGATGTCAATTCTGGATTAGCAGAAGGGGAAGTAGTTGTTGATTTTACAGAGGTTCTTGATGATGAAGTAATAGGTACAGAGGTTCCTTTTGAAGATTTAATTTCTCCATCTAATCCTAAATTACGTGAAAGACACTTAATGTGGTTTGCTACGGCTTCAACTTATGAAGGTTTAGTATATGGCGAATGGAATTATGCTGGCGCTTCTACGGTAAGTGGAGGAGCATTGACTGCATCTCACACTTCAACTGTTGCTCATAGGTATTCTGGTACATTTAAGGTTCCACTAAAATCATTAGAAAGTGTATTAGGTTTTGATGTTACTAAATCGTGGTCGGAAACAGTAAGTTATACTTCTCCGAATTATCCGAAAGGAAACTACCGTTTAGAATATAGACATGTGTACAAAAAGTATAAAGTTACACAAGAACAAAAATATGATAGTCGTGGACCATCTTATGATTATACTTTTAATTTCGTTGATAAGTGGGTAGAACGTCAGTATAGAGTAGTTCAATTTTAAAAAGAAAGAGTAAACAATTTATGATTAAAGGTATTTTTGGTTCCATTTTTTTATTAATATCAACTATGTTTTATTTGACCCGATATATTTGTGCTTCAATTGGTGTTTCAAAAAGTAGTACTTGGTCCACAGAAGAATTCAATGTTTTTCTTAAGAATGTTCCAAATAACTTATTGATATTAAGTATTATTTTTTTATTAATAGGGTTGTTATTTATTGTGTGTGGTGTCGTAGATCATCTAAAGAATAAAGATAATAATTGAATTATTCAGGATTGAGTGAAGTTGGAATCAAGATGACTTAGGGTAGCAGACGCTACCCTTTTTCTTTTTGGCTCGGTGGGTACTGGAGGGAGAAGGTGAAACGTGGCGGTTGTCAATCCAAATTTGCGGTATCGGACCGAAGGGTGGATAAGGAGCAAATTTGAATTCGACAACCTTCGACAAACCCGAACCCTCTTGGCTAAATTATTTCAGTTATTATAACAAAGCCAAGAAAGCATAATTGCAGTCTTGGTTTTTTTATTTCCACAAATTAATGCTTGTCAAAATACAAACGTTTGTTCTAAAATAATACAAACAAACGTTCTTATTGAAGGGAAGAAGTTGTATGCTGAAACCTGAACAAAGAAGACTATTTCATAAATTTTTAATTTCTAGAAATGGCAGTTCAATCATTGCAACGTGACTTCCCTGTAATTGAAAATTTGAAAATGAGTAAAGTTTATTTACCAATCCTTGATAAGTTACTAAAAGACATTTCCCATGATTATTACGATTCAAAAAGATTATTGGCGAAAGAAAAAATAAGGTTATTTAAAGTAGAAAAGATTGACGAGTATTTTAGTGACGTTCATATAGCTACGGCTGGTAATGATGTGGTACTCAGATATGCTAATATGGCTCTTAAAACTCAGGTAGAAAAATTATTATTAAGTCACCAAAATAAATAACCAGGCGCTCATAAAATGTGAGTACCTGGTCTTTTTGTGTTTAGTATTCTCTTACTTCAAAGGATGCAATTTTATCATGTACAATATATTCTGTTACTTTTTTATAAGGTGAAATTGTTTTTGAAAATTTGAATGTTGAAGTACCTTGTGCACTTTCAAACCAATTTAAGTAATTGTTTAAAACTGTATTTGTAATATCATATTCTTTTGTTATGCCGTTCACCAATGTGATACTTAGAATAGCACTTGAAAATGCATTATCTGGTTTCTTAACAATTACTGTGCTAGTGGCTGTAATATCAGTGCCTTCAATTTTTGCAGTAATAATTGCTTCACCTTCTTTAATAGCTGTTACATTTCCATCCTGATCTACAGTAGCAACGGATTCATCACTAGATGACCAGATTACTTTTGCTGTATCTGGAGTAACAGTAGCTGTTAATTTATCTTGGTTACCCTCTAGTAGTTCTAATGCATTTTTGTCTAATGTAATTGATTCATTATTTGTTACTTCATCCGGAGCCACTAATTTACCGTCAACGTCAATTGCATCAATTCTAAGATTGAAAGTATCTACATTAGGTGAGGTACTTGCTACCATAACCTCAACTTTATGAAAGCCAAAGTCTAAGCCATCTTTTTTAAATGCTAACGTTTGAGATTGATCAGAACCAACAATTTGAAGATTACCCTGATCAATTCCATCTATTTTAACTAAAGCGTCTTTTGAATATGATGGATGCCTATATGTAATAATGTTTATTTTACTACCTAGAAACCAAAATTCCATTTTAGCAATTACATTTTTCTTTGCGCCAGTGCTTCCTTTTTTATAATCATAAGCAGCAGAAGCTACTGTGTGTCTTGACCACTTATCTTTTTCGTAAAAGATTTTGTTATGAGTATCATCATACCTTTTCCAACCAATTTCAGGTTGTGTGAGTCTATCACCTACTATTGCACTATTTTCAGGAGTATTATTTAAATTAGTTACCCCTTCTTCATAATCTACTTCTTCTGCTGCCGATGCACTTTCAACACTAATACTAACTAGTACAAATAACGTTAATGCTAGATAAATAAAACCATTTTTCAATAACTTACTCACTTATGTATCCTCCTTTAAGATTATTTAAGGCAATTACTTAAAAAAACCTATAAAAACAACTTTAAACAATGAAGGACTTATTTACCATAATAAAAATTTGTTATTTTTGATAATAAAAAAAGCCCCTCATTTGAATGGCTAATTAATGCTTCGTCCATTGAATTTTTAAACTTCTCAAATTCAGCATCTTTCATATCACCATTCATTTGTATAAAAAACAGCCCATTTGCATGTGTGTGGTGAGTAAAGTAAAGGAGACTCTTTACCTAATTCATCATAATATGATTTTGCTTTTTCTAATCCTTTTTTATCTTTGAAGGAATAAAGATTATTATTTCACAGGGCAAATAATATAAAGACCAAAACAGCTTAAACGTGCTATTTTGGTCTCATTGATTTATCTTTATATTGTAATAGTTAATAATAGCTATTAACTTATTTCATTAATAATGTTTTTTATCCAATTAGAAATTAACATATCACTCTCTTCAAAAGTCAAATCACTCTTTATTTTTAAATAATGTAAATCTTTTCTTAACATCGGTAACTTTTCTCTTAACGGATAATTGTTTTCAGATTCTTCATCGATAAAAACTAATTTTTGACCGCCATCTAAAGTTTTATATACTCTACCTGTATACTCAAGGTCATCAATATAGACATAAGCATGCCCTCTAGCTCGGGGATTTAAGTAAATATGATTCCCTTTTAGTTTAGAGAGTGAATACATAAAAGCTTCTAATCTTGTTTTATTAATATAAAATTTATGTCCATAGTAGAGTTGTTTGTGTTTCTTTGGATTGATATCAAATGTCTCGTATCGAACACAAATATCAGTTTCTTTAGGTTGTTTCTTATAGGTCCAATGAGAAAATGGTAACAACCGTTCTTTTACTAAATAATCAATATTACTATGGTCTAAATCACAACCATAACTTAAAATAAAAACTTCATTTAATTCATTCAATTTGGAGTTCCCCAATTTGGTAAACTTCTATGTCTCAAGAGTATTTGTTCATGATGGTCTACAAAATTGTCATATTTAAGATGGTAATGCCAATTAGTAACTGCCTTATTTTGTTCAAGGCCTACATGTCCTCTCATGATAGAATTACCATTTTTTCCGTAAATTTCAAAAACATGTTCCCCTTGTCTGATTCCATTTGCCCCAGAACCTTCTGGTCCTACAAATTTAGAATAGCCATGTTTATCAATTTCTTTTTCAGCTGCTGCTATCCATTTATCCTGTACTTTATCTTTTACTTCATCACCAATCTCTTTTTTTATTTTATCACCCATTTTCTTTTTAAGTGCATCTTTAATTAATACTCTGATTAATACATTTGCTACACGTGGTTGAATGTTATCATTGTTAGTTACATTCTGTGAAACAGCAAAAGCATGTAAAGTTATTGATGGATAATTAATATCATAAAAATATTTTAGTAATGCAATATTTTGATCTTCAAGACCATATGAATTAAGAACATTAACATCAGCATTTTCAAGAAATAAACTGCTATGTTCAGAAATAATATCTAAACTTAGTTGTATATCATCTTCTGTTAAATTTGTTTCTTGTCTAATTAAATCTAACTCATTTTGAGTGTTAGCGGAACTAGTTAAAGGTAAAGTTAACTGAAGCATTAATGTAAATATTATTAAGATTGATAATTTGTTAAGTATTTTTTTCATTTTCGACTCCTTATTTTTTAATTATTTAGTATTCCGGAATATCAACTTGATTTTACCATATATTACAACATCATCAAATAAAAACCTTAAAATGAGATAATTCCTAATATTAAAACTATTTAATAAAGATGACTTGATCTAACCGGGACACCTGCAAGCATGGTAACAACTTTATCTGTTAATGAAATGGGACTACTCGATACTATTAAGTATTTGTTTTTAGGTGATGTGGACAGAAATAATAGCGATTTAAAAATGATTTCTACAATTCGTATCACAATGGGATATTATGTTTTCGAGTACTGTTATGATAATGTCTTTAAAATAACTCCAACAAAGTGCAGGCTCGCTTCAATTAGTAATTATTCTTAAGTTAATGTGTTGCTTTAATTGAATAATTTATAAAAGACCACTTCGCTAGGGTGCAGTTCATGATGGGTGGTCTTAAATTTTCCCCATCATATCTCCACCAATTGTAGAAAATAAAGCTCGATAAATGAAAATATCCATAAAAAAACAACCGACAAATTCTGTTATATCATAGGATTATCGGTTATATAGAAGTATAAAAAGATACGCCTGAATACAGCATTTCTATAGGAAGCATTCATGGCTGTACTGAAGATGGATGACACGAATTAATATTGATATAGCAGCGTTGGATAAAACAAGTGCTTTTATATCAGTAAGGTGGGTTTACCACTATAAAATATTTAAGCAATTCTTATAGAGCTTGAGTGAATGAGTCAGAGATGTATGTAAAATCTTTGTCCACTTTCTTACTGAGGTGGACAGCAATCTGTTATGGTAGCTTGCTATGTCAATGTCTGTTGCTATTAGTAGGTTCCTTTGACTGATTAATAAAAATTAATTACTAATGTAAAAAAAGACCACTTCAAATGAGCGGTCTAAATAGATAAACGTTAAATAGTCTTAGATTATAATGAAGTGGACTTACCTTTTTTCTCATTCATAATAAGGTCTTCTTTATCTGGGTGAGGGAGTTCATTACCCTTACCCCTATTAGGTTCTTTAATTTTTCCTAGGTCTGCTCCACTAGAAAATGATTGTTTTGTTGGCTCATCTGTTGCAAATTCTGTATTTTTTTTATCTCTTTTCATTTTTGACACCTCCTACAGATATTATTTAACTGATCCGATTAAATATCCCTCGTTTATTTCAATTTAATCGATAAATATTTAAAATGACCTCCCTTTGGTGGTCATTTGATTACTTTTTTCTGAAAATACTTTCATTATGTGCTATAAAACAAATTACGAAAAAAAACGCACATAGCCAATAATTTTCTTGAAAATCCATATCAAACTTTTAATAACAAAATAGAAAAAAATAATGTTAACTATAAAACCCATACCTAAAAAACTGAAACCCTTATTAGCATATATATGTAACCAATCAAATGGAAATCCGTAGATACCTATTAAATTTTCCAAATTATCATTATAATTTTCCCTTTTTCCAATAATAAAAGGCAAACAAATAACTAAAATAATACTTAAAAATATGATCCATAAATTCGGCTTTTTGTCATTATCCACTTTCATTCTCCTCATGATGTTATATCTGTATTTAAAAAAACTAAAAAACTGACTTTATTCGCAAATATGTTGTTGGTAATACTGCATTGGCATTAACAAAAGCTAGGGAACTCATTTTTAAGAATTTAACATAAATTGGAAATGTGAATTATTCTGTTTCCCGTTGGAACGCTACTATTTATTTTAAAATAGAAAATTTTGTAAAAAAACTAAGGCTATAAAGTATTTATTAACTCAGTTTATTATTCCAATGGGTAAATTTAGTTCATAGTTGATTTGTTGACAGCCTTGTTAAGCCGTCAGTAAATCCTATAAAGTGCTACTCAATCTGTACTTTCTATTGATGTTTAACTTACAAAATTTGTAATTCGCTTTATTACAAACATAATTTCATGCGTCGAAGTAATTTTGCAAATGTATTATCGAATGAGTTTTGGAGGTTTAGATTTCTAAAATTTAATGAAACACCATTTATGAAAATTATCAGCTATTTGTAAAGGATGCTTCGAATATGAAAAGGCGGTTAGTATGGTCTAAATGGTTAAAGAATATACTAGATGTAATGTAAAGGGTAGAAAAGGGGATGGGGATTATTGGATTATTAAATATTATTATGAGCGCTTTTGGGATTACTATGATAACTTTATTTCTTTTTCTTTGGTCACTTGATGAAGACAAATGGAGTTTAATGGGTATTTCCTCTTACATAATTCCTGCCATATTAATTTATTTTGTTGTTTTTGTGTATGTGTAGAAATTAGATAATTCTAGCAGTGAACTTCATGTATAGTAAATGAATATGAATACTTTTTATCAGGAGGTCACAGAAGGTCGAAAAATCTATGGACAAGTATACTTATACAAAGATAAAATATTCATTTTCTTTATGTAGAAAATTCAAAAGTAGTAATCCTAGCGCTAGAGTGATTGCTTCAAAATTTATTACTAGTATGGAAGTGAAGATGAATGGCATTCATAAAAGATAGATCATTTAGTGCCTCGAAAACAAGTATGGAGTTTAAGATAGTGGAAACGGGTTCTGTTTCTAGTACAATTAATATTAGTTTTAATTGTGGTAATAATCATTTGGGTTATACATTTTTCGTTTTACGAAGTGACCTGATGATGTTACATACGTTAATTCTAAGAAATTGGGATGAATTTTTAGAAGCAGGAGTATGGGATTCAACGGATCCTTCCTTTTCGTTGTCTATCTCGGCAAACAAAAGTGAGTTGATTGAAGAACAAATTTACCAATTCCAATGTTGGATAGATGCTGGTGAATATATGTCAAGTCGATCTACTCGTTCTGGGATTGGAATTACCATTTATCAAGATCGAAAAACGATTGAAGATTTTGCATTACAGATAAAGCATGAACTAAATTAGGTTATTATATGTGATTGATTTAACGCATGTGCCTGCAGATGGGCAGATCATGGAATTTCCTAGATATGCAGAAGATTTACTTAAAAATTCGCTGGAACAGTTCCAGCATACGCAAAACCTGAATACAACCCCTAAGCTCCATTTGCTTCTGCGTGAATTACTCGATACCATTTTTGAAAGAAAGAGTATTGATAACAGTTTTGTGACGAACGATCAAGCAATTCAACAGGCTGTTCCATATATCAAACAACATTTTGCAGCACCGCTAACGCGTTCTTTTATGGCTGATATGACTGGTTTTAACGAAAGCTATTTCTCATCGCTGTTTAAGAAGGAAACAGGGTGGAGCTTTGCTGAGTATGTGAATCAAATTCGGGTAGACCAAGCAAAGCTTCTACTACTAGGAGCAAATGACAAATTGCAGGATATTGCGTTGAAAACAGGATTCGCTGACGGTTCATATTTGGGGAAAACCTTTACTAAATATGTTCATCTTTCACCTAGTAGTTTTCGTAAGAGGAGGCATTCTCATCGTATAGTTAGTATACAATTTCATGGGGCATTGGTAGCATTGGGCATTCAACCCCTTGCTACTACACGGAAGTTGCTTCAATCTTCTAAGCTATTGCATAAACGATTACCGACCATTGTGGAAATAGAGTCCTTTGATCTACTCGAAGAGATACGCCAGCTCGAACCAGAGTTAATTGTGGCACCAACTTATTTTTATAACTATCCTGATATAATGAAAACACTCGAACAAATTGCCCCTGTTTTAACAATTCCTTGGGGGCAGTTGGACAAGCTGGAAGAGGTAAGACTGCTTGGAACACTACAAGGGCGTACACAACAGGCTGAAGAGTGGATTAATAATATATTCTTTTTATTCCAACATGCCGAGGAAACTGGTGATGGTGCTGTAGAATGTGCCGTCTTAATAGAAGAAAAGAAAATTGATGAGATTTTTGGCTGGCATAATATGAGTGGCATTAAGGAAAATACGGTTTATGTTATCAATGGAACAGCTCAGTATGCATCAAAAGGAATGTCTATCTATATGGAGGGGGTACCTTCTCATGCAAATGAACCCGAGAATGGCATAAACCCTGCTTTTGCCATAGCAAAAATTATTGATAGCATTCCAAGCTTTATTGATTCAACAGCGAATAAAGGTAATGTATTATGTACCGTCGTTCAAGTTGATATCGGAGAGAAAGCATTTGGTGTCAACGCAAGTAAGGGTACATTACGATTGACTATCCGAGCTCTATATGAGGAAGAAATGGGTAAACTTCAGCATAAATTGGAAAATGTAGCACAAGCAGAAGCAGAAAAATATGGGCTGAAAATTCGTTTTGAATATCAGGATGAATTCCCTGAAACGGCTAACCACGAAGAGAGCTCCGATAAAATACGTCAGGTTTGTGCAGATAAAAATATACCAATGCTCGAGTTAAAGGAGGCTTTCCGTGCTTCAGAGGATTTTGGTCATTATACAAAACTGACAAAAGGCTCTTACTGCTATATAGGGAATGGAGAGGATTATCCAAACATCCATACCTTTGAATATGATTTTAAAGATGACCTGATCGTAACAGGAGTTGAATTGTTTAAAGGGCTTGCTGAGCTATAGACATAGATGAATAAGAAAACAAAAAGGAATCACCGTAAAGCGGGTGATTCCTTTTGGTGTCGCCTGCAATTTATTGAAACAATAAAAAGAATTTAGCCAATAAAAAGATAGGGACCCCTACAATTATTACGCCTGCCAAGAAATAACAAAATAGCATAAATACATCGAAAATCGCACCGGCTAAATCATCAATGAATTTTAACATTTCATTTCCCTCCAAACATAATAAGTATAGGCACTTACAAATTGCGAAAAGAGAAAAGCCTCAACGTCACTGTTGAAGCTATTAAATCTTACATATTTTTTACTATTTCACTATTAAAAACTAAATCTGTATAAACAATACTAACATTCATCGGAAAGTATAACAAATATTTAGGACTGCTCACATAGATGGATCACTCAACATCAAAGATTTAATCTCGGCTTGCCTCATCAAAATCATATTGTAAAGTCTTTTTTAAATAGTAATGTTTAAAATCTCTCCCTACTTGATCGAGGGTCCCATAAATTTCATAATCATGATTTTCATAAAAAGTTAACGCTTGAAAGCTTAAGGTGTCAACCTTAATAAAATCGCACTTATTCTCTAAAGCAATTTCCTCAATAGCTGCTAACAATTTTGAACCATATCCTTGACCACGAAATTTTTCATCGACCATTAATGTGTGTATTTCTAACCAGTTCCAGCAAACCTCCCCTAATATGCCACCGAAAATTTGACTGTCTTGATCCGTTAGAAATAAATTAATTTCCTTATAGCGCCCTTGTAGGTCTTTTGGAAAGTGTTCTACATTATATTCATAAAGCATGTGATTAACATAAGATTTATTTTTTGCATCTAATTGTTGTGTGATTTGTAAGGACATCTTTTACTCCTTTAGTTGAAATGGAAAATCGCGTTTCCAAATCATATGATGATTATTTGTTCCCCAAAAATGTTCAAGAACATAGTTTGGCTGTCCGAATTTTCTCTGCCAAACTAGTTGTGCTTGTTTATAGCCACTGTCTAAACAAAAGCTAGGGATGTTTTTCATTTCTAACGTTGTTAGCATTTTCTTCACAAGTCTCGTTCCAATCCCACAACCTTGGTAGTTTGGATGAACATAAACGGTCCCGATTTCTGGACAATTTGACAGGTCTTCCATAATCGTTTTTTGAATGAATTCATTTGACTCACCATACTCGATGGTGCCTATGATTTCTTCTGTTTCGCCATCCTCAGCCAGCCAGAAAAATCTTTTTTGGCCCTGACTTTCAAAGTCAGCAGCTAAGTATTGTTTTTTCGTTGTCCATTCATGTTGTTGATCGTCCACCAGTTCGGCAAGACCTTCTTTAGCGAAAGTATCCTGAATGACATGTAAAAAGAATTGATGTAGTACAGGAGTATCTGCTGGCTCAGGGCGTCTGATGATTATATTTCTCAAAAGAGATTTCTCCTTTTACTGTTTTTAATAGATCTGATGTATGTTTTTAGTATGGTGACGGCTTGGATAAAAGTCATAAGATTACAGACGGATATACGAAATAATTATGGCTGTGCACTTTAAAATTATAACATGTTCTCCTTCATTGGGTAATGATGGGGTATGATAAAATGCAAAGCAGTAAGGAGGGAACTACCTATGAATGAAGTATTTAAGGACATAGATGAAGTAATAGAGAACATGCGTAGTTTTATTTCAGAGATTCAACAACAAGATCCTTCATTTTATGCCATATACCCAATGATTTTTCACCAGCCACTAGAAGAAGATGGTAGTCAATTAATGGATAGCCATTGGCAATTACCGGATGAATATATCTACTTTTTGAAACATTATGTCGTGGAAGGAATTACATGGAATACAGGTGACTATATAAACCTACAAATATACGGGGCTACGGATTTAGTGCGAGGACAGGATGGTTACAATTATAATCCAGTCACAGAAGAAATCATTTCTGATTGGCCACAACATTATGTAGTCATCGCTACGGATGAGGGAGATCCATATTGTATAGATGTATCGAGAGGGGATACGGCCATTTTCACTGCCTATCATGGCACAGGTAGTTGGGATTTTGAAATGGCTTATGATCATCTCGTAGCGTTTCTTCAGAGTGTTCTTGTACCACCTAATTTAGAGGAGGAGCAGTTGGAAGATCATTCTTACAATTACTATGAGATGTATATTACCGGCAATGGAAAGGATAAGCTTAAAACTTTATTACTGCTTAAAAAGAGACTGTCCTGTGATTATTCAACAGCTAAAAAATCTTTAGAGCAGTTGCCGTTATTAATTTATAGAGGTATCGAAGCGGGTGCAGTTCAATTAGAAAAAGAACTACAACAGATTGGCGCAGATTATCAAAAAAAGAAAATAAGCTTATCAGAATTTTTAACATGAGAGATTTGGCAAATTTCATTACATGAAATAAAAACACGACGGTTTGATTTAATGAAACATGAAAATACCATCAAATCAGCCAACAGATGAGAAATGATTCGCAAAGGGATGTAGAATTTTTGATTAGTTCTCAGACAACTAGCAAAGGAAATCGAGAGCATCTGTAAGTTATCTAAATAAACTTCATTCTTTTGCACGAAGTAAAATGCCCTGTATGACCAGTATAGTAGAGTTAACTACAAGCAAGGGGTGGATTTGAATGAAAATTACGAGGGTTAAACTAGTTGTTCATGATGTACAAAAAATGCAGCAATTTTATTGTGAGCAAATGGGATTTGCATTGGTCAAAGGTACAGAGGATTATTTTACAATAGCTGTTGGGGATAGTGAGATGACTTTTGAGAAGATCTCTTCTCAAATCCAAAAACAGTATCATTTTGCTTTAAACATTCCAAGTAATTTATTTCAACAAGCAAAGGATTGGGCGAATTTACGAGTCGGCCTACTTTTTTCGGAAGGTCAGGATGAAGTTTATTTTCAATTTTTAAAGGCCTATTCATGTTATTTTTATGATCCAGAGGGCAATATAGTGGAGTTTATTTCTAGACAGGAAGTGAATCCAAAGCTCAATACAACGACTTTTTCAATCGATCAAGTGTTACATATTGGTGAAATTAATTTAACAACAGATGATATTTTAGCAGTAGCAGGAGAGTTAAATGAATATGGTATAAAGCCTCTTAATAACAAAAATATTCAACAAGATTCCCTGAATTTTCTAGGCAACTATGAAGATGGAGCCAATATTTTAGTAGGACCTAGTGCTCGTCTGTGGTATTTTTCAGATAAGATTGCGCAGGTCAGTCCAATATGTATAGAAATAAATGGCACTCTCCAATTAATAATGAACGAAAAGGGGCATCTAACTGTCGTACAATGACAGTACCTTAAAATGTAATAGGTGAGTCTCTTATCCAACGAAAAAAGCGTATCAAGCATGACACCAAACAATTGGCTGGAATGCAAAGGGGCTTTATTTGTATGAACGACTAAACAAGGCAATAGTAATAGTTGACTTAGTATAGGCATCTATCGAACCTTTATCTGTGATGTGATGGTGCACACAGATTTTCAGCGAAAAGGAATTGGTACAATAGGGATGGAGACCTTGTTAAAGCATTGTCAGCAGGAAAATATAAAGTGGGTTCAATTATTTTGTGCTAAAGGGAAGCAATCATTTTATCAGAAGCTTTGGTTTAAGAAACGTGACGCAAAAATGCCCCTGGAATGATGCTGTTCAATCGTTAATCCATAAAGGAGCTAGAAAGAATAGTGAAAGTAAAATCTCTTAAAATATATGAATATGGAAATCCAAAAGAGGTAATAAGGGTTGAAAATAAAACCATTACACCTCCTACTCCACAGGCAATTCTTGTGCGTATGCTAGCAATGCCGATCAATCCATCTGATCTTATACCAATATGGGGGAAATATGCTCATCGAATCACTTTACCAACAGTACCTGGCTATGAGGGCGTTGGAATTGTTGAAGCTGTCGGATCGCTTGTTTCGCCCAAGCTTCTTGGTCAGCGAGTGCTACCTCTACGGGGAGAGGGGACTTGGCAGGAAATGGTGAAAACCCAAGCTGAATTTGCTGTAGCTATCCCTACTGACATGGATAATTTTACTGCAGCACAAATGTATATTAATCCTCTTACAGCTTTAGTAACTTGTACAGAGGTTCTAAAATTACGATCGAGTGATGTTTTATTAGTGAACGCTTGTGGCTCAGCTATCGGACATATTTATGCGCAATTTGCGAAATTATTAGGTTTCCAGCTAATTGCGGTTACAAGAAATGGTCGGCATACGGAGGCCTTACAGCAACTTGGTGCCAACTATGTCATTGATACATCCTACATGCCCCTGAATGAGACGGTGATGGCATTAACAAATGGGCGAGGTGCAGATGCTGCCATTGATTCCATAGGAGGAGATGCTGGCAATCAACTTGCATTTTGTGTGAAACCTGGTGGGGAATTTTTAGCTATTGGCCTTTTATCAGGAGTACAGGTGGATTGGGCAAACATTGTGAAGGAAGCAAATGTCCAGGCAAGGATGTTTCATTTACGACACTGGCAACTTCAGTCGACAACAGAAAAATGGCAACAATTTATGCAACATCTAATCAACCTCGTACATAATGGGTCATTAACAATGATGAACGTAAATGCGTACTTTCCTTTATTAGACATTCACAAGGCAATAGACGCCGTTGAATTTAGCCATACTAATAAAGGGAAGGTTTTTTTAACAACCTAATAAAAGGAGAACACATGAACAACACTAGGCGAACTGCTGAATTTTAAGCTAGTTTTGTTAGTGTGTTTTTTATTGGAGAGAATTTATTGCGCGAGGAAATGGCTTAACAGGAGCTCATTTCTTATCAGGGGGAACTAAAAGGAATGCTCCATTATCAAGTGAAGTTCTGATTAAAAGTGTTCAGGCTAGTTTTGTGGTATAATTTTTTGGAATATAAAGGCTTGAAGGAGTGAGGTCAATGTTAAAAACAGAGGTATTTGAACAATTAAAAACAGCAATGAAAGAAAAAGATATTTTGGCAAAGGGTGTATTATCTCTTTTAAAATCGGCTTTAGATTTGGCTGAAAAAGAAAAGGGAGAGGCTTTAACAGCTGAAGAAGAAATGGCCATTGTAAATCGAGAGGTCAAACAAACAAATCAGGCTTTAGAGGGTGCTCAAAAGGCTGAACGAGCAGATTTAATTGAGAAAGAAGAAGCTAAATTAGTACTCTTGAAATCATTCTTACCAAAGCAATTATCGGAAGAAGAGATTGCTAAAAAATTAGTAGCCGCTGGTGTTGAAAAAGGAATGAATATGGGAGAGGCTATGAAAATTGCTAAACCATTACTTTCTGGTCAAGCTGAAGGTGCAGTGATTTCAAAAGTTGTGAAAAGTATTATTGCTTAATCTTCTACCTTCTTGGTAGAAGATTTTTTTGTTCTACTAAAAAACCGCTACACCTTCTTCAGGCATAGCGGTTATGTTTATTTATAATTTAAATTTCTGGATGATATGGCGAAGTTCTTGTGCCATCTCAGCTAAGTTATTTGAGGATGCAGTAATTTCTTCAATACTTGCAGATTGCTCCTCGGAGGCAGCTGCTACGTTTTGAATATTGCCTGATGATTGTACAGCTACGACTCCCACTTGCTCAACAGAAACAGCAATACTGCTAACTCCTTCGTTGATATTGGCCATAATGTTATTCACATGATCCATTTCCTTCGTCAGGTCTGTGATATGGGCATAAATATCAGCAAATGCTTCACCTGAGGCATTGAAGGTTGTAGAGCTTTCAGCAAGATTGCTACTGCTAATCGCCATTGATTTTACGGCTTGTGCAGATTCCTCTTTAATCGTTTCAATACGTGTACGAATACTATTTGTTGCATCTAATGATTGGTCTGCTAGTTTACGTACTTCCTCTGCAACGACCGCAAAGCCCTTCCCATGTTCACCTGCACGAGCTGCCTCAATCGAAGCATTTAATGCAAGTAAATTGGTTTGATCAGTAATCTGTGTAATTAATGTTACAATATCTCCAATTTCATTCGTGTACGTACTTAAGCGTTCCACAACAGTTGCAGATTCTTGAATAGCTTGAGATGTAACAGCCATTTTTTCAGTGGCATCTTTAATCGTAGTATTGCCTTTTTCTGAAATAGCTGACGCATCGAATGCCTTTTCAGTCACATCCGTAACGCTTGTAACAACCTCAGACATTTTGCCTGAGATGGATGTAATATGACTTTCGACTTCTTCAATCGAATAGGTTTGTTTTTCTGAACCGGCCGCAACTTCTTGCATAGAAGAAGTAATTTGCTGTATGGATGCACTTGTTTGCTCAGAGCTTGCCGTTAATTCCTCAGACATGGCAGCCACTTGCTCAGCATTTTGAGCAATTTGCTTAATCAATATACGTAGATCCTCTGTCATATTCTCAATGCCAGATGAAAGTTGAGCGATCTCATTGGAGCCCTTTATTTGAAGCGGTTCAACTGCTAATTCTCCCTGTGCAACTTGTCCTACATACTGAGTCATTTTTTTGATTGGTCTCGTAATGCCTACGCTAATGAAGTAAGCAACGATAATGCCTAAAATCACAAAAATAACCGTCATAATAATACAAATCCAAAGTGTTTCTATTTGAAGTTTAGAGATAAAGGAAGCGTCCATATCTAAACCAAAAATAATATCTGTATCTTTGAATGGGATGAATATAGATTTATGGATACCATACTCATCTTTATAAATATCACTTGTTTGAATCGTTCCAGTGTTTATAGCTTCACGCATTTCTACACTAAATTCATAATCTTGTTGATGATTGTCCGTATCACTTAAAGCAACGATATGCTCTTTCCCATTTGCATTAGAAAGCACATAGGCATTTTCAATATCGTATTTTTTAACTGTTGCATTCAATTGATCTAATAATTTTTTATATTTATCAGGACTACCATTATCCGCAGCCTTGACATCATTTTTATCGATATTTTCAAATATAGTGCTCGATGTTATTTCTAATGTTGATTCAAATTGTTTAATAACAAAATTGTCGATAATGCGGTATGAAACAGCAAACATGACAATGCTAAATATCAACGAAATAATGGCTATCGGAATAGTAAAGCTAGCAATATATTTATAGAGTAAGGAACTCTTAAATTTATTGACGATACGCAATTTGAGACGCCTCCAATACTTGAAGCTTTTTCTGTAAGAATTGAATCATATTAGGGATATGCTCAGTCTCCGTATAAGGTGAAATGGAGAAGAACTTTGCCGCAGCCACTGGTACAAGTTGTGTTGTATCATTTGTAACAACTGTGCAAACTCGAGTTGTATCACCAAAGAATACTTCGTCTCGACCTTCTCCGATAATCTCAAATAAAGAAGCATTGATGGCATTAATACGTTCAATTTGATCTTGTGAATAGTGACCAGCCTGTTCTGCTTGCCAGTTCAAGCCATCTGGGTATAAACGGAAGGCAGTGACTGGACCAATATTCATTTCATTGACGACCTGTAGGCTTGGTATTTTAGCAGCTAATTGTGCACGGAATGCTAAATTCACGCGTACATAATTGGCTAGTATTTGTTGATAGCCTTCCTTACCGAATGCTTGTAAAGCAGCCAAAATGGCAATAGAGCTACCCATGCGAGAGCATTCTAACGTATAACCTGTATGATAGGAGCCGTAGCCACGATTACCAACATAAGGTGTGTCAAAGTCCTCAATATCTAATAGCTGTAAGCTTTTTCCGTCTTTAATTAAGAATAAGCTAGTTAAATAAGGGGTTTGTCCAAGCTTTTGGAAATCAAAGCAAAGGCTATCTGCAATTGCTAGATGCTGCATACGTTCATGGATTTGTGACAGACCTTGTAATACATCCTCTTCGAATTGAAGAGGGTTTTTTTTGAAATCATAATCATTGAAAAATGCATAAAAACCACCTAAAGCTGAGTCAGCGTGAATATGTACTGGTTGTAGGTTGTACTTTTGCTCAAGGCTAGTTGTAACTTCTTTTACAGCCTTTACATCATCAATGCCAAATTGATCTGTTGCCCCTGTAGTTGCTACGACATAGACAGGAATACCGCCTTTTTCAATGACCTCAGTCATGCGTGCACGTAAGTCTTCTACATCCATGGAGTGATCTTTGCCTGCTTTTACGCGTACTAGATGTTTACTGCCAATTCCTACTGCTTCAATAGATTTTAAAAGACTATAATGCGCGTTTTCTGAAGCAAAACAATATAAATTATTAGGAATACCATCTTCTTTAGCGTGTGGGAATTGCTTTGCAATAGCTAGACGTAATCCACTGAAAACAGCCCCTTGTCCACCCCATGTAGTATAGCCGAAGCTTTTTGTGTAATCATAGCCTACTAATTTAGACATCATAGCTACTACCTTTACCTCACACTCAGCAGCAGCAGGTCCATAAACATCCCATAAGTTATTGCCATTCAGAAGGGCATTTGTAAACTGACCTAATACGCCAGGAATGCTGGCCATTGGCAAAACATTTGTGACAAAGTTACGTGTATGGTAGGGATGCCCTTGCATTAATTCTGTTAATTCTTCTACCACTTGATCGAGGCCAACGCCAGTTGTCGGTACTTGATGGTCCTGCATAAGCTCTTGATAAAAATTAGCAGAGCGGTCTTTCATTGGACCTAGTGTCGTCTTATTTGGATCCTTTAACTTATCTAATGAAGAAACAATTTTCTCTAATAAGGATAAAAAATTCTCTCTTTGTTGAATATTTCCATCTTCGCTCTGGAATAATTGTTGGATTTTTTGCATCATCATCATCCTTCGTAGTTCATATTTCCTCTATTTTCAATTAAATAAAAATAGGTCCTTATACTAAAAGTATAATAGCATATTTTAGCAGAGATGGTGATTATATTTTACTGAAAAAATATATATTAACATTTCCGAAAAATCTAACATTTAGGAATTTCGTTGTTTAACTTTGTAATAAGGGAATATAGGATGTGTAAAATTTGTAAAAGTGGAATGGTAGGAGAGTAAATAATATAAAATACTATAATGTTAATATTATAGTGAATGAACATGATATTGCTGCTTCATGACTATTGTTGACTAAGGAATCTGTCCTATAGTAGGCGCAGACTCCTAAGTATTTTTTTATTAATCGTTTTTGATGGTTAAAAGTTCATTAATCGTTACAAATGTGAAACCTTCGTCCATTAATGTCTGTAAAATCTCCTCTATGGCCATTAATTCATTACCCGTAGAATCATACATAGGATGCATTAAAATAATGGAACCTGGTCGAATGTTTTCTTTTACATACCTCACTTTTTCATCAGCCTGTGTGAAAAACGTATCAGGTTCTAAGTTCCATGTAATCGTCTCTCGCTTATGTTTATTTAAATAATAGGGGAATCCAATTAGTTTTTTGCCGTATGGTGGTCTTACTACGATTGATTCCGTATAGCCAATATCGGCTATTAAGTCATCGGTTTTTTCGATTTCATGTTTAATAAAGGCAGGACTTTTTAATACCATACGCTTGTGTGAATACGTATGATTTCCAATTTGATGACCAGCCTCAGCAATTTTTCTCGCCTCCTCAGGCTGTCCTTCGAGATCCTTTCCGATTAGAAAAAACGTTGCTTTCACTTGATAATCGTCTAGTAACGATAAGATAGCATCGGTATTTTTAGTTGGTCCATCATCAAATGTCAACGCAACAACTTTGTCATTTGTCTCAACATGAGAGGTTATGTTTCCAAACAATTGATAATTGCGGGCATTCATTAGTTTATAGGCTGAAAATGCTAAAGCGAGTATTATTACGATGACAATTCCACTATAGGCAAGCTTACGTTTCATTGATATCTCTCCTTCTGATATGAATTTGCGTAGCTGAATTAATTGTTTTAAATGTATGTGATCACGTATTCTTTTTCAACGACATTTTTTGTTTGAATAACAAAAAAGTAACCATACTATATCGGAGGTGAAGACATGTATAAATTACTATCACATAACGATTTAGATGGCGTAGGCTGTGGGATTCTAGCCAAGCTAGCGTTTAACGATCAGGTGAAAATACGATATAACTCTGTTACAGCACTTGACCGCGAAATCGAGTTCTTTTTGGAAAATGAACAGTCCAAATCTTTTTTATTTATTACAGATCTTTCTCCGAATGAGGGGAACGAAAAAAGAATTGATGATTACTTTCAGGCTACTGGGAATGTGCAGCTTTTAGACCATCACCAAACAGCCCTCCACCTCAATCAGTACGAGTGGGGTAAGGTTGTACTGGAAGATGAACAAGGCCTTTTAACGTCTGCCACATCTTTATTTTATCAATATCTTGTCATGCATGGACTATTAGAAAAAACAGATGTTCTTACAGAGTTTGTGGAGTTAGTGCGACAGTATGATACATGGGAATGGGAAAGGAACGGAAATTATCAGGCGCAACGATTGAATGCACTCTTTTTTTTAGTGTCTATAGAAGAATTCGAAGAGAAAATGCTGGATCGTTTAAAAGGTCAGTCTCATTTCCACTTTGATGAATTCGAAAAGAAAATTTTAAGCATGGAAGAGGAGAAAATAGAACGTTATATTCGCCGAAAAAAACGTGAGCTAATTCAAACAAATTTAGGTGACTTCTATGGTGGGGTTGTTTATGCGGAATCTTATCATTCTGAACTTGGCAATGAATTAGGAAAAGAAAACGTGCATCTTGATTATATTGCCATGATTAACATGGGGAGTAAAAGGGTTTCTTTCCGTACGATACATGATCATATTAATGTGGCGGCCATCGCAGCCTTGTTTGGTGGAGGAGGGCATCAAAAAGCAGCTGGGTGCTCATTAACAGTGGAGGCATACAAGCAATTTGTGCTAGAAACTTTCCACTTAGAGCCCATTCCTGAGGACGCAAAAAGAAATCGCTATAACCTTAAGGGCACCACCTTTGGAACCTTCTATAAAAATCACCACGATGAATTATTTCTTCTCTATTCAAATAATGAAATGGATTGGATTATTGAAATAAATAAAATTCCGCTTGAGCAAACCTTTATGAGCTTTAAAGATGCCGAATGGTATGTAAAGCGATATTACCAGGCTTGGCTAGTAAGGGATGATCTATTCGTGGACTATTTAATGCAAGAAGTAAATAAGGCTCGTCATCTAAAATAAAGGGATTGAATAATTCCTTTAAATACATATTGATTTTGTCCAACCTTCTTTCTATTCAGGTTATATAATGCTTCTTTCCTAACTACAATAAATCATAACTATTTATAAAAAAGAGGTGTACTTGTTGTCCGATGATATCTTTCGAGTTGTAGATTTAAATAAGGAAAATCGAGGACGCAAAAAATGGGGAATTGTTGTTGTATTCTTATTAGTCTTAGTAGTTAGTAGTTCTTCTTTGCTGTACTGGCTATGGGATAGGGAAGTGGATTTTGAAGCTTATAAAACAGAGGTAGGGGAAACAGCTAACAATAGTCTTGGGCGTTTAACGTTAAATGAAGTGATCATGGATGACAATCAAATTTTATTGAATGCGACCTTCGAGCCTGTTAAAGAGTTTAAGCCAGATCATCAGGTGTTTTTCTTTCCTCAAATACTTGTTAATGGTAAAGATTATATGGTTCGTAATGGAGGTCAGTCTATTGCAAAATCTGCAAATGTTTATACCATTTATAATAGCATCAAAATGGATGATTTCCCGACAGATGAAATTTTAGAATTGGACATTCGTTATAAAGATTGGAATGTAGAAACACGCATTGAAAAGCCGTGGGAATTTCAAGTAGAGGCATCACAAGAGCAATTACAAGAAGATCGACATGTTTTTTCAATCGATAAAAAAGTCAAACATATTGATCAGCAAGAGTTAATGATTGATCGTGTAGTTTCCACTCCTATCTCAACTACCATTTATTTTCATTCGGAGAAAAGTATCGTCAATGAGGCTCTGCTCTTTAAAATTCAGTCTAAAGGTGGGCAGTCATGGACTTTTGAAACACCCTATCCTTTAAATAAAGAAGGGACAAAGTGGGGAAGCCGTGTGGATGGACTATACTTATCTGAGAAAAATTATACGTTAGTTCCTGTCGATAAGGATGGGAGTAGACTTGATTCCACCATTAAAATAAAAAAAGATTAACGATGCATGAAAATTTACAAACTCTTAATTTGAAAGAATCACCTTTCCATGTATGATGAAAAAAAGATATGGAAAGTAGGTGAGAGTTTGCGAACGCTATGGGAGATTTTTTATGTTTCATTAAAGTTAGGTTGTACGTCGTTTGGGGGACCAACAGCTCATTTAGGTTATTTTCAACAAGAATACGTGCAAAAACGTAAATGGCTATCTGCCCAAGATTATAGTCAGCTTGTTATATTGAGTCAATTTTTACCAGGACCTGCATCTAGTCAGGTGGGTATGGGAATTGGTTTATTAAGGGGTGGTTTATTAGGGAGTGTACTTTCATTCCTGGGCTTTACACTACCCTCTGTGTTGTTATTGATGGTATTTGCCTATTTTTCCATGTATACAGAGTTAAAAATGGATTGGATACATGGTTTGAAGTTAGTAGCTGTGGCAATTGTGGCACAAGCAATATTTGATATGAGTAAAAAATTACTATCGACAAAATTACATGGGTTGATCGCTATAATGGCGCTTATCATCGTGCTATTATGGGTCCATCCGCTGGCACAAATAACAGCCATTTTACTAGCTGCTTGTATCGGCTTTCAACGAATAAAAAAAAGTAACGAGAGCAATGCACCTTTAGCGATTCATATGCCTATTTCTAAATCCACTGGTATTGCTTTATTAAGCCTTTTCTTAATATTGCTCTTTGGGTTACCGATAATGAGTACTTTGTGGAATCATGAATGGGTAACGATGCTTGAGAAGTTTTATCTAGCAGGGGCACTGGTATTTGGTGGAGGTCATGTAGTCTTACCCTTATTAGAGGCACAGTTTGTTCAAAGTGGACAAATGAGTACAGCGGACTTTTTAGCAGGCTATGGTATGACACAGGCAGTTCCAGGGCCATTATTTACATTTGCAGCTTATATTGGGATGGCTATTGCTGGTGTGCCAGGAGCGATTATAGCCATTTTGGCAATTTTCCTACCAGCATTTTTATTAGTAATAGGGGCCCTCCCTTTTTGGTTCAGCTTGAGCCGTAATATCCGACTAAAGGGAGCTATGTCAGGAGCCAATGCAGCAGTCGTCGGAATTTTGGTCGCTGCCTTTATCCATCCAATTGTGACACAAACTATTCAAAACGGATTAGATATTGTCTTTGTCGCTGTATTCTTATGGTGTTTGATGCGCTGGAAGATGCCACCATACTTATTGGTGCTTTTAGGTATAGTAGTCGGTATTGTTTGTTATACATGAATTGAACTAGTAGGCTAGAGGAATTTCTTTGGCATACTAGTTTTTAGTTTGTAGAAAAAATAATGGAGAAAAAATATGTGTAAACCCACTAGATGGTTTCATAGCGTTCCTTCTATTGATTCGTTATAATGTAGAAATGGAAAAGACTTAACGAGAAAGAAGGGAAAGCTATGGCACGAGGTGTTTACATTCATATTCCTTTCTGTCATCAAATCTGTAATTATTGTGATTTCAATAAATTTTACTTTAAAAATCAACCAGTGGATGAATATATAGAAGCACTTGGGAAAGAAATGGAGCTTGCAACAAAAAAAAATCCCGAAAGCTTTCGTCATATCGAAACCATTTTCTTGGGTGGAGGTACACCAACAGCATTATCGCCACAGCAATTGGACAAACTTCTAACATTAATTCGTACGTATATTCCAATGAATAGTGTGACAGAATTTACATCAGAGGCGAATCCAGATGAATTGTCTGTGGAGAAATTGCAAGTTTTGTTTGAGGGCGGTGTCAATCGACTAAGTATGGGCGTGCAATCCTTCGATCAGGAACTGTTACAAAAAATCGGACGGACACATAGTAACGAGCATGTGTATGAAACAATTGCAATGGCTAAAGAAATCGGCTTCCAACATATTAGTATTGATTTAATGTATGGATTGCCAGGCCAAACAATGGTCCAATGGAAGGACTCTTTAGAAAAAGCATTAGCCCTTGATTTACCTCATTTCTCTGCTTATTCCCTTATTGTGGAGCCAAAAACGATTTTTTATAATCAGTATGCAAAAGGAAAGCTCCTTTTACCAACAGAGGATTTGGAAGCGGATATGTACGATGTTTTAATGCAGCAAATGGAATTGCATGGTCTTCAACAATACGAAATTAGTAATTTTGCAAAGCCTGGTTATCACTCGGAGCATAATAAAATCTACTGGGATAACGATGAATATGCTGGCTTTGGTGCTGGTGCCCATGGATATCTAGCAGGTGTACGTTATTCCAATCACGGACCATTAAAAAAATATATGGAAACTGTCTTTGCAGGGGAACTTCCAATTGTCCATGAGCATGAAGTATCACAGGCTGAAAAAAGAGAAGAGCAAATGTTTTTAGGACTGCGTAAAACTGAGGGAGTTAAGCACAAAATATATGTAGAGAAGTTGAAGGTACCGATCGTAGCTCATTATGATTCTGTCCTGAAAGAGCTAGTATCAAAAGGACTTTTAGAACATGATGATGTGGGTGTTCGCCTCACAAGAAAAGGGCGTTTTGTGGGTAACGAGGTGTTTCAACAATTTTTGCTAGAAGAATGAGCGATATCGTTGACATAAATTGTGGGATTTGATAATTTAATAATAGTATTAGCACTCCTCTTAGTTGAGTGCTAACAGAGGTGATAATCATGCTAACAAATCGGCAGTTACAGATTTTGCAAGTAATTATAGATGACTTTATTTTATCTGCACAGCCGGTAGGTTCTCGCCAAATCTCCAAAAAACAAGGGATTACATTTAGTCCAGCCACAATTCGAAATGAAATGGCGGATTTAGAGGAATTAGGCTATTTAGAAAAAACGCATACTTCCTCTGGTCGAGTGCCTTCGGAAAAGGGTTACAGATTTTATGTAGATCATTTGTTGAGTCCTCAAGGTATTAACTCGAGAGACATACAACAGATCCAATCGATTTTCAATGATCGACTTGTAGAAGTAGAGCATATTATCCGAAAGTCAGCCAATATTCTATCAGAGCTGACATCTTACACTTCCATACTATTAGGACCTGATGTTCAAAGACATCGTGTCAAAAGATTTTCGATTGTACCACTGTCTAGTGATACAGCAGTAGCAATTATCGTGACGAATAATGGACATGTTGAAAATCGCTTATTTAATTTACCACCTGATTTTACCGCTTCTGATTTAGAAAAAATGGTCAATATCTTGAATGATCGCCTAATAGGTGTGTCATTAGAAGAGCTCCATAAAAGCCTTGAAGCTGAAGTGTTGGCAGTTTTACAGCAACATGTTCGATCAGCGGATGATTTTATTCATGCACTCGTAACAGCGACCATGCAAAATCCAGAAAGTAAGATTTTCTATGGTGGTAAAACGAATATGTTTAATCAGCCTGAGTTTCATGATTTAAATAAAGTCCGCATGATATTGGACTTAATGGAAACGACCAGCCAAGTGCAGTCATTATTCCATCCAAATGAATCAGGCATTCATATTCGAATAGGCTCTGAAAATAAACAGCTAGAAATGGAAAATTGCAGTGTCATTACCACTACTTATTCTATTGGTGATGATCAACAGGGAGCCATTGCTATTATTGGCCCAACACGCATGGATTATAAGCGTGTGGTGGCATTATTAGACGTAATACGCTTGGACTTAACACAAGCATTTTTGAAGAATCGTAGTGAGTGATTATGAGGAGGATTCAAGTGACGGAAACAACTGAAAACAAAGAATTAGTACAAGATGATGTACAAGCTGAAACGACAGCAGAGGAAGTAGAACGCACAGAGGTTCAAGAAGAAGTTGAATTATCAGTGGAAGAACAATATGAGGCGAAACTTGCTGCATTACAAGCAAAGCTAGATGACGAGGAAAACCGACACCTACGTTTACGTGCAGATTTCGATAATATGCGTCGTCGTCAACAACTAGATCGTGAGGCTGCTGAAAAGTACCGAGCGCAAAGCTTATTATCGGATTTACTGCCAGTCCTTGATAATTTTGAGCGTGCATTACAGGTGGAGACAACTTCTGAAGAGACTGCATCTATTATTAAAGGAATTGAAATGGTGTATCGCTCGTTGCTAGACGCAACAGAAAAAGAAGGTCTGCAAGTGATTAAAGCAGAAGGTGAGCAATTTGATCCAAATATTCACCAAGCTGTTATGCAGGAACAGGATAGTGAAAAAGAGACGGGTGTAGTCTTACGCGAGCTACAAAAAGGATATATCTTAAAAGATCGTGTTTTACGCCCAACAATGGTATCTGTGAACGAATAGTCTTAGCACTATTTAGTCAATTAAAATTAGTGAAAAAACGCATCCCTTGCGTCGAAATAATAGGAGGAAATTTTAATGAGCAAAATTATTGGTATTGACTTAGGAACAACAAACTCTTGCGTTTCTGTACTTGAAGGTGGCGAACCAAAAGTAATTCCAAATCCAGAAGGTAATCGTACAACACCATCTGTTGTTGCATTTAAAAATGGCGAACGCCAAGTTGGTGAAGTAGCAAAACGTCAATCAGTAACAAACCCGAACACAATCATCTCTATTAAATCAAAAATGGGTACAGCTGAAAAAGTAACGGTGGAAGACAATAATTACACTCCACAAGAAGTATCTGCTATGATTCTTCAATACTTAAAAGGTTATGCAGAAGATTACTTAGGTGAAAAAGTTACGAAAGCAGTAATTACAGTTCCTGCTTACTTTAACGATGCACAACGCCAAGCAACAAAAGATGCTGGTAAAATTGCTGGTCTTGAAGTTGAGCGTATCATCAATGAACCAACAGCTGCAGCACTAGCTTATGGTTTAGATAAACAAGATCAAGATCAAAAAGTATTAGTATTTGACCTTGGTGGCGGTACATTTGACGTATCGATCCTTGAGTTAGGTGATGGTGTCTTTGAAGTATTAGCAACTGCTGGTGATAACAAACTAGGTGGGGATGACTTCGATGACGCAATTATCGAGTATCTAGTGGCTGAATTCAAAAAAGAAAACGGCATTGATTTATCAAAAGATAAAATGGCCATGCAACGTTTAAAAGATGCTGCTGAAAAAGCGAAAAAAGACTTATCTGGTGTAACATCAACACAAATCTCTTTACCATTCATTACAGCTGGTGAAGCAGGTCCATTGCACTTAGAGATTTCTTTAACACGTGCGAAGTTCGATGAAATTACTTTACCATTAGTAAATCGTACAGTAGGTCCAGTACGCCAAGCATTATCTGATGCAGGTCTTTCAACTTCAGAACTTGACCAAGTTATTCTAGTTGGTGGTTCTACTCGTATTCCTGCTGTACAGGAAGCAGTACGTAAAGAAACTAACAAAGAACCTCACCGTGGTGTAAACCCAGACGAAGTTGTAGCAATGGGTGCTGCAGTTCAAGGTGGCGTTTTAACAGGTGATGTGAAAGACGTTGTATTACTTGACGTAACACCACTTTCACTTGGTATTGAAACAATGGGTGGCGTGTTCACGAAATTAATTGACCGTAACACTACAATCCCAACATCTAAATCACAAGTATTCTCTACAGCAGCTGACAACCAACCAGCAGTAGATATTCACGTACTACAAGGTGAACGCTCAATGGCTGCGGACAACAAAACATTAGGTCGCTTCCAATTAGCAGATATTCCACCAGCACCACGTGGTGTACCTCAAATCGAAGTAACTTTCGATATTGATAAAAATGGTATTGTATCTGTAAAAGCGAAAGACCTTGGTACAAATAAAGAGCAAACAATTGTAATCCAATCTGATTCAGGTTTATCAGAGGCAGAAATTGAACGCATGGTAAAAGATGCAGAGGCTAATGCTGACGCAGATGCTAAACGTAAAGAAGAGGCAGATCTTCGCAACGAAGCTGACCAATTAGTATTCCAAGTGGATAAAACAATTACTGACCTAGGTGAGCAAATTACAGAAGACGAGAAAAAATCTGTAGAAGATGCTCGTGATGAATTGAAAAAAGCACTTGAAGCTGGCGAATTAGAAGGAATTAAAGCAGCTAAAGAAAAATTAGAAGGTGTTTTACAGCCATTAGTTATGAAAGTTTATGAACAAGCGGCAGCAGCTGCTCAAGCAGCACAAGGCGGAGAAGCAGACGCTGATGCTGGTAAAAAAGATGATGGTGTTGTAGACGCTGATTTCGAAGAAGTAAAAGACGATAAATAAGAATTAAACGCACAGTAAAGTGAAAAAGCCAAAGACCGCTTGCGGCTTTGGCTTTTGTCATGATGTAAGGTTATCTTCCTAGTAAAGGTACCAATTAAGAAATACTTGCATACGTTAACACCGGTAGGAAGTAAAGACCTCAAATTTATACAGACGAATACTCAAAAAATAAGGCAGTTTTATCGACTGCATGTTACAATAGATTTTATGCAAACAGAGCGGAGTGTGAATCATGGAGAAACGCGATTATTACGAGGTGCTTGGCCTAACAAAATCGGCAACAAAAGATGAAATCAAAAAAGCATACCGTAAACTATCAAAGCAATATCACCCTGACCTTAATAAAGAGCCGGGTGCAGATGAAAAATTCAAAGAAATCGCTGAAGCATATGAAGTATTAAGTGATGATCAGAAAAAAGCACGCTACGACCAATTTGGTCATGAGGATCCAAATGCTGGATTTGGTGGTGGCTTTGGAGGCGGCGGCTTTGGCGGCTTCGAGGATATTTTCAGTTCATTCTTTGGCGGTGGTGGACGTCGTCAGGACCCAAATGCGCCACGCAAAGGTGACGACCTGCAATATCGCATGAATATTAAATTTGAAGAAGCTATTTTTGGGAAAGAAACAGAAATTGAAATTCCTAAAGATGAAACGTGTGAAACTTGTCATGGCTCAGGAGCAAAGCCTGGTACACAACCTGAAACATGTTCGACATGTAATGGTGCTGGTCAAATCAACCAAGCAGTGGATACACCATTTGGTCGTATGATGAACCGTCGTTCTTGTACAACTTGTCATGGGACAGGGAAGATCATTAAAGAAAAATGTTCAACTTGTCGTGGAGAAGGAAAAGTTCAAAAACGTAAGAAAATTAAAGTGTCCATTCCAGCTGGTGTCGATGATGGTCAACAAATTCGTGTATCTGGTCAAGGTGAGCCAGGTATAAACGGTGGACCAGCAGGGGATTTATATATTATGTTCCGTGTTCAAGGTCATAATGATTTCGAACGTGATGGGGATGATATTTATTTCGAGTTGAAATTGACATTCCCACAGGCAGCACTTGGAGATGAAATTGAAGTACCAACTGTTCACGGTAAAGTAAAACTACGCATTCCAGCTGGAACACAGTCAGGTGCTCAATTCCGTTTAAAAGATAAAGGTGTAAAAAATGTTCATGGCTATGGTACGGGGAACCAGTATGTAACCGTGAAGGTGATGACGCCAGAGAAATTAACGGAAAAACAAAAGCAATTATTACGAGAATTTGCAGAAATTAGTGGCGATATCCCTGAAGAGCAAGGAAGTTCACTATTCGATAAAATTAAGAAAAAATTCCAAGGTGAATAATTAGAGGAGCTGAAGAGCTACGTGAAGTGGTCAGAATTATCCATTCATACAAAAAATGAAGCGGTAGAAGCAATTTCGAATATTTTGCATGAAGCAGGAGCAAGTGGTGTTGTTATTGAAGATTCTGCAGAGTTTGCGAAGCCACGTGAAGATCAATTTGGTGAAATTTATGCGCTAAATGAAGAGGATTTCCCGAAGGATGGCGTCATTGTAAAAGCTTATTTATCGGAGTCTAGTTTTTTAAATGAAACAGTCGAGGAAATTAAAGCAGCCATTACAAATCTAACGAACTTTAACATTGATATTGGTGAAAATGTAGTATCCATTGTTGAGGTTAATGAGGAAGATTGGGCAACTGCATGGAAGCAATACTACCATCCTGTCAAAATTTCTGAACGCTTTACCATTGTCCCAACATGGGAGCAATATACGCCTGTCTCAACAGATGAATTAATTATTGAATTAGATCCAGGTATGGCATTTGGTACTGGAACACATCCAACTACAGTGATGTGTCTACAAGGTCTTGAAAAGGTCATCAAGGAAGGCGATACGGTTGTTGATATTGGAACAGGGTCAGGCGTATTGTCTATCGGAGCGGCACTACTTGGGGCTAAAAATGTGCATGCTCTTGATCTAGATGAGGTCGCAGTTCGCTCTGCACAAGAAAATGTTGCCTTAAATAAAGTAGAGGACAAAGTAGCTGTTTTCCACGGTAACCTATTAGATACGGTTAAAGAACCCGCAGATGTGGTTGTCGCAAATATTTTGGCAGAAATCATTATGTCCTTCACTGACGATGCATTTACAATTGTGAAACCAGGTGGATTATATGTCACTTCAGGCATTATCGGTGCCAAACGCGATGATGTTAAAGTAGCTCTGGAAGCTTCAGGCTTTATAATTGAAGAAGTATTATTAATGGAAGATTGGGTAGCGATTATTGCCCGTCGACCACTATAACTTGATGGAGGAAGCGCCAAATCGTAAGCCATGTGCTGGCGATTTGGCGCTTTCATTTCTTGCTAGAAAGGATTGTGAAGCATATGCAACGATATTTTATTGAAACAGCCATAGAGAATGCACGGATAAGTGGAGAAGATGCACGGCATATTGAGCGAGTGATGCGCATGAAACAAGGCGATCAGATCGTTGTTGTTGCACAAAATATTGCTCATATTTGTACGATTACAGGATTTGAAGGTGATGAGGTAGTGGTTGACGCTACTGGTGAAACTATCCCTTCATCAGAGCTACCTATTCAAATAACAGTAGCTTGTGGCTTACCAAAGGGCGATAAGCTAGAGCTGATTACACAAAAAGCGACAGAGCTTGGCATGTTTGCCTTACAGCCATTTGAAGCGGAACGCTCGATTGTGAAATGGGACAAGAAGAAAGGGGCTAAAAAGCAAGAAAGATTGCAAAAAATTGCAAAAGAGGCGGCGGAACAAGCCCATCGTACACATATTCCAGCAGTGTATGAACCTGTTACATTTAAACAATTGTTACATGAAATAGACCAATTTGATGCTGTTTTTATCGCAGACGAAGAGGATGCAAAAGCTGAGAAACGCACACGATTTGCGGACAAGCTTAGACTTGTGCATGATCAAAAATTAACATCAATGCTTATTATTTTTGGTCCAGAGGGTGGCATTTCCCGTAAAGAGTCAGAGGCCTTGTTACAAGCAGGTGCTCAAACCATGTCGTTGGGACCAAGAATTTTACGTGCAGAAACAGCACCACTGTATGCGTTGTCTGCC
The DNA here is from genome assembly GCF_058795135.1 of Lysinibacillus sp. GW823-FHT06C08. Lineage (NCBI taxonomy): Bacteria > Bacillati > Bacillota > Bacilli > Caryophanales > Bacillaceae > Lysinibacillus > Lysinibacillus sp. GW823-FHT06C08. The sequence goes on from NZ_JBXAHN010000003.1 coordinate 202,422, forward strand.
ATCTCATATGAATTTGAATAAATGCCATGTTAATGATGAGTAATAGGAAAGCCACCTAATTTAGGTGGTTTTTTTGAGTTCCTTTTTGAAAAGGAGTCAGTCAGATTTATAATTCAGGCTCAAAAGTTCCAAATAAAATATGGAAGAGAACAAGTTCAATGTCCATACATAGTTTTTATTGCTACATATTCTAGCGATAGGAGAGCTCACTAAAACTATAAATTGAAAAGAGGTAATTTTTTTGAGTGAACAATTTGATAGTCAGATTCAACCTTGTCCAGTAACATCAACTGAACAAATCCCATTAACGAATGATTTTACGCAACTAATAGCTACACCCGTAACAGCGCCAACTATTAAAATTCCAGTAGTATTGGCAGAGCCAACTTTACAAATCGTTGTAGAGTCAGATATTACACTAACTCCGGCAGCAACTGAGATCAAACGAGTGAAAAAACATGTCTTTCTCAATCAAGTGAAGCTGGTACCAGTTAACTTTGCACGAATTGCTGGCACAGACTATTTCAGAGTAACAAGAGCTAAATTATTTGTAGCAGGCCATATTCGTAAAAATATCGAATATGCTTCATCAGCATGTAGTGGGGCACTTCGTGACAGAATTGCTGACGTTCCATTTTCTGGGTTTACAGATCTTACTTTCCCACAAACAATTGGGGGCTCTACACCAATCTTAGGAATTTCCGAGTTTGCGGAAGCGAACTTCCTTAATGAAGCGACTCAAATGGATGCTCGTCTTGATAAGGCTTTCTTCCAAAATCTTGTGAAATACAATGAACAACCATTTGGTGAATTAGTAGCAGCGAACTTCTTTGAACTTGATTTTTCACCAATAATGGCAGCCCCAGAATGTACATTTAGCACATTACGTGAAAAAATCGTATTAGAATTAACTGTAAAAGTACTGCAAGTTCAACAAATTCGTTTGGGAGCTGGAAGTAGCGTAGTAACTCCTGTTCTTCCAGGACTTACACCACCAGGTAATCCTACTCCTCCCTCTGAATTTTGTTAATCTCAAATATTGAGTAAAGTCATAACAAGGCACTGATCAAAATTCATCATTTTAGTGGGCAGTTGACAGTTCGGGTTTTATTCGGACTATTAACTGCCTTTTTACATCCAAAAACGTATGGACCATGCAAAACGTCTCAAGCAGAGACTTCTGTGACAAATAGAGAAATCAAGCATACTATAAATTGTAATTAGTATGGCAATCTTACCATTAAAAACGAATGGATATAAATGTACCTAATATTGTTTGGGAGTGAACGAATGAATACTCCATGGATTAACTTTAGAGAGATGAGAGAAGTATCCTCTAAGCAAAATAAATATTTGGATTGGGCGTATCAGACAAAAGATAACGAATCTCCAGGAGATGGAGAGGAAAGCAATCCTCGACTTAGTGAAATAGAAGATGAATCACCTACAACGGATTCTATAGCTATCCATCAGGACATACCTAGTCCAACAGAAACAACCTTTGAACCTCCACTAGGTAACGATAAGAATCCTTTGGAGGACCATGTAGCGTCCGATCAAGACTTAGTATTAGCTGAAGGAGAAATCGAATATTTCCTACATAGTGTTCATAACCTTGAAGAGAAAATAGCTTTAACAGAGCGATCGGATGCCAATGAAGACCTACCTATTTCAGCAGAGACGAATATGGAGGGAGAAATCGCACCTTCGCCAAATATTGAAACTGGTGCTATAGAGGAATCGATTTTAACAAAACATGTACTCGTACCTACAGAAACGAATAGGGAGGACGTTGAAGAATTCCCATCTGATTATGATGAATCCCGTGTGGAAGAACATGATTTAGCAACTCACTCAGATGCTGAATCTACAGTCAAAAATAAAAGGCACTTTGAGGATACTGCGGATACGGAGAAAAACAATCCCATTCCAAAATCGTTGTATGGAGAGATATACTCTATCACTAAAAAATGCCCGTTTTCTACGTATGTAGAGATTAATAATTTTCTTCATGCTCCTATTTATGGTGAACATGTTCAAAATACTACATTCGAATTTCTGGATAAAAACGATCATCTAACTCCACAATTTGAAACAAAGCTTTTCCATACGACAGCAGATTATCCTGACCATCCTGAATGTCGTTTAGTTCGCTCAGACATTAATCAATTGATTTCAATCATGAAAACTGATACGGATGATAAAAATAAAATGCAGCCTCATCTTTTTCAATCAGTGGTCACTCCCGTACATTACTCACCATCAATCGAAAAAGGGGAAGCCAGCACTTACGCACCTAATTTAATACATATTCGAGCACCTGTTGTAGTTGGGGAATATAAAATTGAACTATGTCTTGAAGAGATTATGGCATTTGAAAAAGGGATTGTAGGGATGAAAGAAATCTCGAATAAGGTAATGATTACCAACTGTAGATTTATACCTATTCGTTTATCCCAATCATTAGGGAATGGAACATGTACAGCAATAAAGGGAAAGTTATTGATAGAAGGCTATATACAGCAGAATATTGAATATACATCATTGGATACACAAAATGAGTCAATAACTCATGCCAATCGATTATGTCAGAATATAGTATTAGAATTAATTATCCATATGTTACAAGTACAAAAAATCCGAGTTCTATATGACAGTCCACGCCTTGGGCAATAATAGAAGTTTTTTCACTCAGCATAAAAGTTCCTTTTCTAATATATACGTCTATATATAGTTTGGATTACTACATATTCTAGCGATAGGAGAGCTCTCTAAAACTAAAAATGAAAAGAGGAAATTTTTTTGAGTGAACAATTTGAAAATCCAAATTTACCTTGTCCTGTAGCATCAACAGAACAAATACCATTAACGAATGAATTTACACCAGTAATCACTACACCGGTTACGGCACCAACTATAAAAGTTCCCGTTGTACTGGCAGAACCAACATTGCAAATCGTTGTAGAGTCAGATATTACACTTACTCCAGCAGCAACTGAAATCAAACGAGTGAAAAAAAACGTATTCTTAAATCAAGTAAAACTAGTACCAGTTAGCTTTGCACGTATTGATGGTACTGACTTCTTTAGAGTAACTAGAGCTAAATTATTTGTAGCAGGACATATTCGCAAAAATATCGAATATGCTTCATCAGCATGTAGTGGGGCACTTCGTGATAGAATTGCTGACGTTCCATTTTCTGGGTTTACAGATCTTACTTTCCCACAAACAATTGGAGGTTCAACACCTATCTTAGGAATTTCCGAGTTTGCGGAAGCGAACTTCCTTAATGAAGCGACTCAAATGGATGCTCGTCTTGATAAGGCTTTCTTCCAAAATCTTGTGAAATACAATGAACAACCATTTGGTGAATTAGTAGCAGCGAACTTCTTTGAACTTGATTTTTCACCGATTATGGCAGCGCCAGAAGGTACGTTCAGTACTTTACGTGAAAAAATCGTATTAGAATTAACTGTGAAAGTATTGCAAGTTCAACAAATCAGATTAGGCGTTGGAAGTAGTGTCATAACACCAGTTCTTTTTGGGCTCACGCCTCCTACTAGCCCTTAATAATTGCTAGTTACCTTAAAAATTCAAATGAACCAATAAAATGGGTTGCCTTTATTACCAGGCAACCCATTTATTATTTATTATTTAACTGTCTCTAAAACACGTACAAATTGTCCTTGTGAATGTGGGTAGCCTGCTTGTGTAATTTTCACCTTTACAAGCTGTCCGATGAGACTTTCAGGACCCTCAAACACTACTTTTAAGTAATTATCTGTATAACCCGTTAAAAGGCCTTCCTCTTCACTGCCATCATGTACAAATTCTTCAGGAATAACTTCTAGCACTTGATCTTCAAAGCGAGAAGCATACTCTTTAGCAAGTTGATCATTTAAGGAGATGAGTCGGTGTACACGCTCATTTTTTATGTCTTCATCAATTTGATCTTCCATACGTGCAGCAGGAGTTCCTGTACGTGGAGAGAACGGGAAAACATGTAGTTCAGAGAATTTATGATCGCGAATAAAGTTGTATGTGTCCATAAATTCTTCTTCTGTCTCACCAGGGAAACCGACAATTACATCAGATGTAACAGCTAAATCAGGTAAGGCTTCATGTAATTTCGTTAAACGTTCGCCGAAAAATTCCATTGTATATTTACGACGCATACGTTTTAACACCGTATCTGATCCAGATTGAATGGGAATGTGTAAGTGATTCACGACAATTTTAGATTCACGTAATACGTCAATTACTTCATCAGTCAATTGGCTAGCCTCAATAGACGAAATACGGAGACGCTTTAATCCTTTTACATTGGCTTCTAAATCACGTAATAATTGGGCAAGGTTATAATCCTTTAAATCTTGACCATAACCACCCGTGTGAATACCTGTCAAAACTATTTCAAGATAGCCTGCATCTACTAATTGCTGTGCTTGATGTAATACTTCTTGTGGATCACGAGAACGCATTAAGCCGCGTGCCCACGGAATAATACAAAACGTACAGAAGTTATTACAGCCCTCCTGTATTTTTAAGGAAGCACGTGTGCGGTCTGTAAATGCTGGTACATCTAATTCCTCATACACGCGATTTTTCATAATGTTACGTACAGCATTAATTGGCTGACGCTCAGCACGATATTGGTCAATATAACCAAGTAATTTTGTGCGGTCCTGCGTACCAACAACAATATCGACCCCAGGAATCGCCATAATTTCTGCTGGCGAGGTTTGTGCGTAGCAACCTGTTACACATATTACTGCATCTGGATTTTGACGAATTGCTCGACGAATCACCTGACGTGATTTCTTATCTCCAGTATTAGTAACTGTACATGTATTAATGACATAAACGTCCGCTTGTTGATCAAATTCAGTGCGATCATAGCCTTCATCTTTAAATAGTTGCCAAATGGCTTCTGTTTCGTAGTGGTTTACTTTACAACCTAGAGTATGGAAACTCACGATTTTTGATCGCTCGTTACTCATAATTTATATCATCCTTTCAACTTCACATTACCTTGTGTTTCTTCACATTTAAATTATTTTGTAGTGTACTTATTTTAGATACGTGATTTATGATAACATAATCCTTTTAAAATCAATACTTTAAAGATTTTTTTGTGAATGTTTTTGTCCTCTTTTTTAGGGGACTAATTGTTTTACTAGTGGGTAAACTATACGGAAATGAAAGCAGTTCAAGGATACCATTGCTTGGATAGAACTTCATGTATCTATGAACAAAAGCTAATTCACAAGAACAACACCAGTAATCATTTAAATAGAAAGAAATTAGACGGCAACGTGAAAAAATGGTATGATTCGAAGAGGTACGTACATCTTGATTAAAGAAGGAGCGTTAAAAAATGGAACAAAATTTTGCGCGTATGATCGATCATACATTATTAAAGGCTGAGGCAACAAAGGAACAAATTGAAAAACTATGTGCAGAAGCGAAGCAATTTAATTTTGCCTCTGTATGTGTAAATCCTACTTGGGTAAAACAAAGTAGCGAATTATTACAAGGTTCAGACGTGTTGGTTTGTACGGTTATTGGATTCCCTCTTGGAGCCAATACACCAGCTGTGAAAGCTTTTGAAGTAAAAGATGCAATTGCGAACGGTGCAAATGAGGTAGATATGGTCATTAATATTGGTGCATTAAAAGATAAAAATTATGATCTTGTACAAGCTGACATTGCTGCAGTTGTGGAAGCAGCTAAAGGTAGTGCACTTGTAAAAGTCATCATTGAATCATGTTTATTAACAGATGAAGAAAAAGTAAAAGCATGTGAGCTTGCTGTGGCAGCTGGTGCTGATTATGTTAAAACATCTACTGGCTTTTCAACTGGTGGCGCAACTGCAGTAGATATTGCCCTAATGCGTAAAACAGTAGGTCCTGATCTTGGTGTTAAAGCTTCAGGTGGTGTTCGTAGCTTAGAGGATATGAAAAGCATGGTGGAAGCAGGAGCAACTCGTATTGGTGCAAGCTCTGGCGTAGCCATCATGAATGGATTAATCGCAGATTCTAATTATTAATTATTACTTTCAGTATATATAAGCTACTAGCTCAGTAAGAAGCTAGTGGCTTTTTTTCATATAGAATAATACCTTCAACGATCACATATACTCCACTGACGATTTTGAATACAGAAAGGAGGATGTCATGTTTACACAATATAAGTATTGGAAGCCTTATATTAGTCCCTTTGATCCCTGCAAACCCATCGAAGTAAAATATTATGCTACACCACCACAATTATATATGGGTTTTCAGCCACCTGGACTTCCCCAATTCCAAACTCCAAGAGAGGCACTTATGGCAGGAACACTATGGCCACAATTATTTAGTCCCTATCCATTTCCAACTAAAAGGAGGGATGAAGCATGACTAAAAAGATGCCGCCTGAATTTTATACCCTACTTGAAGAAATTCAGGCAATTGATTTCGTCATCGTTGAGTTAAATCTCTATTTAGACACACATCCACATGATTATGCAGCCATTCAACAATTTAATGAAAACACTGAAAAAAGTATGAAACTCAAAGTCAACTTTGAACAAAAATTTGGTCCATTAATGAATTTTGGAAGAAGTTATTCAGATTATCCTTTTAATTGGGTTGATACCCCATGGCCGTGGCAAGTATAACATATAATTAGGAGGAATTTATTCTTGTGGTATTATGAAAAAAAACTTCAATATCCGGTAAAGGTTAGTACTTGTAATCCTATGCTTGCAAAATTTTTAATTGAGCAATATGGGGGTGCTGATGGGGAATTAGCTGCAGCACTTCGTTATATGAACCAACGCTATACGATTCCTGACAAAGTGGTTGGTTTATTAACGGATATAGCGACTGAGGAATTTTCACATTTAGAAATGATTGCTACGATGATTTACAAGCTGACAAAGGATGCTACGCCAGAAATGCTAAAAGAAGCGGGATTAGGAGATCATTATGTAAATCATGACAGAGCTTTATTTTATCAAAATGCCTCTGGTGTGCCATTTACAGCAACTTATATTCAGGCAAAAGGGGACCCAATAGCAGATTTATATGAAGATATTGCCGCAGAGGAAAAGGCACGTGCCACCTATCAATGGATTATTGATTTATCTGATGATACCGATTTAAATGACAGTTTGAAGTTTTTACGTGAACGTGAAATTGTCCATTCCCAACGTTTTAGAGAGGCGGTAGAAATTTTAAAAGATGATAGAGATCAACAGAAAATCTTCTAAGAAAAAGTGGCTGGCTGTATCAAGGGGTCTTGAAACAGCCTTTTTGTTGTTATTGTATGTTTGAAAAATAAGCGAGATCTTTTCGATGGCCAATCATCACTAAAATATCTTCCTGTTCCATATTTTGCTCAGGGGAGGGGGAAATAATGATTTCTCCTTCTCGAACAATGGCAATAACACTAACGTTATATTTCGCACGCAAATCTAAATCTCGCAGATTTTGCCCAGCCATTTTTGAAGGGATCATAATTTCTTCTATACTATATTCCTTAGACAATTCGATATAATTCAGCATATTCGGAGACAATAGCTGATTTGCCACGCGCTCTCCCATATCTCGCTCAGGATAAATAATCCAATCAGCACCTACTTTATCTAAAACTTGACCATGTCTTTTACCGAGGGCCTTAGCAATAACTTTTTTTATCCCTAGTTCTTTTAATAAAGATACTGTTAAAATACTTGACTGCATATCGTTACCTATAGCCACTATAACGCAATCAAAATTTCCTATACCAATAGAGGTTAAAGCTTTTTCTTCAGTTGTATCAGCTACTACAGCGTGGGTAACATAGGGCTCTGCATCCTCCACTCTTTCTTCATTAATATCAATTCCTAAAATTTCTTGTCCAGCTTCATGTAATCTGCGGGCAACACTTGTGCCGAACCTTCCTAGGCCAATAACTGCATATTGTTTAATAGCCATAGCTATAGCACTCTCCTCTAATTTTGTTATCCAATCATAATATTACCTTTAGGATGTCGAAAGGCTTCTGTTTTTCGTCGTTTTGTAATAGCGAAAGCAATGGTTAATGGACCTAGTCTTCCGGCAAACATCGTTAAAATAATGAGAATTCTACCAGTAGGGGATAACTCAGGTGTCAACCCCATCGAAAGACCGACAGTACCAAATGCAGAGGTTGCTTCAAATAAATACATCATGAAACTATGACGTTGTTCAGTAATGCTAAGAATGATTGTCACAACAACAACGATAAGTACGCCACACATTGTGACAGTCAAAGCCTTTAAGATAGTCTCAGTGACAATTCTACGTTTAAATAAAACAACATCTTCTTTCCCCCTGATTTGTGACCACATTGTAGCAACTAATACTGCGAAAGTTGTTATTTTTATTCCACCAGCAGTGGAACCAGATCCAGCTCCAATAAACATTAAGAGAATTATTAAAAATAATGTGGAATGTGTTAAGTCACCAATAGCAAGTGTATTGGAACCTGCTGTTCTTGGTGTAACAGCTTGGTAAAAAGAACCTAATACTTTGCCCCATTCAGTTAATGGACCGAGTGTTTTATCATTTCCAAATTCAAACACAAATATCAAAATTGTAGCGCTAACCGTTAAAAAAATTGTAAACGCTAATACAATTTTCGTATGGACGGATAGTCTTTTAGTAAATCGATATTCATATAGTTCATTCATGACAATAAATCCCAAGCCTCCAAGTGTAATGAGAGCGCAAATTGTTAAAACGACGAATGGGTCATCTACATAAGCTGTCATTCCGTTAAATCCGCCCATTAAATCAAAGCCTGCGTTATTGAAATTAGAAATTGCATGGAAAAAACCAAAATAAACAGCTTTTCCTATTGGCATATCAAAAGAAAAACGAATAGATAAAATAAGACCACCAATCATTTCAATCAATGCTGTAAAGAGCAGTATTCTCTTTACTAATTTTACAAGGCCGGCAATGGATATATTATTAAATGCTTCCTTAAGCAAAAGTCTTTCTTTTAAAGATATTTTTTTCCCAAGTAGTAAAAATAACAATGTTGCAAATGTCATGAATCCTAAACCACCAATTTGGATTAAGAATAAAATGACTACTTCTCCGAAAACTGAAAATGTATCACCTGTATCGACAACAATTAATCCCGTTACACAAGTTGCTGATGTAGCGGTGAACAATGCATCTAAAAACGAAAGTCCCTTTCCATCTTCTGTAGAAAGAGGTATCGTTAAAAGAAAAGTCCCGATGATAATAATAAGTGCAAAGCCAAGTACAAGAATTTTGGGAGGATTTAATGTGTTTCTAAAAGTGTTCATCTTGTTCTCCTCTATAGATGTAAAATAACTTGATTTTAAAAATGCATAAAAAAAGACCAACTAAAAAAGCATGTAAAGGATAGTAGAAAACATGCTAATAATGGTGGTCGAATAGGACCTCCTTCGCTTTAGCCGACGAAGTTAGCTGACGGGTAGGATGGCGAAAGAGTTTCTCATCCTTTCTGTATTTCAGAATTAACCCCAATATATTGGGTCCTCCGTTCTCAATGTTTGAGATTTGGCCATTATTAAATTGAATGTGATTATTCTACGCCCATATTCTATTTTCTGTAAACCCCTATATTAATAGAAAAATGCAATTTTTTTTTTATTGTGAGCAAAATTTGATCATCTAATTCCAATTAGAAATAAAACCAAAAATTCACTTGATATTTTCGCACACTTTCTATTGACCAATATTAGACAATACGATATAATTTTTTAGTACACAACAGAAGGTTATTTGCCTAATTGTGTATTGACGTGTGTTCGGAGGGAGGGAAAGAGAGATGTCAAAAACTGTCGTTCGCAAAAACGAATCGCTTGAAGATGCTCTTCGCCGCTTCAAACGTACTGTATCAAAAAGTGGTACAATTCAAGAAGTTAGAAAGCGCGAGTTCTACGAAAAACCTAGCGTTAAACGTAAAAAGAAATCAGAAGCTGCACGTAAACGTAAGTGGTAATTTAATTTCCCATTAAAAATCCCTACGTTCATAACACGCAATCGTATGATTCACTGAGCAGACAAAGATATACCTGGAATTAATTACAGCTGTAATTAATTTCAGGTATTTTACATTGCTCGTTTTACGTACATATGAAAAAGCCGGATGGATATCATGTAGATTCATTCGGCTTTTTTGTGTAATACTACGTAGTATAAGCAACATGTACATATCGCTGAAATAATTTTTTAGATTTGTGAAACTTTTTACATGTTCGACCGTATATACAGAGGAGAAGCATGTTAGAAGGGAGGGAAAAAGGTGCGAAAACGGAGAATCCTTAGTTACTTACTAGTGATATGGATGACTTTTTTGTTAGCGTTTCCATTAACTTCGGCTTTTGCAAGCAGTAAGGTCTACCACGTTCCTATTCATAATGAAGTGGAGCGAGGGCTTCACGCATTTTTAGAACGAGCTTTTAATGAGGCTAAAGAAAACAATGCGAAAGCGATTATCTTAGATATACATACGCCTGGCGGATTTGTAAATGCAGCAAGTGATATCGCCATGCTTATGGATGCAACGGATATACGGACGATTGCTTTTATTAATAAGGATGCCCATTCAGCAGGTGCTTTTTTAGCCTTACATGCGGATGAAATCTACATGGTACCCAATGGAACAATCGGTGCAGCAGCTGTTATCGATTCAGCAGGTAATGCAGCCGATTTGAAAGCCAATAGTGCATGGCTTGCTCAAATGTCGGCAGCAGCGGAGACATCAGGTCGAGATCCTAAGTATGCTTTAGCAATGGCTGATTCGAGTTATGAATTGCCGGAATACCGTGCGGAAGGAAAAAATCTATTAACGCTTTCAGCATCGGAGGCATTTAAGGTCCAATACTCAGAGGGTACCGTGAAAAATTTTCAGGAACTTTTAGAGAAAATAGACTTACAAGAAAGTGATGTCGTTCCAATCGAACCAACATTCTCTGAGAAATTGGCTCGTTTTATTACAAATCCAATTATTGTTCCAATTTTATTATCCATTGCAAGTCTAGGTCTTGTAATGGAACTCTATTCGCCAGGATTTGGAGTTCCGGGTATAATGGGATTATCAGCACTTGGTTTATTTTTCTTTGGACATATGGTTGCAGGCTTTGCTGGCTATGAATCCTTATTGTTATTAATTATTGGTTTAGCACTTGTAGTTGCAGAGTTTTTTGTTCCTGGTGGAATTGTCGGTATTTTAGGTGGTGTTCTCATAATACTAAGTTTATTACTGGCAGGTGCAAATATTATGCAAATGATAATAGCAATTCTCATTGCGCTTGTAATAGCGATTATAGGAATGGTGATTCTGATGAAATTTTTCGGGAAAAAACTGCATGTCTTAAACAGGCTGGTGTTAATGGATGCAACTACGACAGAAGAGGGCTATGTATCCAACGTCAATCGCACAGAATTGTTAGGAAAAGTAGGGACTACACTTACTCCTTTACGTCCATCGGGTACAATGGTTCTTGGCAGTGAACGCATTGATGTTGTATCAGAGGGCGGCTATGTCGATGCAAATAAACATGTAGAAATTATTAAAGTTGAAGGCTCACGCATTGTCGTGAGACAAACAGAAAAAGAGATGGAGGAATAGAAAATGGGTTTTGATTTAGCATTAATTGGTCCTATCGCTGGACTGGTTATTTTATTCATTGTACTAGCGGTATTCTTTACCTTTGTACCAGTAGCACTATGGATTTCTGCACTGGCTGCAGGCGTCCGTGTTAGCATTTTCACATTAATTGGGATGCGTTTACGTCGTGTAATTCCGTCTCGAATCGTAAATCCGTTGATTAAAGCACATAAAGCAGGTTTACCTGTTACGATTAACCAGCTTGAAAGTCACTATTTAGCTGGTGGTAATGTAGACCGAGTTGTCAATGCATTAATTGCTGCTCACCGCGCGAATATTGAATTATCATTTGAGCGCTGTGCCGCGATTGATTTAGCTGGGCGAGATGTATTAGAGGCAGTTCAAATGTCTGTAAACCCAAAAGTTATTGAAACACCATTTATTTCAGGTGTAGCGATGAACGGGATTGAGGTAAAGGCTAAAGCCCGTATTACGGTACGTGCCAACATCGAGCGTTTAGTCGGTGGTGCTGGTGAAGAAACTGTTATTGCCCGTGTAGGGGAAGGGATTGTTTCTACAATTGGTTCGGCAACTAGCCATACAGAAGTATTAGAAAATCCGGATATGATTTCACAAACAGTTTTATCAAAAGGTTTGGATTCAGGGACAGCCTTTGAAATCTTATCCATTGATATTGCTGATGTAGATATCGGTAAAAACATTGGTGCAGAATTACAAATTGAACAAGCGCAAGCAGATAAAAACATTGCCCAAGCGAAGGCCGAAGAGCGTCGTGCAATGGCTGTAGCGAATGAGCAAGAAATGATTGCCCGTGTTCAAGAGATGAAAGCGAAAGTTGTAGAAGCTGAAGCAGAAGTACCTCAAGCGATGGCGGAAGCATTACGCTCAGGTAATCTTGGTATTATGGATTACATGAACTATCGTAACATTCAAGCTGATACGGCTATGCGTGATTCCATTTCAAAAGTAAGCAACGATAAACCTGAAACAAACGAACCAAATGTTTAATAACGGAAAGGAGCGGAACTAACATATGGAACAATTAATTATTTTTGCAATAATTGCCATAGTCAGCTCTATTTTCGGAAAATCAAAAAATAAGAAACCACAAAAACCGATGCCTCCTTTTAATAATAAGGATACACGTGTAGAGTCACCTGTTTTGGAAGAAACTCCACAACGTCATCAAAAACCGCAAAGTTTTGAAGATTTTGCTCGAGAATTTATTGGGGATTGGATTCCAGAAAATGAAAAGGTTCAAGACACTAAAAAAAATGTTGAGGAACAAGTGAAGAAGGAAGTACCAAGCTATGTTGCGCCACCTGTCATTCCAGCTGATGTGCCACACCGCTCGTCTACTCGAGAGCGAAAAGGACGATTAGCAGCTGGGAAGGAAGAAGTGAAAGCAACTGGGACTCATTCTCCTTTTCAAGTTCCACAATCTAAAACGGCTCTCATGCAGGCTGTGGTAATGGCTGAAATATTAGGTCCTCCAAAAGCAAAAAGAAAATAACTAGCATGTCCTCCTTTTTCGATGCATATATTGCCGAAGAAGGAGGCATTTTTTTTATGAAAAAATTATTTCAATTAACGCCACTACTTGAATTGTCCGAATTTGAATCATTAAAAATCATTGGACCTTATCGTTTTATTCATGCAGATGCAACGACATGTTCGTTTGCTTATGCAGATTATCATATTACTGTTACTGCGGATCTGGTGAAGATTCATGCACTAAAAGAAGAAATGCTTCATCTTTCTGTTGAAAATTTACAAGAGATTCATATGAAAATGACAAAGAATATGGGTGTGAGCTAAAATGTGGAATAATCGGCCAATCATTATACGTATAAAGCGCCATGAAAATGTTCATCCTTTTATTCAAGCATTGCACGCACAACATGTTCCATTAAAGCGTGTTGTCTTTAGAGAACAAGAGGTTTCGTTTGAAACAACGATGCATCATTTACCAAAAATTCGCCGTATACGAAGAGGCTTTCATTTGAAAATGGCTGTTTTTTATGCGGATGAGCTGCAAGTTTTCCGAGCTCAGGTTTGGACTTTGATTGGTTTGGCTTTAATGATTGCCATCCCAATAATTGGTGCGCAAGTGATTTGGAAAGTAGACATTGAAGCCGCGACACCTGAATTGGAGCAGCGCTTAGGTAAAACCTTTCATGATACATTTCAAATAGAAACACCACTTTCTAAAAAAAATTTACCTTCTAATACTGTTATACGCCAAAAGCTACTAGAACAGCATCGAGAACTTTCTTGGGTGCATATTGAAAAAAATGGAGGACGCGTGGTACTAAGACCACAGGAGTCACCTAAACAAACGAAGCAGACAAATGAAAAATTGGCATCGCAATTAGTAGCAACGAAAAGCGGTATTATTACTCACTTTGATATCCAAAATGGGGAGCGGAAAATTTCAGTAAATGATACAGCCTATGAGGGGGATGTTCTTGTTAGTGGTGTGATTGAAAGTGGAACAAATCATGTCTTTGTTGGCGCAAAGGGCGAGGTTTATGCAGACTATTGGCTAGAATGTACTTTTAAAATTCCTACAAAAATTACAATGGAAACCTTGCAACAAAAGCAATGGCGAGTATTGGTGAAAGGTATTCATCAAGAAAAAGTTGATTATGTGCAAAAAAAGGATTTACCGAATTGGCTAGACCCTTATGTGTCAATTGTGGAGGAACAGCAAACGAAAACGATGCAGGTGGAGCTTGATGAATCGAAAATTGAGACTTTACTCATCCCACTCCTGCATGAAAAAGTAATACGTTCGTTACCTGCTAAATCCATCATCAAAAAAGAAAACCTTTTACAGGCAAAGTGGGGTAATGGTACAGTTGAAGGGAAAGTTCTATTTTTAGTCAATGAAAACATTGCAAGTCCAATACATGGCCTACAAGGAGAATGATTATGTCAGAACAGTTAACTGTATTACAAGTGGATAATCCAAACGAAGCGGTTATGCTACTCGGAATTTCCGATGCAAATATGAAGCTGGTTGAGGAAGCACTTAATGTTCATATCATTACCCGTGGTGAACAAATTCAACTTGCGGGTGAAGAAAGTGCTAAGGAACAGGCAACATATCTGCTGCATGCATTATTGAAGGTCATTCGCAAAGGTATTAATATTGATCAACGTGATGTATCTACAGCTATTGAAATGACTCAAAAAGGTACCATTGAATATTTCGCAGAACTTTATGATGAAGAAATAGCACGCACGACAAAAGGTAAACCAATTCGTGCAAAAACAATTGGTCAACGAGAATACATACAAGCAATCCGTCATAAAGACGTTGTTTTTGGTATAGGTCCAGCCGGTACTGGGAAAACGTATTTAGCGGTAGTCATGGCAACGCAGGCACTTAAAAATGGGCATGTCAAGCGCATTATTTTAACTCGTCCCGCTGTTGAAGCAGGAGAGTCTCTAGGCTTCCTTCCTGGTGATTTAAAGGAAAAGGTAGATCCTTATTTAAGACCTCTCTATGACGCCTTAAACGACATCTACGGGTCTGAACAGACCCAACGATTGATTGAACGAGGAACGATTGAAATTGCTCCATTGGCTTATATGCGTGGCCGTACATTAGATGATGCTTTCGTTATTTTAGATGAAGCACAAAATACAACTCATCAACAAATGAAAATGTTTTTAACACGATTAGGCTTCGGTTCGAAAATGGTAATTACAGGTGATAAAACACAAATCGATTTGCCTAAAAATACGGAGTCTGGCTTAATTGTAGCAGAACGTACATTAAAATATGTAAAATCAATCCATTTCCAAGTGCTAGAACAGGGGGATGTTGTCCGTCACCCAATAGTAGCCAAAATCATCCAAGCCTACGAAGAACAGCAACTTTAGAATGGCAAAGCCTTTCTAAAGTCTGCCCCGAAAGCGAAGCGACAGGGGCAACAGGGTTAAACAAGTCTGCCCTGTAAATGTGAATGATTAAAATATGGAAAAAAATGTGACAGCTATACGAATTTGTATAGCTGTTTTTTGCTTTCTTATACATTTTTCGAGAAAAATGTATGTTGAATTGGTATGATAGAAGGTAGATAGAGGAGGTGCCAGATGGAGAAACAACTTCGAAAATTTACAGAGCTTATCGGTTTTCGCTATTTTATTATCATCATTCTCATTTTAACAGGATGCCTACAATTTGGATTGATGTATGGCAATGTTAAAGGAGTTACATATGATTTCAAACCTTTACAGTTAGCCCCTGAAACCGTACGATCTACTAAAACAATAGAAGATACCTACAAGACACAGCAAGAGCGGGAAAAAGCCGCAACTGCAGTAGGCCCGGTCTATCAATTTTCGGAGGATGTCGCCAAGCAAAGAGCAGCGATTGTCACATCGTTATTTGATTATGTACTTGAGGTAAAAAAGGATGTGGCAAATAGTAAGGAACCTATTGCAATTGCCGATCAAGTAGGGCAGCTTCGCAAAAAATTTGAATCGCTTGATGAAGATCAAATGCCACTCATCTTCACGGATTCACAGCTAGAAGGACTTTTAGTGCAGAGCGATGAGGATTTAAATAGAACAAGTATCCAATTATCCAAAACCGTAGAGGAATACTTACAAAAATCCATTCGACCTGAAAATGTCTTTGTTGCTCAAAATGACTTTGAGACGAAAATTCGAGGACAAAGAGGGTATCCAGATAAAATATTCAATACGGTTGTTTTAATTGGCCGTACAAGCATCATTGAAAATGAAACCGTTAACGAAGAGCAAACGAAAATAAGAAAAGAACAAGCGAAGGAAAGTGTAGAGCCTACAAGAATTTTACAAGGTCAAATTATTGTGCAGGAAGGCCAGATTATTGATAAAGAGGCATTTCGACAATTAGAGCTTTTAGGGATGATTAGTAATCAAGCTTCCTTAAAACCAATTGCAGGACTCATAATTTTAACACTGCTCCAAATGGTGTTTATGTATATTTTATTCGAGCGTTGGGAGGCTAACGAACGAAAAAAACGAAATGCATTATTGGTAACAGTGATTGTTTATAGTTTGTCCATCTTGCTAATGAAATTTATTAGCTTAGTTTCTGGCGGATTTGATGTGACCATTGCCTTCCTTTTCCCAACAGCATTGGCTACGATGCTTGTCCGTCTATTGGCAGATGATAAAGCAGCAGTGCTTGTTACAGTTATGACTGCTGCTTCGGCTGGCGTTATTTTTCAAGAAGGCTATTCATCCGTTATGCAAATGGAAATTACGCTTTATATCATTTTCGGAGGGTTTGCAAGTTTATTCTTTTTGCGTAGTGTTGAGAAGCGGTCCCATATTTTACAGGCAGTTGCGGTTATTTCTCTTGTAAATATGGCTTTTATCGCCTTCTATTTATTAATGACACAATCATCCTATGGTTTACCAGAATTAGTGTTTTACTTTGTAGCGGCTATGTTATCTGCATTGCTTTCTGGTGCGTTGACAATGGGTCTTTTACCATTCTTTGAGTCAGCATTTAGTTTATTATCGTCATTACGTTTAATTGAGCTATCCAATCCAAATCATCCATTATTAAAAAAATTACTAATGGAAGCACCAGGAACATATCATCATAGTGTGATGGTCGCAAACTTAGCTGAAGCTGCCTGTGAAGAAATAGGAGCAGATGGGTTACTAGCTCGTGTAGGGTGCTACTATCATGATATCGGAAAAACAAAGAGACCAGCTTTCTTCATTGAAAATCAGATGTCAGGCATTAATCCGCACGATTCTTTGCCTCCTGAAACAAGTGCAGAAATTATCATTGCTCATACAACTGACGGTGCAGACATGTTAAGACGCTATAAAATGCCTCAGGAAATTATTGATATTGCGTTGCAGCATCATGGGACAAGTTTGTTAAAATTTTTCTTGTTTAAAGCGAAAGAGCAAGGGAAATCCTTTGATGAGGCTACGTTTAGATATCCTGGCCCAAAACCGCAAACGAAGGAAGCAGCGGTTATAAGTGTGGCAGATAGTGTAGAGGCAGCAGTACGTTCAATGAAAGAGCCGAATGCTGAGAAAATTCATAAGCTAGTACGAGCTATTATTGACGATCGAGTACAAGATAACCAGTTTGATGAATGCGATATTTCAATAAAAGAGTTAAAATGTATAGAGAGAGTACTTTGCGAAACGTTGAACGGGATTTTCCATTCACGTATTGAATATCCAAAGGCAGATAAGTAGGAGGATCTATGATTTTAACAATTGATTTTACAGATGAAACAAATGAAGTGGCGGCACAACATATAGAGCTTGTAGAAAAGCTTTTGCAACATGCAGCGAGTGTAGAAAACATCGAGCCAGAAACAGAGGTTTCTGTGACGTTTGTCACAAATGACACGATTCAAGATATAAATCGCGAGTATCGCGGGAAAGATCAACCAACCGATGTCATTTCCTTTGCATTGGAGGAACTAGGTGAAGGTGAAATGACTGTAACTTTTGAAGGAATGCCCCGTATACTAGGCGATATTATTATTTCGACAGATCGTGCAAAAGAGCAAGCTGAGGAATACACTCACTCCTTTGAAAGAGAATTGGGTTTTTTAGCTGTCCATGGCTTTTTACATTTACTCGGTTATGACCATATGGAGCCTGAAGAGGAAAAAGTGATGTTTACAAAACAAGATGAAATATTACAAACTTTTGGTTTAGGACGAGATTAAATGGATTTGCGTAAATACTTGCGATCATTTGGCTATGCGTTTGAAGGCATTATAACTGCAAGTAAAGAACAAAATTTAAGATCACATATTGTGAGTGCAGTCATTGTCATACTGGCTGGTTATTTTACAGGTTTGTCTCGAACGGAATGGTATATTGTGCTACTATTAATAGCACTTATGTTTGCATTGGAAATGATTAATACAGCTATTGAAAGAGTAGTGGATTTGGCATCGCCGAACCTTCACCCACTCGCCAAGCAGGCAAAAGATATCGCAGCAGGTGCTGTGCTTGTATTTGCGCTATTCAGTGCTATAATCGGATTACTTATCTTCTTACCAAAATGGTTGTAATCGAAGTGAGTATCTGATATGAAAAATTAACTGTATTATACTAACGTGAGGGAGAAATATGATAGATGACAATTGATATGCATGCATTACTAGAGGAATCTAAAAAAGCGCGTGAAAAAGCATATGTTCCATACTCAAAATTTAAAGTAGGAGCAGCTCTTTTAACGAAGGCCGGAGAAGTTATTCACGGTTGTAATATTGAAAATGCAGGCTATAGTATGACGAATTGTGCTGAGCGTACAGCATTTTTCAAGGCTGTGTCAGAAGGTACTTATGAATTCGAGGCTATTGCTATTGTTGCAGATACAGAAGGCCCATGCGCACCATGTGGAGCATGTCGTCAGGTGATGATGGAATTTTGCGCACCGACGATGCCTGTTTATTTAACGAATTTAAAAGGTGATGTTACGGTAACGTCAGTGGGCGAATTATTACCGTTTGCATTTACAACGGAGGATTTAGAGAATGCTGGAAACTAGAAGTGGCTATAAGTCAGGCTTTATCTCTATTATTGGTCGTCCCAATGTTGGTAAATCGACATTTTTGAATCGTGTCATTGGCCAAAAAATTGCGATCATGAGTGATAAACCACAAACAACACGAAATAAAGTACAAGGTGTACTGACATCAACAGATAGCCAAATGATTTTTATTGATACACCAGGTATCCATAAGCCAAAACATAAACTTGGTGATTTTATGTTAAAAGTTGCCAAAAATACATTGCGTGAAGTGGACGTGATTTTATTCATGGTGAATGCTGAGCAGAAGCTTGGCAAAGGCGATGAATTTATACTAGAAATGTTGGCGGGAAATTCGACGCCAGTATTCCTTGTTATTAATAAAATCGATCAGATTCATCCAGATGAATTACTTGGAATTATCGAAAGCTATAAGGAACGCTATGAATTTGCTGAAATTATTCCTATCTCAGCGTTACAAGGCAATAACGTAGAAAGCTTATTGGACACGTTGTCGAAATATTTACCAGATGGGCCACAATATTACCCAGCTGACCAAGTAACGGATCATCCAGAGCGTTTCATCATTTCTGAGCTTATTCGTGAAAAAGTATTACATTTAACGCGCGAAGAAATTCCACATTCCATTGCGGTTGTTATTGATAAAATCCGTCGAGATGAGGAAAACAATGATAAAATTCATGTCTCAGCCACTATAATGGTTGAACGTGATTCTCAAAAAGGTATTGTCATTGGTAAACGTGGTGCCCTATTAAAAGAAGTAGGGACACGTGCACGAAAGGATATCGAAATGCTATTAGGTTCTAAAGTCTATTTAGAACTATGGGTAAAAGTCCAAAAAGATTGGCGTAATAAATCAACACATTTACGTGATTTCGGCTTCCGTGACGATGAGTATTAAGATGCTTTGCTGACTAGGGTAACACCGTCAAAAAACTAAGGTCTACAGCATTGGCGGTGTGAATGCCCTCGGTCATATAGATTTTACTTTGAGCTGTCCAAAATATTTTGGAGAGCTCTATTTTCATGGACAGTTTATAGGAAAGGAGGGGGACTATGCTTCATAAATGGGAAGGAATTGTTTTAAAAGTACGCGCTTATGGTGAATCTAATAAAATTGTTACGTTGCTTACGCGGGAGGCAGGGAAGGTAGCAACCATGGCAAGAGGTGCGAAAAAGCCTTCTAGTAGATTAGCGTCGGTCACACAGCCTTTTACATATGGCATGTTTATGGTACAACACCATACTGGTATGGGGACATTGCAACAAGGGGAGCATTTGAATTCAATGCGCCATATTCGTGAGGATATCATAGCTACTGCCTATGCTAGCTATATTATGGAACTTGTGGAGCGGGTCGTAGAAGAGGGAAAACCAGAGCCTTTCGCCTTTGATGTCCTGCTGCAAGCGCTCCAAGCGATAGAGGATGGCTATGATCCTGAATCCATCACACTCTTTGCTGAATGGAAGATGCTACCCTATACAGGAGTCCAGCCTATATTACACGCCTGTGCCGCATGTGGGGCTGTAGATGGGGAATTTGCTTTTTCCTTTGCACAAGGTGGTTTTTTATGCCATCGTTGTTATCAGCATGATCCCTATATTATTCGCCTAACGCCGACACAACTTAAGCTTATTCGTATGTTCTATACAGTTCCCATCGATCAAATCGGGAAAATTGAATTAAAAAAGGAAACGAAATATTTTATAAAAAAAATTATAACAACAATCTATGAAGAACAAACCGGAATTCGTTTTAAGACGAGAAAGTTCATCGAGCAGTTAGAGAGAACCCCTGAATTACAAATACGCACTGTGAACGAAGAAAAGCCAGAAGAACCTTAACTGAACTGCCCCGTAAAAGTTAGACATCAATCTAACTTTTACGGGGGTTTTTTTATGGCAAAAGTAAGTGTTGAACAACGTATTCAATCAGTTCAACGATATTTAAATGGAAATGAAACCATGCTTGAAATTGCGAAAGATATCGGTGTGACAGCAGAGGTTGTCAGTGAATGGGTTCGCCGTTATCAAAAAAATGGCGTAGAGACTTTATTAACGTCCTATACAAACTATTCAGCTGACTGAACTAAAGGAAATCTATGAAGTAGTGGAATTAATCAAAGTCGCTGATATTCCACGTAGTACGTATTGTTACTGGAAAAAGCGTTTGAATCGTCATGATAAATACGCTGATGTGAAAATCGCAATTCAGTCCATTTATCATGAACATAAGGGACGTTATGGTTGTCGTCGGATCACCAAAGAACTAAAAAAAATCGGTATTCATCACGATCCAAAAACGATTAACTGCTTGATGAATGCCATTGGCATAAAGTGTGAATTCCGCATGAAGAAATATCGTTCGTATAAAGGTAACATCGGAAAAATTGTCCCAAACATATTACAACGAGATTTTACAGCGGAAAAAATGAACGAGAAATGGGTAACAGACGTGACAGAGTTCCATCTATTTGGTGAGAAACGCTATTTATCACCCGTCCTTGATCTATGTAATGGCGAAATCATTGCATACTCGGTTATGAAGCGTCCAGTGTATAAACTAGTCCATAATATGTTAGAACAAGCATTGGAGCGCCTTGAATCAAGTGATCAAGTTATTCTTCATTCAGATCAAGGTTGGCATTATCAAATGAAAAAGTATCAACAAACATTAAAGCAACATGGTATTACGCAGAGTATGTACCGTAAGGGTAATTGTTTGGACAACGCAGTCATCGAAAATTTCTTTGGCTTATTAAAATCTGAACTCCTGTATCTACAAGAATTTGAATCCATGGCACATTTTAAACAGGAACTCAAAGACTATATTCACTATTACAATCACAAACGAATGAAAGAAAAATTAAAAGACCTAAGCCCGGTGGAGTACCGAACTCAGGTCTTAGCAGCTGCTTAACTAAATATGTCTAACTTTTTTGGGTCAGATCATAACATTCCTCTGGCTTTTTTTATGATCTAATTCCCATTTATATTTTTACATGTACTAAAATTTTTAGGAAGTCCTCTGAATCATCTGAAAATCCAGTTATCACTAATTTTCCTGCCCCTTCAGCTAAGGGATGAATTATGATAGCCTCTGACATATCCTCATTTTCATCCCATGTGAGTAGGTTCAGTATTACCATAAATGTCCATCATATAATCCTGCTAAATTGACTAGCAATAACAAAATGTTACTGTGCTGATGCTATTGCTAGTTAGAATAAACGCTGAGACCTCAACCATATACCCCAAATAATAGTATGTAAAATTTTCTAGCATGAATGATATGGACTTTGTGAAATGGATAGCTAAAATACCTAATTTATATAGAAATTTTATTAAGGATAATAGAGGGAACTATAACCTTTGTATGATGTAATTGGTAATGTGACCTCAAAGTCTTGAACCTCCTGGTGTTCCTATTAAATTGTGTTGTAAATGAATAAAATTTCAATTTTTACAAAATAAAATTTTTACATGAATTTAGTTTTTTATATTAAATATTAAATTTATAAATTTTATTTATGAGTCTATATAACTTAATTTTTCGTTTTATTGTTTTTCTAAAAATGAATTATTGTGAGAATAGTCTTGTGTTTTTATGTAGTTTTCAATGTATAAATAGTAGAAACTAATCACTCGAGTCCCATATACTAGTTGAAAAGGTATTTTAACCTATGATATTGTAAGTGATATAGATATTCTTATTTATATTTTTTTAATATAATTTAGTCGTTTAATCCCCTGTCGAAATAAATGTACTTAATATAGATCTGACATGCCTATGAAATAGAAAACAAGCCTCTATCAGCAAAGCGTATTTTTATACGTTTATCAGAATAACGCAGTCCTATGGAAGAAGGAGGGAGTCACATAGTGCTTAGTACATAGCGTATGTGGCAAAAATATGCTACGAAAAGTAACCTTAAGTATTCGTGAAGTTGAAGTGGATGATATTTTAGCGGAAGATATCTTTTCAGATTATCGTTTATTAGCTAAGAAGGATTTAGTTTTAACGGAGCGAATTATTGCTTTACTTAAACTTCGAAAAGTAGATGAATTATCTGTCTATCTACCATCGGATTCAGTTCGAATTGTCCATGATTTAAGTGCTCAGCGAACGAGAGAATACGAGGATTTATTTTCACCACTAATGGAGGAAAAAGATCCAATCGATGACTATAAAGAAACCGTCCATCAACTTTTTATGACAACTCTAGAGAATGTTGTCCATGAATTGCGTTATGGTCAAATTTTAAAAAGCATACAAGATACCGCTTATGTTCGCGGTGTTTTTGAAAAAATTTTAGAAGAAAAACATCGCTATGAGTTACTTATGCGTTTAAAGGAATGGGATGAGTATTCTTTTGTCCATTCATTTGATGTATTTGTATTAGGAACCATTTTTGCTAGATATTTGGGGTTAACAGATATCGAAACATTAGCAAGAGGTTATTTGTTCCATGATATTGGGAAGGTCTTTATCCCCCAAGAAATTTTAAATTTAAAGCGTAAGCTCTCAGAAGATGAGTTTGAAATTGTTAAAACACACACAACAAAGGGCTATGAGCTGCTTATCGAAAATGAAGAGGAAGATATCGCCTATTTAGCGCGAGACCATCATGAGCGCTTTGCTGGGAAAGGTTATCCTAATCAGCTTTGTGCGGATGATATGAGTGAAGGAGTACAGTTGCTACAAATTATTGATGTGTATTCTGCGATGACGTCTAAGCGAGTTTATCACGATGGTTATGGAGCAACGGATGCGTTAGCTGTTTTATACAAGGACCGGCATTTATATAACGAAAAATTCATGCATAAATTTGTAGAATGTTTAGGCATCTATCCCGTTAACTCTGTTGTGATGCTATCTGATAATCGTAGTGCACAAGTAGAGCTTGTTTACGATTTATTTCCTACATTGCCCAAGGTGAAATTACTAGATGAGCAAACATCAATGAACCTACCCTTGAACTATAGTGTTAAAATAGCCAAAATGATTGATTATCGTGCAAATAGCTTTGAAGAGATTTTTAACCTATTCGTGGAGCAATTAATCAGATGTGATGAAAATAATCTAAGAATGCATTTTAGTAAATTAATAGATCATTTACACCCGAAAGAAATTGTCCTAAGAATATTTTTACCAGCTTTTCGCATATTACGTCTGTTAACGAGAGAAATACAAACGGATATGACGAAATATAGAAATTCTATTACTATTTTAAAGAAATTATTAGAAGAACAATTAAACGTTCTGTATATGGATTATCAGCATGAAAAAACGACCATTCTAGTTGTGGAAACAACCCTTCGTGAAAACTTCTTCATTAAGCTTGTGCAAAGCATTCTGTATATTGATAAAATTGTGCCTTTCTTCATTAATCCAGGTGATGATCAACGTATTACACAGCTAATGGGGCATTGTGATGTCAATGTCGCTTATTTTATTGAAGATGAACAAACCGTTGAAAAGCGAGTTCGTCCAATGCGAGAAGGGGCCTTTCTCTATTATTCATTAGCCGATATAGAGGAATTACTTGTTAGCTTAATAGGTATGAGTGTGAAAAAGTTTTCATTTGAGGAAAAAATGCAAGAGCGTTTATTTTCAACTTACAAAGCATAAGAAGAGGGAGTTGCCAGTAATGGCGACCCCCCTCTTTATTTTAACTATTAAAATTGAAGATGTTTTTCAATATAGGCTTTAACTTCTGAAATTGGCATACGAACTTGTGTCATAGAATCGCGGTGACGTACTGTCACTTGGCCATCTTCTTTTGAGTCAAAATCGTATGTGATACAGAATGGTGTACCGATTTCATCTTGGCGACGGTAACGTTTACCGATTGATTGTGATTCATCAAAATCAACAGGGAACGCTTTGCGAAGTTCAGCCCAAACGTCTGTAGCTTCATCAGATAATTTTTTAGAAAGAGGTAGAACAGCGGCTTTAAATGGTGCAATTGCTGGGTGGAAACGTAAAACAGTACGTTTATCGTCACCTTCCAACTCCTCTTCATCATAGGCATCGCATAGGAATGCTAATGTCACACGGTCAGCCCCTAAAGATGGTTCGATACAATAAGGAATATAACGTTCATTTGAAACAGGATCAATATAAGTGAAATCTTCACCTGAATGCTCCATATGTTGTTTCAAATCATAATCTGTACGGTCAGCGATACCCCAAAGCTCTCCCCAGCCAAATGGGAATTTAAATTCGATATCCGTTGTCGCGTTAGAGTAGTGAGACAGCTCATCATCCTCGTGATCGCGAAGACGCATAGAATCTTCTTTCATGCCTAGGTTTAATAACCAATTTTTACAGAATTCTTTCCAATAAGAGTGCCATTCAAGATCCTCGCCTGGCTTACAGAAGAATTCAAGTTCCATTTGTTCGAATTCACGTGTACGGAAAGTAAAGTTACCTGGTGTAATTTCGTTTCGGAAAGATTTACCAACTTGTGCAATACCAAAAGGAGTACGTTTACGCATAGAGCGTTGAACATTTTTAAAGTTTACGAAAATACCTTGTGCTGTTTCTGGACGTAAGAAAATCTCGTTTGTAGAAGACTCTGTTACACCTTGGAATGTTTTAAACATTAGGTTGAATTGGCGAATATCTGTGAAATCATCTTTTCCACAATCAGGGCAAACTACATCGTATTTAATCATTGTTTCTTTCATTTGATCAAATGTCATACCATCAACAATGATTTCATCACCTTTTGCTAACGCTGCGTCTTCAATGATTTTATCAGCGCGATGGCGAGCCTTACATGATTTACAGTCGATCATTGGATCATTAAAGTTCCCAACGTGACCAGAAGCCACCCAAGCTTTTGGGTTCATTAAGATGGCAGCATCGATACCAACATTGTGCTCTGATTCCTGAACGAATTTTTGCCACCAAGCTTTTTTAATATTGTTTTTTAATTCAACACCAAGTGGACCGTAATCCCAAGTGTTTGCTAGACCACCGTAGATTTCTGAGCCTGGGAAGACAAAGCCTCGGTGTTTTGCTAATGATACAATTGTTTCCATTGATTTGTTAGCCATAAAATAGCCTCCTTCAAAATTTTTCACCTTTTTAGCGGTAAAACGCTAAAGCTTTTCATTCAGTGTTGACTAAATGAAAATAGCACCCGTCTCCGGGCACAATGTATGCCCAGGGACGAGTGCTAATACCCGCGGTTCCACCCTGATTGTTTTAAACAAAACGTTTAAAACCTCTTTTCAAAAAGTTAGCTCAAGGAGTGCCTTTTCTCTGTTGCTATGTAGACTTTCACCATCTTCTACTCGCTCTTGAATGGAACAGATACTTTTTTCCCATCATCGCCTGTATAACGCAATTTGCTCGAAAATATAAATAGAGCCAGCGTATGTGTCAACATTGTAGCACGTAATTCATTGATTCGCAATCATTTTTAAACTGTATAGAGAACATATGATGTTCAGAAGGCCATAAACCAGTTTTGACGGTCAACAGCCTCGTCACACGAGGGGACTGTGAATTTTAGCTAAATATTGTTTGGGGCTTTTTCTAGTCCTCCCAAAAAGCTGTCCCATACGGTCAATAATGACTGAAGGACAGTTTTTTAGATAAGCGGACATTTATTTTTTTAATGAAATCTCAAATTTGGCGTCTACTTCTCCTGCAAATACAACTCTACCGTTTTCTGGTAATAAGACTTCGTTTATACCACTAACGACAGTATAGTTCACGCAATTACCTGCTTGGTCGTATACAGCAAAGGAGCCATTGGACGGCATTTTAACTGTCATGATTTTTTCTTTTGCATTTGTTGGTACTGAAAACCATTTAGCATGGCCGTCCGCTTGGATCGTTGTGACAGATTGTTTGCCGGGGTAGAGCGGTTTTACAAGCTCCTCGTGACCGTATAAACCTCCTGCTACTGTAAAATATTCCACTCCATTTTTCTTGAAAAATTCAATTTCCATAGTATCTCGACCAGCCATGCCAGGGATTTGTAGCTGGTTAACTGCTTGGTTTGCTCCAATAATTTTATTAGTTAACAAATAGCCTGGAACATCTTTAATCGTATCAATTGTTACAGTTGGTGCAGAATTAGTGTAGAGCATCGATGAATATTTTTCATTCATCAAATAATATTTTTCCCCTTCACGTTTCTCCCATACGGAAGCTATGTCTTTCGTTAAGATATTGGCTTCTAGCTTTTCAGCTTTATACTCTGAGACAGCTGTTTGGGGAAGACCCGGTACATTAAAATACAAGCTGGACCATAAATAGGTGTGTCCATTTTTCTCCTCTATGAACTTTATCTTTTCTGTCCCTTCCTTGTTCACAAATGAACCATCTGCTGTATATGAATACGTTTGGATAGGGTTATTAGGAACCGTAAGCATAGATACAGACAATTCACCATGAGAATTAATTTCTACCTTCATTAACGCACTTGAAATACCACCATAAATACCTGCATGCTGCGATAACTCCTGTGGCATTTTAGCCTTTATAGGCACGCCATGGGACTTTTTCGGCTTCTGTTCATGAATAATCCCTTTTTCCTGAAGTGCACTAAGCAGAATTTCATTAGCTAACAGTTGATCTAATAAGCTTTGACCTCCTGAGGAGACAACAGCCGCAGCCATGTTGTATTCCGGAAGTACAACTAATGAAGAATGATAAGATAATGTATCTCCACCTTTCGTAAGTGCCTTGATGCCATATTCACTGAATGGGAACAAGCGTACACTATCCCAGCCTAGCCCGTAAGCGACGAAAGATGGATCAGCTTCCTCAGGCCACATGCCTCTTTTATACTCATCTTGTGCCATGGCTTCTACTGATTCACGAGTAAGAATATCACTCACCTGTCCTGTGAATATTTGTGAGAATTTAACGAGATCTTCAGCTGTGGAGTATATGCCGCCCGTAGCAATAATGTTAGTATTTTCTGCAGGTAGTTGTCCGTTAAAGGCAGGGGAGTAGATCCCCGCTAGTTTTGAAGAATCCACTAGATTCTTCGGTGTTTTCGTATGGCTCATTTCTAGAGGCTCTGTCAAATACTTGCTGATAAATGCGGTGAAGCTCATACCACTTACTCGTTCTATTAGAATTTCAGCTAACGTAAAACCATCGTTACAGTAAACCGAAAATGCTCCCGGATCAGCCTTTAAGTTTTGAGTGGCTAAATGCTCTAGCAAAGAATCATATGCATATGAATCGTTATCGTCATATAAAAAGGTATTTAGCGACGAAGTTCCTAGCAGGCCAGAGGAATGATTCAGGAGCATACGAGGTGTAATTTGTTTGTAACGGTCGTCTTTCATCTTAAAATCAGGTATATAGTTCACTACGGGCAAATCCAACTCTACCTTACCTTCGTCGACAAGCTTCATAACAGCCGCTGTGAGCATCATTTTGCTCGTAGAACCTATACCGTACATTGTATTAGCAGTAAACGGTCTATTGCCATTTAAATCGTTTTTGCCAGCATGCCCTGAAATGACAATTTCTCCATCATCGATGAGTGCGTATTGCAAACTTGTAGCGCCGTACGTTTCAGTTAGGAGCTTAGCTTTTTCTATGCCTACTTCTTTGGTCGCCTCAAATGTAAGACTACCACTGTTATTGACGGCAGTTGTGGCCATTGTAGACGTGGGGGCTAGTATAGTTAGCATGAGGATTACAAGGATTGATGTTTTAGTGCCCATCCTCATTTTAATTGCCTTTCTCATTATCATTTAAATCTTCTCCTTTCATTAGCTGTTAATGGGACCTCTTAACGGGTCCTAAGGAAAGCTTATACAACGGAGATGTACTGCCAGTGACGATAGTATGAACAGAGTATGAACAAGTGAAAAAATGTTACAGTCGACAATGTGAATTTCGGAAGAGGTGCTTTTATATCAGCTTAGATGCAAAGTGGAGGAGGTTTTTTCAATACATTTAATTTATTCGTTTAAAATACGACCTGTTTTTACGATACCTTTTTATTTTGTATGATGTTACTCCAATGAAGCAATGATAGTCATTTGAACTATTATGGAGAACCAAAAAATACTACTTCTCCTCAGCAAGAATCCTTGCATGAGAGCCGTAGTATAAAGAATATTGGCTTGGACAATTTGAAGTGTTCAACAACCGGCCGTAAAGGCTTTTGATAATTGATTTTAGAACTTCCAGAGGAATACGAATAGTGTTAATAGCATGATTGATGATGCTCGTTTATAAGCGATTCAACAAGTCGTGTAGCCTTCATGACAAAAATACAAATTAAAGAAATTACCCTTAATCTAAAATCCTCTACACATATCCGCCATAACTTAATACAGATTACTGCTATTATATGCAGTATGTTGTATAATTGAAATACTGCTTTAATTATGCAAAGCATTATTATAACACCTTTTGTATAGAATTAGTGTAATACTTTGCATACCTATCATTCTATAGTATATAATAATTGAGCATAAGTATAACACTATTAGATTTGAGGCGGTGAGTCCAATCGAACTCAATAAACGTCAGGAAAACATTTTACAAATTGTGAAAGAAAACGGCCCTATTACTGGGGAACATATTGCAGAACGTCTCAATCTGACTAGAGCGACTTTAAGACCAGATTTAGCGATCCTTACGATGGCGGGATTTTTAGATGCAAGACCACGAGTTGGTTATTTCTATTCAGGGAAAAAGGCATCCGTTACATTGATGGATAGTATTCACAATTTAAAAGTAAAGGATTTTCATTCAGGCCCTGTAGTTGTCCCAGAAACAATGACGGTTTATGATGCAATTTGCTTTATGTTTTCAGAAGATGTTGGTACACTCTTTGTCGTAGATAAGAATGAGTTTTTGACAGGCGTACTATCTCGCAAAGATTTACTGCGTACAAGTATTGGCACGCAGGATTTAAATAAAATTCCTGTACATATAATTATGACACGTATGCCTAATATTTCGTACTGTGAAAGATCAGATTCTTTGGTTGTTGCCGCGAACAAGCTCATTGAACGAGAAGTTGATTCGCTACCAGTAGTTGAACCACAAGAGGGTGGTTTGACGATTATAGGCCGTCTTACAAAAACAACGATTACACGAGCTTTCTTATCTCTTGCGCAAAATGACTAAATTTGAAGGAGAGCTGCATGAAAAGACTACGCGTATTTGTTGTATCTGACTCTGTTGGTGAAACTGGCGACCAAGTTGCAAAAGCAGTAATTAGCCAGTTTCGACCCGGTCTAGAGAATACTGTTATCCGACGATTTCCACATATTCAATCGGAGGAGCTTATTCGTAAGATTGTTTTCCTTGCAGCACAACAACAAGCATTTATTGTTTACACACTTGTTCGTCAAGAAATGCGAAAGCTATTACGTGATTTATGTGAACAGGAAAAGATACATGCAGTCGATATAATA
Organism: Lysinibacillus sp. GW823-FHT06C08; assembly: GCF_058795135.1. NCBI lineage: Bacteria > Bacillati > Bacillota > Bacilli > Caryophanales > Bacillaceae > Lysinibacillus > Lysinibacillus sp. GW823-FHT06C08. Next base: position 233,017 of record NZ_JBXAHN010000003.1, read on the forward strand.
GGTCCTGCATTACAATCAATGGCAACCTTTATGGAAGAAAATCCATTGGAGACACCTGGAATTGTTCATATGCTTGACGATGATTATTTTAAAAAAATTGAAGCCATTGAATTTGCAGTAAAATATGATGATGGTCGTGATCCCCGTGGATTATTACAAGCTGATATCGTGTTGGTAGGCGTATCCCGAACATCTAAAACGCCCCTTTCACAATATTTAGCACATAAAAAGTATAAGGTGGCGAATGTTCCTTTAGTTCCTGAAGTAGAACCACCTGAAGAGCTATTACAGTTGGACCCTAAAAAATGTTTTGGGTTAATCATCTCTCCTGAGAAGTTAAATTCTATAAGGAAAGAAAGATTAATGTCTCTTGGATTAAATGATGATGCCATCTATGCGCAACATAATCGTATTTTAGAAGAGATTCAACATTTTGAAAAGATTGTCGGCAAAATAGGCTGTCGAGTAATAGATGTGACTAATAAAGCTGTGGAAGAGACAGCAAATACTATCATAGAACATATTTTGACTTGCAAATAAATTGTACGAAAATAAACCACCTCGGTGATAGAGGCGGTTTTTTTGAGTGGATTTTGAAATTAGTATAGATAAAAACTAATTTTTGTTTTATAATAATAAAATTGTGGTAAAAATATTTATAAGAGAAAAATCCTAATTTTTTGTCGAGAAATAAAGGAATTTTAAAACGAATAGCGAATTGTGTTTCTAGAACGTAATTATTAAAGATGGTGATGATGGATTTGGCAGGGAAGATTCCAGAGGAAGTAATTGAACAGATTCGTACACAATCGGATATCGTTGATGTTATTAGTGAATACATGCAGCTGACCAAGCGTGGGCGAAATTGGTTTGGCCTCTGTCCATTCCATGGAGAACAAACACCGTCTTTCTCTGTATCAACGGACAAGCAAATATTCCATTGCTTTGGATGTGGTGCAGGGGGAAATGCCATTACTTTTGTAATGGACATTGAAGGCATATCTTTTCCTGATGCAGTTGTGAAACTTGGAGAACGAGCTGGCATACATTTAGATGTTGAGCCAAGTTTTCCCGGGGGAACAAAAAAGATTTCTAAAGCGGAAGAAAGGATGAAAGAAGCACACGCTTTTACAGCAGATTTTTTCCACCATCTACTGTTAAATACAGAGGATGGCGAAGAACCTTTAAATTATTTGCTAGAAAGAGGATTTACAAGGGAGCTTATAGAATCTAATAACATCGGTTGGTCTCTCCCAAGCTTTGACGCCCTAACCATATTGCTTGAAAGAAAAGGTTATAACTTACAAGAAATGGCGGAAAGTGGGCTAATTATTAAGCGAGAGGGAGAAGAACGTTATTTTGATCGTTTTAGAGGAAGGATCATGTTCCCTATTCGAGATGAGAATGGTAAAATTATTGCCTTCTCAGGACGAATACTTTCATCAACGGGTGAGGAAGCGAAATATTTAAATAGTCCAGAATCACCAATATTTCAGAAAAGTGAAGTGCTCTATAACCTAGATAAAGCACGAACTTCTATCAGAAAAAATCGTCAAGTAGTATTGATGGAAGGTTTTATGGATGTGTTAGCAGCTAACTCTGTAGGTGTTATGAATGCCGTAGCAACAATGGGTACCTCGCTAACAAATCAGCATATCACAAAGCTTAAGCGCTTAGTTGAGCAAATTACGATTTGCTATGATGGTGATAATGCTGGATTTGATGCAGCGAAAAGAGCGGCGCAGCTTTTGCATACGGAGCGCATGAAAGTTGATATTGCTGTTTTACCAGAAAAATTGGACCCTGATGAATATATTCGCACGTTAGGCGGACAAGCATTTAAGGAACAAATTTTGGAAAACCCTCATGCGTATATTGCTTTTATGATGATGCATGCTAGACGAAATAAGAACTTTCAATTTGAAAATGATACGCTTCAATATATACAAGAAGTCCTTGAACAGCTCATAGGTAGATCGTCGCCAGTTGAACGAGATTTGTATATACGACAGCTATCAAATGAAACAAATATTTCGGAAGAAGCCATTTATGCCCAATTCCGAAAGCTGGAGGCGAATCAGGTACGTTCTGCAAAACCAGAAATGCCGACACAAACGCCTTCAATGCCAGTCACGCAACAACAAAAGCCTATGGATGCTGCTGAACGTGCCGAACGTTTATTACTGGCTCATATGCTTCATAATATAGATGTAGTGGACAGGGTATTACGGAGTGAGCAAAAAGAGCCATTTGTTCGAGATGCTTATATGGCTGTTTTTGTTCGCTTAGTAGGATTTTATGAGGAATATGGTCATCCTGATTATCAACGCTTTATGGAGATTTTGGATGACGCTGAATTACGGAAAATTGTTATGGAAGCGGCTTTAGTCGAGCGAGATCCTGATCAAGCAGAGGCAGAGGTTGTGGACTCAATCCGTCAGCTTCAAAAATATAGAATTGAGCAAGAAATTTATCAAAAGATGCATGAGTCAAAGGAAGCGGAGAAGATGCATGAGTATGCACGTGCACTTGAAATCGCCCAACAGATTATTCATTTAAGAAAATCGTTATCGGCGATTTAACCCGATTCGGTTGTTTAGAAGGAGGAAGGTTTATGGCGGACAAGTCAGAACGTTCAAAAGAGATAGAAGTAGAAATTACATTAGATGATGCAAAAAAATTCCTACAAGAAAAAGCAAAAACAGAGGGTGAAATTTCTATGAAAGAAATTTCAGAGAAACTAACACCTTATGAATTGGAAAATGAAGAAATTTTCCATTTTGCTGAGGATCTTGAAAAGCATAAAGACATTCAAATCATTGGAAAAGAAGAATTTGAAGAAGAAAGTCTAATGAAAGAAGAAGCGAACGAAGAGACTTTCGACTTAAATGATTTGAGTGTACCACCAGGTGTTAAAATCAATGACCCTGTGCGTATGTATTTAAAGGAAATCGGTCGAGTTGATTTACTATCTGCAGAGCAAGAAATCGCACTTGCTGAGCGTATTGAGCAAGGTGATGAAGAAGCACGTAAACGTCTTGCAGAAGCAAACTTACGTCTGGTAGTATCTATCGCTAAACGTTATGTAGGTCGTGGAATGCTATTCCTTGATTTAATTCAAGAGGGGAATATGGGTCTTATTAAGGCCGTTGAGAAATTTGATTACCGTAAAGGGTTTAAATTCTCTACGTACGCTACATGGTGGATTCGTCAGGCTATTACGCGTGCCATTGCAGATCAAGCACGTACAATTCGTATTCCGGTTCATATGGTCGAAACCATTAATAAATTAATACGTGTACAACGTCAACTTTTACAAGATCTTGGCCGAGAACCTTCTCCAGAAGAAATTGGCGAAGAAATGGATTTAACGCCAGAAAAAGTACGCGAAATTTTAAAAATTGCACAAGAACCAGTATCTCTTGAAACACCGATAGGAGAAGAAGATGATTCCCATTTAGGAGACTTTATCGAGGATTCTGAAGCACAATCTCCATCTGACCATGCAGCTTATGAATTGTTAAAAGAACAGCTAGAAGATGTCCTTGATACATTAACAGACCGTGAAGAAAACGTACTTCGTTTACGTTTTGGTTTAGATGATGGTCGTACAAGAACTTTAGAAGAGGTAGGTAAGGTTTTTGGCGTAACACGTGAACGTATTCGTCAAATTGAAGCGAAGGCTCTAAGAAAATTACGCCACCCTTCTCGTAGTAAACGTCTAAAAGACTTCTTAGAATAATTTAAATAGATGGAGCGATCCTACTAGTGTGAAAATACCTAGTTGGATCGCTCCTTTTTTATACCATTGAAAAGGTAAATAGCCCCGTTATTCCCCAATCTTGTTTCCGCTAATAATAGATAATTAGAATGAAGGGAATGAGAGATTTGCGACTTTATACAGATGTATTTCCGAAGGCTGTGAGATAAAATTGTAATGCAACCATTATTAAGCAATGTTTGGAGTTAACATGATGACGAATCCCCGGAAAAAAATTATTCTAAATGAAATTTTGTTTTGGAAGCAAAATAAGCTATTACCAGAGCACTATTGTGACTTTTTAGCAGCTCTTTATACAGAGGGGGCTGATATAGAGGAGTTAGAACCGGTTCAAGATCCTAAACAAGCAATCTTGCCATCTGAAAAAAGAAAGATGCTTCTTTTGGTAGCAAGTCTATGTATCGCTATAATAGCTGTTTTAGCTATCTATTTTACAATAAAAGCATTAACACTGATTTTAACCGTTGTCGTAGGTATAGGTGCATGCATATTATTTATCGCTGCGTTCCAAATGGCGCAAAAAAAACATCTATTAGCTCCTATATTTCATTTACTTGCCGCCATCCTATTATTTAGTATATCTATCCGTGTGTGCACTACATATTTTAGTGGAGATAATATCGTTTTATTTTGCTTGATTGCATCCAATTGTCTTATTTGGCTTTGGTCAGGTATTAAAATGAAGCTACTCTATTTCACAGTCTCCGGTGTTTTAGGATTACTAGCACTGATTGGCTATTATATCATAAACTTATTGTAATTTTTTGACCCTTATAAATGATCTGCACACTTTATATCATGTGTGCGGATTTTTTATTTTTTTGGTATATGAATGTATGTAAAGGGTATGATAACAGTATGAAAAAAAGTTGTGAAATTGCCCAAAATTTGGTTTGGCAAGACATATTTTATCCAATAGATACAGAAATGTCGAATTTGTTACAAACAAAGGACAACTTAGCGAATAGGGCTTTTCGTTTCTTTGTTAATGAAGTACAATATTAGATGTTGACTGATTCTATATTATAATAGAAGTAGACTTAAAATGAGGAGGGGAAACTTATGAAAAACAATCCAGTCGTTCCTTACATCTTAATTCTGGCATTTGGTATTGGTCTTATTTTCTTCATGTCTTTACAAGGTGCAGATAACAAGAAAGAAATTGCTGCTGAACATGAGGGCGGTGGCGAAACTACTGAAACTACAGACGCAAATGATGATGGTGCAGCTCTAGTACAATCTTGTATTGGTTGTCACGGTGGTGATTTAACTGGTAGTATGGGTCCAAACCTACATGGCTTAGATGAAGCCCATATCGTTGAAGTTTTAACAAAGGGTATCGAAGGTACTCCAATGCAACCAAACATGAAAACTGAAGCAGAAGCAAAAGCTATTGCTGAATACATTTCTACTTTAGAATAGTATGACTGACAAGTAGCTGTACTGAAATAGTACAGCTACTTTTTAAATGTAAAGAATCATGAAATGGGGTTGTCCACATGAATACTGTGAGACAACTCCATTTGTTTTTTTTCACGACATCATCCATACTAGTAATGGACTCTATTTAAGGTAGGCGGTATAAAATGAACGCACAAAAACTTTCGAAACGATTAGAAATGGTAGCAAAATTTGTTCCCACAGGAGCGGTAGTAGCGGATATAGGTAGTGACCATGCCTATCTGCCTTGCTATTTAATTCATCAAGGAATAGCTTCTTCAGCGATAGCAGGGGAAGTAGTAGCAGGACCCTATGAATCAGCAGTGGGACAAGTACAAAAAGAAGGATTAAACAAAGAAATTACGGTACGTCTAGCAGATGGATTAGCAGCAATAGAATTAACCGACCATGTCGATACAGTAACGATCGCTGGAATGGGCGGTCCCTTAATTGTATCTATTTTAGAGAAGCATCCTGAAAAACTGCAAGGTGTCACACGTCTCATTTTACAACCGAATATTCATGCCAAGGTAATCCGTGAGTGGGCTTTAGCACATAATTGGGCTATTCTCGATGAAGAAATTTTAGAGGAAGATGATAAAATCTATGAAATTCTTGTGTTGCAAAGAGCACAAATGGAGCTTTCGCCAACAGAGATTTTATTTGGTCCTAAATTAAGTACCCGTAAAGCACCGGCATTTATAAAAAAATGGACGCGGGAAAAAGAAAATTGGCAACGTGTGTTACAATCCATAAAAGATGCAGAACAAACACCTGAAATTGAAGAAAAACGTGCAGAGTTATTGGCTCTTATTCAATTAGTAGAAGGAGTTTTGTAAAATGAAGTCGGTAAATGGTCAAGAAATTATTCAAGTATTTGAATCATGGTCGCCTAAAAAACTAGCTTGCATGGAGAATGATCCAATCGGTTTAGCGATTGGTACACTCAATAAACCTGTTAGCAAAGTATTAGTCACTTTAGATGTCAATGAAGCTGTTGCGAATGAGGCCATTGAAAAAGGATGTGAGCTGATCATTGCACATCATCCTCCAATTTTTAGACGTCTAGCGAATATTCGTACAGACGATCCAGCAGGGCGCTTATATGAAAAGCTCATTAAACATGATATCGCTGTTTATGCGGCGCATACAAATTTAGATGTAGCTGAAGGTGGAGTTAATGATTTATTAGCAGATGCGCTTCAACTACAGGACCGTACAATACTAGAAGAAACGTACTCAGAACATCTTTTAAAGCTTGCTGTTTTTATCCCGTCTGCAAATGCTGAGGATTTACGCGAGACGCTAGCAAAGGCTGGAGCAGGGCGCATTGGAGAATATGAAGCATGTAGTTATACAACTGCTGGTGAAGGACGTTTCCGTGCGTTAGCAGGTGCCAAGCCATTTGTTGGGTCAGTTGGTGAATTACATGTTGAAGAGGAAGTAAAGGTAGAAGTCGTATTTCCTGAATCAATGAAAAACCGTGTTTTAAAGGCAATGCTTACTAGTCATCCGTATGAAGAGCCAGCCTATGATGTCATTCGTCTTGAACAGCAAACGAATAAAATGGGATTAGGGCGTGTAGGTCACTTAGCTAAGGAAATGACCTTGCAACAATTCGCAGAGTTCGTGAAGCAGCAGTTAAAGGTTCCAGCGGTTCGTGTCGTAGGTGATTTACAGTCGAAGATTAAGAAGGTTGCGCTTGTTGGTGGAGATGGTAATAAGTATATTTATGCAGCGAAACGTGCAGGAGCAGATGTTTTTTTAACGGGTGATATGTACTTCCATACAGCACAGGATGCTCAAGCGATGGATCTGCAAATTGTAGACCCTGGTCATCATGTAGAAAAAGTGATGATTGCAGGAGTAGCGGAGAAAATGACGAAGCTATGTGCGGATAAAAAATATGTGGTTGAATTTGTACAATCGACCATCCATACAGAACCATTTTTATTTGTTTAAGCGAGGGGAATAGATGTGGCTAATGAAAGACCTGCTGGTAATAAGGCTGGTAAACTGTGGATTATAATCGGTTTATTCATCGCTGTTTTTGGTATAGGGATGACGGTTATGACGAATATGATGAATGAAAAGAAAATTGATGCCATGACCGTACAATGTGAAGACGATGGCGGTCAAGCAATTATATCAAAGGAAAAAAACTTCCTTTCCACGAGTTATTCATTTGAATGTAAACAATAATATAAGGATGAACATTACTAGGTAGTGTTCATCCTTTTTGTATGCCAAGAATAGAGGGATAATGATAAAATGAGCATGAAATCAATTAGCAGAAATGGAGAGATATATCTTGTTTATTCGTTTAACTAAAGATCAGCAAGAAATGATAGTGGCTGATATTCAGCGATTTTTCTACACGCATCGTGATGAAGACATTAGTGAATTTGAAGCAGAGCGTGTGTTAGATTTTATCAAGGAAAATATCGCCCCCTATATTTATAACGCAGCAGTATCTGACGCAAAATATGTAGTGGAAAGACAATTTACCTCCATGGAAGAAGAATTAGAGGCACTGGAGCAGCCCATTAAATTAAAGTAAGCTAGTTAAAAAAGCTACAAATTTAAATAATTGACAGAAAATAAAAAAATATGGTAATTTAATCTTGAATTAAAGATTGTTTAATTCAAAATATTCATAGCGACTACATAGAGGCCATGAATAAAGCTGTATGTATCTGACTAAAATGGTTACGAGTGTTATTCGCGTACATGGAATGACGATGATTTCACAAAATGAATGGGAAAACGAGGAGGGTCATATGTTAAAAATCGGTATTATTTTAGGAAGTACGCGAGAAGGTCGTGTTAGTCCACAAGTGGGAGCGTGGGTAAAGGAAGTCGCAGAAAAACGCCGTGATGCGGAGTATGAAATAATTGATATCGCTGATTTTAAATTACCGTTTCTTGGAGAGCCAGGGGGAGATACTTCTGGAGTAGCGACATGGTCCGAGAAAGTAGCTGCATGTGACGGCTTTGTCTTTATTGTAGCAGAGTATAACCATTCAATTACAGGTGCACTAAAAAATGCATTAGACTTTTTACGAGTAGAATGGAACAATAAAGCTGCGGGTATCGTTTCGTATGGTTCAGTTGGAGGAGCACGTGCTGCGGAGCATTTACGAGGGATTCTTGGAGAATTACTAGTTGCCGATGTGCGAGTTCATCCAGCTTTATCATTATTTACTGATTTTGAAAACGGCTCAGTCTTTAAGCCAAAAGAGGTGCAGGCAGATTCCGTTCATCAAATGTTAGATCAGATTATTCCTTGGTCAACAGCTTTGAAAACAATTCGATCATAATTTTATGACACTAGGCATATTAAAGTGCTTATTGTCTTCTTAAAAGCAAACATATAGACAGCCGCTTTCAGCTATATTAACAGCATGGAAGCGGTTGTTTTTGTTGGAATCATTCCCATTAATGTTCGATTTCTTCAATAACCTTTTCTTTTAAATCAGCATCCATAGAGGATAGTTTGACCGTATTTGAGAGTCGTTCCTTTAATTCCTTATCTGTTAAAATGCCACGCTCTTTTAGAATTTGTACGAGTAGATTCAAGGTCATAATATTTTTAATTTCCGCTGCTTTTGCATCCATTTAAAACCCTCCAAAAATATAGAATTACTACCCCTTAAGTGTACTCCTTTTTAAAAATCATGACACAAAAAGGACAAAACATAGCAAATTTATTTCGTGTTCCGGAATATGTGAGGGAAATTAAGCAATGTCAGAAATGGTCTATTTCATAGTAACGATAAAACAGTGATAGAAAACGGTGAATATTGTATTTGCAGAGCTCATACCTTCCTAACAGGGGGGATTTCATTGTGAAACGGATAGGAGTCGTTACAGGATTAATGCTGGTCATTATCGCGATCATCATCCTGTTTAATAAATATGTAGATGGTAAGCCTTTAGAAGCCAATATCGAGAAAGGACCAATAATTACGAAAGAAGAGTTGAGTTTATCACTATTAAAAGATAAGCTCCTTGAAAAATACGTCGGTATAGATGTTAAAACAACTGCGGAAAAGGAATTGGTCATCCAAATTGTAGGGGGAGAAGAGTATGTTCAGTCGGTTAAAACAGATATGGAAGCTATTGCAAAAAGCGCTATAAAAACTTCTGCCTTAAAGGATTACCCGATTGTCTTTGAAAGATGGGAATTTACGTCATTGCTGGATGGAAATAAAGCGATGGGGAATGATATTAATCTATTAATTGAAGATTTAATTAAAGGGCTACAATCATTTGATGTATACGAATATTTAATACTAGAGAATCGAACAACCATTACGATTCAAACAACTATAAAAGGTGACAATGCGGAGGCACTTCTACTAGCAACTAAGATGGAAGGTGCAGTAAAAAAAATTGTCCAAACAAATGTGAGTCAAAGCGATTCCTATGTCATTCATATATTAAATGGGGAGCGAGAAAAAATTAATTGAAAAGGCATCGAGACTTTAAATCTGGATGCCTTCTTTTTTGCTATGTAAGTTCTTAATGTGAAACTAAATTCATGCCTCATTTACTTACTCATGGCAAATAAAGCTTGATAGAGTGTTGCGAGGAGTGCCACAAAGTGCATGTCGTCAGCTTGGAAAAGTTTAAACATTAGCCCCGCCCGTATGAGCTCAGTCTCTATTGGGCTTGCACTGGCAATTTTCTCATCATTACAATATAAATAGGCGGTAGCAGTAAAATCCTTTTCAAAACGGAATGCCAAATTGTCCATAGTAAAGGTGTACGAGGATTCTAATAATTGAACTGTTTTTCGGACAATTGGTATGGTGCTACCATCAGGCATAACAAGCTGATGACTGACCCCTTTTGTTAACAGAGTAGATTGTACTTGAAAAAGGGGGGCACCTAAAGTTGTTCGTGTTTCATAACGATAGGGTAAAGTTTGCTGTGCTGCAACTAATAATACGGCATTTAAAACTTTACCAGTAGAAGAACGCTCTACTTTCTGAAGCACACACACTGTTTCGTTGTTTTCATTTATAATAGGAATATCAGAAAAGCTTTTAAAGGCCTTTGGATAGTGAAGTGTAAATGTTGCCATAAAGAAACCTCCATTCATTATGTATACGAGTATGTCATTCCAGAGGTTTCACAAAATTACAGGAGGATAAAGTTTTGAGCTATTGTTTTCGACCCATTACACAAGAACAAGCTGAGGATATAGCTTATAACTGGCATTATGAGGGTGACTATTCTTTCTATGATATGGAGGCTGACCAGGAGGATTTACAAGCATTTCTCAATCCGTATACAAGAGGAAATATTTTTGCAGTCTTAAAAAAACAAGAACTAGCTGCTTATTTTAGTATTATGACGGTTGCTGACTAAACGATGGAGATTGGCTTAGGCATGAAACCTAGTCTTACAGGAAAAGGCCTAGGCTATGATTTTTTAAAAAATGCTATTGATTTTGTCTTGGCAAACTATCCATGCGAAATGATTACCTTATCGGTTGCCACATTTAATCTACGTGCAATCAAGCTATATCGCAAGGTAGGATTTAAAGACGCTCATACTTATATGCAAGCAACAAATGGTGGTGTCTATGAATTTCTAAAAATGGACTATATAAAAGGCTACTAAGGAGAGACAAGTATCTCGCTTTTAGTAGCCTTTTTAACTATTTAAGGTTGTGCGATTTGACCTGAGAGAGCACGTTTTTCCTGCTCTGTATCAAATTCCTTCTCCATTTTTGAAACAACTACCGTCGCCACACCATTACCAATAAGATTTGTAACAGCTCGAGCTTCGGACATAAAGCGGTCAACCCCGATTAGTAATGCAATTCCTTCTACGGGAATCATCGGGAATGCTGCTAATGTGGCAGCAAGTGTAATAAACCCAGAGCCTGTGACACCCGCAGCCCCCTTAGATGTAAGCATTAGAATGGCTAGTAATGTGATTTGATGCCAAATATCTAAATCAACACCGTAAGCTTGGGCAATAAATATAGCTGCCATCGATAAGTATATGGATGTTCCATCTAAGTTAAAGGAATAACCTGTTGGTATAACTAGCCCCACAACTTGCTTAGAACAGCCGTAGTTTTCTAATTTACGCATCATGGAAGGCAATGCTGATTCAGATGAAGATGTACCAATAACGATGAAAATTTCATCTTTAATGTATTTAATAAATTTAAAAATACTAAAACCGAAGTAATGTGAAATGAATCCGATGATGACAACGATAAAAATAAACATTGTAATATAGACGGAGAGCATTAAAAATCCTAAGTTGCCTAGAGATTTAAGTCCAAAGTTGCCGATTGTATAACTCATGGCACCAAATGCGCCAATAGGAGAAATTTTCATTACCATATTAACGATTTTAAAGAAGATATCCGCAACTTGTTCAAAAAATTTAATAACTGGCTTAGCTGGTTCCCCAATCGCCGCCGCTGCTAATCCAAATAATACAGCTGAGAATAAGACAGGTAGTAATTCACCATTTGCGAGAGCACCCACAACATTATCAGGGATAATTTGCATAATAAATGCACCCAAACCGTGTTCTGCCGCCGCTGCATTTGTATATTGAGAGACATCTGCTCCTTTCGCGGCTTCTGTATTAAAGCCTTTACCTGGTTGTACAATATTGACAACGATAAGACCTATCGCCAAGGCAAATGTTGAAACAATTTCAAAATAGATTAAAGCTTTTCCACCGATTTTCCCAACCTTTTTGACATCACCCATACTACCAATACCAATTACAACCGTTAAAAAGATAATGGGTGCTATTAACATTTTAATTAGTTTAATAAATATATCCGCTAATATTTTTAGCTTTGCTCCGAACTCTGGGAACGTTGCACCTACTATAATCCCTAGTACAATAGCAATCAATACTTGTACTGTTAAGTTTTTAAAATTTATACGCATATAGTTCTCCCCCTACAACATCTATGAAGATTGTGTGAACGTTTTCATGTCGTTATCATAGCTGAAATTTTCCGACAATAGTTTTTATGACCGTAATGTTTCTATTGTTCATTTTGTTCATTTTTCAATGAAAGGGTTGGTAAATGCAGTAATAGCAATGGTTTCAGGCTGTTTTATAGTAGTTTTGAATTTTGGTAATCTATTATAATACAAAAGAAAAGATCCTTACGATATGTAAGGATCTATCATTAATGACCAAAAGTATTATGGTGCAACAATTTTTTGAATCTCAGTTAGAATCTCATCATTTTGTGTTTGGGTTTTATAAAAATCATAGACAGGGGAGAGCTGCTCCTTAAAGCGCTGTCTTTCCTTAAGACTCATTGTAGTAACATCAAAATCATCTTGCTGTTTAAGCTTTAACATATCTTGTTCATTCATACGGGCAGCCTGTTCAAACTGCCAATCTGTTGTTTCCTTCATAGCCTCCGCCAATTGATGTTGAATTTTCGCTGGTAAGGAATCCCAAAAGCTTTCATTCATTAATACCGCATAGCCTAAAATACCATGCTGTGTGATGGTCATATGTTTTTGAACTTTGTAGAAACCTTTTGAGTAAATATTAGAGGCTGTATTTTCCTGTGCATCAATGGCGTGTTTCTCTAGATCTGTATAAACCTCACTAAATGAAATCGGAATTGGCGTTGCTTTCAAAACTTCAAATTGTTTTTCCAATGTTTTACTAGGCATTGTGCGAATGCGTAAACCCTGTAAATCTTCAAATGTATGAATAGGGTGATCAACAGAGGTTAGATGCTTAAAGCCGTTGTACCAAAAGCCCAGTCCTTTAATATGAATAGGTTCTAGCTCGTTTAATAATTGATCACCGATCGTTCCTGTCAGAACTTCTTGTACCTCTTTATTTGTATTAAATAGGAAAGGTAAATCAAGAACTTGCCAATTCGGCACATATGTTGTCATCTTAGAAAAGGTCGGGATAATCATTTCGACTTCTCCCTTTTGCAAAGCCTGAAACTCATTTTCATCATTAAATAAAGAGGAATTGGAGTATACATGCACTTTGACTTTGCCTTTCGTCTTTTCTTCTACTAATTCAGCAAATTTATTGGCAGCCTGTCCTTTTGGTGTATTTTCAGCTACTACATGACTTAGATGGATGGTAATTTGTGTGTCTAACCCCTTTTGCTCATCATCGTATGGAAGCGGCTTTGCGAAAAGCAAACCTTGCTGAACACTAATGGTGATCACTAAAAAGAAGACAGTTACAATCGTTCCAATAATAAATTTTTTCATTGAATACACCCAATTTATTCGTATTTTCTATTGTTTTTGTTATTCTAACATATGGAGTAAGCTAAAATATAGTAGGGGGGAGGCGATTATCTTGAAATTTCAGAAGTTATCGATGCAAAGAAAAATTATGTCGCTGACTTTTTTTATACTCATGCTTTCCTTTAGTATTGGTGGTACTTTTTTGTTGGGGTATGTGATGAATGAACAAAAGAGCAAGCTTAGTGACCAAGCATTACTAGTAGCCAAAACAGTCGCGCAGCTTCCTGAAATCAAAACCTATATTGCCCACGAAAACATTGAAATGGCCATACAACATATTAACCCTGTAGTGGAAGAAATCCGAGATATAAATGGTGCTCAATATATAGTGGTTTTGGATATGAAAAGACAGAAGTATTCTCACCCCAATAAAGCGGAACTGGGTAGCATTTCGCAATCTGCCGATTTAAATGCTGCTTTTTCCGAACATTACTATACGTCAATCGCGCATGGGGAGCATGGCAACATGGTTCGAGCGTTTGTACCAATCATGAACAATCAAGGACAACAAATAGGTGTTACGGTCGTTGGATATAGTGTTTTGACGGTGGCGGAATTACTGCAATCGATGCAAACGGAGCTGATCATTACTTTACTATTATCTTTAATCTTTAGCGTATGGGGTGCGCGAACATTAGGGCTTCATATGAAAAAGCAAATGTTTGGATTAGAGCCCCATGAAATTGCCAAAATGTATGTAGAACGAACGGAAACCTTTAATGCGATGCATGAGGGGATTATTGCGATCGATAATGATTTGACCATTACCATTTTTAATGAGAAGGCCTGCGAAATACTTGGGGTTGACGAAAAACCACCTAATTTGATTGGTCAGAAAATTTTTCACGTCTTACCGGATACAAGACTACCTGAAATTTTGGAACTTGATCAGCCTCTATTTAACCGAGAGTTGTATATAAATGATCATAGTATAATGAGTAATCGCATTCCCATACAGGTTAATGGAGAAACTGTTGGAGCAGTGGCCATGTTTAAAGATCGTACAGAAGTGAAAAAGCTTGCTGAAGAACTGACTGGGGTACGAGCATTTGTCCAGGCGCTTCGTGTTCAAACACATGAGCATAAAAATAAACTGCATACGATAGCTGGACTTTTACAACTTGGACATCATGATCAGGCTTTATCCTACTTAACGCAAGTAAAGGAAGAACACGATGAAATTACTAACTTTTTAAATGAACGTATTAAAAATGAAAATATATCAGGGCTATTACTTAGTAAAATTTCCTATGCTAAAGAACAAGGAATCCGACTGGAAATTGACCGTGAAAGTCGCTTAACATCTTTTCCACCAAATTTAGATCATCATGATTTCGTCATTCTATTTGGGAATTTAATAGAAAATGCTTTTGATGCATTAAGGGATACACAGGAGGAGGAAAAGGTTATTCATGTTTCTGTCGATGAAGACGAGGATGTCTTAGCCATTCTTGTCACGGATAACGGTGTTGGCATGACAGATGAGATCAAGAGCCATATTTTTGACAATGGCTATTCTACAAAAGAGAAAAAATACAGAGGAATAGGACTATTTTTAATAAAAGAGATTGTTGAAAAAGGACAAGGTGATATTGAAGTCATCAGTGAACCAAATAAAGGGACTAGTTTTTTACTAACATTTTACTATGCATAAGCATTAATTTTGGAATGGAGGGCTGATATTGGTACAAATCAAAGTATTATTAATTGAGGATGATCCAATGGTGCGTGAGGTGAATCGTCAATTTATTGAAAAGGTAGATCACTTTCAGGTGATTGGACAAGCATCTAATGGTTTAGATGGAGTGACGCAAATTCGTCAACATCAGCCTGACTTAGTATTTATGGATATTTTTATGCCGGAGCAAGATGGCATCACTAGTTTACATAAAATTCGCGAGCTGGACTTACCAGTAGATGTTATCACTGTCACGGCAGCGAATGATATGGACACGGTGAAACAAGTATTGCATCTAGGTGTTTTTGATTATATTATGAAGCCTTTTTCGTTTGAACGTGTCAAAGGGACACTTGAAAATTATTTACGCTTTAAAAAACAAACGCAAACGGAACGCGAGCTGACACAAGGTGAATTGGATCAGCTATTCCATTATCGTGATGGACAAAGCCCTTTGGAACAGTCTGCCTTATTACAAACAGAAAAAAACCTTCCGAAAGGCTTTAACCGTACAACGCTGGAAAAAGTGGTGCACTTTTTGCAATCGGTAGATGGTGCATCGGCAGAAGAAGTTGCAAGTGGCGTTGGTATTGCTCGTGTGACAGCTAGAAGATATTTAGATTATTTAGAGAAACAAGAGAAAATTACGATGGATGTCCATTATGGTGGAATTGGTCGTCCGATAAACTATTATTTTAGTAAATAAAGAAAAAAATCCTGTTTGTCATCATGACAAGCAGGATTTTTTTTAGTAATCAATGGGGCATAATTTTATCGACAGGTGTAGGTGTTTTAATCTTCGGTAGAATTTTATCTAATGTTACTGTACGTTTGATAACGTGTGTGGATGGATCATTTTCATCAAATTGATCCAAGAAGGCAATGACCTCTTTGACAATAGGTGTTGGTGTTGAAGCACCCGCTGTCACAGCAACTTTATCAATACCTTTTAACCAATCTATTTTAAGCTCTGAAACATCCGCGATACGATAGGAAGGAGTCCCAGCGATCTCAACAGAAACTTGCGTTAAACGATTGGAGTTATTCGATTTAGGGTCACCTACTACAATCAATAGTTCCGCTTCTCCTGCCTGCTTAGCAACAGCTTCTTGACGGACTTGAGTAGCTAAACAAATCTCTTTGTGTACCTCAATATGAGGGAATTTTTCTTTTAAACTATCCATTAAATGGGCGACATCCCATTGGCTCATTGTCGTTTGATTTGTGACAAGCAATTTATCATTCGTTAAGTTTAACGCATCAATATCATTTGAAGATTGAACTAAATGGACATGATCAGGTGCAACGCCAATGGCACCCTCAGGTTCCGGATGTCCTTTTTTCCCAATATAAATAATATCATAGCCTTCTGCAGATTTTTCACGAATTAAATCGTGAGTAACAGTTACATCAGGACATGTAGCATCAATGGACACTAGGCCTTTACGCTTCGCAATTTCACGAATTTCAGGTGAGACACCATGTGCTGTGAAAATCACAGTACCAGATTCAACTTGTTCGATAATTTCTAAGCGATTATCGCCGTCTAAAGTGATGATACCATCTTCTTCGAACGCGTCTGTGACATGTTTATTATGGACAATCATTCCTAGAATGTAGATAGGTCTTGGTAATGTTTTATCAAGTGCGGCGTTTCGTGCGATGACCATCGCATCAACAACACCGTAGCAATAGCCACGTGGATTAATTTTTAATACTTGCATGGTTGTGACTCCTTTCAAGCTTTACCTATCTACATTATAACGGACAGGGGCGGCGAATACAAAGAAACGTTCATTTACATTGGTGGCTGGAAAATACGTGGTTTAGATGGAATTGGTTCAGGAGGCGAAAATGATGCGGATGTACTTTGCCTTGCCGATCGCTTAGTTCCTGTAGCAGCCTTGCTTTCACTGCCTGCACGATCAGCGCCAGCCGCTCCGCCTCCCGTCGAAGGTAGTCCTTGGAATCCTTTATATAATTTTAATAAGGACGGTATATTTTTAACCATTGGCATCGCCTGTTGAATATAAGGGGTATAAGTTTTAGCGGAATTAAATAAACTATTTGCTTGTTGTAAGAATGAACCGATTTTAGATGCTTCTTGCACAGGTGGCATCGGCATTTGTCCTCCAAAGGAACCTATTCCATTTGCCATTGGAAAGCCGCCTGGAATTCGTGGTTGAGCAGGGAAGCCTCCAGGCGGGAAAAAGGACTGCGGTGACATCTGTGGTGGTGTTGGCATGGGCATTCTCATGCCACCGGGATACATAGGGTATGGATAAGGTGGTCGAAATACCATAATGATCTCCTTTCTACTTGTTTTTCATTGATGACATACCTGATTATAGCTATGATATGCAGAGGCTAATGGGAGGGTGCGATAATTTATAAGGCGAATTCATCAATGAAAGAGCAGAAGTGCAACTATGCCTTCTGCTACGATCCTCTTATCTTATTCATCTTCATGATAGCGAAGCATACGATAACCGACCCGCACATGTGTCTGTATCAGTTTAGGCTGTGCTGGATCAGCTTCTATTTTTTTTCGAAGTGTCGCCATAAACACCCGTAAACTTGGAATATCTGATTGTAGAGCATTGTGCCAGATTTCCTTTAAAATAAAATTATGCGTTAGAACTTTCCCAACATGCTTGGATAAAACAACTAAAAGTTTATATTCAATAGGCGTGACATGTATTTCTTTGCCATTTACTAATACTGTTTGATCTACATAATTAATTTGAAGATAACCATTGGTAAAAGTTGAATTTTCCTGTTCTGGTGGATGTTCATAGGCTGCTCTCCTTAAAGCAACACGAATTCTTGCTAATAATTCTTCCACACTGAATGGCTTCGTGACATAATCATCTGCACCTGCATCCAGGGCGTTAATCTTATCATATTCTTCCCCGCGGGCACTGACGACAATAATGGGCGTTTGAGTCCAGCTTCTAATTTTTGTAATAAGCTCTACACCATCTATGTCCGGTAGTCCTAAATCCAAAATATAAACATCTGGTTTCATGGTAATAGCCTTTTGAAGTGCACGATTCCCATCTTGGGCAATGTCGAATTCATACTGCTGGGTAGCTAATGTCATTTTTATTAAATTAGCAATGGCCACATCATCTTCTACTACTAGAATTCGTTTATTCATCAAATTTTTTACTCCTTTTTCAGTGAAAAGTTAAAAATTGTTCCTTGAGGTTTATTATCTGCAACAGTGATGTGACTACCATGTAATTTTAAAATTGTTTGACACAGGGCTAAGCCTAAACCGAGCCCACGTCTACTATCACTGCGTTGTACCTTGCCAGTCGTAAACGGCTCAAACAAGCTACTCTTTAAGGAATCATCAATTCCTGGTCCATTATCTGAAATACTGAAATTTACTAAACCATCACATTCCTTCACCAAAATAGTAATGTCACTACCTGGGGGTGTGTAGGTCAATGCATTATCGATGATATTGATGAAAACCTGTATGATCAATCTAGCATCCATTAGGCTTAATAAAAATTCTGGTTCTATTTGATAGGATATTGTATGCGAGCTATTTTGGTGAACAACATGGGAAAGAGCCTCTTGAATAATATCTTCTACTAATTCTAATTGCATTTCTAAAGCAAATTGTCCATCCTCTAGCTTAGAAACCGCTAGTAGGTTTTCAACCATTTGTACAAGCCATTTCGAATTATTATAAATATCCTCATACAATTTATTTTTTTCACTATCGGGTATTAGAGGTGCGTTGTTTAGTAAGATATCCGCATTTCCAGAAATAGCAGTGAGCGGTGTTCGAAGGTCATGAGACACTGCCCGTAAAAGGTTAGCTCGCATCTGTTCCATTTCAGCTTCTCGCGCAACTTCTTCGTGGAGCTTCTGTAAATACCATTTATCCATTGCGAATGAAAAATCATTAATGATGGCATGCAAAATATTGCGTTCAAATGCAGGAAGTGGCAATAGTTTAGACAGTGCAATACCTATAACCCCTTTCACATTTCCATTAGAAATAACGGGTATATAGTAAGCATTCACTTCAGGAAATATATCTGTGGATACACCAGCTACATGCTTATTATTCGTCACCCAGCTCACAACGCCATGCTCATTTGGGTTATTAAAAAGCGTAGCTATTTTTTGATTTTCAATTGTAGAAATTTTCTCCGTACGAAAAAAAGTAGATTTCCCAATTACCTGATTGTCTATTTCAAAAAATTGCACTGGTTTTTCTACTAATTTGACAATTTGAGTCATGCCTTCCGTAATAATTTCCTCAATAGACTTTGCGTGTTGCAGTCTACGATTTGTTTCAAGTAGTACTTCCATTCGATAAGATTTTCGTATAGCTATAATCGTTTGCGCCTTGATCTTTTTCGTTAAGCTACTAGTAATTACGCCAGAGAGAAACATGATAAAAAAAGTCATAGGATAGTCACGATGATACGCATCAAATGAAAACCGTGGCTCTGTAAAAAAATAATTAAAAAGTAAAACAGCAACGATGGAACTAATAATGCTCATTATCCATCCTGATGACCAAATAGCAAGAATGAGAACACCTAGAATATAAATGGTTATGATATTAGGCTCGCTAATATCAATTGAATACAAATATAGGCCGACTATGGATATTACGCTAAATACGATAAACATTTTAAATAGATCCAGCCATTCAAATGCTAGTTTATTTTTGATATTAGGAAAGTAGAATTGTTCATTTTCTTGATCGGGCACTATGTGTATAGATAAATTCGGCACATATTCGTTCAGGCGATCACTAATTTTCGTGTTTGGCTGCCACCATTTTTTTCTCATACTTGATCGACCGATGACAAGTTTAGTAACACCACTAATTTGAGCATAGTTGGCAAGGGCGGCAGCTACGTCATCTTCTTGAACAATGACAACATGGCCGCCAAGCTGTTCTACTAGTTTGATATGTTGTTGTAGGCGTTCAGAATCAGCATGATTTCTTTCATGCGCCTGCATGTTTTGAACATAAAGAGCTGTAAATTTGCCATGCAATGCTTGAGCAAGTCTTGCAGTAGTCCGAATCACCTTTGCATTTGTAGGAGAACTACTGATACCTACGAGTAAGTGTTCTTCGATTTGTACATAGTTTCTGACAGATTCATTACTGTTTAATTGTTGATAGTTGATGGTATCGGCTGTTCGCCGTAATGCGATTTCACGTAGCGATACTAAATTTTGCTTACGGAAAAATGAATGCAAAGCTTTCTCTGCCTGTTGTTTACCATATACCTTCCCATTTTGCAGACGTTGAATTAATTCGTCTGGTTCAATGTCGACAACCTTTATTTGCGCGGCTTGATCGATTATATAATCAGGGATACGCTCCCGCACTTTAATCTCAGTGATTTCTTCCACTAAATCATGAAGACTTTCAATATGTTGAATATTTACAGTTGTAAAAACATGAATCCCTTTAGCAAGTAGTTCTTCTACATCTCCAAAACGTTTCTTATGCCGCATGGTTGGCACATTAGAATGGGCCAATTCATCGATCAGAACAATTTCTGGTTGGCGCTGCAACACGGCATCTATATCTAATTCCTGAAATGTTTTTCCCTTATAGGTTATTTTCTTTGTAGGAATTTGCTCAAGTCCTTCTAGTAATGCTAACGTCTCTGGACGAGGATGCGGTTCCACATAGCCAACCACTACATCTTTACCAAGTTTTTGTGCCTGATGTGCCGCATCTAACATGGCATAAGTTTTACCTACCCCTGCAGCATAGCCGAGAAAGATTTTTAATTTCCCCATAGATTGTTCCTCCTGTTGAAGCCTCGCAAGTAACATCTCTGGAGTGGGACGTATATTTTCCATCCTCTTTCACCTCATTTGTATTATAGCGTTAACTTACATTAAGAAAGTGTAAAGATTTTGCTTCTTTATCCTTTCTTAATAGAAAAAAGGATTTCCTAACACTACATTAATTTCAAAGTCAGTATGATGAGAGCATCCTTAAGGAGAAGGGGTGTTACGATTGATGGATTTTTTTATGATGGGCTTACTGATCATAAGCTTTGCATGTGTTTTGGCGTTAACAGTATGGTGCTACAAACTAGTAGAAAAGTAACGAGGAGGAAATCAATTTGTGGATTTTTATGGGAGTAGTACTAGTATTTCTTTTTGGTTATTTAGGGCATGCATTACTGTACCCAGAAAATTATTAAAGGCAGGGAGGACACACTATGTGGCAAATAGCCATCGTATTGATGATTTATTTACCGCTCGTTATCTTAACGGGACATTATTTATATCGGGTTACATTACAACAAAAAACATGGCTTGATCCTCTATTAGATAAAGTAGACGCAGCAATTTATAAAGTTTGCGGCATTAAACGAGCTAATATGACGGGCAAAGAATATGTACTTTCATTAATTATTTCAAATGCCATGATGGTGTTTGTGGGATATATCATACTACGCATTCAAGCATTACTATTTTTAAATCCAAATAATATCAACAATATGGAAGCTACCCTTTCGTTTAACACGATTATTTCATTTATAACGAATACAAATCTTCAGCATTATAGTGGTGAATCTGGACTCAGCTATTTATCACAGATGCTAGTCATTACTTTTATGATGTTTACATCAGCAGCTACCGGCTATGCAGCTTGTATGGCTTTCTGTCGTAGGTTAGTGGCTAAAACAGATACAATAGGGAATTTTTTTGTCGATTTTGTTCGTGTTATTACTCGTATTTTAATGCCTTTTTCCATTGTTGTGGCTCTTATTTTAGTTTCTCAAGGATCACCACAAACCTTAAATGGCAATCAAACCGTACAAACAATTGAGGGCAAATTACAAGATATTGCACTTGGACCGATTGCTTCTCTTGAATCTATTAAACATATAGGGACAAATGGTGGCGGTTTTAACGGAGCGAATTCAACAACACCTTTTGAAAATCCAACCGTTCTTTCCAATATAGTAGAGATGTTATCTATGATGCTATTGCCAGGGGCATGTGTTGTCGCGTTTAGTCTGATGGTTGTCTCTAGAAAAAAGAACACTATTTTTGGCAAACAAGGGCTGGCTATTTTTACAGCGATGAGTATATTGTTCCTCGTAGGATTAGTGACTGTGTACATAGCAGAGAAGGCTGGTAATCCATTCATTAGTGAACTCGGCATTACACAGGAGCTTGGAAGTATGGAAGGAAAAGAAATGCGCTTTGGGGTAGCACAATCAGCATTATTTACGACTGTTACGACTGCATTTACTACTGGGTCCGTTAACAATATGCATGATACATTAACGCCACTTGGTGGCCTCGTACCTATGTTTAATATGATGCTCAATGTTGTGTTCGGAGGTAAAGGCGTTGGGCTGATGAACATGATGATGTATGTTTTGCTGACCATTTTCATTGCCTGTTTAATGATTGGTCGATCTCCACAGTTTTTAGGTAAAAAAATTGAAGAAAAAGAAATGAAATTAATTGCTCTTTGTATTCTAATTCATCCTGCTATTATTTTGCTATTTTCAGCGCTTGCGGTTGCAACACCATCTGGGATAGCTGGAATAACGAATCCTGGGGCACATGGATTATCACAAGTTCTCTATGAATTCGCCTCTGCCTCAGCTAACAATGGCTCTGGCTTCGAAGGGTTAGCGGATAATTCAACTTTTTGGAATGTCACAACAGGACTGGCTATGTTCTTTGGTCGTTATGTAACCATCATCATGCAATTAGCTATTGCCTCTTTACTTGCTAATAAAGTAAGGCATAACGATTCACTAGGAACATTAAAAACAGATACGACTACCTTTACTTTTTTACTCGTTGCTATCGTGTTGATGATTGGTGCGCTGACATTTTTACCAGCTTTAGCACTTGGTCCGATTACAGAGCATTTACAACTTTATTCTTAATGAGGAGAGACACATATGGAAACAGCAAGAAATAGTTTGATGACTGGTGTCATACTAAAAAGAGCGTTAATAGATGCTTTTAAGAAATTCAGCCCCATATATATGCTGAAAAATCCTGTTATGTTTGTCGTAGAGGTAGGATTTTTGTTTGTGTTACTATTAGTTCTTTTTCCAAATATGTTTGGTAACGATGGTGGAGAACATGCACGATTATATAATGGGATTGTAGCGATTATACTCTTTGTTACGATTCTATTTGCAAATTTTGCAGAGTCGATTGCAGAAGGAAGAGGGAAAGCACAGGTTCAAACTTTAAAAAAAACAAAGACAGTGACAGAGGCACGTGTTTTGCTTAATGATGGCTCTGAAATTTTTAAACTGGCACATGAATTAAAAAAAGGCGACATCGTGTTAGTTCAAGCGGGAGAGATCATTCCTAATGATGGTGAAGTTATTGACGGAATTGCTACTGTAGATGAATCCGCAATTACAGGTGAATCTGCTCCTGTAGTGAAGGAACGTGGGGGAGATTTTTCGTCAGTTACCGGAGGGACGACAGTTACAAGTGATTGGCTGATAATTGAAATTACGTCCATGCCAGGTGAATCATTTCTAGATAAAATGATAACGCTTATTGAAGGAGCTAGCCGAAAGAAAACACCAAATGAAATAGCACTCAATACGCTTCTCGTAAGTTTAACGATTATCTTTCTATTAGTTGTAGTGTCACTCTATCCAATGACAATATATTTACATGTGCCGATTTCTATCGCAACATTAATTGCCCTGACAGTTTGTTTAATACCAACGACGATTGGTGGTTTATTGTCAGCGATCGGTATTGCAGGAATGGATAGAGTAACGC
The DNA here is from genome assembly GCF_058795135.1 of Lysinibacillus sp. GW823-FHT06C08. NCBI lineage: Bacteria > Bacillati > Bacillota > Bacilli > Caryophanales > Bacillaceae > Lysinibacillus > Lysinibacillus sp. GW823-FHT06C08. Next base: position 256,985 of record NZ_JBXAHN010000003.1, read on the forward strand.
AATTTAATGTTATAGCGATGTCTGGTAGAGCGGTAGAGGCATGTGGAGATGTGGATACATTAATCTTAGATAAAACTGGAACGATCACGTATGGAAATCGCATGGCGGCTGAGTTTTTACCAGTAAAAGGGGTGGAAAGTAAGGATTTAATTCGAGCTGCATGGCTTAGTTCTCTAACCGATGATACACCAGAGGGGAAGTCTATTTTATCATTGGCCTGCGAATTAGGGGTAAATACGGACGGTGAAGAAACAATTATTAAGTCAAGTGAGCATATTCCATTTACCGCACAGACACGAATGAGTGGTTTAGATTCAGTGGATGGCACTAAAGTTCGAAAGGGAGCTTCTGATACGATAAAAAAAGAATGTATGAAAGCAGGACATAGTATTCCTAGCAATTTGGATCAATTGGTTCAACAAGTGTCTTCTGTTGGAGGGACACCACTGTTAGTAGCGTTAAACGATAAAATTTTAGGGGTCATTTATTTAAAGGATGTCGTCAAGGCTGGATTGAAGGAACGCTTTGATCAACTTCGTGCAATGGGCATTAAAACGATTATGTGTACGGGTGATAATCCACTTACTGCAGCAGCAATCGCAAAGGAAGCGGGAGTAGATAGCTTTATTGCAGAAAGTAAGCCAGAAGATAAAATTCAAGTGATTAAAGACGAGCAGGCACAAGGTAAAGTTGTAGCGATGACTGGTGATGGTACGAATGATGCGCCAGCACTGGCACAGGCGAATGTAGGGCTTGCCATGAATTCAGGTACAAATGCAGCAAAGGAAGCTGCGAATATGGTTGATTTAGATTCAAATCCAACTAAAATTATTGAAGTTGTCGAAATTGGCAAGCAGTTGCTAATGACTCGCGGTGCTTTAACTACATTTAGTATTGCAAACGATATAGCAAAATATTTTGCTATTATTCCAGCTATGCTAATGGTTGCTGTACCTGAGATGAAAGCATTAAATATTATGAATCTCAATTCACCTACTAGTGCCATTATTTCTGCCTTAATTTTTAATGCGGTCATTATTCCATTGCTTATTCCAATCGCCATGAGAGGCGTTAAGTATAAGCCAATGAGTGCCGCAAAATTATTAAATAAAAACTTACTTGTGTATGGTGTCGGTGGAATAATAGCCCCGTTTATTGGCATTAAAATCATTGATCTACTAGTAGGACCATTATTTCGTATAGTTGGATTATAGGGAGGAAGCTATATGCGGAAAATTTTTGAGAGCTCTAAGCAGGCATTACTTATGACAATAGCCATGTTCATTGTATGTGGTTTAATATACCCGTTCGCCGTGACAGCCTTAGCCCAAGGGGTATTTCATCAACAAGCAAATGGTAGTTTACTAGAATTGGACGGTCAAGCGGTTGGTTCTGAATTAATCGGTCAAAATTTTACTGCGTCAGAATATTTCTGGGGGCGTGTTTCATCTGTAAACTATAATGTTTATACGAAAGAGGATACGCTACCAGATGACAATGGCCAAGTGAACTACAGTGGTGTTAGCTCAGGTACATTTAACTATGCACCAACCAATCCAGAATTGAGAAAACGGATAGAGGCGGATATCGAGAAGTTTCTACTTGCAAATCCATCCGTACATCGACAAGATATACCTTCTGATTTAATGACTGCCTCAGGCTCAGGATTGGACCCACATATTAGTGTGAAGGCGGCACAAATACAAGTGGATCGAATTGCCCAAGCAAGTGGGCTTTCAAAGGAAGAAATTAATAAAATTATAGAGGCCAATATAGAAAAACGGACATTAGGCGTATTTGGAGAAGATAAGGTGAACTTCCTTATGGCGAATCTAGAAATTAGGGGAGAAATGGATAAAGCTAAAGATTAAAAAAACAGGTAGAGGGCTTCTCTACCTGTCACTCTATATATTAAGCTTGTGAATTTACAAGGATTTTAATATGGTTTTTCTCTTTCATTAATGCCTCGAAGCCCTCTGTTACGACTTCCTCAAGAGCAATACGTTTCGTCACAAGTTTATCAGCAGGGAAGTAGCCTTGCTTCATTAATTCCATCACCGCTGGGAAAATATCGCGATAAGCAATAATTCCTTTAACAGAACGCTCTGTTAGTACGATATTGTTTGGCAGAATAGAGGCGTCAGTTTCCCAAATAGAAACAATAATTGTTTCACCTTCAAATGTTGTAGAATCTATCGCTTGCTGTAATACGACTGGAACACCTGTTACTTCAAATGCTACATCAACGCCACCATTCGTTAATTCATGTAGACGAGCTACTGCATCTTCATCTTTAGGATTAATAACAGCTGTAGCACCAAGTTCTAATGCTTTAGCGGCACGCTCTGCTGAAAGCTCTACTGCATATATTTCGGACGCGCCTGCTGCACGTAACGCTTCAATAACAAGGAGCCCGATTGGACCTGTTCCAAAGACCGCTGCCTTATCGCCTGCTTTTAATTTGCTTTGGCGTACTGCATGAAGGGCTACCGCCGCTGGTTCGACCAATGCGCCTTGCTCGTAGGAAAGTCCTTCTGGCATTTTGTGAACCAATTTTTCGTCTACCATTGTATATTCAGAGAATCCTCCTCCACCGCCTGAAAGACCGTGGAAACCTAAATGCTTACAAATATTGTACTTACCTTTTTTACAGGCAGCACATCCGCCACAAGATAGAATCGGTTCAACTACGACAGGATCTCCCACTTTTACGGATGTTACAGCATCACCAATTTCAACTACTTCGCCTGAGAATTCATGTCCCATTACAATTGGTGCGATATCTTTACTTACATAGTGAGGTTGCTCTACAGGAATAAAGATTGGACCAGCTGCGTATTCATGTAAATCACTTCCACAAATTCCTGTCCAATGTACTTTAATTTTTACTTTTCCAGGTGCAATGACTGGTTCTTCAATAGTTTCTACACGGATGTCTTTTGCTTTATACCATCTTGCTGCTTTCATAATCTATCAACCTCCTATAATATGTTACAGCCTCATCATAACATGTGGGAATAATGCTAATCATTAGCTCCCTATAAATTGACATAAAATTTACATATACCCAGCTTTTTCGAGTCTTGATACAGCGCTTTTTTGATTGCATATTCTTCGTATTTCAAGTACCTTTGATAAGGGCTTTGTTACGGTGATCATAAAACGATAAAATTATGTTTATGCTTGTAAGAATAGGATGTAAATATACCTTAAAGTTCGAATCATGGTACAATGAAAAAAGATGTTAGGAGGAACGAATGATGTCAAAATATACTGATTATAATTTTCAGCCATTTTTGCAGGACGCCATTGCAGAACTTGGCTTTACAGAACCGACACCAATTCAAAAAGAAATTATTCCATTATTACTAAAAGGGAAGAGTGCCATTGGACAGGCACATACAGGAACAGGGAAAACACATAGTTTTTTAATTCCGATTGTTCAACGTATCGATGTAGAGAAACAGGAAGTACAGGCCGTTATTACTTCTCCTACACGTGAGCTTGCACAGCAAATTTATGATGCATTAAGTCAATTAATAGAAGGAACTGCCATACAGGCAAAACTTTTTATTGGGGGTACGGACAAACAACGCTCTATTGATAAGTTGAAAACGCAACCTCAAATTGTTGTTGGAACACCTGGCCGTATTCGTGACCTTGTTTCAGCACAAGCGTTATTTGTGCATACGGCACCAATTCTAGTTGTTGATGAAGCAGATTTAGCTTTCGATATGGGCTTTATTGAGGAAATTGATGGATTTGCTTCCCAAATGCCAGAGAAACTTGAAATGTTCGTATTTTCAGCAACAATCCCAGAAAAGCTACAGCCTTTTTTGAAAAAATATATGGACGCACCTGTCCATGTTCACATGAATGATAAACGACCTGTGGCAGAGGGCATTGATTTTATGCTTGTACCAGTTCGTTCTAAATCACGAAATAAACGTTTATTAGAAGTCATCGAAGGCATCAATCCATTTTTGGCTGTTATTTTTACTAACACACGTAAAACGGCTGAGCATGTTGCTGGTTATTTAAATGAACATGGTATCCGTTGTGGACAAATCCATGGTGATTTAAGCCCACGTGACCGTAAGAAAATGATGAAGCAAGTTCGTGATCTCGAATATCAATATATTGTTGCTACAGATTTGGCGGCACGTGGAATTGATATTCAAGGAGTTTCTCATGTCATTAACTATGAAATTCCTGAGGACTTAGAATTCTTTATTCACCGTGTTGGACGTACAGCTCGTGCAGGTAATAAAGGAACAGCGATTACATTATTTGAGCCATCTGAAGAGGATGCAGTAGTGCGTGTGGAAAAAATGGGTATTCCATTTGTACAAATGGACGTTAAAGATGGAGAATGGTCCGAGTTAAAAGAGCGTCATGCCCGTAAAAATCGTGTTAAACAAGAGAATGAAATAGATGTAAAAGCGAAGGCATTGGTCCGTAAACCTAAAAAGGTGAAACCAGGCTATAAGCGTAATATGAAATGGGAAATGGAAAAAATTAAAAAACGTGAACGTCGTTTAAAAGCGAGAGGAAAAAAATAAGGGGGCTTTTTACATGCTACTTGGCTCACACGTTTCGATGAGTGGGAAAGAAATGTTACTTGGCTCTAGTAAAGAGGCATTATCGTACGGAGCTAATACATTTATGATCTATACAGGAGCGCCGCAAAACACACGTCGGAAAGCGATTGCCGATTTGAACATTATGAATGGACTGCTTCATATGAAAGAGCATGGCATGACTAATATTGTCGTTCATGCTCCCTATATCATCAATATTGGCAATACGGAAAAACCAGAAACTTTTCGTCTTGGGGTAGATTTTTTACAGTCGGAAATTGAACGAACAGCAGCATTAGAGGCAACACAAATTGTCTTGCATCCTGGTGCACATGTGGGTGCTGGGGCAGATGCAGGGATTGCCAAAATTATTGAAGGCTTAAATGAAGTATTGTCGCAAGAATATCCCGTCCAAATTGCATTAGAAACAATGGCAGGGAAAGGAACAGAATGTGGCCGTTCCTTCGAAGAGTTAGCAAAAATCATAGACGGTGTCACTCATAACGAACGTCTTTCTGTATGTTTTGATACTTGTCATACACATGATGCTGGTTATAACATTGTCGAGGATTTCGATGGTGTTCTCAACGAATTTGATAAATTAATAGGTGTTGATCGTATCAAAGTTCTGCACATTAATGATTCAAAAAATGTGCGAGGCGCTGCTAAAGACCGTCACGAAAATATCGGTTTTGGTCACATTGGTTTTGATGCCTTGAACTACGTGGTCCACCATCCACAATTAATGGCGATTCCTAAAATTTTAGAAACACCATTCGTACCACTTGCTAGTGATGCCAAATCAAAATCAGCTCCATACCAAGCTGAAATTGATATGTTGCGAAGCAGTACATTTAAGCCTGAGCTTATCGAGGCTTTAAAAGGCTAACAAAGAAGCCCAACATCTAGCCACAGTGCTGATGTTGGGCCTTATTACGTTATTTTGTAAAAAGTGCGATTAGCTGACGAGAGCGCTTTCTTCCTAAAACAGCCTCCACTTCAACTAAAATATCTTTAGGAATGCCTAAGAAAAGCCAGGAGAATGAGAATTGCTCCAAATAAGGCCGAAGTTTTTTTACTTCAGAAGTTGTAATATCAAAGCCCTCTTCACGAGCAATCGCGACAATTTCCTTATCCGTGCTTTGTGCCAATTGCTGTAAAAATTGAATACTCAAAGTCAATCCTCCTTTATAATATGGTTGATCAAATGATTTAAATAGTCGCCATTTTCTCATTCAAAAAGTAGCTATCTTCTTTTCTTTACAAAAACTGCACTTTCCTATATACTTACAACTTGTAAATCGTAATGATTTTGAATTAGAAAGAAGCGATCATGCATGAAAACAACATTAATTGACATTGAAAATGTGTCATTTCAATATGACTATACACAAGTTTTAAAAAATATTTCCTTTCGTGTAGAAGAGGGCGATTTTTTAGCGCTACTCGGCCCAAACGGTTCGGGTAAATCAACATTATTAAAAATCCTTTTAGGTTTATTAAAGCCTCTTTCAGGAGAAATAAAGCTTTTTGGTGAACCAAGTGCAACTTTTAAACATCGAGAATGGATCGGTTATGTTTCGCAAAAATCCAATGCCTTTAATTCAGGGTTTCCAGCAACCGTGCAAGAGGTCGTGAAAAGTGGATTAACGAAAAAATTAGGGCTTTTTAAAAGACCAGGACGAGAAGCTAAAGGAAAAGTTCGAGAAGCATTAAAGGCAGTTGGTATGGATGCATTTGAACATCGTAATATTGGTGAACTATCAGGTGGACAACAACAACGAGTTTTTATTGCGAGAGCTTTAGTCAGTGATCCCAAATTACTTATTTTAGATGAACCGACTGTTGGTATTGATCACGAGAACGTGCAGTCATTTTATGATATGCTGGCGAAATTAAATCGGGAACAGGGAATTACAATGATTCTTGTCACACATGATGTCGATACCGTATCTAATCGCATTAGCCATGTGGCTTGTTTAAATCAAACCATTCACTTCCATGGCTACAAAAATGAATTTGATAATATTTCTCAGGGTGCGCTAGATGCTTGGTATGGCCATTCTGTAAGAAAGATTCATTAGAAGGAGAAGGCACAATGATTGAAGCAATTTTACATTATGAATTTTTACAAAATGCCTTTTTCTCTGGATTATTAATAGGCATACTTGCCCCTCTATTAGGCGTGTTTATTGTAGTAAGAAGGTTATCGCTAATTGCGGATGCTTTGTCACATGTCACACTTGCTGGAATAGCAGGGAGCTTATATATTAGCCAATCTGTGACCGCCTTCGCTTTGCTCAACCCTATTTATCTAGGAATTTTAGCATCTGTTAGTGGTTCTATATTAATTGAGCGTCTAAGACGTTTATATAAGCACTATGAGGAGCTAGCTATACCGATCATTATGTCAGGCGGCATAGGCATAAGCGCTATCTTTATATCGCTTGCCAGCGGCTTTAGCACAGATTTAATGAGTTATCTGTTTGGCTCAGTATCTGCCGTATCACGCCAGGATCTATGGGTGGTGATTGGAATTGCTGGGGTAGTTATCCTCTTTTTGTTTTTATTTTTTAAGGAATTATTCGTTCTATCCTTTGATGAAGAATATGCAAAAGCAAGCGGCCTTCCAGCACGTTGGGTGCATTTATTGTTTATGATTGTGACGGCTCTTGTCATTGCTGCAAGTATGCGCATTGTAGGAATTTTACTTGTATCATCATTAATGACGTTACCTGTTGCAGCTGCAATGCGATTGGCAAAGGGCTTTAAGCAAACTATCTTTTATGCTATTGTTTTTGGAGAAACGGCAGTATTAATCGGCCTGATTAGTGCGTTTTATTTAGATTTAGCGCCAGGAGGTACGATTGTTGTCACTTCGATTTTAATATTGCTACTTGTGATCCTTGGAAAGAAAGTAGCATTTAAAATGGCTGCGAAGCAAGGGGAGGTAGCACAATGAATGTTTCAAGAGCGTGGGAAATTTTAAAAGAAAATGGTTATAAAAAAACGGATAAGCGGGAGTTAATATTAGATATGTTTGCTGCAACAGATAAATATCTAACAGCCCGTGATTTATTGGATGTTTTAAAAAAAGATTTTCCGGGGATGAGCTTTGATACCATTTATCGTAACCTTGCTACATTTGTGAAGCTAGGGATTTTAGAGGAAACAGAGCTATCTGGAGAACGTAATTTCCGAATGCACTGTGAATCTGCACATCATCACCATCATTTTATTTGTATGGATTGTGGCAATGTTAAAGAGCTCAACCTTTGTCCGATGGAAATGCTAGGAGAAAAGCTTCCCGACTATGAAATTGAAAATCATAAGTTTGAAATATATGGGAAATGCCCGGATTGTAAGCATGAAACTCTGTCACATTAAAAAATGGACAGAGTTTTTTTTATGTAAGGCTCTGTTAAAGAATAATGTTGAAAATTAATAACTTTTAAAAGCTTGGCGGTAAATCTAAGCATAGAGGGATAAGTAATGAACAAGTCTGTGTTCTTGTCGCTAGAGACCGAACTAAAGCGACCGTTTCAAAAGTAGCGTGTTTGGGGCGTGTGGTGAAAACAAAGGTTGATGGTATGATAGGCTCTAAATTATCGCCTAATAATGTACTTATTACAGATGCTTGGAGAGCCTATAAAACTTATGCAAATGAAAAAAGAATAGAGCATTATCGCATTAAATTAGACGATGAAAATTACGTTATTAAAGGTTTGTACCATATTCAAAAGTTAACGGACTTCATTCGCGTGTAAAGCATTGGATAAATCGTTTTAAAGGCGTAGCTACTAAATACCTTGATAATTACCTTGCTTGGTTCTTATATATAGATAGTCATAGTAACGAAAGTACAAAACACAATATCAAAGAATTTCTATTGACATCATTTATTTTTGAAATGACTGAAACCTATCGAAGCTTGCAGATATCGAAATTCAATGTGTAATATTTAATTAATTCTTAGGCAATTTACTTGAACAACTAAACAGCAGGGAGTTTATGAAAATGAGTATGGCAACTTATATTGGATTAAATTTTACAGTAAAACTAAATGAATATTATACAGAGGATGAGGTTGAAATAGATTATGTTTTCTCTAAAGAAAAAAATCGTAATGTAGTTAAGCAGAAGCATTTTACTAAGCCCTATATTTATGAAGTATCTGAAAAAGGTCATCCTATTTGGGAGATGAATGAATATCAAAAGACTTATTCACCACACAACTACGAAAAATCCAAAATAACTTTTCTTTATTTATGTCACTTACTAAAAGGATTGCTTCCACAAGGCGATTTTTGTGAAGTTTTTATTTGTTGGTTAGGTGAAGAAGATGAAAAACGTGAGGATGAGTTGAAAATTAATTTAAATGACCTACAAATTGAAGCAATTGATATATATGAAAAATGCTTTATTCGAATAGAAAACTAAAGGCTCAACTCAAAATGAGCATAGCACTTTTTCTTATTAAACTTATTAAAGTAAGTAGTGTTAGTTGAATAAGAATGAGAAACCTCAACAAATCAGGTTCCCATAATAATTTTTAAAAAATCAACAATTAAATTTAACAGAGCCTTATGTAAAAGAAAGGGTAGTTCCAAATAGGATGTACCCTCTCTATTTTTATTAAGCTACTGCTACTTTACGAATCGCAACAATTTGATTGCAGTCTACAATTAAAGGAGAAGTAGCAGCCGCACCTGCTTCAAGGAAGTAAGCACAGCAATTGCGTGGATCGAAAGAAATGAAAGTCACACCTAAGAAGCTAATACCTCCAGATAAAAAGATATCTAGTCTAGTCGCAAGCTCTAATTTCCGTAATTGCTGACAAATACAGCCTCTACAGTTACTGCTCATTCTTGGTGTACATTTTTCTTCTTTTTGACAAGGGCATTTTTCTTCTTTACGTGGACAACATTTCTCTTCTTTTTTTGGACATTTACAGCCTTGCCAGTTCATCTGTGTTGTATATCGTCTATCTTCCATCGTCCAGACCTCCCTTCCTCTATTTTCGTAAGGGTATCCTTACAGTAATAATCTATGTTTGGTAAATAGATTGAGGCTGGTAATCTGTCCGATAGTCCGCTTAAAAATCTATATTTTTCTCAAAAGAATAGGCTATGTGCAAAGCCCTAAAAGAAAAATTTGCTATAAAAATTTTATAATGATAGTTGTATGGGGATAGATTATCATCGACAAACAAAAAAAGACGAGTCATTACAGAAACGTAAATCATCGTCATTTTTTATAAGATTATTGATGTTTTTGTTGGAAATCGACCATAAAGTCTCTTAAAGCTTCACAAGCCTCTAATGGCACAGCATTATATGTTGAAGCACGACAGCCGCCTACAGAACGATGGCCATTTAGCCCTACAAAGCCAGCTGCTTTTGCTTCCGCTAGGAATAGTTTTTCAAGTTCCTCATCGGCAACGCGGAATGTAATGTTCATAAGTGAACGGCTTTCTGGAGTTGCATGCCCCTTATAGAATCCATTGCTATTGTCAATAGCATCATAAATAATTTTAGCCTTTAATTCATTGTGCTTCTCAACTGCAGCGACTCCACCATTAGATTCTACCCATTTCAACACTTCACCTAGCATATAGATACCAAATGTAGGTGGTGTATTATATAAAGAATTACTATCAGCATGTGTTGTATATTTAAGCATTGTAGGGATATTTTTATTCGCTTTTTCAAGAAGATCTTTGCGAATAATGACAACTGTTACACCTGAAGGACCTAGGTTTTTTTGAGCACCTGCATAGATGAGTCCAAATTTTTGAATATCAATTGGTTTTGAAAGAATATCACTAGACATATCGGCCACTAAAGGTACATTTCCTGTATTTGGATAATCCTTCCACTGTGTACCGTAAATAGTATTATTAGAAGTGATGTGCACATAGGCATCATCCTCATTAAATTGAATGTCTGCTAGGGCAGGAATATGGCGGTATTGGTTCTCTTTTGTACTAGCAGCTTCCACAGGTGTACCGAAAAACTTTGCTTCCTTGAATGCCTTCTCAGACCAAGAGCCTGATAATACATAACTTGCTTTTTGATCAGTAGATAGGAAGTTCATTGGCACCATTGTAAATTGCAGGCTAGCCCCCCCTTGTAAAAATAAGACCTCGTAATTTTCTGGTATCGCATATAGCTTTTTCAATAAGGCGATAGCTTCGTTATGTACTTCGTCAAAAATGGCACTACGATGGCTCATTTCCATAATCGACATACCTGAGTCACGGAAGTCTACTAATTGTTGTTGAGCTTTTTCTAATACTTCTTGGGGCAGTGCAGATGGACCTGCGTTGAAATTGTATGCACGTTGTGTCAAAGTGGGTACACTCCTTGTTTGATTAATAAGTGAAATTTTTATCCAGTGGCTATAAACTGCTGAATATACATTGTCCTGATCGAGCTTTAATCGTCTAAGAGACATCATTAGCTATAGGACCATTAAAGCGGGATAACAGAACTTTACTGGATTATAACTTAATTTTCAAGAGAAAAAATAAAATTCTTAATATTTGAGCAGAATAGCGACAACCTCGCAACAAAATGTACACAATTAGCAGGAGTTTTTAATTCAAATACGAACGAAAAGTACAGTTTTATCAGGAATAAAGTTGGAATTTTCGTAATTGAAATAAATTTCATCCGTTACAATCCATTTAATGTTCGGATTTTAGTAGCTGCGGAAAAGGGCATGCTCGTGGAGATATGGAACGGCTAGAATATAAAATATAACGTTTATTTATGCAGACGATGAATCAATATGTACGATAGGATTTTAAATAAACCCATTTTAAAGTGAGCTTTTGTATAATAAATAAAGAATAGAAAAGGGGTGTTCACGATGTTTACAGTAGAAGAAGCTTGTTTAGTAGTCGTTGACGTGCAAGGAAAGCTAGCAACAATTGTTGATGAGAGTGAAGCAACGATTGCAAACATTGCTAAGCTGATACAAGCAATGCAAGCACTGGAAGTACCTATTTTATGGCTAGAACAAAATCCGAGTCGTTTAGGCGGTACAGCACTTGATATAGCACAACATCTTCAAGGACAAGCAATTGCTAAAATGGCTTTTAGTGCATGTGAGGAAGAGGAATTTGTGAAAGCGATGAAGGAAAGTGGACGTTCTCAATTTATTGTCACTGGTATTGAAACGCATATTTGTGTTTACCAAACAGCTATACAACTAAAGGAACAAGGATTTGAAGTTGAGGTAGTGGTAGATGCTGTTTCATCTCGAACAAAAGCAAATAAGGAAGTCGGATTAGCTAAGATGAGTGCCCTTGGTATTTATCCAACTAGTATGGAGATGATTTTATATGAGCTTTTGCAACGAGCAGACCATGAACATTTTAAAACAATTTTACAGCTTGTGAAGTAATAGACATAAATGACCCCATTGGTCCGTGTTCAAAAAAATAGTAATAACAATTTTTGCTTTAAATAGGAAATTACCAAAAAATATAGCTTTTATAGAATAAATCCGGGATGCCTGATGGGTCTATAGACCTTTTTTGGGCATCTTTTTTTATAAAGAATATTTAAAGTATGACTCTACTCATATAAAAGCTTAGCCTTTCTAATTATTGTATACTATAATATAAAATCGGGATTTCATAATAGAAAAATAACTATTAATGAGGAAGATGACGATGATAAAAAATTTTAAATGGTTTTTGTTAATAGTTAGTGTTGTTTTTCTTTTAATATGCTGTACAGAAAAAGAGGTAGCGTTACAAAAAGTGCCTGCTACTTCACCGACGGAACAATTTGTCATCGAAGATTTAATGAATGGAAAAGGTTTATTACGCACAGATATAGATACCCAAAAGGATGTGTTTTTATCTGAATCGGTTGGTTTATGGCTTGCCTATCTAGTAGAAAAAGATGATCAGGCACGTTTTGATGAACAAGTCGATGTCTTGAAATCGTATTTTTTGTCAAACGACTTTATTGTTTGGCGATTAGATGGTACTAAAAAAGCTTCTGTCAATGCACTGATTGATGATTTACGTATCATCCGTGTTTTACTGGATGCCAGTGAGAAATGGCATGATTCAGATTATGAACAATTGGGTAAACAAATTGGAGATAATTTGATTCAGTATGGGATGAATCAAGAACTGTTTGTCGATTATGTCGATGTTAATAGCCATGATAAAGCAACAGCTTTAACCATGAGCTATATTATGCCATCTGCTTTTTATGAAATGGAGCAGCATGGTCTATTATCCCAGCAACAAGTTCAACATCAGTTAGACATTTTACAAAATGCCCCAATAGCTGAGGCAGGATTTTTCCCAAAATATTTTGACCTTGCCACTAAAAGCTATGTGTTCGACGAGGAATTGCACATGATCGATCAATTATATACGGCCTATCATCTTGCTTCGATGGATGGGGACACAATGCCATTTAAAAACTGGCTATTAAACCTTTTGAAGAGAGACGGTAAACTCTATGGTCGTTACAGTGCCCAAACGAATCAACCGACCGTTAACTTTGAATCGCCAGCTGTTTATGCCATGGCAGCAAGATATATGCTGGCATTAAACGAACAGCAATTAGCTCAGCAATTCATGGAAAAGATGACAGCTCTAAAAGATCCTTCATCAGGCTATGTCGATAAACATACAAAGTCAACGCATAGTTTTGATAATTTACTACCACTATTAGCAGAAAGGGAGGTAGAAAATGCGTACCACAATAAATAGAAATAAAGCTATTTTAGGTTATGGAATATTACTTATTTTATTGTTACAATTACCAGCTTATTTTTTACTCCGTCAGGATGCTGAAGGCTTATTATTGTACTCCTTTTTAATGATTCTCATCGTACTTACACTTTGGAGAGGGACAGTATTTGGTCTTGTGAGTAGCCTCGTCTTTATTTTTATTACAGGCTCGACATTACTATATACAGGAATAGCAGGAGCTGTAATTTTTCTAAATCCTACTTTTTCCATGCAAATGTTTTTCGCCTACGGGATTCTACTATTGATCCTCATTCTTTGTGCTGGAAAGGTGCATGAATTAATGAGTGAACAGGGAAACTATTTAAAAAAACTGCAAGAGGATGTTAGAAATTATGTAGCCATTGATGTGGAAACAGGATTTGATAATGAAACGAGAATGCGTATAAGCGTCAATGAAGAAATGCGTAGGGCAGACCGACATAAACATACTTTTGTTTTTATGGTTTTAAAGCTTGAAAATTATGATAAATTCCAAAAGCTGTATGGTGCAAAAGAGGTACAGCATTTATGGCAACAGCTTTCCCAACGAATTCAACAAACGGTCAGACAAACGGATAAAAAGTTTCGGTTTCGTGAAAATCATATAGGGTTGTTGCTAATCGATACAACAGACCAGCATATGGAAGTCATTTATGACAAACTAGATCAAGCATTAAAAAATCATCAATTGGTCAATGGCAAATGGGTCACACTCAATTATAAAACAAGCTTTATGACCTATCGACCATTGATGGAAACAACATTTGATGAGCTTTTAACAGAATTGGAAAGAGAGATGAAAACAAGTGCGCTCTAAATACAACTTATGGTTCGCCATTGGAATGCTTTGTTTTTATACTTTCATATCAAGTGAGACAGCATTTGCTGCACAAGATGACAAAGACATAGCATTAATCTTTGTCACAAGTACTCAGCAACCAAATCGTGATGTTATAGCATTGCAAGAGATGCTTCAAGTATATACGTCCGTGGATGTTTTAGCGATTGAAGAAATAGAAGAGCAGATGCTGCAACGTTATAAACGGATTGTTATTTTTAACGCGTATCCAACAGTTATTCCTGAGAAGGCTTTAGCTGCTGTGAATCATTTTCAAGGTTCTGCGATTTTGATTGGTGAAAATGCTCTTCAATTCAGCCCATTTGCTAAATGGCAGCAAGGTCAAATAATTGAGCTCCGAACAATTGGGGAAGAAAGTTTAGACAACCCTGTAAGATGGAAAAGTGTATTACCATCTGCTGATTTCGAAGTCTTGAAAAGAGCCTCCTCAATGAATGAATCCTATCCTTTTGTTGTTAAAAAGAACAATTGGTCGTATATCGGAGATTTTGTGAATAGAGGAACCTTACAATATCAATGGCCTACCCTCATGGGCGATTTATTGCAATTACCCAAGCCTCAGTCACATCCAGCTTTTATTGTTGTATCAGATATTAATATGAAAACAGATGTGGGAAAGTTAGAAAAGGTAGTGAAGGCATTCACTAAAAATAGGGTGCCGATTGCACTTGAAGTAACACCTATATTAATGGATGAATATGAAAAAAATATATATTACTTACATGATAATAAAAAATTATTAAGTTATTTGCAAAAGCTACAAAATGAAGGTTATCCATTTATCCTTTCTTCCACTACTTCACCTGAAAATAATCTTGATTATTTAGCATTACGGAATATTTATCCATCTATAAGCCGTGATGAGAATAGCTTATTTAAAGGGAGTATCCCGGAAGATAGTCCATCATTATATATCACAAAAATGGACAACCGCACCATCTATCCAATGACAGTAGGGATCATTCCTGATACAGACAGCAATCCTTTATATACTGTCAAACGAAAAATAGACTTACTATTACAGGTTCCTAGTTCCATTATCGGTATTCAATATCCTGCTTATGTAAATTCTTCTTATGCTCAAGAACTTGTTGATGTGCTAAAAAGACATCCGCAAATAGAACTCATGAATTTCCGACAAACAAACCAACAAGTAAAGTCAGAGAATGTTTCCATCGTCCAACATAAAGATGGTGAACAGACCATTGACTTATCTTTTTCTAAAAAAGAGCGTTTAAAAATTTCATTTGATGAACGGCCATTCGAATTAATTTTATGGATCCTTGTCTTTGTTGTATCCTTGTTTGTTACATTATTTTTTATAAGTACCTTACGATTACGAATTACATTGCGTAAGAGATTATTTGAGGAGAGGAAGACAAATGGCTAATCTATTATTTTTTATTTCACTTTTCCTCATTTGGATTATGCTGCTCTACCACATGTTTTTAATGGAGGGGGGCTATTTACATTTCCGTTCATTTGAAAAACCAATCGATGAGTGGTCTAAAAAAATGACTCATGTACCCTCTGTCAGTGTTTTTATACCAGCTCATAATGAAGCACTCGTAATTGAGCAGACTTTACGGGCTATGTCTCGTTTGTATTATCCTAAAGATAAATTAGAGGTGATTGTCATTAATGATAATTCCTCTGATGAAACTGGTGATATTGCCAAGCAGTATGCTGAAAAATTTCCATTTATTCGAGTGATTGAAACCGTGGAGCCTAACAAAGGGAAGGGCAAATCTTCGGCATTAAACTCTGCGTTAGCTGATTCTACAGGGGACATTGTAGTGGTCTATGATGCAGATAATACACCTGAAAAAATGGCAGTTTGGTACTTAGTAATGGGTCTCATAAATGACCCAAAAGCTGCGGCCACTGTAGGGAAGTTTCGCGTCATTAATGCGACTGAAACTTGGTTGACAAGGTTTATTAATATAGAAACGATTTGCTTCCAGTGGATGGCTCAGGGTGGTCGTTGGAAATGGTTTAAGGTAGCAACCATTCCTGGTACTAATTTTGCCATTCGCCGTACAGTTTTAGAGCAGTTAGGTGGATGGGATGTAAAAGCATTAGCAGAGGACACAGAGCTGACTATCCGTGTTTATAACTTAGGCTATCATATTCGATTTTTCCCAAAGGCTATTACTTGGGAGCAGGAGCCCGAGACATTAAAAGTTTGGTGGAAACAACGAACAAGATGGGCAAGGGGCAATCAATATGTAGTTCTGAAGTTTTTAAGTCAATTTTTCACCTTAAAAAGAAAAAGTATTATATTTGATTTATTTTACTTCTTCTTTACGTATTTCTTATTTTTCTTTGGCGTTATTTTATCCAATGCTTTATTTATTATTAATTTATTTTATGACATTGGTTTGACCGTTGGCGATATTGCCCTTGTTTTATGGGTTTTAGCCTTTTTACTATTCTTAGGAGAAGTAATGATTACCTTAAGTATTGAAAAAACTGAAATGAATAGAAAGAATTTCTTATATGTCATTCTTATGTATTTTACGTATTCCCAAATGTGGATTGTACTAGTCGTATGGTCATTATTTTTAGAAATAAAGCGCATGTTTACTGGGCAAGAAGTGCAATGGTATAAAACAGAACGATTTTCAAAGCAAACAGATAAAGGAGCGGAATAATGAGAGCCAAATTTTTCTCTATACTTTTATTTTTTATAGGCTTTTTATGTATTACAAATGACGCTGTTGCGGCTACCATTACCGTAGATGATAAAACAATGGCGATAGAAGGCAATCAAAAGCAAAACAAGCCTTTATTATCACAGCCAATTGAATTACAGGGTCCATCCTCATCAAGAGATTTTTATTATAATCTAGTAGATGATGTGAAACAAAATGGCCAGCAGGCTACTTTTCAAATTCAACATTCAGAGCTACTTATAGCACCATCCTCGTTTACCGTGAAAGTGGATGATGTAGCGGTCAAAACGGTGCCATTGAAAGCAGATTTACTTAAGCAAACGATTGTCGTTAATCTTCCAAAAGAGGCTTTATTAAAAGGGACTCACAAGATTACTGCAAGTTTTTATGGAATTCTAAAAGAAGGTATTTGTGTGCCACCTGGTAATGCCGGTAATTGGTTACGTATCGATATACTATCTTCCATGTCAGCTTTTAGCGAGGAGAGCCAAGCATGGGCATTAACTAGTTATCCAACTGCATTTTTGAGTTATGAGGGATATGCAACAACAGTTATTTTACCAAAGCAAGCTTCTGAAGCAACTTTAAACAGTGGATACCAGCTCTCTGCTTATTTATCAGAGCATGGTGATACAAATGTTCAGATTAAACGTGAAGATGCGGTCAATCAAGTGTCTGGGCCTATTGTTATCTTAGGCGCACAAAAGGAATTTAGTACAAGCTTATTCAAAAATGTATTAGATAAAATCAATGTTAGTGACGACACCATGACATTATCTATGCAGGAATTACTTAATACAGATTCAAATGAACGGGTACCTATTTTGGCTGTGACTTCAACGAATGGGAAAGCGATTGAGGAACGATTATCCTTTTTAACAGAATCTAGATTATCCGGGCAATTAATAGGAAATACATTAGCCATTAAAGATTTACCGAAAATAGACAGTACTTCAGATTCAACCATTTCCTTTCAGCAGTTTGGCTTTGAAAACCAAACCTTGTCTAGCCAATTAACTATGACCCCACATTATTATGTGTCCTTGCCACAATTAGAGGCCAATAAGGAAGCGGTCATGCGATTAGTGTTAAAGAAATCAGCTAGTATACCAGACAATCATGATGATGATCGAAAACTTGAATTGATTGCCTATATCAATAATGTCCCACATTCGGTAGATTTACGAAAGCTAAAGCAAACTACTACAGATATGTATGAGGCTTTACTACCTATTCAAACTAATGTTCTTAATCAACAATCTATGACAGATATTCAATTTGAAGTAACAGGCTTTCAATTAGAGGACCCATGTGAAACAACGAATGAACGTTATTGGTTATATATAGATAGTGCTAGTTCTTTATCGATCACTAAAGATGCCACTGAACCAACCTTTACTTTACGTGATTTTCCGAATTCCTTTCATGATCATACATTAATGGTGATTCCTAATAATGAAAGCATGGATGATGTAAAGATGCTATCTATGTATAAGGCATTAATGATGAATGGCAAAATGGCCAATATCACACTTATGCAGGACAAAGATGTCACCGAAGAAGCTTTACAAAAGCATGCGGTCATTTTTATGGGAGACATGAAGCAGCTGAAATGGCTATCCAAAAATGCTAGCCAAATTCCAAATTCTTCTGAACAACTAATTCAACAAGGCTTTTTACCTGAGGCAATTGGTCAATATGCTTATATGACTAAAAACTTTTGGCAGAACACTCAGCCATTATTATGGATACAATCGTTTGAGAATGCCTCTATTAAAGGAGACTTTTATGCACACTTGAAAGAGACTGATTCACAAGCAGGTGCAGCAATTGAAACAAAAGAGGGGCAATTTGTCGTAGCAGTAGATCAAAACGTTAATAATACTGATGTGAAAACAGATAAAAAAGGTGAAATTTCATTGGTCCTAATTGCCGAATTTATAGGATTAATAATTGTCATTGCAGTGATCCTATATGTCATCCTTCGCAAAAGAAAGAAAAATCAAGTGCAACAATAAAAGCAAAGTCGCGTTAAGCGTAGGCAAGCTCATTGAATGTTGAGTTTGCCGTTTGCCTACAGTCTTTTTTTACAATGTGGTAACTTATATTGAGATTGACAGTGGTTTACCGAATATTGGAAATGAAAGAGAAGAAAAAATGACAAAATCCATCGAGAATGAACTTCTCGATGGATTTTGCTTTTTTATGCCGGCATATCAGTTGGTGTTGGTTTTGCATAGCCTTCTTTATAAGTTTCATCAATGATTTGGCGAATTTCTTTTAGACTCTTGCCATCCTGATGCATTTTAGCCGATTGTACAGCAATTTCTAAGCAGACTAAACAACGAGTACCGTGATCATCCCAGACGATGGATCCATCCTCACGTTTTTCCTGAATAAAGCAGTTTAAATTACTTTTATGACCAGAAGATTCGCCACATCCACAATAACATGGCATCCATTCAAGAATTTCTGTAGATTGTCCAGCAACTTGATAAACCAAGCGAATATTTTCTTGTTTACCCTCTAAAAACGTTGGAAGAACATTTGCTGAAGCTGTTTCTTCCTGAATATCGCCTGAAGCATGACTATCCCCTTCATGGGAAGTTTCACCTTCTGTAGCTACATGATCATTTTCAACATTTTTCTTATTTTCTCCACACGCACTTAATAACATTAACGCTAAAACAATAAAAATAGAAACCGTTTTCTTCAACAATAGCGCCTCCTACATGTTTACAATACTTCCATTATAACATCGCTCTCATAAACATTTACATGGAGCCTAGTTGAAAATCAATGAAATATATCTAAACCGCGTGTTTTGTTCATAAAATGTTCTATTTTCTCGCTCAGTAACTTTTTTAAGAAAAAGCCAAAGAGGATAAAGACGAACCAGCAACCAATTAAGAAGATGAGATCTACCCATACAGTTGACCAGATAATGCCTCCAACCGCCTCACGCATCATTTCAATGGCATACGTAAAAGGCAAAAATGGGTTAATGATTTGGAAGAACTTTGGCAATAATTCCACAGGATATGTCCCACCAGAGCCCGCAATTTGTAAAACAAGCATCACAATCGCTAAAGCTTTTCCAACATTTCCAAAGACCGAGACTAACGTATACACAACGGTTACAAATACTAAGCTAATCAAAAGTCCAAACAAGATAAAGTAAGCGGGCGCCTGAATAGAACCGTCAACTAAAAAGGTATCACCGATCGTAATGATGAGGGTTTGTATAATAGAAAAAGTTGCAAACGTTAGTAAGCGGCCAAAATAGATTTCACGGATACTATAAGGTGAATTTTCATGAAGATTTACGGATAATAGTGAAATTAATAATAAACAACCGACCCAAATGGATAGCACTGTGTAAAATGGTGTCATCGCTGTTCCGTAGTTGGCGATAGGGAAAATTCGATGTTCCTTTAGTTTAATGGGCTCTTCAAAGAAATCACGCTCGGCATTGACATCATTCTTTAATAATTGCACAATCTCTGAAATATCCGCTTCATTTTCTAAAGTTCGAAGTTTATTCGCTAGGTCCTTGATTTTTGTACTTAAAGTAGGGAACTCGCTTTGGATTTTCTGGAGAGCATTATTAGCCGTACCTAACGTATTTTTTGCCTGTGTCAATTTATCTGTTGCCTGAGGTATGAATTGTTTTACATCCGTCAACATGGCAGAAGCACTTGTTAATGT
Source organism: Lysinibacillus sp. GW823-FHT06C08 (assembly GCF_058795135.1). NCBI lineage: Bacteria > Bacillati > Bacillota > Bacilli > Caryophanales > Bacillaceae > Lysinibacillus > Lysinibacillus sp. GW823-FHT06C08. The sequence continues at coordinate 277,571 of NZ_JBXAHN010000003.1, forward strand.
ACTTTTAGCACTAGACAATGTTGAGCGAATTTGTGGCTCCAATTTATCGTTATAGTAGACCAAGAATTTTTGTAAATTAGCGGTAGCATTTTGTGCGATGTTTTGAATCGCTGTAATATCTTGTTGAATGACGTTTTTATCAATGGGCTGTAATTGTTCAATTTTTGTAAGGATATCTGCATGTAATGTATTTAATTGTTGCAAGTCTTTTAGGGCGTTTAAAGTTGAATCGGTAAAGGTCGGATTATTTTGCAGGGCATCACGTATAGCTGTAAGCTGTTCAATAATTTGTTCATTATCTTGGGCATTACTTTGCTGTAAAGATGCTATGATACGATCTAAGGAATCCTGCAACTGATTTCGGGTTAAAGTATCTGCTTGAATCAACTTCTGTAGCGCCTCAAGTGTTTGAATACTATGCGTTATGTTTTCTTTGGACGTCGACAATTGATTTTTTAATGCTTCTTTTGTTTGGGTGATAGAGGCTGAATCAAGATCAATGCTGTTGAGTTTATTCATAATATCTGTGAAGTGCTGCGCAATATTTTGGACAGTTTGTACATCCTTTTTAATAAGGGGAGATAGCTCATTAAACAGAGCATCTGCTTCATTCACAAGAGTTAGACCTTTTTGAATAGTAGTCAAACCATTTGTTGTTAATTGTTCTACTTGTGGAATTTGTGTGATCGCACGATTGAGTAATTGATCGGCATCCTTCCCTTGGCTAGAAGCCTGTGCTAAAAATGAATTGATATCAGGTAAATGCTGCTCTATAGTAAAGACATAGTTTTCAAATTTTCGAAAATCAGGAATTTCACGTTCCATTTCAAGCCCAATAGTATTAAAAATGGAGAATAGCGTCCCGTTGACCGTTGATACAAATTCACTAGAAACCTGCTGGGTAAGGACACTTGCTCCTTTACTTGTTATTTTAGGGGCAATCGGATTCTTTTTTTCATTTACATAATAATCAATATGCGCTTTAGTTGGTTGCTCTGTCAGAATGGAGGTGAGCTTTTGCGAAAAGTCATTGGGAATAACGATCATGGCAAAATAATCTCCATTTTTCAAATGCTCCATGGCTTGCTGTTCGTTTTCAAGCTCCCACGTAAAGCTTTCATTCGTTTTTAAATTCTCGATTACTTCATTTCCAACATTAATTGCTTCATTTCGAACGGTGGTTCCAGTATCCTCGTTGACAATAGCGATTTTCATATTGGATGTGTGGGCGTATGGGTCCATAGAGGCATAGATATTAAGCCAGGCGTAAAGTGAAGGAAGAAAAATCAATCCGCCCACAATGATAGCTACTACCCAGTTTGTGACAATGTTCCGGATATCCTTCGTATAAATTTGAAATACATGCTGAAACGAGTTTTTCATATAATCACTCCACGTTCAAATTTTGCATGAACTCTCAATATGTATGTTCCCAAATATACTTAAAATTATGTTATAAATGTGAAATATCTTTTTTTAAAGGCGAATTAGTTTACTAGGTTTTCAAAACAATTTATAATCAATCCGGATACACTAAAATTAGGATTTTAGTGTAAAAAAGGAGGTCACTATTCTAGTGAAAAAATTATTAATTATTGGTTCCGTTATTGTTGTATTATTTGCAGCAATTATTGTGCTTACCAATGTCTCAAACAAAAGTAAACTAGAGAGCGCAAACAACCCTTATGGCGATAAAAAGCTGAAACAAGAAACAATTGATCAATTAGATGACAAAAGCTATCAAAACATTATGTTACCAGATGAATTAGAGGCAAAGATTAAAGCAGGTGAACCTGTGAATGCGTATTTCTTCAGCCCGATTTGTGTACACTGTCAAGCATTTACACCTGAATTAATGCCAATTGCAGTTGAACTAGGTGTCGACATTGCTCAATTGAATGTCTATGAATATGAAGATTTATGGGAGAAATATCATATTGAAGCAACACCAACGTTTATCCGTTTTGAAGATGGAAAAGAAGTGAACCGTTTTGTAGGGGCACTAAAAGAAGAGGACTTACGCAACTTCTTAAATACGGTAGTGTTAAAAAAATAATACTAAGGAGACTGTATCAACATTTTGATCAGTCTCTTTTTATGTTGTAGTGTATACTAAAAAGACTGAATAGCTATACACTGGAGGGATTTTTAAATGTCAATGGATGATTTTTTTTACAATGGCGAGCTAATGAAATGCTATGAAGCTGCAAAAATGGTGACAAATGAAGAGGAACTAGCCCTTGCGCAAAAATATATAATATTATTAGAAGAGTATGATTTCTCTCATTATCCAAAGCCGACTCTTTATGGAGAAATACAACATGCAGAACGTGCGGACGAAAGCTATCCAGAATCCGATGCGGTTGTAGGAATACGTGCGATCAAAGATGAAGAAGCATTTGCAATGAATATAAAGCAATTAGAAGAGGTAGCAAAGACAGGAACAGGTAATGAAAAAGCCCAATCCTTCTTTACTCAAGGAGAGCTGTTTTTATTCGCCCATCAATACAATGAAAGTGTCCATTGCTTTCAACAAGCCGTTAAGGAAAATCCAAATAAGGCCGTCTACTGGGGAATGACGGGCCAGACAATGCATCGCTTTGGCTGGATGCCTTTTGATGCGCTTGGTTATTTGGAGCAGGCGATCAATTTAGATCCAACTAACCCTCGTTGGAAATGGAATAAGGCATTAGTTCTTATTCAATTAGCCAAGGATTTGCAAATGGCACCGTTTATGGCGAATGCTGCAATCGCTTTGGAAGAGGCAGTAGTTTCCTGTGGTGAACATCAACGATCATTGAAAGATGCTATTCAAAATACGTTGGATACTATGGATAGCTATGTTTTCTCGTAATTCATTCAGGATGTCTTCCTTTACAAAGGGAGACATCCTTTTGTGAAATGTCTATAGAGAGGGCTTCGTTGCCATATTTCACAATCATGGTATGATAAGATAGAAAAAAATGATTTGTAGATATAAAGGACGGATTTTTTATGGCACAAGAAGTGGCAAATAAGTTTATTGAAAACGTATGTAATCATTTAGTTCGCAATATGAATATTACTAAGGTAGAAGAACATTTTAAAGAAACTATAGCAATGCAACGAAATTCAGCAACTTCGGCTGTTGATTTCTGGGATATGCTAATGATTAATATGCTCTACTTTACTGAGAATGAACAGGCATGGGAACAAGAATTCCTGTTCATGCTAAACGCTAAAAAATGGGTAAAGCCCTCAACTTTAGAAGAGGAATTATTGATGCATCAGATGCGTATCCGACAACAAGTAGCAGAGCAAATGGATACTGTAAAGGAATTGTTCCATCAACAATATGAGACAGAAGGCATGACAGAGGAAGCGATCATCTACGACTATGCATATAGCTCTGCGGGGCATTCTATGCGTATGGATTTATTAACGGTTCTGGTGTCCACACCTGAGCAATCACAAATACTTTTTGACGCAGATCCACTAGAGACCATTCGTGTTGTCAATGGGTATATTGCTTACCATACAGATGGATTAATCAATAAAACAAAATTACTATAGCTTTGTTACAAAGATTGACTGTGAAAGGAATTTGAAGACATGAATACACCATTTACTTTTAAACATACACCACCTACTAATATGGACACTACAAAAAAATACCCTGCTATTTTTTTATTGCATGGTATGGGAAGTAATGAAGACGACTTACCACAATTAGTACAGGACTTTCAAGAACAATGTCATATATTTAGTTTGCGTGGACCCATTACACAAAAACCAGGTTATGCTTTCTTCACTATTCAAGAGGTAGGGCAACCGGATCGTGCTATCTTCGATAAAGTATTAGTGGCTTTACAACGATTTATATTAGAGGCAATTGACGAATATCAAGTTGATCCCCATAAAGTATTTTTATTAGGCTTTAGCCAGGGAGCCGTACTAGCACAATCACTGGCCTTTGTAATGGGGAATTTAGTGACGGGCATTGTCGCATTAAGCGGCTATACACCTAAATTTGTAACAGAGGAATATTCTATTCGCTCTGTTGAACATTTACAAGCCTTTATTTCTCATGGTGATTATGATTATGTTATTCCATCACAATGGGGAATGGAAAGCAAAGAGGTTTTTGAACAATTTGGGGCTACTGTGACATTTAAGCAATATCCAGATGGACATGGGGTAACACCAGATAATATGCGTGATTTAGTGGCATTTTTGGCCCAGCAACTTCAGGGAGATCTTTAATAATAGAAGCCGAGGCAAAATTCGCCTCGGCTTTTTACTTTTCTTGAATAGTAATGATAAGAATCGAGCAAGAAGGTTCAAATTCATGTCAGTCGGTGGTATCATAGAAGATGTTGTGAATGAGCGTACTTTACTAGATAAAAACATGTACTTTATGTGAACTTAGAGACAGAACAGAACTAAAAGGGGTAAAATAATAATTTGATGTGCTAGATGCAAATTTTGTCGCTTTCTATCGATTGTGGCGTGCAGAAATTATGGAGAAAAGGAATTAAGATGAATGGAACAAAATCTGAACTCGGAGCATAAACCGCAATCCTCCGGAACAACACGAGGGAAATCGTCTCGCTCTACTATTTTAGCGCAAACAGTCAAAACAGGAATTATCAAATCTAATTTAATACCAATGTGGGCTGGTTTAACGCTAGGGATGTACAAAAATAAAATGACGTTCATAGACAATATACCAGAAATGATTTTTTCAACAGTTGGTTCTGCCCTTGTCATTGGAGCAGCAGGGGCCTTTAATAATGTGTATGACCGTGATATCGATGCGATTATGCCTCGTACACAAAGCAGACCGACCGTCACTGGGGAAATGTCAGCAAAATCGACTCTATCATTAGCGATAGCTATGTTAATTATCGGATTAGCCGTCTTGGCGCTTGCGTCACCATTAGCAGCGGCATTTGGTTTACTAGGAGTATTTTTATATGTAGTCCCTTACACAATGTGGACAAAACGTCGTACGATTTATAATACAGAAATTGGTAGTATAAGTGGTGCAGTACCGCCATTAATTGGCTGGTCTGCCGTATCGACAGATATTACACATCCTGCAATACTTGGTTTATTTTTTGTGATGGTTATTTGGCAAATGCCGCATTTTTATGCCATTGCAATCCGCAAACGTGTAGATTATGAAGCGGCAAGTGTGCCAATGCTTCCTGTTGTTAAAGGTATGCGCCGTACGTATTATCAAACAAATTTCTATTTAATTTTATTAATTCTATCAAGCTTTTTATTTGGTTCCTTAAGTGTGGGAATTATGCTTGTCGCATTACTATTAAGTATTGCATGGCTAGTAATGAGTATATATGGCTATCATAGTAATAAAGATCAAGTGAAGTGGGCTACTAAAATGTTTGTTTTCTCACTATTCCATATGACCATATTATTCACAACAGTTATTGTGTACTCTTTAGTAGGTGTTATCTTCAAGTTATATTAATAGAAAAACCAACAAGTTAATCGTTACTTGTTGGTTTTTTATGTTCGACTGAGAATATTTGACGACTTGGCCATTCGAATGCGTGTAATTGTCCACCAAATACAGCACCACCATCAATACCGATAATATTGTTTTCACCAAAGTAGACACTGTAATCAGTTGGGTTATGGTGAAGTCTATACGTAGGTGTATGTCCAAAGATAACGGTTTTATCTCCTTGATAGCCTGCATGAAATTCTTCTCGGATCCATAGTAATTGCATGGGGTCTGTTTCTGACATCGCAACGCCTGGTATAACTCCACCATGTACAAATATAGCATCCTCTAATTCAATGTATGTTTCGAAGTTTTCAATTAATTGTAAATGCTCTTCTAGCTTTGGCAACGTTTTAATAAAGCTAGGCAATGTATGGCTAGCAATAGCATCCTCGAAATCGTTCAGCTGGTAGCCGTAGCTTGCTAATGTTGCATCCCCCCCACAAAGTCCTACCCAATGGTTCCATGGTTTAGCAAGGCCAGAACGGCATGCATTGAGCATGATGGCTTCATGGTTGCCGAGGAGAACTCGTGCTCCTTTTCCTTGTAATTCGCTCACTAAATTTAACACACCGCTTGAAGCTGGACCTCTGTCGATGTAATCACCGAGTAAAAAAAGTTGATCTTCATCTGGATTATAGTTTGCTTTTAGTAATAGTTCTTCAAAAAGCGCTAATTCTCCGTGTATATCACTTATTGCTAGAATTCGATTCATTTATGCGCATCCTTTCCAATATCACAGCGGTTACTATTAAGTATAGAAAATATTTCTGCAAATTTCGACTTTCCTAACTTCAACTATCTATCCTTTATAGAAATTTCACAGAATCCATTCTCTTTATCATATGACAAGTAATTTCTTTTCTTTATATATTTGTCTAGAGTGTGTTGATGTAAGTGGGGGAGGAGGGCAAACAACTAACAACAGTAGAAGCAGGAATACTGCTTCTACCATTAGGAGGAGGTCTAGTAGATGGCGGAGGGTTACATCTGTAGCTTTTTCCATGCTTGTTTAGCTACTTGTTCATCAAATGTTGAGATTAGACGAAAATTGTTGTCGTCTAAAATACGGAAATGAAGGCTAATGATATTTTGCTGAAGTCGGAACCCTCCATGCTCATGTATATTTTTCCACCATATGTATCCACCCATTGTTTTATCTTTAGGCTGCAATGTTCCATTATTCGCAATCAAATCCACCACCTCTAATGGTTCACCGCCTAGCTCGTGTTGCAAAATAGTACTGTCACGACACAAAGTACAGACGGCAACAGTAGTTGTCCATCCCGCTAGAATACGCCCCTTTTCAATTTGGACAAGTGTTTTTTTAGATAATCCAAGTAAATCACTCATTTGATCCTGGGTAAAAGCTTTTTCAGTACGGATTAATTTCAGTTTTTCTGAAATGAGTGTGATTAATTGTTCACGATTCATTCTAAACACCCCTTTTTTTCAGATCATTAAGTCCCATTATACATGAAAGTTAAGAAGCATGTTTTTGTTTTAGCTGGGAAGGGAGGTGAAAAGAAAACAGACTGTCCAAAATGAACAGTCTGTGAGAGGTTAAATTTCATATTTTTTCGTATCAGAAATGACACGGAAATGGATGCCTTTTATTTGGGCACTTACTTTATGACGGAGTGTGTCAATATCGACTAGCTCATCTTTACTTTGAACGCACTCAGCGATTTGTTGTAATAACTTTGTAAAAGCTTCTTTAAATAAAGCGCGCATATTATCGAAATCTAGGCTACGGAAACTGCCATCTATATCAAATGCTTCTACAGAATTTAACTGCTTAGAGGCACCTGCAAAACGATCGTCGTACACTGTGTAGTTTTCATCTGTTACGACGATAATATATAATACTTCGCCTGTAATTGTTTTTAATTCAATATTTGTTTTATGTTTTTTTACGTCGGAAATAATGTGTATACCATCTGAATGATATAGTTTAAATAATGTCATGTGTATAGCCCCCTGAAACTAGAATCATATTCCTACTCTCATTATAGCTTGAAATGGCTAATAATGGAATAACGAAAATGGTTTCAAAATAATAAGGTTAGGGCTGTACCTTTGTAATGAGGGACGCCGGTGCACTAATTCGTAGAGGTCGAACCTCGATATAATGTATCTGATGTCCTTGTTGTTCATAAATACTGAAGACATAGGAGCCAAGCTCAATATTTGCGGATGCTTTTATCCCATTATTCACGGATAAGAACCAACCACCTAATGTTTCCACTTCCTCGGCTTCTAATGTTATATTTAGTAAATTTTCTACATCTTCAACAAGCATCTTTGCATTTAATATATAATGGTTTTCTGTGATTTTTCGAATATCTGCAATTTCATCATCGTCAAATTCATCACGAATTTCACCAACAATTTCTTCTAAAATATCTTCAACGGTTACGAGACCTGATGTCCCACCATATTCATCCATTAAAATGGCCATATGAATACGTTCTTTTTGCATTCGTACAAGTAATTCTTGAACAGGGATAGTTTCAATAACACGAATAACTGGATTAATGAAATCTTCGATGACTAATGTCTCGTCTGTAAGCTTCTCAAGTAAACCGTGTGTAAACAATTCCTTTGCATTGATAAACCCTAAAATATTATCGCGGTCGCCATCATAAATAGGGTAACGCGTATATTTTTCAGCGGCAAAATGATGGATGATAGTTGTAAACGAGTCATTTCGTTCAATCCCTACAATTTCTGTTCGAGGAACCATGATTTCACGAGCAATACGTTCGTCAAACTCAAAGACGTTATTTACATATTTAAGCTCTGTTTTATTGATTTCACCACTTTTAAAGCTTTCAGACAGTAATAGTCGCAGTTCTTCCTCCGTATGAGAAAGCTCATGCTCACTTGCAGGCTTCATACCGAAAAAACCAATCAAAACGCGTGCAGAGCCGTTCAAGAACCAAATAAATGGGTACATGATTTTGTAGAAGAACATAATCGGCTTTGCGAAAAGTAGAGTAATCGTTTCCGCTTTTTGAATAGCTGCTGTTTTTGGGGCTAATTCGCCGACAACAACATGTAAGAATGTAGCGATAGCAAAGGCTGTACCAATGGTAAAGATCGTCATATATTTATCTGAAATTCCGATCATTTCGAATAGTGGGTGTAGCATAAATTCAAAAGTTTTTTCACCAACCATACCGATACCAAGAGCTGTTACTGTAATCCCTAATTGACAGGCAGATAAATATTCATCTAAATGACTGACCACTTGCTTAGCAGCAATGGCTTTTGTATTTCCCTCTGCAATAAGTTGATCAAGTCTTGAGGAACGAACCTTTACAATCGCAAACTCTGTTGCCACGAAAAAACCTGTTAAAGCTAATAAAATGGTAAAAATCGATAAGTTTATTATGGTATCCAAATAGTCGTTCTGTAAAAACAGAACGTCACCTCCTAATTATGAATAAGTAAAAGTAAGGATTGCATTAATGCAATACTTTCAGGCGAAACATTCTTTTTAATAGTTTCAATTTTTTTATCATCTTGCTGGTTCATTTGTTCTAGTAGAGAAGCTACATCATGCTCTAAATCTTGCATTTTTAAACGAAGCATTTGTACATCAATTTCTTCATAGGGAGTGATGTTTAATTCATGTTGGATTTCAACGAGTGAAAGCCCTTGTTGTTTGCGCTGTTCAATGAATTGAAGTCGTTCAATCATGAAGGGATCATAGTAGCGATAATTTGTTGCAGAACGTTCTGCTACCAACAAGCCTATGTTTGTATAATAATCGATTGTTCGTTTTGTAATGCCAGTTTTTTCAGCAAGCTCGCCAATTTTTAATTTCTCTGTCCCAATGCAAACACCTCCAAACCATCACGTTGTACTTTGATTATAACGTGATGGTTTTATTTTATTCAAATAAAAGCACCTAATATTTCAAAATTGTAAGACTTATTATAAAAAAACGATTCTGCCAGTTATCATGGCAGAATCGTTTTTAATGCGTTGACAGTAAATAGGTATCATATAGGTGATGGAGTGCTTCTTCACCATTTTTTTGTAAGAGATTTTCATTATTAAAAATAACGATCGTTGTAGTTTGAGAGCTATCAATTTTATCATCAATTATTTTGCATGTAACGTCTACAATGCCTGACTCAGCAAGCTTTTCTTTCAACTCATCATCCCATGGCTGATCAGAAAATAGTGGGGGTTGCCAAGTGCCTCTCACATGTAGCTCATTTTTTTCCGGGTCATAATCCCAGCGTATGTCACGTAAAATAGTTTTAAATAGGTCATTAACCGTGAAAGATGTATCTTTATAGTTAATGTCTATAGCGCGTATAGCATGTACATCTCGACTTACTGCACTAGCCGCGGAGTTTGCCGCTGTGTTGATGCCAGAAGCTGCATCTTTAATTTCTGATAATCGATCACCACAGCCGGTCAGTAGTGCGCAGATGCAAGTCATACAAGCTAATTTTGTCATCCATTTCACAAGTAGTCCCTCCAGTCTAGCATGTTGTTACTACTATCTTATCGAAAAGAAAAATATGAAGAAAGGGCATGAAAGCGGTAGATTGTGACGGTTTTGCAACGATGCGACCTCCACTCGATTGTTCGTCATTTGGGAGTATAGAAGTATGAAAATTTGGTGAAAAACAAGTAGAAAGGGAGCGGTTTGTGATGAAAATTAATGATGAAATTCTTGATCGTTTAGGAACTTATTTTGTTTATCATGCCGTCTACGATAATTATGGCATTACCTTTGAAAACTTTGTGGAGCGTTGGATACGAGGAATTCTGGAAGTATAGTGAAAATAAGCAGGTCTATCGTCAAACGAACTTGTTTGAACGGCTTCTGCTCCAAGCCTTACCATCCGCTGGTGGCAAATAAAAGAGTCGTGTTCTTTATCTGAACACGACTCTCCTGTATATTATTTGAAATGATTGGTGATAAATTGATTGGCTTCTTGCCAGTTATATACCCTTACAACATTGTCAGGGACAGCAAGACGGTTATAAGGCGTATCAAATAACACGACAGGTATTTTTAGCTCCTCTGCCAGCATAACCGCATTATCGTGCTTATCCTCAAAGAAAGCCTCTACATGATGCTTTTTAGCAACTGCTAATTTATCATGGCTACCTAAAAGTTCGATATGATCATAGGGGATAGCCTGAGTTTTAAACCAATTCATTGTAATGTCTGCTACATTTTCGCCTCGTGCCGAAATATAGTAGAGCTCATAAGAATTTTGCCAAGCAGTTAGAATGCTTTTTGCATCTTTTGCCACTTCCGACACTTCGTACATATAAGGCTCGTTTTCTTTAAACCAAGTGTTAAAGGCACTACGATCAACAGGGTGCGGAAAGGCTGATAAAAAATCATACTCACAAACATCATCAAGCGTAATATTTACGTTATATTGTTTATTAATATGTGGGATGAGTGTACTTGGACATGTTACAGTCCCATCAATATCAATACCAAAGCGGGGCTTTTTCATGCTAGTACCTCCTTAGGCATTCGCTTTTTGTGCTTCTTCTGCTGCGCGCTTTTCTTCCATCTCTGCCGCTAATTTATCAATTTCTTTTTTCAACTCTTCAACCATTGTTTCTTCAGGGACTTTACGAACAGTTTTCCCCTTCATGAATAACAAGCCCTCACCTCGTGCACCAGCAATACCGATATCTGCTTCACGTGCTTCACCAGGACCGTTTACCGCACAGCCTAATACTGCTACTTTTAAAGGTACCTTCAATTTAGAAATATATTCTTCTACTTCATTCGCAATGGAAATTAAATCAATCTCAATGCGTCCACATGTTGGACAAGAGATCAGTGTTGCCATATTTGAAGCTAGACCAAAGGATTTTAATAGTTCACGTGCTACTTTTATTTCCTCAACAGGGTCTGCTGAAAGTGAAATACGTAATGTGTTACCAATTCCTTTTGATAGGATGGCTCCAAGTCCAGCCGCTGATTTTACAGTACCAGCAAACAGTGTACCTGATTCTGTAATACCTAAATGTAGCGGATAATTAAAAGCCTTAGCTGCTTTTTCATAGGCTTCAATAGCAAGATTTACGTCAGATGCCTTCATCGATACAATAATATCGTGGAAGTCCAAGTCTTCTAAAATTTTAATATGGTGAAGAGCAGACTCAACCATACCATCAGCAGTTGGATAACCGTATTTTTCTAAAATATGACGCTCTAATGAACCAGCATTTACACCAATACGAATTGGAATACCTTTTGCTTTAGCTGCATTCACGACAGCCTCCACTTTTTCTTTACGACCAATATTACCTGGGTTAATACGTACTTTATCGATACCATTTTCAATGGCTTTTAATGCTAATCTATAGTCAAAATGAATATCAGCTACTAATGGAATATGGATACGTTTTTTGATTTCGGCAATTGCATCTGCAGCACGCTCATCTGGAACTGCAACACGAACTATTTGACAGCCTGCTTCTTCAAGTCGAAGAATTTCTGCCACTGTTGCATCTACATCATGTGTTTTTGTTGTACACATACTTTGAATGAATAATTCATTACTACCACCAATTGTTAAGTTACCGACACGTACAGGACGTGTATTTGTACGGTGACAAATTTCACTCATTAACTTTCTCTCCTTTTCGGGCCACTATTTTCAGCCGTCACTGTCATTTATTTTAGCAGTGTAAGAAAATAAGGACAAGGAAGAAACGCTAACTTTTCATTTTCCGCATTTGTTTTCGAATTCAAACGTAAGAGGAAGCTTAATATTTCCACCGGGAATCAATTCCTGTAATTGTAAGTGTGGGTTTAAGTTGTAAAATAATTGTAAGCGTTCTGGGAATGTCATAGGAACTTTTGCAGGGTGTAAGGCAAATAAACTATGAATGGTATCTCCTTCAATAGTTTGTACGGTGATATAATTTGGCTCACGTTGCTGTTCACATTGGCCATTAGTACTTTTGGTTTGTAAACCAGCAAGGGGGATCGAACCCTCAGTTAAATCTACTTTTACGACAAAAGCGATGACGATAATGATAGCTGTTAAGATGAATGCCCGCAAAAAAATCCCTCCTTTTCTACACTATATTTAGAAGAGGTGGGATTCATGCACATTATTTTGAAATTGGTTGTTTTGGATATTTTGTAAAGGCCACAATTAATAGAACGATCGTCAATAATAAAGAAAAAACAGAGATAATCGTACTGTTAATCGGTAAATATTCTGCTAGCATCGACAATAATGTTGCCCACGTAATGGCAAACGTTGTTGTCCGCCAAATATGACGGTATTCACCACGACGTTTCATCACTTTTAAGATAAATAAACCGGCTAAGGCATAGAGAGCAATTTGTGCAAAAATCAGCATGGTTGTAAAGACAAAAAGCATTAAGAACGTAAACGGATATAAGAGCCATTTAATGCCATCTATGTATTCAGTTAAACCATTTAAACTGTTCATATCAATCGTATCAACAGACATACCCGCTGCAAATCTACCTAAAGAGAATACAGTTACAAGGGTAATGAGTAGAAAAGTATATTGAATAACTTTTCCAATAGGTAGTAAACGATAGGCTGCTAGTTTTTTTGGATGAATGAGACTATCGATAAATAGCTGTGAGTGTTTCATACTATATCTCCTCCAAACAATATATTAACATGTTCAAAGAGCATAGGGTATGAAAGAAGTATGAATGAAGGGAGACTTGATGATAAAATGTTAACATTATGTAAAGAAATTAAAGGATTTCTTTACTTTTTGTTTGTAATCAATTAAAGATTAGAAATAGAGTAGTAGAGACGTAGGAATTGGAGCGAAAACAATTGACAATAGATTGGCAAAGCATACTCTTTCAGTTTTTAGGTGGGTTAGGAGTCTTTTTATTTTCCATTAAATTTATGGGTGATGGGCTTCAAAAATCAGCGGATGATCGATTACGCGAATGGTTAAATCGCTTTACAACTAACCCTATCATGGGAGTTTTAGTAGGCATATTTGTAACAATTTGCATTCAGTCAAGCTCTGCAACGACAGTCATTACTGTTGGGTTAGTGAGTGCCGGATTTTTAACGTTACGTCAAGCAATCGGCGTAATTATGGGAGCAAATATTGGTACAACCATTACAGCATTCATTATTGGTATTAATATTGGTATCTATTTTTATCCCTTATTAGCAATCGGGGCAGGCTGTTTATTTTTCTTAAAAAAAGCAACATATCAACATATTGGTCAAATTATATTTGGCTTTGGTGGCTTATTTTTAGGGCTAGAGCTAATGAGTGCAAGTATGCAGTCACTACATCAACTGGCAGATTTTGCATCTCTAACGCTTCATTTAAGTAATCAACCCATTTTAGGTATATTTTTAGGTACCGTTTTTACCTTGCTTGTACAAAGCTCTACGGCCACAGTTGGTGTGCTTCAAGGCTTATATGCTGAGCATTTGATCGGATTGAACAATGCCTTACCGATTTTATTTGGTGAAAATATTGGTACGACGATTACGGCGGTATTAGCGTCACTGGGCGCTTCTATTTATGCAAAACGGGCAGCCGCTGCACATGTACTTTTTAATGTGATCGGTACAATTATTTTCATGATTTTTTTCACCCCATTTATGCAATATGTTCAATGGGTCAGTGGTTTATTTCATTTAGAGCCTCGTATGCAAATTGCAATTGCTCACGGCTCATTTAATGTATTTAATATGATGATTCAACTTCCCTTTATTGCAGGATTGGCAGCATTAGTTACGAAATTGATACCAGGACATGATGGGCATATCAATGTCACAACTAAGCATTTAGATCCTTCTTTTATTGATTCCTCCCCAGCGATAGCACTTGGCCAAGCCAAAGAGGAAGTATTACGAATGGGTGAGCATGCTTTACGAGGCTTAGAAGAAACATTTCTATATATGAAATCAGGGGAAGCCGAACATATTCCTACAGTTTTACAATTAGAGGCCGGCCTTAATCATCTAGATAATGAAATTACCGATTATTTAGTAATGGTGTCTAAGCAGCCCTTATCTCGTGCAGACTCAGTCAGACATCATACATTATTAACAAATGTGCGAGACTTCGAACGTATTGGTGATCACTTTGAGAATATATTAGAGCTTTTACAATACAAGGATCATCATGAAGTGAGCTTAAGTAAATCGGCACGCCAAGATTTAATTGGCATGTTTAGTTTAGCTATAGAGGCTGTCCGTAAAAGCATAGAGGCTTTAGATACGGCGAGCTTAAGTTTAGCTCAAGAGGTGACAGAGCTTGAAAGTTTGATAGACGATATGGAGGATAAACTTCGTCAGAAACATATTGCACGTTTGAATACGAATGAATGTAGTGGAGCGGCAGGGATTGTCTATATGGACATTGTAAGTAATCTGGAACGTATTGGTGACCATGCGGTTAATATTGCAGATTCAATTTTAGGTATTCGCCATTAACAAAGTGAAACCTTTCACTTTGTTTGTCCGTATGAAAGTCAATGTACGAAAAAGGAGAGAAACTTTATGGAAGTTGTTGGCTGGATTTTAGTAATGGCCTGCTTTATTATTTCATTTGTTGGTTTAGTCTATCCGATTATACCAGGTGTCTTATTTTTAGTCGGAGGATTCCTGCTATATGGCTTATTTTTCTCCTTCGCTGAGTTAAGCTGGTGGTTCTGGGTAATTGAACTATTATTTGTAGTGCTGTTATTTGGTGCGGACACATTGGCCAATGCATTTGGCATTAAAAAGTTTGGCGGCTCCAATGCCGGAATGTGGGGAAGTACTATTGGATTATTAATCGGCCCATTTGTCATCCCTGTGGCTGGGATTTTACTTGGTCCATTTTTAGGGGCAGTTATCGCTGAATTAATTGTAGAGAAGCGAACATTTAGTGAGGCTGTGAAAAGTGGTATTGGCTCATTAGTAGGCTTTTTAACTTCTACTATTGCAAAGGCTGTCATTCAAATCGTGATGATCATTGTATTTTTTATCGCGATTTAATGTTTACATGTGAGGTTTAATGAATGGCACAACCGGGTAAGATAGTAAACGTATTGGTTTTTCAGTCAAAAGGCTGAAATCTTCTAAATGAAGTATTTTTCATTGAATGGTTTGACCAATTTTGATAATCTATTGATGTACTAAATATTTCTTATTTTAGGGAGGAACTTAACAATGGCTTACGAATTACCACAATTAACTTACGCTTACGACGCATTAGAACCACATATCGATGCAAAAACAATGGAAATTCACCATTCTAAACACCACAATACTTATGTAACAAACTTAAACGCAGCAGTAGAAGGCACTGAATTTGCAGAAAAAGACATTAACGACTTAATCGCAAACCTTGATGCTCTTCCAGCTGATAAACAAACTGCTGTACGCAACAACGGTGGCGGACATGCTAACCATACACTATTCTGGGAAGTAATCGCTCCAGGCGGTTCTAATACTCCAGTTGGCGAAGTTGCAAAAGCAATTGATGCGAAATTCGGTTCTTTTGATGCGTTCAAAGAAGAATTTGCAAAAGCTGCTACAACTCGCTTCGGTTCAGGTTGGGCATGGTTAATCGTGGATGGTGACTCAGTTGCTGTTACTTCTACTCCTAACCAAGACTCTCCAGTAATGGAAGGTAAAAAACCAATTCTAGGCTTAGATGTTTGGGAGCACGCATACTACTTAAACTACCAAAACCGTCGTCCAGATTACATCGGCGGATTCTGGAACGTAGTAAACTGGGATGTAGTTGAAGCTAAATTCCAAGCTGCTAAATAATGATTGAATAGAGATGGCTATGCTAAGGTGAGAAATCACTAAGGCATAGCCTTTTTTTATTAGATAAAAGTGCAAAAGAAATGGATAGAACAAAAAGGGCAACCTTTCCACTTTAGATGCCGTCAAATAAATGATGTTTTCCGTAATAATTGTCAAGTGCATGCTTTCCTGTCAAACCTACGAATGGTATACTAAGTATCGTGTATTGAAATGAAAAAATATAAGGAGGGGAATACATATGCGCAAAGCACCAGGGAAAAATCGCGCAGCGAGTGTTAAAGCAAAACATCACTCTAATTTAACATTTCGTATGAATATCCTTTTCTTTGCAATATTTATCGTATTTTCAATGTTGATTTTTAGACTAGGTTATATGCAAATCGTGAAAGGGGAAGAGTATGTACGACTTTTAGAGAGTACAGAAGAAGTTCCTGTCAATACGAGTGTGCCTAGGGGTAGAATGTATGATCGTTACGGTCGTATTTTAGTAGATAATCACCCGGAAAATGCGATTACGTATACGAAAATGCAAACGACTACAACAGATGAAATGCTAAATATAGCTGAAAAGCTGGCACAATTAATTGAACAACCAACGAAACGCGTCACGTTGCGTGATAAACAAGATTTTTGGATTATTAAAAATCATGACGCAGCCTACGACAAAGTGACAAAGGCAGAAGAAGCTGAAATTCGAGCAAAAGAAAATATTACGACAAGTCAAATCAATGCAGAGGTTGATAAACTAGTACGTGAACGCATTACGAATGAAGAACTTTTGCAATTGTCAGAGAAGGATTTAGAAGTATTAGCAATCTTTAGAGAGATGACATCTGGTTATAATTTATCACCTCAAATTATAAAAAGTGAAAATGTCTCTGCAGAAGAATTTGCACGTGTCTCCGAGCGTTTAACGGAACTGCCAGGAGTTAACACAACGACAGATTGGAAACGCGTAAAATTATCTTCTCTATCCATTCTTGGCCGTACAACTGTCCCAACAAAAGGGATACCAAAAGAGAAGCTGAATTATTATTTAGCCCGTGATTATTCACGAAATGATCGAGTAGGGGAAAGTTATATTGAGGCGCAATATGAAGAGCTACTACAAGGTCAAAAAACAGTTGTCAAAAATATTACCAATAAAAAAGGGCAGGTAGTCGATACTATTACAACTTATGAAGGTGAGCCTGGTAAAGATTTAATTTTATCACTGGATAGTGAGCTACAGGCTGAAACGGAAAAAATTGTAGAAGAAGAACTGCTTAATTTAAAAGCTCTTCCTGGATCGTATTTATTAGATCGTGCCTTTTTAATTATGATGGACCCTAATACAGGGGATGTACTATCTATGGTCGGTAAGAAAATAGAAAAGAATCCTGAAACAGGGAAAAGTGAAATTGTTGATTACGGATACGGAACATTTACGACAGCTTATGAGGCAGGTTCATCTGTTAAGGCAGCAACAGTTCTTACGGGGTACAATCAAGACGTTATCTCGATGGGCACTTCTATGGGAGATGAACCGATTAAATTAGCAGGTACGGATTTTAAAAGTTCGATTTTTAACCGTAGTGGCTATGTTCCAATGAATGATTTAATGGCGCTGGAACGCTCTTCTAACTCCTATATGTTTAAAATTGCACTATTGATTAATAGAACACCTTACAGCTATGGGATGCCATTACGTTTAAAGGATGATACATTCCCGAGAATGCGTAATAATTATGCTCAATTTGGGCTTGGTGTGAAAACAGGCATTGATTTGCCGAATGAATTTGGTGGGGTACGTGGTCCATCAGGTCCAACGATGGGTGGTAAAACACTAGACTTAGCGATTGGTCAGTATGACACTTATACTCCTTTACAATTAGCACAATATATTTCAACAATTGCTAATGGTGGCTACCGTATTCAGCCACATGTTGTGAAAGAAGTTCGTGATCCATCACAGGATGGCAAGCAACTAGGACAATTAGTGACTGAAATAGGACCAACTATTCTTAATCAAATAGATAATCCTAAAGAAGAGATTGACTATGTTAAACAAGGGCTACGTCGTGTATATACTGGATCATATGGTACAGCTCGTGGACAATTTTCAAATGCTCCATTTACTGCAGCAGGGAAAACAGGTACTGCAGAGGTAGTTTATTATGGTCCATTGCGCGAACACTTTGGTACAAATACGATTAACTTAACACATGTTGGCTTTGCGCCATATGAAAACCCTGAAATTGCTTATGCAGTTGTTATTCCTTGGGCAACAACTAATATGAATCAACATTTAGTCAATAACAACCTTATTGCTAGACGCTCTCTAGATAAGTACTTCGAATTAAAAGCAAAATATGAGGCTGAAAAAGTAACAGATAGTAAAGTGAATCAGCCAATTTTACCAGCTATTACAGAGGAAAAAATTGGTGAGGATGAGCAAGAATAAGAAAACCGCTAGGCATTGGGATGCCTAGCGGTTATTTTTTTATGGACACAGATAACTGGCGGATGGCTAATTCAAATTGCTCTCTTGGTTTTACGCCATACAGCTCTAAATTATGATAGAAATAAGAAGCTACCATAAAATCAATCGCCTCTTGAAGTGTAAATTCTCGATGTTCCATGATTAGTGATAGATAGGTTTTAAAATAATCGGCATTTTGTACGTTTGCATGTTTCATGACAAAGGTCAAACTCCTCATTCATTACGCCTTACCAATATAATGTCCATATCTTCTCGTTGAAAATCTGTGACATCCTCTGAAGGCTTTATCTTTCCCTTCTGTAGAAAGGGGGTATACCTAGCTTATATGTTGGTACAAAAACTTTTACTGAATCAAGATAAAGTAATTCCTGACACAATTGATTATTATAGCATCTTTCAAATAAGAATCAAATTCTAACCTCTCTACACTCAGAAGGTCGCTTCCCTCAAACATAGAAGTGTATGGATTGATCGCTTTCATTGGATGTGGGTGCAGATGTAAGTAGGAAAAAATGCAAAATGTGGGCACAGCTATGACAAAGCGAAGATTAATTGTAAATGCGTCTTTACAATCGTTTACAAAGCATTACATTCCTTTACATCTCTTTTACGAACCGTTTATACGACTTCAACAATCAGTCATTATAGTAAAGATTGTAAGACAAATAACTATAAAACAGTTCATGACGGAGGCAAATGAGATGAAAAAGTGGAAGTACTTAACGATGACAGCAGTAATGGGTTCTGCATTAATGCTAGGTGCATGTGGTAGCGATTCTGCACAAAATGGAAACAATACTGAAACGAACGCACCAGCTAGTTCAGGACAAGAAGCTGCTGATGAAAAGCTACAAGGCTCTGTAGCTGGAGATGGCTCATCAACAGTTGCACCAATTATTGAGGCAGTTGTTGAAGAGTATGCAGGCGCACAACCAGATGTCAAAGTATCAGTGGGGGTTTCTGGTACAGGTGGTGGTTTTGAAAAATTCATCGCAGGTGAAACAGACTTTTCAAATGCATCTCGTAATATAAAAGATGAAGAGAAAGCGAAACTAGGAGAAGCTGGTATTGATTATACCGAGCTAGCTCTAGCATATGATGGTTTATCAGTAGTCGTGAATCCAGAAAATGATTGGGCGAAAGATTTAACAGTAGAACAATTACAAAAGATTTGGATTGAAGATGGGAAAGAGAAAAAATGGTCTGACATTGATCCATCTTGGCCAGATGAGAAAATCGTTTACTATTCACCAGGTACTGATTCAGGCACATACGATTACTTTGATGAAATCATTTTAGATGGAGCGGATCTAGTAAGCTCAGCAACACTATCAGAGGATGATAATATGCTAGTTCAAGGTGTATCAGGTGACAAAAACGCTATCGGATTCTTCGGTTATGCTTACTATCTAGAAAATAAAGATAAATTAAACATTGTCAAAGTAAATGGTGTAGAGCCAAATAATGAAACAATTGAAGCAGGCGAATATACGCCACTTTCACGCCCATTATTCACATATGTGAAAAATAGTGCTATGAAAGATAATGAAGCGGCATATGATTTCATTAAATTTACATTAGAAAACGCAGGTGATATGGCTGAAGCTGTTGGCTATGTTCGTTTACCTGAAGAAAAATATACTGAAGGCTTAAAAACTTTAGAAGGCTTAAAATAAGTAGACATGCATAGAGGGAAAGAGATGTATGCTCTTTCCCTCCCTTATTTGAAAGGAGCTCCCAATGGTTTCTCAAAAGGAAAATAAGACATCATCTGTGCAGCAATTAATTGCAAATTCGCGCAATCATAAAACTAAGAAAATAGTGGAAAAAGCAATGCCAGCTCTATTATTTTCTGCAGCAATTATCTCTATTTTAACGACATTTGGCATTGTTTTCACCCTTATTTTTGAAACGTTTGAATTCTTTAAACGTGTGTCGATAACGGATTTCCTGTTTGGAACGAAGTGGTTACCGTTTTCAGGGAATGAACCGTTGTTTGGGATTTTGCCGTTAATCGCTGGTACATTAAAAGTGACACTTATTGCAGTTGTAGTAGCCGTACCATTTGGAATTGCTTCAGCTATCTATTTAAGTGAATATGCAAGTGAAAAAACAAGACGTACCGTGAAACCTATTTTAGAAGTTTTAGCGGGTGTACCGACGATCGTTTACGGCTTCTTTGCTTTAACGTTTGTCACACCTTTATTACAAGAAATTGTGCCTGGACTTAAATTATTTAATGCACTGAGCCCAGGGATTGTTGTAGGGATTATGATTTTACCAATGATCACTTCTCTATCTGAGGATGCCATGTCATCGGTACCCAATAGTATGCGCGAAGGGGCTTTAGCTCTAGGTGCAACAAAATTTGAGGTAGCGATTAAAGTAGTACTACCTGCTGCACTTTCCGGCATTATCGCATCTATAGTATTAGCTATTTCCCGGGCAATTGGAGAAACGATGATTGTTTCGCTTGCAGGCGGATCAACACCGAAATTTGATCTCAATGTTACGGATTCTATCCAAACAATGACAGCATACATCGTACAAGTTTCAACAGGTGATGCAGGTTATGGAACAACTATTTACTACTCAATCTATTCTGTTGGATTTACACTATTCATCTTTACGCTAGTAATGAATTTACTTGCACACTATATTTCGAAACGCTTCAGGGAGGTTTACTAGATGCGCTATATGGATGACACAGTCGTCATGAAACGAATGACAAAGCGTATTACATTCAATAAAGTTTGGAAAACCTTATTTTTCTTAGCTACTACGTTTGCGCTTGTTACCTTAGCTATTTTGCTTTACCGCATTGTGACACAAGGAATTGATTATTTAAATATTGATTTCTTAATGAATTTTGCATCACGTTTTGCAGATAAAGCAGGTGTCAAAGCGGCCCTAATAGGTTCACTGTGGTTAATGGCAGTTGTAGCGCCAGTATCCATTATTTTAGGTGTAGGTACGGCAATCTATTTAGAGGAATATGCCAAGAAAAATAGAATTAACGACTTTATTCGTATGAATATCTCAAATCTAGCAGGTGTACCTTCCATCGTTTTTGGATTACTAGGTTTAACTATTTTTGTACGCATGATGGGACTAGGCAAAAGTGTTTTAGCTGCTGGCTTAACAATGAGTTTATTAATTTTACCTGTCATTATTGTAGCGGCACAGGAGGCCATTCGTGCAGTACCCAATGAACAACGTGAAGCTTCATATGGGATGGGCGCAACAAAATGGCAAACAATTTTACGAGTGGTTCTTCCAGCCGCTATTCCTGGTATTTTGACAGGAAGTATTTTGGCTATGTCCCGTGCCATTGGGGAGACAGCGCCACTTGTTGTCATCGGAATTCCAGTTATTTTACAATTTTTACCGAATGGTTTACTAAGCCAATTCACAGCCCTACCGATGCAAATCTATGATTGGGCAAAACGTCCGCAAGAAGCATTTCAGTATGTGGCCGCAGCTGGTATTTTAGTGCTTATGACTGTTCTTCTATTGATGAACTCTATTGCCATCTTTATTCGAAATAAATTCCAAAAACGTTATTAATGAGGTGACCTTATGGTACTGGATTTTAAAGAGGAAAAAACAATTGTCAAATTGAATCAAGCGACGACGAAATCTTCCGCTGATATAGCGAAAAATATTGTTTATGATACACGTAACTTGAATTTATGGTACGGTGATCATCAAGGCCTAAAAGATATTAATTTAAGTATTTATGAAAATGAAGTGACGGCAATTATCGGGCCTTCTGGCTGTGGTAAATCTACGTATTTAAAAACATTAAACAGAATGGTAGAGCTTGTTCCTAGCGTTCGTACATCTGGTGAAATTTTATACCGTGAGCGTAATATTTTAAATAAAAACTATACGGTAGAGGAATTAAGAACACGCGTAGGAATGGTGTTCCAAAAGCCAAATCCGTTCCCAAAATCTATTTATGATAATATTGCGTACGGACCAAGAATTCATGGCATTAAAAATAAAAAGATTTTAGATGAAATAGTTGAAAAGTCTCTGAGAGGGGCTGCCATTTGGGATGAGGTCAAAGATCGTTTAAATCAAAATGCCTACGGTTTATCTGGTGGTCAGCAACAGCGTATTTGTATTGCAAGATGCTTAGCGATTGAACCAGATGTCATTCTAATGGATGAGCCAACATCTGCATTAGACCCTATTTCTACACTAAAAGTGGAAGAGCTTGTGCAAGAGTTGAAAAAAGACTATTCCATTATCATTGTGACCCATAATATGCAGCAAGCTGCACGTATCTCTGATCGTACAGCGTTCTTCCTGAGTGGAGAAGTTGTAGAATACGATAAAACAGATATCATCTTCCAAACACCATCAGATCAACGTACGGAAGATTATATTTCAGGACGTTTCGGCTAAGGAGGAGCAATCGATGGTAGTACGTGAACGTTTTGAACAGGAGTTAAAAGAAGTTCAGGGGCAATTTATGGCACTTGCCAATAGCAGTATTTTCGCCTTAAAAACGTCCTTTGAGGCGTTAGTGGAACAGAATTTAGAAAAAGCTTTGAAAATACTTGAAGACGATTTAATCATAAACCGGCTTGAAGAAGAAATAAATGACCATGTAATCCTTATGATTGCTAAACAACAACCTGTAGCAACCGATTTACGTCGTCTCATGGTCCTTGTGAAAGCAGCAGCAGATATGGAAAGAGTGGGCGATTATGCGGTGAATATCGCCAAAGAAGCGATTCGAATTGGAAAAGAACCGATTGTGTTCCCTATGACAAATCTACAAACGATGTGCAATAAAACTGTAGAAATGCTAGAGAGCATCATGAAGGCCTTTACAGAGGAAGATACTGTTCGTGCTAAAGAAATCGCTGAACTAGATGATTATGTGGATGATTTATATGGAGCTACGGTTACACTCTTGCTACGTGCAGGCGTTGAAGACCCCGCACATATTTCTCAAATTACTCATCTAACATTTATTTGCCGATATTTAGAGCGTTCTGCCGATCATGCTACTAATATCGCTGAACACCTTTTTTACTTAGTGAAAGGCAAGCATTATGAATTAAATAATTAGGAAGAGGCTGGGACAAAACCCACCTCTAAATTAAAAAGCGTGTGAAATTTTACGATCAGTAAAATTTCACACGCTTTA